>JBBIOJ010000003.1:0-183709 GCA_037443445.1 Desulfarculaceae bacterium | reverse complement strand
GCACGTCCGGATCTGTGAGGGTGAAATCCAGCAATGGATGAACTACTCGACTAGAAGATACCACCCAAAGGGGCACCCGAAGGTTGAGAAGGAGACTACCCTATCCTCCTCAGACTCAAGACCAAACCCTACGCGACCAGTAAGGGCTCAAGCCCCTTGCTTGTTTTGCCAAGCGGCCTGGGATGAGGCAGCTTGTGGAAATGGCTGGGGATCCCCTTGTGAAGCACTTGCCGGTATTGGGGAGTTCCCAAGTTGGGACAGCCTCTAAACTCTGGACCGCAGGTTCTCTCCTCTCCTTGCCCCTCCCTTCTACTGCCCATCCAGTGCGCCAGAAGAACAGGCCCGATTCGGGCCCTCCACATGGATCTGCATGAGGATCTGTCCCCAACCACCGCACTCCAGGCCCACATCCTGGCAATGCACTTTGTCGAAGAGAAGCCCATTAGGATCCAGATGTGCCGCGAAGCGCTCGAACACGGCGTTCACGACCCCGGCCAGCGGGGCCAGGGCCCATATGCAGATCCTTTCAGGGCATTCCTCCCGGATAAGCTGACCGTTCCCATTCATCACGATCCTGTCTCCCACTTTTAGCTGAGAGTGGCAACCATGAGACCTGACCACCTCCGCGACTATCTTGTGGGTCATGAACTGGGGCGTATCCTCCACCATCCTTCGATACTTGGGGTTCGAGCGCAGGGTTTTCACCTCCTCCTGGGTGTAACCCATGTGGTTCTGAAACCTCCTCCATCTTTCCTCCAGATCCATGTTGCAAGCCTCCTGGTGTAGTTGGTCTTCCCAAGACCGCACGGAATTTCGCCGGGCCTCAAGAGGCTTCCCATGCCCCGGCCCCGCGGGCCACCCCACTCAAAAGCCATTTTCCCTTAGCTGCTCCAGGATGAACCTCTCCACCTCCCTTGCCGGCTGGAAGATGCCGAAATGTCCCTCGCACAGGACATCTGCCTTGAGTTCCAGGAGCCTTCTCATGGAAGAGGCCCACTGGGTTAGGTCAGAGCCAAACTCCCGCATGAAGGGGCCGTGAATGTCCTGGCCGAAGAGAACCCTGCCCTGGGGCACCTCCCAGAGAAGCGAGATGGAACCTGGAGTATGGCCAGGGGTGTGGATGCAAAGGAGCAAGGTCTCCCCCACCTTCACCTCCTCCTCCGCCCCTTCCAGCACCAGGTCCACCTGGACCTCGGGGAGCCTGATCCCGTACCAGGAGGAGGCTGTCTTTTGGGGATCACCGCTCTGGATGGCCTCCAGGTCACCCTTATGGCAGACAACCCTGGGCCGGGCCCTCTCCAGGATCCCCTTCAGGCCGCCTATGTGGTCCACATGGCAGTGGGTCAAAATCACTGTCCCGAGGGGCTTGCCCCCAAGCCCCACCTCTTCCAGGTTGGAAAGGAGCCTCTCCGGGTTCCTCCCTGCCCCCGTGTCTACCAGGGCCACTTCACTCCTGCCATCAAGGGCGTATACAAGGCAGTCGGACGGGCTCGTGAGCCCTGGCCCACCCACCAGGTACACACCCGAGAAGACCTCTGTGGGCTTGCCCTTTGACAATTTCCCCCCTCCCCAATAAATGCGCCCTTGTGCAGCCCAGCTCCAAAGGGGGATCTTACCGCGGGGGGCTTATTCCCACAAGCTGCTTGGCCTTGTCCTGGTGCGCCTCATCAGGTACAAATATTCTTATGGAGCGCATAAAGGCCATCGGGTTCGATCTTTTCAACACCCTGGTCACGGTGGATCCGCAGAGCCTGGCCCGGGCCCTGGACAGGCTGGTACAGAGTCTTGGGGAACAGGGACTGCAGGTGCAGGGGGATGGATTCAAGGAGGCCTACAGGAGGCAGGCCAGGCGATTCCTGGAGGCAACAAGGGCAACTGGCAGGGAGACCCACAACCGCTTCTGGGTGGCAGCCGCACTGGAGGACATGGGTCACAGGGTGGAGGCAGAAGACCCAAGAGTTGACAGGGCAGTAGAGGACTATTTCAAGGCCTTCTCCAGCAAGTGCAAGCTCCTCCCCGGCACAATGGGTGCCCTCAGGCGCCTTGGAAGCAGATTCCCCCTGGGGCTTCTCTCCAACTTCACCCATGCCCCGGCAGCCTGGAACATCCTGGAAGAACTGGCACTCAGGCCTCTTTTCCAGGCCATTCTCATCTCCGGAGAAATGGGATACCGAAAGCCTCACCCCAGTGTTTTCCAGAGGCTTCTGCAGGCAATGGGGGTCTCGGCCCAGGAACTCCTGTACGTGGGCGACGACCCTGGACCAGATGTGTACGGTGCCCTGGAGGCCGGAATACAGCCTGTCTGGAGTACCCATGCCCAAGAATTGGGTGTGCGCCACGTGGCTGATCTGGCGTACGAGGGGCTCCCCTCGCCCGACGGGAGGGTTCCTAGGATCTCCTCCTGGGAGGAGTTGCTGGCCCTGGTCGGGCTAAGCTGAGGGGCCGGGGGCCATGAGGAGGACTCCGTGGCCAAAGCGGGAGAGATCCTGGTGGGCTGTTGCGGCTTCGCCCTTCCCCAGGCCAAGTATTTCAGGAAGTTCGGGCTGCTGGAGCTCCAGCAGAGTTTCTACGAGCCCCCTGGGCTGGAGACAGCCCAGAGGTGGAGACAAAAGGCTCCCCAGGGATTCACCTTCACTCTCAAGGCTTGGCAGCTCATCACCCACGAGCCCTCAAGCCCCACGTACAGGAGACTTCGCACCCCCGTCCCACCCCCCGAGCGCTCGGCTCTAGGGAGCTTCAGGCCCACTTCGCAGGTCTTGGCTGCATGGGAACGCACCAGGCAACTGGCCCGTGCCCTGGATGCTCCTGTGGTCTTGTTCCAGTGCCCTGCCAGTTTCCGGCCCACTGCCCTCAATATCAGCAACATGCGGGAGTTCTTCGGGAGCATTCCCCGGGATGGGCTTTCCATGGCATGGGAGCCAAGGGGAGAATGGCCCCAGGATCTGGTGAAATCACTTTGCCAGGAGCTTCACCTCATCCACTGCGTGGATCCCTTCAAGGGGGCAGCCCTTTGGGGAGAGGTAAACTACTTCCGTCTCCACGGGACGACGGGCTATGGTTACAGGTACACCAATGAGGACCTTGTCAAGCTGCTTTCCTGCTGTAATGGGAAGATGAGTTATGTGCTCTTCAACAATCTTTCCATGGCCCAAGATGCCATGCGGTTTCAGATCTTGGTGAACAGCCGGGTAAGACCCCTCCCTGGATAAGGGGGGCTTTGGTAGAATTGGGCGGAGATTCCTGCCCTGTTATCCAAAGGGGTGGAAGAACTTGAGGGAGGAGGTGTCCAGATGGGCAAGGGAAGCGTGCGCTGGTTGGGTCATGCCTTCGTGGAGTTCACAACAGCAGATGGCAAGGTCATCTTGTTTGATCCCTGGACCAAGGAGGATGGCAACCCAGGCGCTCAGGTCACCCTGGAGGATATTCAGAGGGCCGACCTGGTGCTGGTGAGCCATGACCATTTCGACCACGTGGCCTCGGCAGCGGCCATCTGCAAGAAAACCGGTGCCTTTCTGGGAGGACCTGTGCAGACGGTCAAAAAGCTCATCTCAGAGGGTCTGGATGAGCAGAGGGTGGTGAACTTCGGTTTCGGATACATGGTGGGTGGAGGGGTCAATTTTGAGTGGGCAAGAGTGGTCTCCACCCCTGCCATGCACTCCTCGGACACTGCCTGTGCCCTGGGCACCATTGTCCAGGCTCCGGATGGAACCACCCTGTACCACGCGGGGGACACCAGCCTCTTCGGGGACATGGAGCTCTGGGGAAGGCTCTACCCCATGGATCTGGCCATACTGCCCATAGGAGGGGTGTTCACCATGGATGCAATGCAGGCAAGCGAGGCCGTGAGACTCCTCAGACCCCGCATGGCCATGCCCATCCACTACAAGTCTTTCCCCATCATAGCCCAGTCAGCACAGGAATTCGTCGGGCTCTGCAAGCAAAAAGCTCCGGATGTGAGGGTCCTCACCCCCCAGGTGGGGGAGACTGTCTCCCTGGAATGATAATGGGCCGAGTCTTGGGCTGAAGATCCCGCAGTTGGAGGCCGGGGCCTGGGAATGTCTTACCCGTGGTGATCGGTCTCCCTTTTTTTACCCGCCCTCATGCGGGCCACGTCCTCGGCATGCCCGTAAACATGGAGGCCCTTGGAGGTGGCGATAATCTCCCCGTCCTCCACCCCTATCTCTGAGGCCATATACTCCTTCAGGAGCTGTATCCCGGCCAGATTCAGGGGAAAGCCACCCCAGAGGTCCCAGGACCTGAAATAGGGCATAAAGTGGAGCTTGCCGTCCCTTACGCGGGTGTCTATGTGCCGCAGACAGGGAGGATCTTCCAGGAGAAGGTCCTCGGGCTCAGCCACCTGTAACACCAGCTGGTTGGTGCCATGCCCATTGCGGTACCTGTCTATGACCAGCTGGATCTGGCTCTGGCCCTGCATCTCCCTGCAGAGCCGGCTCCCGTAAGTGTATTGCTCCCCGGGCCTTTTCTTGTCACAGAAGAGATATTCGCTGAAATATCTCAGGACCCCTTCCTCGTCGCACGGGGCGGGAACCCCGTAGGGCACTGTGGGGATCAGCCTCCTGAGGCATCCCTTGTCAGAGCCAGGGGGCCCTCCTGGATTTGTGATGTGAACGGTGATCCAATCGAACTCTCTTCGGGTGTCACCCTTGTAGCTGCCCTGTTGCACCACGTAAGTCTGGTAGTCCCCCTGAAACAACTCGAACAAACACTTGAACCAAGCCTCATCAAGCGTCTTGGCTTCTATGAATGTGAGCCTCATGCCGTGTTCTCAACTCCCTCTACCCAACCGCCTTGCCCGAGAATCCCTGGATTGATCCTTACCCAGGGCACCCACATCGCTCCAAATGCCGCCGAGGTGGTGGGCCGGTCCTAATTCCTGAAAGCGGGGTCAATGGCCCTGATCTGACCGATAAGATCCTGGATGTTCTGCTGGATCTTGGCCGCATAGCGGTTGTTTGGATACCTTCGATTGGTATCTTCCAGTATTTCCAGGGCCTTCAGGAGGTTGGCCTTGCGCTTGGAGCCGCCTTCCTCCCTGGCCTTGAGGACCAAGTCTGCCGCCTCTTTGCGACGTTTCTCTGCATAACGGTCTTGGGCTTCCTGAATACCCTTTCTGGCCTGCTCCTCATGGGCAGCGCCCTGAACCTGCTGGAACCTCTGGATGGCCTCCTCGTACTGCTCTGCGTCCATCAGCCTTTGGGCCTCTTGCAAGCGGGCCAACTGCACCTCTTGGCCTCCCTCGCCGGGTTGGGAAGGCGGCTTGGGAAGGCTGGGGGGAACCTGAGGCTGGGTCCCCGCAGCCTCTTCCTCAGGCTGCTTCTCCCTCAGAGGCGGGGCCTTGGCAGGAGAAGGTGGAAGGGGCTCCCTTGGGGGGAAACTCAGGGAAGGAGCCTGGGGCTCTGGAGCTGTTTGGACCGGGGGGGCCGGGGACTCAGGGACTCTTGGCACATCCGGCTGAGCGGGTGACTGAGCGGGCTCCTCTTTTTTTCTTAGCCTTATCTGTTCCAATCTCAGCTTGGCCAGATCCGCCCACTTCTCCCTTTCCTGGCCTGCCTCCAGGAGAGACCTGTAACGCTCTGCCGCCTTTTCCAGCTCCCCCTCCTCGAAAAGCCAGTTGGCCGTGTAATACCTCACCTGCTGCGCATCCAGGAGAAGCCCTTGGCCAGCCAACGGCTCCAGGATCCTCAAAGCCTCTTGCCTCTTACCATATCGTCCCAAGCAGATCCCCCTCATCAGTTGCACGTCCAGAGGGGTGCTCAGTTCCGAATGGGTCCTGCTCAAAGCCTCGTGTTCCTGGAGCAACCAGGCACAGTCTCCTCTCTGGAAGGCCGAGCGCATGGGTTCCCATGAAATCCTGGTCTCCTCTGTGACCCTCGGCCCTCCTGCGGCAAGAGGCGGTTCCAAGGGGGAAAGGCGCAAACAATCCAGCAGGAGAGCCGTGAGCCGCTGGGAGCGCCTGGCCCTCTCCTGGGGGTCTGCAATGGGTGGAAGGCCCTTTGCCTCCCCCAACACCTCACGCATCCGCCCTATCTGGTCTTCCAGCGCCGTGATCCATGCCTCCAGGATGGCCCGCCTGGTGCCGCTAAGTTCTTCCCTCTTGTTCTTGGCTGCAGCCACTGCAGCCTCTCGCTTCCGAATTTCCTTCTCCAGCAGCTCCACGTCCAAGAGCTGGGGCTCACCGACCCAGGGCTTCACAGCCTGAGGGGGACGCCCCGGAGCCTGTGGAGACACCTCCCCGGGGGGAGTCACTGCCTTGCGCGGCGCACAGGCTCCAAGACTAATCCCAAGAAGAGCAATGAGGGCCGCCTGCCTCCATACGCTCCCCATGACTTTCATGGTTATCACCTTTCTCTGAGATCCACGGGAACAAAAAAGCGCTTCAGTTCCACCTTCTCTCCCTTGATTTCCCCATAGGTCCTGACTCTGGGCCCATCCGGACTACCCGAGCGTGGAAGGCCTGTTTCATTGTCCACCGGAATCTCCACCGAGTCCTGTGACCATTGTAAACCCAACGAGGCAGAAGGGCGAAAAGCTAGCTCCACCAGGTCCAGCTGCTCCTGATAGTCCAGATGCTGGACTGCCGACTGGGCCACACGAGTCCAGATGGGCAAGGCTCCTGCTGCCCCGTACACCCTTATGTGGGCGTTCTTCATGGGCCGGTTGTCATCATATCCCACATAGACCGCTATCACCACCCCCTTCTCATGGGTGAGCTGGAGACTACCTGGGACTGGGCCCGGAATCAAGCCCACAAAACTAGAATTCTGATAATCATTGGCTGTCCCGGTCTTGCCCAATGCAGGAACGCGGAGATTGGCACGTTCCAGCAAGCGCTCGTTTCTGCCTCCCTTCAGCACCAGGGCGCCCTCTGCCTGATGACCTGTGCCATGGGATACCACCTTGCGAAGAATCTCAGCCATTTCCAAACACAATTGCTCGGGTATGATCCTCCTGAACCTGGGCTCCGACTCGTAGAGTACTTCCCCGTCAGGTCCTTCTATCCTCTTGATGAGAAAGGTGCTGGAGCCGAGGTTCTCCTCCTCGGAGCCAAGGAAGACCCCACCGCTCACAATGGCGTAATAGAGTCTTGCCAAGTCCTCCATGGTCACTGCATTGGCCCCCAGGGGCAGGGAAAGAACCGGTTCCAAGGGCGACTCCACCCCGGAGCGCTTTGCCAAATGAAGCACGTACCTCAAAGCCATGGTCACCCGAAAATCAGGTATCCTTATGAGAACTTCCAGGTCATAAGGGTCTTTCTCCCTCAAGGAGCTCAACCTTTTTTGTATCCCTTCCTGCAATTGGTCCAATAAAGAAGCCGGCATCACTCCATCCACCCACACTCTGGGGAAAGGGATGATCCGTTCCAGTTCCGTGCCCATGCCCACCTGGGAGGCCAACCATCCCAGGTCCAGGGCCACAAGAGATCTTCCCCCGGGGTTTTGACTGTACACTATCCGCTCCCCTTCGGGGTGGTGCTGGAAGTAAAACCGCCCCTTTCCCCCGGTCTGCATGCCAGCCCTCACCCCGGGATCAGCCCTGGTCACAGCCCATCTCAGCGACTCGTAATCGTTTCTCATCTCCTCCTGCAGGGCTCTGAGCCGCAAGAAGTTGTGATGCAGGACCCTGATTTCCTCTTCGCTGGCTCTTGACTCGGGCCTGGCTTGCCTCTCCCTTAGATAACGCTCCACCCCAGAGCCGTAGTGGAGGTCATCCAGTGCTCTCAGCTCCTCGGTCCTGCCTCCAAAGATTAGGTCTGTACGGAGCTCCTCCTTGCTCTCCTCGAAAGCAGCCTGCAGCAGACTTTCCCGCGTGACCAGGATTCCCATTTGATCCCTGATTCTGGACACATATGCCCCCCTGGACTCCCCTGGCCTGGGGGCCATGTCCAGGATCCTGGCCAGCTCCTTCAGCTGAGAGGGGTTCAGGCGGTCGCAGAGGTGATAAAGGAGCCAAACCGTGGCAATGTTCTCGGACTTGGCACCAGCCCATGTCATGGAAACCCATTCTTGTGAATTGGAATGGTCCGGATGGGGAATGTAGATGCGGCCCATGTAAGGGAAAGCCTGCCAGCGGTTCTTCAGGGGATCCAGATTGTTCCAACCGAGTTGGAGAGCGGCCATGTACACCAGGGGCTTGAATACCGAACCCACCTGTCTCCTGGCATCAATGGCCCGGTTGAAATGTATGTTGTCCATCCCCCCTACCATGGCCCTTATGAAGCCGTCTTGAAGCACCAAGACTCCTGCATTAAGCTCTGGGTAGCGCTCCAGGCTGAGAAGTAATCTGCCTTCCTTGTCCTTTCCACGCATGCGCACAAAGACGGGATCCCCAACCTGGATCTCTTTGAGCAGCAGCGTCTCGTCCCCTTTTCTTGGGGCAGCCCAAGTGCCCCTCATACCCTGCACCAGGGCCTTGAGCAGAGATTCCATTCCCTCCCGATCCAGCCTCCCCAGCTCCCCGCCCGGAAGTTCCACCTCTATCTCCACGGAGGGAGCCTGTGCCCGGATAGCCTTCACCTTCCCGAACACAAACTCCTTGCGATCCACCTCCTCTTCCGAGCCTAACACCCTCTGGTACTGATCCAGGATGTTTTCCCTCTTGTAGCCGCTCAAGCGGGCCTCCAGCAAGGAAAGATTCTGCCTCACGGCCCGCAAGGCCTCTTCCTGGAGTTCTTTTCTTATGCTGGTATAGATCCGAATTCCGGAAGTACCTATGTTGTCCACACCGGCCTCTGCCAAGGCATCTTGGATGTCGGGCCTCTCCAGCCTTTCCCTGACCAGATCCATTATTGCGTTTAGACCATAGCGGATCTTGCCTTGCTTGAATGGGATCTCCTGCCTGATGGCCTCCTCGAACTGCTTCTGGTCTATGAAGCCCAGCTCCAACATGCCCTTGAGCACGTAGTGGGTCCGCTCCTTGGCCCTGTGCAAGGCCTGTTTTCGGGCCTGTTCCCCCTTTTGTATAAAGGGGTTGTACCTGTTGGGAGCCTTGACACAACCCGCCAGGAAAGCACTCTCCAAGAGGGTCAGCTTTTCAGGGGGTTTGTTGAAAAAGTACTGGGAAGCGATTCCCAGACCCACCCCGTTGCCGGTTACAAAGAACTGGTTTGCATACCACTCCAGGATCTGCTCCTTGGAATAGTGGGCCTCCAGCTTCAGGGCGTGCACCAGCTCCACCAGTTTGGCATACATGGAGCGACGCTGTCTCTTGAAGAGGTTCTTGGCAGTCTGCTGGGTTATGGTGCTTCCCCCCTGAACTACCCTCCCGGCCCTTATGTTCAGAAAAAGGGCTCTTAATATCCCTCCTGGATCAAAGCCTGGGTGGGAGAAGAAGTTCTTGTCCTCGGCCGCCAGCAGGGCCAGCACAAAGAAACGGGGTATGCGATCGTACGGGACATAGGTGCGGTGCTCCTCCTGAAAGAAGACCCCCAGCACGCTCTTCCCGTCGTCGTAGTAAACAGGGCTTTCCAGAGCAAAAATACGCTGGATGTTCTCCCTGGAGATCTCCTGGCCTGGATTGAGAAGGATGAAATAATAGTAGGCACCCACCAGCACAGAGGCCCCCAGCGCGATCCAAACCCCCAGCCAGCACAGCACGCGCCAAGCCCCTGCCCGCTTGGAAGCCCCCCCGGCCTTCCTGCGGGTCCCTTTCTCTGCCTCACGGCCTTTCACTTTTTGAAGAACCCTTTTCGTTTGGGAGTGACGGCCTCGCCGGATATTTCGGCCAGCTCCATGAGGAGCTCCTCCTGTCTCTTGGTCAGATTGGTGGGGGTCTTAACCACCACTTGTATCACCTGGTCCCCCCGGCCATGACCCTTGAGACGTGGCATTCCGGCACCTCTTAGCCTGAACAAGGTCCCGGATTGGGTCCCCCTGGGAATCGTGAGGGTCTCTTTCCCATCCAGGGTGGGTACCTCTATGCGGGCGCCCAGGGCCGCTTGGGTGAAGGATATGGGGGTCTGACAAAAGATGTCATCCCCCTGTCTCTCAAAAAGGGAATGAGGCTCCAGATAAATGACCACGTATAGATCCCCGGGGGGGCCGCCTGCTTCCCCGGGCTCCCCCTCGCCCCTCAGCCTCAACCTGGAACCCGTGTCCACTCCTGGAGGCACTCTAACCAGTACCTTTCTTTGCACGTGCACCAAACCGCTGCCCTGGCAGCTTTCACAGGGATCTGTTATGAACTGACCCTGGCCATAACATCTGGGGCAGGTGCTTGTCATGGTGAAAAAACCCTGGGAGCGGCTGATCTGTCCCCTACCGTGGCAAACAGGGCAGACACTGGGGGCAGTCCCTGGCCTGGAACCCGAGCCTCCGCAGGTGGGGCAAGGCTCCTTGTGCTCCACGGGGATCTCCACTTCCTTGCCTCGAGCTGCCTCTTCCAGGGTTATGGTCAAGTTATACCTGAGGTCCGAGCCGGGCCTGCCCCTACCCCCAGCCCTTCCTGTACGAATTCCAAAGCCGAATAGTTCCTCGAAAATATCCCCGAAGGCCGAGAAAATGTCGTCGAACCCCCTGAACCCGGAAAAGCCGCTCCCCCGAAGCCCCTCGTGCCCATAGCGGTCGTAGATCTGGCGCTTCTGGGGATCCCTCAGCACCTCATAAGCCTCTGAGGCCTCCTTGAATCTTTCCTCGGCCTGGGGATCACCAGGATTTCGATCCGGGTGGTACCTCATGGCAAGCCTGCGATAGGCCTTTTTTATTTCCTCATCGCTGGCCTGGCGGCCCACACCCAGGATCTCGTAGTAGTCTCGCTCGGTGGGCATCAGAGATCGTAGTCCTCCAGGATCTTGCCGGTGCGGCCACGCTCCACGATCTCGTCCAGCTCAGGCCCAAGATCAGCACCAAGCTCCTGCAGCCGCTTCTTGGCCCAAAGCCCTATGTTCCTGGAGTCCTTGTAAAAAGAATCATCCCTGGAAGCCTTGGGGTCGAACTCTTTGAGCCTCTGGGCCTCGCTCTTATGAATGGAGAATTTGGACAGCACCTTCACCAGAGCCCCGCCTCCGCATCTGGAGCAACGCACCGAGGTCTCATCCTCTGGCTTTAAAACAAGCACACTCATGACTCTCCTGCAAGGCTGGCACAGATACTCATAGATGGGCATGGCTCACCCTCCTGAGTTGCTTGCCCTAGGGCCATGGGAGGGACTGATGCTCTTGAGGTCCCTGGAGATCTGCTCCAGGAACTTCTTCCCAATGAGGTAAACTTGGCCTTGGGGATCGCTCCAGGCATATCTTAGGCCTGATCCATCCTTCAGCTCTTTCCCAACACTCATACGGGCGACGGGTTCCTTGCCCTCCTCGAACAGCTCTATGTGGAATTGGGGCAAGTCCATTCCTATGTCTGCATCTGAGGGCCTTTGCTCAGGAATCGCCTCGAACCTGGCCTCCCGCACGCTCCAGAGCAAGCCCGAGACCTGGTAAGTCTCAAGCTCCTTCTGCTCAGGCCTTTCCAACCTCCACACTGAATCCCCTTTCTTGCGCAACTCCATTTCCTGCCCCTCCCACCTGAGCAGGACCTTTCTTGCTCTTGAAACCTCGAAGTTCACAAAGCGTTTCTCCCTTAGCTCCCAAGCCGTGGCCTTTTTCATCTCCTCCAGGAAGGAGCTGGGGACCTCCACCATTTCCTCCTGAGCAGGTACCTTTGCATAGTAGCCTTGCCCGTCGGGTGTGGCCTGGCCGAGCCTCAGCTCAAGGGGTTTGTCCTGGGCTTCCAGCCAGATCCGGGCCAGCATGACCGGCGGATCCAGCATTTCCTGCCCCAAGCCCTCCCTGCCTGGAAACTTGGAAGCCCTTGCGTCCTTGAGGCTCCAGAGCAGATCGCTCACCTTTACGGGATCTGCGCCCAGCTGCTCCGGCTTTTCTATCTCCCACTGGTTCTGAGCCACCTTACGCAGGGCAAGGGTTTGCTCCCCCCTTATCACCTCCAGCCTCTGTACCCTTTCCCTGTCAAAAGAAACCAGCACCTTGGAACGCCAGTCATCTTTCTCCAGAGGGACCTCCCCTACCTGAGAGGCTTCCACCTGCACCACCGGGAAGTCCCCCTCCAGCTTTGCCCACAGCCTGGTTTTCTTATCCTCCCCCTTTTCCTGGAGCTCCACTTCCTTGCCCACAAGCAGCACCTTCTTTTCTTCAGGGTCGCTCAAGGTGAGCTCTATTTTTCGCTCACAGGGATCCAGCCCCAGCTCGGAGGGGGGGCGACTGGGTGTGTCCTCGAAAGCCAATGCCCTTAGCCTGGAAAGGCGAAAAAGAAGCGACTGAACGGCGTCCGCATCAGCTTTGAGCCCTTTGGGCTCCCCTATGCGCCATTGCTTCTCCTCTTCTTTGAGAAGCAGGATCTCCTTTTTGCCACCCGATATCTTGAGACTCTGCACCTTTGATGCATCAAAGGAAAGAAGGTTCTTGTCTCTCAACTCCATCAAGGATTTTTCAGCATCCCTTCTCAAAGTGTCCGAGACAAGAAAAACCTCTTTCTGCCCCTGTAACTGGCAGAAATGGTAGACCTCGGTCGGGTTTTTTGCCCCCACAAGGAGGCTCCTTTCTTCCCCTGGGGACTGGCCTCGCACTTTCACAACGTATTTTGGCTCCTTCAATCCGTAAGCCTGCAAGTCTGTAGGCTCCTCAGCCACGACACGATCCTTTTTGCTGCGCAGGAGCCCCTCCACCAAGCGCCTGGCCTCTTCTTGATCTGCCTTTGTCCTGACGGGCTCCTTGATGAGCCACCCCTTTTCCTCTTCCCGCACCAGTCGAATGGTGTCCGTGGGGCGCTGGAGAACCACCTCGCTCACCTCTTCGGGCTTCCAGGGGAAGAGCTTCTTCTTTTCCTCTTCAAGTGCCTTTTGCTTGGCCACACGCTGGTGGTCCCACAGATACAGGCCTGCCAGCAAGGCCAGGACTATTCCCAAGAAAACGGTCTTGCGCCAGCTCACTTCTTCCTCCTCCTGCGCCAAAC
Source organism: Desulfarculaceae bacterium (assembly GCA_037443445.1). GTDB lineage: Bacteria > Desulfobacterota > Desulfocorpusculales > Desulfocorpusculum > Desulfocorpusculum > Desulfocorpusculum. The sequence goes on along the minus strand of JBBIOJ010000003.1, from coordinate 170,741 downwards.
CACGGCCACTCCAACGCCCAGGATGCACAAGGGGAAGAGCACAACCACTACCAGGAAGATAAGGGTCCACTGTCCGGGCCGCAGCATCACAGGCCGGCTGGGGGCAGACTTGGCCCTGATGGAAATCAGATCTTCCTGTTCTGCCAGCCAGTTCAGTCCGTTTAGGAAGAAATCCTGGTTCCCTGAGCGGTTGGGGTCTATGGCCCCGTTGGAGATGAAGTCTGAATCTCCCACCACCAGGATCCTACCCTTCTTTGCCCCATCCTTGCCCTGGACAGTAGCCACTGCCGCCACCGGCACAGGCCCCTGGAGGTCTTCTGGGTTCAACTCGGCCTCTCCACGACGCAGCCTCTCCAAGTCCCTCTCCCCCCAACTCCCGGGGCCTGTACGGGCCAGGATCTCCACGTTGACCCCCTCGGGCGGTTTCTCCGCGCTCCTTACGGATCTGGCCATGGGCAAGTAAACCAAGTAGGGGCTCTGTCTGAAATCCTGTGTGATGGGATGGGGCTCATATTCCACTATGGGGGGCACCAAGTAGTCTCCGCCCAAGAGCCGGCTGTTGCGATCCACTACCATGTCCTCTTCCAGAAGCACCCCGTAATCAGAGAGGAAATCCGCGGCTCCTGGTGCTGCCTGGGGGTCCACAAGCATCATCAACTTCCCGCCCGCATCCAAATAGCTTTTCAGGGCCTTCCACTCCTCTTCCAAGAGCCCCTTTTGTGGACCTGCCAGGATCACCACCCCAGCATCCTCAGGAACCTTGGCTTCCCTTGCCAGCAAGAGGGATCTCACCTCATAGTGCTCGTTCTCCATGGCCTTCTTGGCCTCGCTGTAACCGTCCTTCTGAACGCTTTCCAGACCGTGCTCGCCGTGGCCCTGAAGCACGTAAACCACGGGCTTCTTCTCCCGTGTGAGCTTAACCAGGGCATTGGTAATTTTCTCTTCCTCCGCCAGATAGACCTTCTCGAAGCGATCCCCGCGCTCCAGAACCAGGGAATTGTACGTGTTCACCTTGTACTGTTGTGCCTTCATGGGGAATCTGTCCGGATCCACGAATTCCCAGTCGATTTTCTTCCCTGACTTGGTCCTGTAAAGATTGAGGAGATCCTCGGCAGGGCCTCTGGATGGATCAGCCTCTTGATAAAAGGCATATATCTTCACGGGCTCCTTGAGGCCCTCCAAGACCTTCAGCGTCTGGGAAGCCAGGCTGTACCGCTTGTTCTTTGTGGTATCTATCTGGACATGGAACCTCTCCTTGGAGAAAAGCTCCAAGACCACCAGTATTGCCAAAACAATCAAGACCATGAGGCCAAGGTTCATCCCATACTTTGTGGACCGCCCAGCCAGCCAGCCTGCCATAAGGTCACCCCCGCCACCTTTTGGATTCCAGGGAACGCAGAGTCAGGAAGAGAAAGAAATACGAAAAAAGCAGGTAAGACACCACATCCCTGGTGTCCAGCACTCCTTTGAGGAAACTCTGGAGATGGTTGAAGATGTTCAGGTCTTTGAGAATCTCCCCCGCAGAGGGCCCCACGAACCCTCCGGACCACCCCATGGCCAGAAGAACCAAGAGCAGACCATAGGTCCCGAAGGCCGCTATGATCTGATTTTCGGTCAGGGAGGACACGAAGATGCCCAGGCAAATAAAAGCCCCTCCCAGCAGCAGCATCCCCAGGTATCCCACCAGAATGGGCAATGGCTCCGGATTGGTCAGAAGAGCCATGGTGACCGGATATATGGCTGTGAGGGAAAGCATCAGGAAAAAGACGCTCCAGCAGGCCAGGAACTTTCCAGCCAGGGTCTCCCAGTCCTTCAGAGGCAAAGTGAACAGTATTTCGTACGTGCCGGCCTTTTTCTCCTCGGCAAAAAGCCGCATGGTCAGAAGCGGCAGCCCGAAAAGCATGACCAAGGCCAGGTTTCCGAATAGGTTTCGGATCACCAGCTCATTCACGTTCAGGGCCTCTGCGTAGTAAGGATTCTGGGTGGCCTGCATGCTTATGATCACGAAGCGCTGGAAGTCCCAGAAAAACCACCAGACCCCCACGATGGCAATGAATACAAAGCTGATCACATATGCTACCGGAGAGGTGAAATAGGACCTGAGTTCCTTCTTGTAGATCGGGATCCAGTTCATCCGAGCCTCCCAAATTAGGATCTCACAGCGTGAGGGAACTGACTTTCCCTTTGGTTCACTGGGCGCTGTGCACAGCCTCCCCCTGCGGCTCCTCTGTCACGAGCTGCAAGAATATGTCCTCCAAGCTCATTTCCACAGCATGGAGCTCCAGCAGATCCCATCCCCGCTCTATTATTTCCCTGGCCAGTCTTGCCCTGATATCAGAGCGGTCAGTGGATTCCACCATGAAGGCTCTTATCTCTGGGGCCGCATCCCGCTCCCAGGCCACTCGGCTCACCCCTTGCACTGCCCTGAGGGCCTGCTCCACCTGAGAGGGGTCCTGAGCGCGCACCTGGAGCTGGATGCGCATGCCCTTTTGCAGACGTGCCGTGAGGTTCTCCGGGGTGTCCGCAGCCACAACACGGCCCTGGTTTATTATGAGGGCTCGGCCGCACACCATGCTCACCTCGGGGAGTATATGGGTGCTGACTATGACCGTGCGCTCTCCGGCTAGTCCTCGGATGAGCTGTCGGATCTCTATGATCTGCCGCGGGTCGAGCCCGATGGTGGGCTCGTCCAGTATCAAGACCTCCGGCCTGTGCACCAGGGCTTGGGCAATGCCTACCCTCTGTCTGTAACCCTTGGAGAGCTTCCCTATGAGGCGCTCCCCCACCTGGTCCAATCCGCACTCCTCCATGACCCTGGCCACCTGGGCTTTTCTCTTGGACTTGCCCACCCCCCTGGCCTCGGCAATAAAGTTGAGGTACGACCATACGCTTTGATCGGTGTACAACGGCACGCTCTCCGGCAGATAGCCCACCCTTCTTCGCACTTCCAGGGATTGGCTGAACACATCAAAGCCTGCCACCCTGGCCTTGCCCGAGCTAGGGGGATGGAAACAGGTAAGCACCCGCATTGTGGTGGTCTTCCCAGCCCCGTTGGGACCCAGAAAACCCACTATCTCCCCCTTCTCCACCTGGAAACTCACATCCTGGATGGCGGCCACCGGCCCGTAGAACTTGGAGACTCGCTCCACCTCTATCATGCTGCCCTCCTGGCTATCGGGGCCTGAAATGGACAGGGCGTGATGGCCTCACGCCCCTCCTGGATCGGCATGTTCTCGAACTGGGATCATCGGACATCTTTGAACCAACGCGTGAATAATATGGAGATCTTAGACGCCTGTGTCAAGGGAAGGTTCACCTGGGCCCCTTCAGGACCCTCCTGGCAAACATCCAAGCCCCTGCAGCGGCCATTGGCAGGCTCAGGAGCTGGCCCATGGAGAAGGGCCCCAGGATCAGGCCCAGTTGAGGGTCTGGCTCCCTGGCAAACTCCGCCAGGAAACGAAAAAGGCCATAGAACATCACAAAACCCCAGAATGCAACACCCGGCCTCGTTTCCACCTTGCCCAGCCTCCACATGACGAGAAAAAGCACAACCCCTTCCAGCAAAGCCTCGTAGAGCTGAGATGGATGGCGGCACTCAGGCCCACCCTGGGGGAAAACCATGCACCATGGCAGATCAGACGGCCTTCCGAAGAGCTCTCCATTGATGAAGTTGCCTATCCTCCCAAGCCCCAGGGCTATGGGAAGAGGCACCACTGCTACATCCGCCATTTCGTAAAATCCTATTTTGTTCCTCTTGGCGAACCAGGTTCCTGCCAGAATCACCCCCAAGAAGCCTCCGTGAAAGGACAAACCCCCCTTCCAGATGGCCAAGACCTCCAATGGGTGCTCCATGAAGTAAGAGAAGTTGTACACCAGGACATATCCCAGCCTACCCCCCACCACAATCCCCAGGGCCACGTAAGCAAGGAAATCCATGAGCAGCTGGCCCTTGAAGCGCCCCTTACGCCCTGCCGTGAGCCTTCGCATGAGCAGGTAGCCCACCACAAAGCCGATCAGGTACATGGTCCCGTACCATCTGAGCTGAAGGGGGCCCAGGGAAAAGATGACCGGGGAAATGTTTGGATAGGGGATCAAGCCTCTTTCCTCCGTCTATGGAATTCTCACAGTCCCGATGGCTTGTGTCAATGAGGGGGCCTGAGAGGGATTGTCAGGCAGCGGGGAACATCCGGACAAGAGGCCAAAAGCTGAGAGAAAACCAGGGCAAGGCCGCACAGGCTGCTGACAGAATCCTCCTTTGGTGATATAAGAAACGCCGTTGCAGATTACCTTGTGCTGAGGAGGCCGCCCATGGACTTGGATTTCTCTGAGGAGCAGAGGATTTTCAGGGCACAGGTCTTGAATTTCTCGCGCAGGGAAATAGCCCCTCTGGGGGAAGAATCAGATCTCAAGGGCGAGTTTTGTTGGGAAGCGTGGCAGAAGATGGCCCGCTTCGGACTCCTGGGACTTCATTTCCCTCCGCAGTACGGCGGGGCGGGTTCTGACATTGTCACGGCTTGCCTTGCAGCCGAGGCCTTGGCAGAGGGGGGAGCGGACGGGGGATTGACTCTGTCTTGGGGGGCCCATACCTACCTCTGCGGGGATACGATTCTCCAGCACGGCACCCCCCAGCAGAAGGCCCGTTACCTACCCAAGATAGCAGCCGGGGAGTGGATAGGGGCGCTGGGTTTGACAGAACCCGGGGCAGGCTCGGATGCCTCTGCTGTGCGCACCGTTGCCGTAAGAGAGAAAGACCACTACGTCTTGAACGGCACCAAGATGTTCATAACCAACGGCCCCATAGCGGACGTGCTTGTGGTGATAGCCTCCACGGATCCCTCCAAGAAGGCCCTTGGGATATCGGCTTTCATCGTGGAGAAAGGCTACAAGGGATTCAGGACGGGTAAGCCCCTCAAGAAGATGGGCTGTCGGGCCTCGCCCACCTCGGAGCTTGTTTTCGAAGACTGCAAAGTGCCCCTGGAGAACCTCTTGGGGCAAGAAGGGGATGGTTTTGTGAAGGTGGCTCTGGGTGCTCTGGAATGGGACCGAAGCTCCCTCATGGCGCCTTTTGTGGGAGGCATGCGCTATCTGTTGGATCTTTGCGTGTCTTACGCCAACCAGAGGATCCAGTTCGACAGGCCCATAGCCCGCTTTCAGGCAATCCAGCACAAGCTGGCAGAGATGAAGATCATATACGAGGCCAGCCGTCTGCTCATGTACAGGGTGGCCTGGTGCAAGGACAAGGGCAGGCCCCTCAATCACCTGGAGGCTGCAACAGCCAAGCTCTTTGTGGGGGAGGCCGGAATGCGACTGGCCCACGAGGCGGTGCAGATCCACGGCGGTTACGGCTACATACATGAATACCCTGTGGAAAGGGCATTTCGAAATGCCAGGCTGGCCTCCATAGGTGGAGGCACCAGCGAGATCCAGAGGGCCATAATCGCCCGCATGATAATGAACCTGGACTATAGCCATGGCAGGGCCATTTAGCCCTCCTCGTCGAGGAGCTGAGGGCTTGGGGGGGGTGACCCGAACCCGCGAATTGCCCGGCATTGGAAGAAAACCCGGTTCGGCTTGGTGATTTCCTTTGGGTATTGCAAAGGGATAGAGACCTCAAAGCTGCGGGCCTGGGCAAAGGATCCTGGCCAGGGAGAAAAGCATGAATTTCGAGCTCAAGGAGCAACAGAAGGAATTTCAAAGAGCCCTGAGAGGGATTTGCGAGGAAGTCCTCAGAGCAAAGGCCGCCCAAGTGGATCGCCTTGGCAAGGTGCCTGAGGAGAGCCTAAGGGAACTGGCCAGGGTGGGGTACATGGGGCTTCTGATTCCCGAGGATTTCGGAGGAAACAACGGGGACATGGTCTGTTTCCTTGTGGGTACAGAGGAGGTGGCCCGGTGTTGTCCTTCCACAGCTCTTGTGGCGGGCACCTCCTTGATGCGTTTCGGGCTTCCGACTATGCTGTACGCAAGCCAGGCCCAAAAGGAGAGAATTCTGCCCAGGCTGGCAAGGGGGGAACTCAGGGGGGCATGGGCCCACACTGAGCCTCAAGGAGGGTGCGACACAGAGGAACTTCTCACTACAGCCAGGGTTGGGGAGGAGGGTTTTTATCTCTCAGGGCAGAAGGCTTACGTCATCAACGGCCCTGAGGCATTGGCCCTCCTGGTGGCGGCACGCTTTACCTCTGCGAGAGCGCCAGAGGCCTTGGCAAGGGTCTTCTTGCTGGAAGAGCCCTGCCAAGGGCTCAGCAGGGGACCCCTGTTACCTACTGTGGGAGCCAGGGGTGCGAGGGTCTGCAGCCTGGATTTGAAGGATTGCATCCTGCCCAGGGATTCGCTTCTGGGTGTAGAGGATGGCCCTTCGGCCAAGAGCATAGAAATGCTTCCCCAAGCTCCTTTGCTAATGGCCGGATACTCCATTGGGGTGGGGCAGGCAGCCTTGGAATTGGCCGTTGGGCATGCGCGTCAGAGAAGCACTTTTGGGCGGCCCATAGTCTCCTATCAGGAGGTGCACTTCAGGATCGCCGACATGTATGTGAGCCTGGATGTGGCCAGGCAACTGGCCTTGAGGGCTGCGTGGCTCATAGATTCCGCCAGGGGCTCCTATGTGGAGTCTTCCCTGGCCAAGTTGTTCGCATCTGAGATGAGCCTTTTTTGCGGGCAGAGCTGCGCCCACATCCACGGCGGGGTCGGGCTTCTGGAGGGAAGCGAGGCGGATAGGATACTGAGGGACAGCCGCATGGGCTTGGTCTTGGGCGGCACGGCCGAGATGCACAGGCTGTGTGTAGCTCGGGAGGTGTTGGCAGGGAAGGCTTAGCCTGCACTGCTCACCAGCCAGTGGAAAAATACAGGCTGGAAACTGGATTTGCCAGGAGTGAAGTGACCCAGAGTGAAATCAGTCTGTCAGTGCCGTGACACCGAGCAAGGCTCTTGAGCCAGGAGATCTTGAAGCATGCCGGGGGCTGGGGGCTTGAGGCTCAGAAGCAGAAGGCCTTGAGGAATCGGCAGGGGTTACGTCCCGGCCTTTCATACAAAGGAGAAAAAGGGAGTCGGCACAGATATGTCCTGTTTCCATCACGAAGATCTTTTCCTGGGCCTGGATGTGGGATCCATAAGCTTGAACACCGTACTGATGACCCCTGAAGGGGCCGTTCTGGATGAGGACTACACCAGAATTCACGGCAGACCCTTGGAAACCGCACTGAGGGTCCTGTCCGCATTATTGGAAAAATATCCCAGGGAACGAATCCGAGGGGTCGGCGTGACAGGGGTTGCGGGCAAGCTGGTGGCAGAGCTTCTGGGAGGTACTTTGCTGAACGAGGTGGTCTCCCAGGCCAGGTCTGCCCAACTCCTGGCTCCCCAGGCCCGAACCATCATAGAGATGGGAGGCCAGGATGCCAAGCTGATTCTCCTGGCTGCCCAGCCGGGCAATGGCAGGGTCCAGATAGAGGACTTTTCCATGAACAGCCTCTGTGCGGCTGGCACCGGCTCTTTTCTGGATCAGCAAGCCAATCGCCTGGGGCTCACCATAGAGGAGTTCGGTCAGATGGCGCTCAGGTCCGTCGCGCCTCCCCGCATAGCCGGCCGTTGTTCGGTCTTCGCCAAGAGCGACATGATCCACCTTCAGCAAGCGGCCACCCCGGACTATGACATAGTGGCCGGGCTGTGCTTCGCAGTGGCCAGGAACTTCAAGGGGAGCGTGGCCAGGGGCAAGCCTCTGAGGCCTCCAGTGGTTTTCCAGGGAGGGGTCGCGGCAAATCCCGGAATGATAAGGGCCTTTAGGGAGGTGTTGGAGCTGGATGAGAGGGATTTCCTGGTCCCTGCCCACTTCGCCTCCACAGGGGCCATAGGAGCAGTGCTCATGCTCCTGGATGACCCCTCCCTGAGAAAACCATTTGAGGGCTTGGAAGCCTTGGAGGCTTTCTCCAGGCAACAGCGCGAGACCGCAAGGCCGAGGAGCCTGCCCCCCCTCAAAAGACCCAGCCACGCTCAAAAAGGGGCCACCGCGGTTTTCCCCCTCAACAGCCAAGGCGGCCGCACAAGAGCCTTCTTGGGGGTGGATGTTGGCTCCATAAGCACCAATGTAGTGGTCATTGACGAACAGGGGCGGGTGCTGTCCAAGAGATACCTGATGACCGCCGGGCGTCCTTTGGAGGCGGTCAAGAGAGGTCTTCGAGAGGTGGGCAAAGAAGTGGGAGACAGGGTGCTCATTGCAGGGGCCGGAACTACTGGCTCGGGGCGCTACCTGACCGGCGATTTCATAGGCGCCGACGTAATCAGGAACGAGATAACCGCCCAAGCCACAGCTGCGGTGGCAATAGACCCTGAGGTGGACACCATTTTCGAGATAGGCGGCCAAGATTCCAAGTACATAAGCCTATCCCACGGGGCGGTTGTGGATTTTGCCATGAACAAGGTCTGCGCTGCAGGAACAGGCTCCTTCCTGGAGGAGCAGGCCGAGAGGCTGGGGATATCCATCCAGGAGCAATTCGCGGAGCTGGCCTTGAGTTCCAGGTCTCCGGTCCCCCTTGGTGAACGCTGCACAGTATTCATGGAGTCAGATCTTGTGCATCATCTGCAAAGGGGAGCTCCCACAGAGGATCTGGTGGCAGGTCTGGCCTATTCCATTGTGGAGAACTACCTGAACAAGGTGGTGGAGACCAGAAGGATAGGGGAACGAGTCTTTTTCCAAGGAGGACCGGCTTTCAACCACGCCATAGTGGCAGCCTTCGAACAGGTCTTGGGCAGGCCTGTAAAGGTGCCGCCCCATCACGAGGTAACAGGGGCTATAGGGGCGGCTCTACTGGCCATGAGGGAGAACCCTAAATCCTACAGCAATTTCAAGGGATTCGAGCTGGCAGACAGGGCATACCAGGTTTCTCCCTTTGAATGCAAGGCTTGCCCCAACAGGTGCGAGATAAAGAAAGTTATCCTGTCCGGGGAAGAAGAGCGTCCCCTTTTCTACGGGGGTCGTTGCGAGCGCTACGAGAAAAGGAGGCCCACCCAGGAGGAAACCAGGGCCCAGATCCCGGATCTTTTTGCACAGAGGGAAAGACTGCTGCTGGAAACCTATCCAGGCGAGGGGCCAGAATCAGGACCCAAGATAGGAATTCCAAGGACCCTTTTTTTCCTGGAAATGTTGCCTTTCTGGAAGGCTTTTTTTTCCAGCCTGGGCTTCAGGGTGGTGATATCGGACCCCACCAGCAAAGAAGTGATCCACAAGGGGGTGGAAAAGGTTGTGGCCGAGACCTGCTTCCCCATCAAAGTGGCTTTCGGGCACGTGGAAAACCTCCTGCAGAAAGGAGTCGACCAGCTTTTCCTCCCCAGTATCATAGACATGAGGCAACACAGGGAGGATCTGCCCCAAGGGTTCAACTGCCCGTACGTGCAAACCATTCCTTACACCGTGCGATCTGCCTTCGACTTCCGGGCAATGGGAGTGAAGCTCCTGGATCCGCCCCTTCGCTTTGGAGCCCCCCGCAAGGAAGTGCACCAGGCCCTGGTGCGGTTCGGGCGTTGCTTGGGAGCCAGGACCTCCAAAGTGAAGGAGGCCCTCAGGGCTGCTGAAGAGGCCCAGGAGAGCTTCTCCTCGGCCATGAAGGAGTTGGGCAAGCAGGCCCTCGAGGGGCTCAAAGCAGGGCAACGAGCAATGGTCATAGTCAGCCGAGTATACAATGGATGCGACGCAGGCTTGAATCTGAATCTGCCCAGGAAGTTAAGGGAATTGGGGGTGATGGCCATTCCCCTGGACGGGCTGCCCCTGGAAGCCATTGAGCCAGACGAGGAGGTGCTGGGACACTACTGGCGCTATGGCCAGAGGTTCATGGCTGCAGCCAAGCTGCTGAGAGAGGATCCGAGGCTCTATCCCATCTACATAACCAATTTCGGCTGCGGGCCTGATTCCTTCATATCCCATTTCTTCAGAAATGCCATGGGGGAAAAGCCCCTGTTGCAGCTGGAGATTGACGAGCACAGCTCAGATGTGGGCGCCATAACCCGCCTGGAGGCTTTCCTGGACAGTCTCAAGAATGCCCCTGCTAGGGCCTCCGGCCCGCTCAAGCCCATTCGCAGACAAGGGCTTCACTCCATTGGAAGGGATAGGATGGTCTTTCTGCCTTACATGACAGATCAGGCCAGGGCCGTTGCCGCAGCCTTCGAGGCAAGCGGGGTTCCGGCCCAGGTCCTTCCCAAGACCACAGAGCAGACACTTCGGGTGGGAAGGCGCTACACCTCGGGCAAGGAGTGCTATCCGGCCATCCTCACCACCGGGGACATGCTGGCCTGGGCCATGAGGCCGGGATTCGACAGGGCCCACAGCGCTTTCTTCATGCCCGGGGGATCTGGCCCTTGCCGGTTCGGGCAATACAACAGGTTCCATCGTCTGGTTCTGGATCAGGCCGGATTTGATGATGTGCCCATCTACTCGCCGGTCCAGGACCAGGAGATGTACAAGCAATTGGGCCTCATAGGCAAGACCTTCGTGCGGTTGGGTTGGAGAGGGGTCGTGGCCGTGGATTTCCTGGAAAAGGCCCTGTGGGAGGTGAGACCCCTGGAGGCCGAAGCGGGCCGGGCAGAGGAGATCTACGAGCGAGCGGTCTCCAGGGTGTGTGAGGAGCTGAGGCAGGGCAACGGGGATCTTTTCCCGGTTCTGAAGGAGGCCAGAGAGGCCTTCGAGGCCATTTCCTGTGCTCAGAGCACAGGCAGGCCGCTGGTGGGGATAGTGGGGGAGATATATATCCGGTCCAACCCATTTGCCAACGAGAATCTGATCCGGCAACTGGAGCGACTGGGGGCCAGCGTTTGGATGCCACCCATCTCCGAGTGGCTCCTTTACATAAACTGTGTGTCCAAGAGGCATGCCCTGAGGGACGGAAAGTGGAAGAACTATCTTCGCACCTCCTTGAAGGAGTGGTTTCAGAGAAGGGACGAGCGCAAAATGGAAGAGATCTTCCACGGCCTGGTGCGCAACCTCAAGGAGCCCACCATAGAGGAAACCATGCAGCTGGCAGCTCCTTATGTGCATCCCTCTTTTGAGGGAGAGACCATTCTCAGCATGGGTAAGGCAGAGGATTTCTATAGAAAGGGAGTCAGCGGGATCGTGAGCGTGGGACCCTTCACCTGCATGCCCGGGACCATCGTGACTGCGCTTCTGAAGCGCTTCAGGGAGGAGCACGATGGAATCCCGGTTCTGAATCTATTTTTCGACGGCCAGGGGGAGGCTTCCACCCAGAATCGTTTGGAGGCCTTCCTGCACCAGGTGCAGGGCTTCAAGAGGAAAAGGGAAGAAACAAGGTGAGATGACTCAAGGAGGTCTACACACGATGAAAGGGACCCTGTGCAAGAACCATGAAGAAAACCTCAAACGCTGCAACTGCACTTACGAGCCCTGCGCCAAGAAAGGATACTGCTGCGAGTGCCTGCATTACCACCGCTCCCATGGGGAGGTGCCGGCCTGTTTCTTCCCGGCAGAGGTGGAGCGCACCTATGACAGAAGCCTTAGCCGCTTTCTCTCTTTGCAAAAGGGGAAACCTTGAGGCTTAGACCAATGGCCCCTGCGCTCAAAAGAATAACCTACGGCCCGGTTCCATCCAGGAGGCTGGGCAGATCCTTGGGCATAGACCTGCTGCCCATGAAAACCTGCTCGTACGACTGCATTTACTGCCAACTGGGCCCCACCCGGCGCACCAGGCTAAGGCGTGCCCGGTTCATCGAACCAGAGAGGGTGGTTCAGGCTGTGAGGCAAGCCCTGGAGGCCAAGCCACAGGTGGATGTGCTCACCCTGTCCGGCTCTGGGGAACCCACATTGGAAAGAGGACTTGGGGAAATCATACGGCTCCTCAAGAAGTTTTTCAGCTTGCCCGTGTCTGTTATCACCAACAGCTCGCTTCTTTACCGCAGGAGCCTCAGAGAGGAGTTGGCAGCAGCGGACTTGGTGCTCCCTTCCATGGACGGGTGGACAGAGCCCACTTTCAAGAGGATCAACAGGCCTCACAACTCCCTGGAGCTGGGGAAGATCCTGGAGGGTCTGGTGGCTCTCCGCAAGGAATTCAGGGGCGAAATCTGGCTGGAGGTGCTTCTGGTCCATGAGATCAACGACGATCCGGATCAGATCCCAGGCCTCCTTCAATGGGTCCAACGAATAAACCCGGACAGGGTGCAGCTCAACACCGTGAGCAGACCTCCGGCAGAGGCCTGGGTCAGGGCCTCGGCTCCTGAGCGTATTCAGGAGATCCGAAACGCCCTGGGGCCCAGGGCGGAAGTCGTGGCCTCCTTCAAGGGTCTGAGCGAACGAGGCTCCCTCGCCGACCTGGAGAGGAGGGTTGCGGAAACCCTCAAGAGAAGGCCTCTTTGCGCAGAGGACCTGCGCTCCCTTTTTGGCATGGAGCTGGCCAGGGCAGAAATTTTCCTGGAGGACATGGCCAAGAAAAACTCCTGGAGGGCCCAGAGCATAGGGGGCAAGACCTACTACAGGCCAGTGGGGAACTCTCCCAGAGGTGGGGGATCTTCACCATGATCTTGAAGGCCCCTGAGGAAATCCAGGTTCTCAGGCAGGCCAACAGGATGGTGGCCTGCATACTGGAGGAATTGACCCGACTGGTGATACCCGGAGCCTTGACCAGGGACCTGGACAAGTTCATGGAAGAGAGGATCCGGGCCATGGGCGGCGAGCCGGCCTTTCTTGGCTACAGAGGCTATCCTGCCTCCAGCTGCATATCCATCAACGAGCAGGTTGTACACGGCATCCCAGGGAACCGTAGGATCCGAGAGGGGGATCTGGTGAGCGTGGACCTGGGGATCCTTTACAAGGGATATTACGGTGATGCGGCCCGCACCTATGGGGTGGGCAGGCTCAGCCAGAAAGCCCGCAAACTCATGCAGGTCACGGAAGAGGCGCTTTACAAGGGCATAGAGAAGGCCTCGGCAGGCAACCGTCTCTTCGACATCTCCAAGGCCATCCAGAGCTGGGTGGAACGCCACGGCTTCTCAGTGGTGAGGGAGTTTGTGGGCCACGGCATAGGCCAGAGCCTCCACGAGGATCCACAAGTTCCCAACTATGTGCCCAGAAGCCCGTACAACCCGCTGTTGGAAGCAGGTCTGGTGCTGGCCCTGGAGCCCATGGTAAACGCCGGGGATTACCGCGTGAGAGTGCTCCCCGACGGTTGGACCGCTGTCACAGCCGACGGATCCCTCTCTGCCCACTTCGAGCACACCATAGCCATAACTGAAAACGGCCCAGAAATCCTTACCCTCTGTTAGCCTCCATTGGGCAGGACATGGGTGCAAAGGCCAGGAGTTCCATTCACCTCCAAGGCCGAGCTTAGGCACCTTGTGATTCCCGGGCCAGCAAGAGGCGAGGTCCCTTTCCCGCTGCTCAGCCCGTCACAAACTTCCTGCCTGCTTTTTCTTCCACTGACTGGATCTTGGCCGAGAGTCTCCCTTTGTGCCCCTTTCTGTAGTCCACCTTGATCAAGGCGGCTATGCGGTTGCAATCCTGGCTCATCCTCTCAAAACACTTGCGCACTATCTCGAAGACCTGGTCCCATTCCCCTTCTATGACTGTTCCCATTGGGTTCATGCGATACTCTAAACCGCTTTCGGCAATGATCTCCATGGAACGGGCCACGTACGGGCTCAGGCTCTCGCCTTTGTCCAGGGGGTACATGCTGAACTCCAGGAGCACCATGGCTGATTCACCTCCGGCCTCAAGATCTTAAGAGCTGCCTGCCAGCAAGCCGCTGCCGAGCTTGGGAAGTATAACACGGGGTTGTCTGACCCCACAACTTGCCGCCAAGGCCTTTACATCCCTCAGGCTTGGGGCCTAGAATCGTTGGAAGTTCTTGGTTCTTGCCCTGGCTCGAGAGAAACTTGAATCTCCAAGGAGGTGTTGGATGGGCTACGAGTTCATCAGGGTGGAAAAGGAGGAGCATCTTGTTGTCTTGACCATAAACCGGCCGGATGTCATGAACGCCCTGCATCCGCCTGCCTGCAAGGAGATGGATCAAGCCTTTGAGGAGTTTTCCCAGGACCCGGATTCATGGGTGGCCATAGTGACCGGAGCCGGAGACAAGGCCTTCAGCGCTGGGAACGATCTGAAATGGCAGGCACAGCATGGAGGCAAAGCCCTCAGGGAAGGGCTGGACTCTTTGAAGGGAGGCTTTGGGGGCATAACAAGGAGATTCGATCTGTTCAAGCCCGTCATTGCTGCAGTCAATGGTCTGGCTTTGGGAGGCGGCTTCGAGATAGCCCTGGCCTGCGACATAATAGTGGCTTCGGAGAATGCCAGCTTTGGTCTTCCCGAGCCCAGGGTGGGTATGATAGCCGGCGCAGGAGGAGTCCACAGGCTGCCCCGCCAGATTCCCTTCCACTTGGCCATGGGGCTGATCCTTACAGCGAGACGCATTTCGGCCCGGGAGGCTCTGCAGATGGGCCTCATAAACGAGGTGGTCCCCGCCCCCCAACTCATGGAGGCGGCCCGCAGGTGGGCCCAGGCAATCCTGGAGTGCGCCCCTCTGGCCATAAGGGCCAGCAAGGGGGCTGCCTTGCAGGGTTTGGGCCATCCTCTGGAGGAAGTGGTGCGCAAGGTCTTCCCCGAGGTGGCAACCATGGCCGCCTCAGAGGACTTCGTGGAGGGCCCCCGAGCCTTTGCCGAGAAAAGAAAGCCCCAATGGAAAGGAAGGTAGGCACCGGGCGTCATGAGCGAGAGCCTTGAGGAAAGAGGGAGCCAGCCGAGCTCAGTCTCAAAGAAGATCAGGCCCCAGATTCAGCAAATCGCTCCTTGGCTTGTGGAGCTGAGGAGAGACCTGCACAGGCATCCGGAGCTCAGGTTCCAAGAAACCAGGACCTCCCTGAGGGTGGCCAGGCTTCTCCAGGAGTGGGGTTTGCAAGTCAGCACAGGGCTGGCCTCCACCGGGGTGGTGGGGCTTCTGGACACCGGGAAGCCGGGCCCTGTGCTGGCCTTGAGGGCGGACATGGACGCCCTTCCCATTCAGGAGGTGCAGGACAGGGAATATGCCTCCCAAAACCCAGGTGTCATGCATGCCTGCGGCCATGACGCCCACGTGACCATGCTCCTGGGGGCAGCCAGAGTCCTGGCCAGTGCCCGCCTCCTTTCCCGCGGGGCAGTGAAGTTCGTATTTCAGCCCGGGGAGGAGGGAGGCGCCGGGGGGCTCAAAATGGTGGAGGAGGGCGTGCTGGAGCATCCCATGGTGGACAGGGCAGTGGCCCTACACGTCTTTCCTACCCTGCGTGTGGGGGAGGTAGGCCTGACCTCGGGGCCGGCCCTGGCCTCTGTGGATGACTTTGTGATCCGGGTCCTGGGCCGTGGTAGCCACGCGGCCCACCCCCACACAGCCAGGGACCCCATACTGGCAGGGGCCTCCATTGTCCAGGCCCTCCAGGCCGTGGTGAGCCGCGGCACTGATCCACTGGACTCACTGGTGCTAAGCGTAACCAGATTCCAGGCAGGCACTGCTTTCAACATAATACCCGAGGAGGCAGAGATCTGGGGGACTGTGAGGGCTCTCAAGGATCATGTCCGGAAAGCGGCCCACGCCTCGATGAAGCAGATAGTGCAGGGAGTCGCCTCCTGCCATGGAGTGAAAGCTGGGCTTGAGATCCGCCAGGGGTATCCGGTGCTTTTCAACGATCCCGAGACAGTTGATTCTGTAGAGAGGGTGGCCCTGGAGCTGCTGGGGGAGAAAGGGGTCTTGCACCTTCCACCCTCCATGGGCTCCGAGGACTTTTCATATTTCCTGGAGAGGTGTCCGGGGGCGTTCGTGGTGATGGGTTGCTCTGACCCGCAAGCAACCCCTGCCCCCATGCTGCACACCCCCCAGTTTGACATCTGCGAGGAGGTACTGCCCTTGGGGGTGGAATTATTTCTCAGACTGGCACAGGAGTTTCTGGGGGAGTCCACCTGATGCTCACGGGATGGGTTTTGGGCCAGTCCCCATGAAGGAAGGCTCTCCAGTCCCCATGAAGGAAGGCTCTGAGGAGGATGGAAATGGCCAGACACAAGAAGATCGAGAGGAGAAAGGAACTGGATCGCCAAAGAAGGAGAAGGAAGAAAAGGGCCAAGCAGAAAGCCAAGGCAGAAAAGAAAGGATGAGCCGGGAGGTGGATCTCCCGAACAAGGGGCCGGCTCCCCAAGGGCTGCCGGCCCCATTTTCATCTTCCTCCCACTCCTACATTAGCAGCGGGGCCAGAATGAGGGATATGACGCTCATGAGCTTTATCAAGATGTTCATGGTGGGCCCCGAGGTGTCCTTGAACGGGTCACCCACTGTGTCGCCTATGACAGCTGCCTTGTGGCAATCCGAGCCCTTGCCTCCCAGGTTGCCCTGCTCGATGTACTTCTTGGCATTGTCCCAGGCACCCCCTGCATTGGCCATGAACAGGGCCAGGAGCACCCCAGAGATGGTGGCGCCCACCAGGAAGCCTCCCAAGGCCTCTTTACCGATGATGAAACCCACCAGCACCGGGGAGATCACACCGAAGAGCCCCGGCACAATCATGTAGCGCAGGGCCGAGCGGGTGGCTATGTCCACGCAGGTGGCAGGGTCCGGGTCTGCCTTTCCTTCCAGGAGCCCCTTGATCTCCCTGAACTGTCTTCGGATCTCCTCCACAATGGCAAAGGCCGCCTTGCCCACGGCGGTCATGGTAAGGGAGGCCACGATAAAGGGCACTATGGCACCCAGGAACACCCCGATTACCGTGTAGGCGTCGGTTATGTCTATGCGCTCCACCTTGGCCGACTGGCCATAGGCCACGAACAAAGACAGGGCCGTCAGGGCAGCTGAGCCGATGGCAAAGCCCTTCCCAATGGCCGCCGTTGTGTTTCCCAGAGCATCCAGGGTGTCGGTGATCTTCCTGGTCTCAGGACCCAAGTGGGACATCTCCGCGATTCCCCCGGCATTGTCTGCTGTGGGGCCGTAAGCATCCACGGTCATGGTCACGCCCACAGTGGCCAGCATTCCCACGGCCGAGATCCCGACACCGTACATGTCCGCCGATACATATGCTATGTACATGGCCAGGCAGATCCCGCACACGGGAAGGGCCGTGCTCACCATGCCCACTGCCATCCCTGATATGATCACGGTTGCCGGGCCGGTCTTGGAAGAATCAGCTATTTCCCGGATGGGCTTTGCCGAGGTGTAATACTCGGCCAAGAGCCCTATTATCATGCCCACTACAAGGCCGCTTACCACTGCCCAGAAGGTGCCCATGGGAAGCCCAAGGCCGCTTTGGATCACCAAGGTGAGAACTATGAGCACCGCCCCGCCTATGAAGGTGGAGTATCTGAGAGCAGCCTGGGGCCCGGCTCCTTTGAGAGGCTTTATGGAAAGGACACCTATCAAAGAGGCAATGAGCCCTGCCATGACCACCAGCAGGGGCATGCTCATGTACCTGAACTTGATTGCCCATTCCCCCTGTCCCGGGAAGTACTTGGCGATCCACTCGGGGCTCAGGCTCATGGTGGCACCTATGGCTATGGTGGCCACTATAGCCCCCACGTAGGACTCAAAGATGTCCGCACCCATTCCCGCGATGTCCCCCACGTTGTCTCCCACGTTGTCGGCTATCACCCCGGGGTTCCTGGGGTCGTCCTCGGGGATCCCGGCCTCCACTTTTCCCACCAGGTCTGAGCCCACATCAGCAGCCTTGGTGTAGATACCGCCTCCCATCCTGGCAAAAAGCGCAATGGAGCTGGCCCCCATGGCAAAACCGTTTATGTACTGGGCCGTCTCCGCGTTTCCGCCCCAGATCCAGAACCAGATGCCAACACCCAGAAGTCCCAGGGAGGCCACAGAAAGCCCCATGACCGAGCCGCTCATGTAGGAGACTATGAGGGCCTTGCCCATGCCTTCCTGGTTGGCTGCCCAGGCTGTCCTGGCATTTCCCTTGGTAGAGGCCATCATGCCAAAGAAGCCCGCGAACATGGAGCAGAGTGCCCCGGTCAGGAAGCAGATGGCCGTCCAGATGTTGATGCCGATGGTGAGCAATATGAAGACTATCACCACGAAGATCGCCAGGGTGGAGTACTGGCGCTTGAGAAAGGCCATGGCGCCCTGCCTGATGTACCCCTCGATCTTGCGCATGAGATCGGTCCCATTGGGCTGGCTTGCCACCCAGCGATAGACCAGGAACGCTACCAGAAAACCGAAAACCCCAAGAAACGGCGCCACCTTCGTCAGTCCCAGCATTTTCCCCATACCTCCTTCCGCTTGATGGTTCTGCGCCTGCTAAGAAATGCTCCCCTCGGTCCTGCGCTCCTCACATGGAAAAGGGGCGTGGCAGACCCTCATGGCCTCCTCCAGCCCCTTGTTCATCAGGACCTCCAATCCCTCGAGGGCCCGATCAATTACACATTCCACCAGCTCTCTCTCCCCTTCTTGGAAGGGCTCCAGCACAAACCGCACCGGATCCACGCCAGCGGGGGGCCTTCCTATTCCTATCCGAAGCCTCAAGAATCTGTCTTCTCCCAAGGCCTCCAAGATGGAACGGACACCCCTGTGCCCAGCATCACCTCCTCTCCGCTTGAACTTGAGCCTGCCCAAGGGTAGATCCATGTCGTCGTGGACCACCACCAGATTCTCCGGCCTGCACTTGGATCGGCTAAGAGCCAAGACCGCCCTTCCGCTAAGGTTCATGTAGGTTTGCGGCTGGGCCACCCTCACCTTCTGCCCGCACCAATCCCCCTGCCCCCACCAGAGCTCCCCCTTCCTGTGGGAAAGGCTGAAGCCGGCCCTCAGGCAAATTCTCTCCACCACCCGGAAGCCCACGTTGTGCCTGCTCCAGACGTAGCGGGGCCCCGGGTTCCCAAGCCCCACGATGCACCACATGGGCTGCTCTCTTCAGATCAGGTCTCGGCCGGCTCCACCGGCTGAGGTCCCCCTGCCTCGGCCGTGGCCCTGCCTGTCACGGTCACAATCGCACTGGAG
Organism: Desulfarculaceae bacterium; assembly: GCA_037443445.1. GTDB lineage: Bacteria > Desulfobacterota > Desulfocorpusculales > Desulfocorpusculum > Desulfocorpusculum > Desulfocorpusculum. The sequence continues at coordinate 151,806 of JBBIOJ010000003.1, read as the reverse complement.
GGATCGGTCAGAAGCCTGACTCCCTCCGGCACCACCAGATCCCTGGCGTAGAGCAGATCCCCCACATTCAGCCTGGTGCAGTCCACCTTGAGCTCGTGGGGCACCTTTTCCGGAAGGCAGGAAACCTCCACGCTCCAAACAAGGGGGCTCAGGGTACCCCCCAAACTGACGCCCCTGGGCTCCCCCACGAACTGGAGGGGAACCTCCACCCTTATGGCCTCTTCCAGGGAGATCTCGTAAAGGTCCACATGTCTGGGCACATTTCTGAGGGGGTCCAGGTCACACTCCTTGACCATTGCTATCTTGCTCTGCCCTCCCCCTGCTTCCTGAATTATGAGATCCACCAGCACATTCTCGCCCGAGGACAGGACCTCCTTCAGTTCCTTGGGTTTCACTGCCAGGGCCAAGGGTTCACGGTGCGGTCCGTAGAGCACCGCTGGGATGAGGCCTGTTCTCCTGAGCCTTCGGCTGGGTCCCTTGCCCAGCTCTTTCCTGAGGGTTGCCTGCAAACCTATTCTTTCCATGCCTGCTCCCAAACAGTCAGACGAACAAAGAGCTCACCGATCGTTCGTCGTGGATTCTCTGGATGGCCTCTGCCAGGAGTCCCGCCACCGACAGCTGCCTTATCTTTCCGCAGGTCTTGGCCCTGGGGCTCAAGGGGATGGTGTTTGTGACCACCAGCTCGGTAATGAGGGAGGCCTCTATCCTGTCCATAGCCGGGCCTGAAAGCACCGGGTGGGTGCAGGCTGCATACACCTGCCTGGCTCCCCGGCCCAGGAGTGCTTCTGCTGCCTGAGTCAACGTGCCAGCCGTGTCTATCATGTCATCCAGGATCAAGGCCCTCTTCCCCTGCACCTCTCCTATGATGTTCATGGCCCTGGCCTCGTTTATCCCTTCCCTGCGCTTGTCTATGATGGCCAGGCTCACCTCCAGCCTCTTGGCAAAAGCCCTGGCCCTCTCCACCCCCCCCGCATCAGGGGAAACCACCACCAGATCGTCCTGGTAGTTGCCGCGTATGTACTCCAGAAGCACTGGGGCTGCAAAGAGATGATCGAAGGGAATGTTGAAAAACCCCTGGATCTGTCCAGCATGCAAATCCATGGAAAGAACCCTGTTGGCCCCAGCGGCCGTGATCAGATCTGCCACGAGTTTCGCGGAAATGGGTACCCTTGGGGCTACCTTGCGGTCCTGACGGGCATAGCCGTAATAAGGTATGACCGCGGTTATGCGCCTGCTGGATGCCCGCTTGAGGGCATCTATCATGATGAGCAGTTCCATTATGTTGTGGTTGACAGGCGGGCAGGTGGACTGGATCACGAAAACATCCGTGCCTCGCACATTCTCTTCCACCTCCACGAACACTTCCCCGTCGCTGAAGGTCCTCACCTTGGCCTTGCTCAGTGGAATCCTGAGACACTCGGAAATCTCCTGGGCCAACTCCAGATTGGAATTACCCGAAAAGAGCTTCAGCCTCTCCGACATTCCCTCCTCCGAAACCCAACCGGGCCAGCCTGCTCCCTATTGGCCGGGAGCAAGACCCCTGGTAAACCAAAGTAACTCCCCCTTGCCTGGAGCGATCCGCCCCAAGGCCCTCCTGGCGTCCTGCTCTGTCCTGAAAAGACCGAAAACCGTTGGTCCGCTCCCTGACATCAAGACCCCCTCTGCCCCCGCATCCCTAAGCAGTGCCTTGGCCTGGGCCACCCAGGGGTGATGCCGCGCTGTTACGGTCTCAAGATCATTGTGAAGGATCGCCAGGACGTCTTCGAATCGATCAATAAGTTGCGGAATCGTAAATTCTTTTGACTTGCTTGTCAATCCCAAATCCAGGTTCTGGTACACCCACCCGGTGGGAACGGGAAAACCCGGGAACCACAACAGGTAATTCAACGGCAGTTCCACCCCAAGGGGCTCCAGTCTCTCCCCTATGCCCCTTGCCAGGGCCGCTCCTCCCTTGAGGAAAAAGGGCACATCAGCTCCCAGTCCGGCTGCCAACTCCAAGAGCCCCTGATCCCCCAGCGGGCCCCCCAGCATCCTGTTCATTGCACGCAGCACCCCTGCAGCATCGCTGCTTCCTCCACCCAGCCCGGCCCCCATGGGAATCCGCTTGGTAAGATGGATCCTAACCCCCCCGGTTATGCCCGTCTTCTCCTGGAAGAGCCTTGCTGCCCTGTAAGCAAGGTTGTCCTCCCCAAGGGGAACTCCAGGCTGGCTGCATGAAAGCTCTATGCTGTCCCCCTCCCAATGCAGCTCCAGCTCGTCACACGGGCCCACGCACTGCATGAGGGTCACTATCTCGTGGTAGCCGTCCGGCCTTCTCCCCAGAACCCTCAGGTGCAGATTCACCTTGGCTGGACAGTGCAGTTTGAGACTATGGAGTGCTGCGGCCAAGTCCCTCCTCCCAAAAGTGAGAGGGGCGGGCCAGACCCGCCCCTTGCTTCCAGACTCCCCTCCTCAAGATCTCAACCCCACGGAATTATCCAGGCCCTGGGAGTTCTACCCCTACCCTAAAGCCTGCACCAGGCGATTCAGTCTCTGACCGGGAACTCCATGCCTCACACTCTCCTCAGTCCTTGATGTGCACCACCACGTATCGCCTGTTCTTGCCCCTCTGGATCCAGAGCAACACACTGTCCTTGCCTGCCTTGGACAAGGCTTTCTGGTAGTCCTTGACGCCCTTTATAGACTGTCGCTCTATTTCGTGGATCACATCCCCCCTCTGGAGGCCAGCCTTGGCAGCCGGGCTTCCTGGCTTCACATTGGAGATGAGAACTCCCTCGGCTTTTTCCAGGCCTAAACGCTCTGCGATCTCAGGGGTTATGTCCTGCACGGTCAGGCCTATCCGGTCTTCCTTGCTGGGGGTCGGCTCTGAGCTCACCTCCCCTTCTGCAGGTCTCTCCCCCAGCTCCACTGTGAGGGTCAACTCCTTGCCTTCCCGCCATACAGTCACCCTAGCTCTCTGGCCCGGCTGCAACCTGGCCACGGTGTTGAGCAGATCCTTTGTATCCTTGATCTTGTGCCCTTCCACCTCCAGAATGACGTCCCCCTTCTTGATGCCTGCCTTCTCGGCTGGCTCCCCCTCGATGACCCTTCCTACGAGTGCCCCGCGCTCCTCCTTCAGCCCGAACTTCTGGGCCATTCCAGGCTCCCAGCCCTGTATCTGGACCCCCAGCCACCCCCTGGTCACCTTGCCCTTTTCCCTGAGTTGCGGAAGTTCCTCCTTTGCCACGTTGATGGGGATGGCAAAGCCAATGCCTTGTCCGCTTGCCACTATGGCAGTATTGATGCCCACCACTTCGCCCTGAAGGTTGAAAAGAGGCCCTCCGGAGTTGCCCGGATTGATGGAAGCGTCTGTCTGGATGAAGTCATCGTAAGGTCCCGAACCTATTACCCTGCCTTTTGCCGAGACTATCCCCGCGGTCACGGTGTGTTCCAGCCCAAAGGGATTCCCGATGGCTATCACCCACTCTCCCACCCTGAGCTTGTCCGAGTCTCCCAGAACGGCTGTCTGCAGCTCCTTCTCAGGTTCTATTTTCAGCAAGGCCAGGTCCGTTGTGGCATCGGCTCCCACCACCTTGGCCGAGTACTCCCCCTGCCCTTCGGGGAGTCTCACGGTTATCTCGTCCGCACCTTCCACCACGTGGTTATTGGTAAGCACGTAGCCTTCCTTGCTGATCACCACTCCCGAGCCCAAACCCTTTTGTTCGAACTCCTTGGGAACCTGGTCCCCGAAGAATCTCTCAAAGAAGTCCCTGAAGGGATCCCTCTCTCCCCTGGGGCCTCGGAAAAAGGGAAGGGGGCCTGTTTGCACCTTTTTGCTGACCTGGATGTTCACCACTGTGCGCTTGAGCCCTTCCACAAGATCCGCCAGGGAAGGCAACCCCGCCACCGAAGACTTGAGGGCCGCCCCGGCCTCTGACTCCTTCCAGAAGGCCTTGCCCCAGCCTTGGGAAGGGATTCCCATGAGAGCCAAGCCACCCAAGAAGATCACCACGCCCAGCCACCTTTTATTTCCAAGCATCATCTTGCCAGCCTCCTTTTCTTGAGGGATCCTCGAGGCCCTGATCCCACTTGATGCCCAAAGGCCCCTTTGCCCCGCAAAGCCTCTCGACCCATCACTGGAATCTCCGTCAGACCTTCACCGCCTTCACGTATAGCAGACGAAGATCTGCCAGGAGCCCGTCCAGATGCTTTTTTTCCTCTGAGGTCAGGTTCCCCTTTGTCTTTTCCTGGATTATGCCCAGGGTGTCTATGAGGTATTTGGCCATGGGCAGATTGCGCTCCCTCTGCTGAGTCTCTGGATTGGGAATCTCTCCCAGAAAGGTCAGCACCTGGGGAAGGAAAAAAGAAGCCAGAAATCCCGAAAAAGTGGGCTGTGGAAGGGGTATTTCCCGGGGCTCCTCCCTGAATCTCTCTTTTCTGGACTCCTGTGGCTGCTCCTCCTTTGAGTCCCCTCCCGGCCTGCCATTTCCTTCCTGTTCTTCAGCCCTTGAAAAGGTCCTTCTGTCCCTCACAACAAAGCCTTGGCCTTGTTGCTCCTCTGCCATGGCTGCTCCTCCCCAAAAAAGAGCTTTTTCTAAGACTATAAGCCCTCCCCTTGGGCTTGTCCACCTGGCTCCTTCTGCTTTGATGCGCCCAGGATCTCTTCCAAGGCAGCTTGGGCCCTCCTGAGGCCGAGCTCGTCCCCCAGACGTGCGTATCCCCTCTTGGCATCATTCCACCGGCCCTTTTCCTCGGCTTTCCGCACCAGTCTTCTGAGTTCCTGGGTGTGCTCATCCTCCAGGCTCTCCAGGGTTTCCTCAAAGAGCTGAAGATCTCCCGCCTCCACCGCCAGCTCCCTCAAGCCTGCCAATCCTTCCCAATGCCCGGCCCTGCGGTAAAAGGCAGCTGCGTCGTGGAACCTTTGGGCCTCCCTGTACCTATCTCCCCAAGTGCGGGCTTCCTCCCGGGTGATCTTGGGAGAAAACAATTTTTCCTTCTTCTCCAGAAAATCCGGCCACTTCATGAATTCCTTCCTCCCCTGAGGCCTCCCTTCTACCTCCTGGAAGCTCTTTCCAGGAGTAATGGATCCTCTGCAGTACAGTGAGGTTGGCCAGTAGGGCCAGAAGCCCCACTGCCCAGTCCATTACCTGAAAAAGGGCCCCTGCTGCCAGAACCAGGATCCGTTCGGGTCTCTCCATCCAACCCACCGTGCAACGTGGCAAGAAGCACTCTGCCCTGGCCCTGGCATACGGCACAAGGGAGGTGCCCACCATGGCCAGGCAACTGAGCCCCACCAGAGCCAAATTCCCTTGCCCGGCGAAGTAGAGGGTGAGCCCGGTTAAGAGGAAGAGGTCAGAGTAGCGGTCCACAATGGAGTCCAGAAAAGCCCCAAAACGGTTCTCCTTGCCTCTGACCCTAGCCACCCCTCCATCCAGCATGTCGCACAGTCCTCCGGCCAGCATGAGGAGCCCTGCCAGTCGGAAGCTGCCCATCCAGAGCAACCCAGAGGCTATCAGACTCAGGCCCAACCCGCTGAAGGTGAGAAAATTCGGGGAAATCCCCATGCGATAGAGCCCCTCGAAAAGAGGCCTGCCGACTCTCTCCAACTGCCCCTTGAGAAATCCTCCTATCAACCTCCACCTCCCAGCTCCAGGGTGAGGTAGTAACCGTAGCTGCCCCTCTGCACCAGCAGAGTCACGCTTTCACGCCTGAGGGCCCTGGCCATGGCTGTCTGGTAGTCCTCCATGGAGCCGATCTCCTTGTCGTTTATCTGCCTGATGAGATCCCCCTCCCTAATCCCCACACGGTGAGCCAGGCTCTGGGGCTCCACACTTCTTATGACCACCCCGGAGCTGGATAATTGTCTGCGTTCCCTTCTCTGGGCTTGGGCCAAAGGGCCCACGGTGAACCCCAATAGCCCCTCTGCCATACGCGCTGCCTCCTGGGAGGACAGGGACTCTGCCCTCACCTTCACCTCCAGCTCTTGTCCATCCCTCACCACACCCAAGCTGATCTGGCTCCCACCAGTATAAGCCGAGAGGGCATCCATGAACTCTAGTCTGGATGCCACCCTGTTGGGACCCACGGAGAGCACTAGATCCCCCTTGCGCAGCCCGGCCTTCTGTGCAGGTCCCCCCTTGGTGACCTGGGTCACCAGGACCCCTTTTCTGCCTTCCAGTTTAAAAGAGCGGGCCAGAGCTTCGTCCAAGCTCTGGACCTCCACCCCGATCCAGGCAGGGTGGACCTCCCCGTATTCTATGAGCTCCCGCATTATCCGCCTGGCCCTGTCTATGGGTATGGCGAATCCCACCCCCTGGGCCTTTTGGTAAATGGCCGTATTGATGCCAATGAGCTCCCCGTCGATATTCAGCAGCGGCCCCCCGCTGTTGCCCGGATTTATGGCCGCATCGGTCTGGATGAAATCCTTGTAAACCCTGGACTCTGTTCTGATGGAACGGTTCAGGGCGCTTATCACCCCTGTGGTGACAGTGTGTGAAAGCCCGAAGGGGTTCCCTATGGCTATCACTGTCTCGCCTATCATCAGATCATTGGAACGGCCCATGGGGATAACCGGAAGCCTTTCCTTGCTCTCTATGAGTAGCAAGGCCAGATCCGAGGGGGGATCAGCCCCCACCAGCTTGGCTTGATACTCCCTCTGGTCGCTCAAAGTCACCTTGATGGAGCTTGCGCCTTGCACCACATGCTCGTTGGTCAGGATCATGCCTTTGGGATCCACTATGACCCCTGAGCCCAGACTCGTTCTGGCCTGGCCCCGGGGGAAAGGAGAGAGGAAATCCCGGAAAAACTCCTCAAAGAGCGAGTCCCCCCTGAAGCCCGGAAACATGCCCGGACGTCTCTGCATCTCCTGTTCGGTGCTCACGTTCACCACAGCAGGGCTGGCTCGCTCCACAGCTCTGACAACCGCACTTCTCCTCAGTTCCGATGCCTCGAGGCCTCCCCAGAGGGAAAGTAACAAGATCCAAAGAGCTGTTGAGCAAAAAAAATGCCTTCTGCCTCCCGCTGGTATCATTTCAAGTCACTCCTTAGCCCGAATCCTTTGCCGAAGCCCTTGAGATCGGAGGACTGCTGCCCCAAGCCCCGGGATGCCTTACATTCTCCACCACCTGAGCAGCGCTGCTTGGGTCTTGTTCGGGTGGGATGCCAGCTGCCTGGTTTGGGCACCCCTCTAGCCGGAAAAAGCAAGTTATTTTAAGCATCTCTGCCACATCTGTCAAGCAAGGGGGGATCCCCCTTCTTGCCGCTCGCCCTGTGTGTGCCCCAGCCCAGGCCTTGCTTCTTGTGTTATACTGTCTTGCTAATTGGATCAGACACACGAGCACAAGTTTACGACGCCGGGAAGCCCATGCCCAGTCTCTCTCTGCCCGTGAAGGTCAAGTGGTGGCCCAGCCCTCATTTCTCAAAAGGGAGGGCCTGCATGGTGGACATGGTGGTGATCCATGCAATAAGCCTTCCCCCGGGTGTGTTCGGCACCGGGCACATCATGGAACTTTTCATGGGGAGGCTGGATGTGGGAGCGCACCCATCATTTCAAGAACTGGAGGGGCTCCAGGTCTCAGCGCATTTCTTGATTGAGCGGGATGGAAAGATCCACCAGTTCGTAAACACGGATGACACGGCCTGGCATGCCGGGAAAAGCGAGTTCCAAGGCAGGCAAGGCTGCAACGATTTCTCTGTGGGCATAGAGCTGGAGGGAGACCAGGCAACTGCGTTTGCGGAGCCCCAGTACCAGACCTTGGAGATCCTGCTCAAAGCTTTGATGCAAGCCTACCCCGCCATCACCCCTGAGAGGGTCGTGGGCCACAGCCAAGTGGCCCCGGGCAGGAAGTGGGATCCTGGCCCAAAGTTCGATTGGGCGAGGCTTCGTAGGGGCCTGGAGGGGAAGTGATGGCTGCTTCTCAAACTGGTCAGCTACTCATGGTGGGCTTTACCCCCCAGGAATTGGATGAGGTCAAGGCTCTGGCGTCCCAGGGAAGACTGGGGGGAGTTATACTCTTTCAAAGAAACGCTGCTACCGCGTTGGAGGTTAAGGATCTTACCAGGCGTCTTTCCCCCCCTGAAAGGCAAAGAGCTTCCTTGTTGGTGGCTGTGGATCAGGAACAGGGGAAAGTTTGCAGGATAAGGCAAGGGGTGAGTCTCTTCCCGGGGCCGACAAAGCTGGGGCTCTTGAACAGGCCCGCCACTACCGCAAGAGTGGCAAGATGGGTGGCAAAGGAACTTAGCCTCCTGGGGATACACCTTAATCTGGCCCCTGTGGCGGACCTGCCTGAAACCGATCCCTGGCCCCCACTCTTGGAAGGAAGGGCCTTTGGCAGGGATCCTCTGCACTCGGCCCGACACGTGGCCGCCTGGGTGAGAGGTGTCCGGGAAGGCGGAGTCGCCTCCTGCGTAAAGCACTTTCCGGGGCACGGAAGTGTCCCGGGGGACACCCACAGGGAATCCCAGCAGGACCTCTCGGACAGAGAAAAGATCCTGGGACACCATCTGGTGCCCTTCAAGGCAGCCTTGAAGGCAAATGTGGAGTGCGTGATGGTCTCCCATGTTGTGTACCCCGCCCTGGATTCCAGTGCACCGGCGAGCCTATCCTGCCAGGTGGTGGAATCCCTGCTTAGAAGAACCTTGGGATTCAGGGGGTTGGTGCTGACCGATGACCTGGACATGGGGGCCGTGGCATCCCGCCTGGATACCTTGGAGGCAGTCGTGGAGGCGCTTCAGGCCGGGGTGGACATGGCGTTGGTAGGAAGAAACATGAGGCCTGGCCCGAGCATAACCAGCCTGGTGGAGGAGGTGGAAAAGGCCGTCCGTGATCGTCACATACCGCCCAAGAGGGTTGAGGAGTCCCTCCAGAGGGTCATGGCTTTCAAGGCCAGGCGGGCGGCTTTGGTCTCAGGGGCAAAGGCTGCGACCCCTTGTTGGGGGGCGGCCAGGCTTGCCAGGAGGCTTTGGAGGGAGGTGTCTCTTTGGGGCGTGTCCTGACAGGCATGGAAAGGCTCTTTCAAGATCCTCCGGGGTGGCTGAGCTCAGGGGCGAAGGTGGGCCTCCTGGTGCATCCAGCCTCTGTGGATGGACGGCTGCAGCCGGTGGTGGAGGGATTTCTGAGGGCCTTCCCAGGCAGGCTCTCAAAGTTGTTCGGCCCTCAACATGGCCTGTGGGGGGAAAAGCAGGACAACATGGTCCTCTCCCCCCACGAAAACAAGACCCCTTGGGGGGTCCCGGCCTATAGCCTTTACGGGGATCAGCTGGCACCCACAGAAGAGATGTTGCAGGGACTGGATGTCTTGATAGTGGATCTTCAGGACGTGGGCTGTCGGGTTTACACCTATGCGGCCACAATGCTGGGCTGTTTGGAGGCCTGTGCAGCCAACAACCTCAAGGTGGTGGTGGCCGACAGGCCCAATCCTCTGGGCGGGCTCCAGGTGGAGGGAAACCTTCTGGAGCCTGCCATGAAGTCCTTTGTGGGACCCCACCAGATTCCCATGCGCCACGGTCTGACTCTCGGGGAGATGGCCAGGCTTTTCAGGGCCGAGATGGGTCTGCAGGTGGACCTGGAGGTGGTACCCATGCAGGGGTGGAGAAGGCACATGTATTTCGAGCAGACAGGCCTTCCCTGGGTGCTACCATCTCCCAATCTTCCAACCCTGGAGTCCTGTCTGGTTTACCCTGGGCAGGTGCTTCTGGAAGGCACAAATCTCTCGGAAGGAAGGGGTACAACCAGGCCCTTCGAGATCTTCGGCGCGCCCTTCATAGAGCCGTTTTTCTTCAGAGACAGCCTGGAGGCACTCGGATTGCCGGGGGTATGCTTCCGAGCCCTTTACTTTGAGCCTACCCACCACAAATGGAAAGGGAACCGTTGCGGAGGCATCCAGATTCATATTCTGGATAGGGAAACCTTTAGCCCTTACCTGACCTCGCTTTGGATAATATATCTGGCGAGGTTGCATTGGGGGGAGCTCTTGCACTGGAGAGAGCCTCCATATGAGTTCGAATCCCAGAGGCTTCCCCTGGACTTGCTCACAGGGGACCCCAAGGTGAGGGAAGGACTGGAGAAGGGCCTTTCCCCAGCAGAACTGGAGGCCTGGTGGAGGCCTCACCTGGAGGAATGGCTCCACAGAAGGGAGAGGTATCTTGTTTACGGGAACTGAGGTAAGAAAGGTCCACATGCTGGGCATAGGCGGCACGGCCATGGCAGCCTTGGCGGCCATGTTGCAGGAAAAAGGGCTGGAGGTGAGGGGCTCGGATCAGGCCCTTTACCCGCCCATGAGCGATTTCCTGGCCTCAAAGGCAATACTGGTCCAAGAGGGCTTTTCTCCCGGGAACCTAGACTGGAATCCGGACCTTGTGGTGGTGGGCAATGTGGTTTCCAGGGGGAACCAGGAGCTGGAGACCTTGCTGGATAGAAGAATGCCATATCGCTCTTTCCCGGAAGTTCTCAGAACCTGGTTCCTGGAAGGGAAAAGGTCCTTGGTGGTGGCAGGTACCCATGGAAAGACCACTACGGCATCCCTGCTTTCCTGGATACTTCTGGAAACAGGTCAAGACCCTTGTTTTCTGGTGGGCGGTATACCCAAGGGTTTGGAGGCCGGGTACCGCATTGGGAAGGGGGAACTGTTCGTTGTGGAAGGGGACGAGTATGACACGGCCTTTTTCGACAAACGGCCCAAGTTCCTCCATTACCTGCCCTGGATCGTAACCCTGGGTGCGGTGGAGTACGATCACGCCGACATATATGCAAACATGGAGGAGATGCTTGGGGCTTACCGAGCCCTCTTGAAGCTGCTGCCCAGAAACGGAAGCCTGATCATGAATGTGGAGGATTCCCAGGCGAGCCTTCTGGCCGGTGAGTCCCCATGCAAGGTGGTGGGCTGCGCCCTGGATCAGGAGGCGCAGTGGCGAGCTGATGGAATAAGGGTTGAAAATGGCCGCACCTCCTTCAGGGTGCTTCACAAGGCTGTGCCCGTGGGAGAGTGCTCTTGGGAACTGCCAGGCCGTCACAATGTGCTCAACGGCTTGCTGGCCTTGGGGGCCGCTGCCCAAGCAGGTGTGGAGCCAGAGTCGGCCCTCCGGGCAATGAGAGATTTCAAGGGGGTGCGCCGCCGTTTGGAGTTCCTGGGGGAGGTAGGAGGGGTGCGCCTTTACGACGATTTCGCCCACCACCCCACGGCTGTGAGGGCAGGCCTGGGTGCCCTGAGGGATCTTTATCCTGAGGCCCGTCTCTGGGCCGTCTTCGAGCCCAGGAGCAACACCTTGTGCAGGAGGGTTTTCCAGGCAGAACTGCCAGGAGCCTTTGGCTGTGCGAACAGGGTCATCCTGGCGGGGGTACATAGGGCAGAGCGCATTACCCCTGGGGAGAGGTTGGATCCTGAAGAGGTGGTAAGAGCCATCAATAAGAACGGCTCCAAGGCATGGTACATCCCCAGGGTGGAGGAAATAGTTGGTTTCCTGGCAGAGAAGCTGCAGGCAGGTGACCTGGTATGCATCATGAGCAATGGAGGCTTCGGGGGAATTCAGCACCTGCTCTTGGAAGCCTTGGAAGCCCGATACCGCGATCCAGCAAGCACAGGACAGGGCAGATGTGCCCAGGGCCATTTCTCGTCCTGAGAGAAAAAAGGGGAAGCTGATGGGTAGGAAACTCTTCTTGGCATGGCCCTTGGGAGCCATACTTTTCCTGTCTTGCACCTGGGGGGGTGCTCTTGCAGCCTCTGCCCCCAGGGTGGAAACCCTCTCCAACGGTCTCACGGTGATAGTGGAAGAGGACCATTCTGCTCCAGTTGTGGCAATACAATATTGGGTTGGGGCAGGAAGCCGCACCGAAACCGAAAAGCAGGCCGGGATCACCCATCTCATAGAGCATATGCTCTTCAAAGGGACTCCCAAGAGGAAGCCGGGGGAGCTGGCCTGGGAGATAGAGAGCCTGGGGGGGAACATAAACGCCTACACAGGCCCTGATTACACCGTTTACCACGTGGTCATTGCCAGCCGTTTTGCCCGGGAGGGACTGGAAGCCCTCACAGACGCCGTACAAAACGCCTTGTTCGACTCGGCTGAGCTGGACCAGGAGAAAAAGGTGGTCTTGGAAGAAATCAGAATGGGTGAGGACAGACCTCAAGTAAGGCTCCAAAAGGCCCTGTTCGCCGAGACATACAAGGTTCACCCGTATGGAAGGCCTGTGATCGGATATCCGGAAACGGTCTCCTCTTTCCAACGGGAGGATCTCCTGGCATATGTGGAGAAGCTTTACGTGCCCAGGAACATTACCCTGATTCTGACTGGAGACCTGGATGCCCAGAGGGCTGTGGATTGGGCAGGAGAGCTCTGGGAAAAATGGGGGCGCCCTGGAGGAGCCCCCCCCAAGGTAAGCCAGGAGCCACCCCAGGAAACCTTTAGGACTGTGCTTTTGAGGCAGCAGACATCAGAGGCCCATCTGAGGTTGGCCTTCCCCATTCCAGGGGCTGCCCATCCTGATGTGCCGGCCTTGGACGTGCTGGCCATGATCCTGGGGGACGGAGAGAGCTCCAGGCTGGAACAAAGGCTCAGGGCTGAAAGTGGCCTGGTCTACTCTGTGGGCGCGGAGAGTTACACTCCTCTGGATCCGGGCCTGTTCGTGGTGCATGCCAGGCTAGACCCCGCACATCTGGAGCCTGCCATGAGGCTGATCCTTGAGCAGCTCTGGCAGGTGAAGGCAGCTGGTGTCTCTTCAGAGGAACTGCAAAAGGCTCGCCTTCAGGTGGAGGCCGCCTTGATCAAGGCCAGGGAGACCATGGCGGGCAAGGCCAGGATACTGGGTCAGTTCCTCATGTTGCAGGGGGATATTTCCAAGGAGAAAGAATATGTGGAGGCCATAAAGAGAGTAAGCTCAGATGAGGTGCGGCGGGTGGCCAGCCAGTACCTCTGTGCGGAGAGACTGACAGTGGGATTGCTCCTGCCCCCTGGAAGCAGAGAAGACATGGACCAGGAGCGGCTCAGGCAGACAGTGCTGCAGGACCTGGCACAAGAGGTCCAGACCCAGCCGGCTGAGGCTCCCTCTCCCCCCTTCACACACAGAGAAGTGCTTCCCAATGGCCTTACACTTCTGGTTAAGGAGTCTCACCAAGTGCCCACAGTGGCCATAAGGGCTGTTTTCTTGGGGGGCTCCAGGTTTGAAACCCCCCAGACAGCAGGAATCAGCAAGGTGGCTGCTCACATGCTCACGAGGGGAACCACGAGCAGATCCGCCCAGGACTTGGCCCAGGAGGTGGAAGCCATGGCAGGCTCCCTGGAGGGCTTCTCCGGAAGAAACACTCTGGGTCTCCAGGCCGACTTCCTGAGCCGGTTCTTTCCACAGGCGATGGAACTGCTCAGCGATGTTCTCATGAACCCCACCTTTCCGCAGCAGGAGCTGGAGAGGGAAAGGCCTAGGCTCATTGCCTCTGTGCGAAGGGAGAAGGATCAACCCACCAGGCAGGTCATGAGGATCTTCTCCCAAACCCTTTTCAGGGTCCACCCCTATGGGCTGCCCCCGGACGGCACAGAGGGGTCCCTGGAAGCCTTGAGAAGCCTGGACCTCAAGAGCTTTGCTTCCAGATGTCTGGTGCCTTCCAACGGGGTGATCTCCATAGTTGGAGACGTGAGCCTTAAGGAGGCTAGCAAGTGGGTTCAACGCTGCCTGGGAGGCTGGGAAGCAAAGAGCTTTGTACCCCCCGCTGTTGCCCAGGAGCCCCCCCTGGAAGCATCCCGGGAGGTCCGCCAGGAAGCCCCCCTGCAGCAAGTTCATCTGGTTGTAGGCTTCCCGGGTACAACCCTCAGGAGCCAGGATCGCTTTGCCCTAGAGGTTCTGGACACCATCCTCTCGGGGCAAGGGGGGAGGCTTTTTAGGGAACTGAGGGATCGTCAGGGCCTGGCCTACACGGTCACATCTTTCTCGCAGGTAGGTCTTGATCCGGGCTATTTCGGGACTTACATAGCCACCTCCCCGGAGAACCTGGAACGAGCCCTGGAAGGTCTTCGCCAAGAGCTCCGAGAGCTGACCAGGCAGGAGGTTTCTCCCGAGGAGCTGGAGAGGGCCAAGAGGAACATAGTGGGCTCTTATGAGATAGGCCAGCAGACCCACGCTGCCCAGGCCATGACCATGGCCCTGGACGAGAGATACGGGCTTGGGCACGATTTCGGACCCGGATATCTCAAGGCCATCCAGGAAATCACGGCCAGGCAAGTGCTCCAGGCAGCTTGCAAGTACCTTGACTTGGAGAAATCGGTGACAGTGGTACTGGGCCCTGCTCCTTGACGGGCCAAGGGGTTTTTGGTAGGGTTTACCAACTTGAGAGGACGGGCTGGTTGATGCAGGTCAGACCAGGTCCCGCCTGGCTTTGGTCCCGGCTTACAGCACAAGCTGGATTCCGTGGAGGGACAGGATCGAGATGAAGAGGATCCGGACGGGTATAATCGGGGTCGGGAATTGTGCCAGTTCCCTGGTACAAGGGAGGTTTTATTACGCGGACAATCAGGCTGATATTCCCGGGCTCATAACCCGCAACTTTGCGGGCTACTATGCCTCGAGCATCCAGTTCGTGGCTGCCTTTGACGTGGACAGCAGGAAAGTGGGCTTGGACCTCTCTCGGGCCATCTTTGCCCAGCCCAACTGTACCACGGTTTTCCAGAGAGAAGTGCCTTTCCTGGATGTGCCGGTGGAGATGGGCTATGTGATAGACAGCATCCCCCAGCATGCGGGGGTTTATCCCGAGGCCGAACGTTTCGACCCTCTTCCCCAACGCTACCGCAACGAGAGGGAGGCTCGCAAGGCCATTGTCCAGATTCTCAGGGAACGGCAGGTGGAGGTGCTGATAAACTACCTTCCAGTGGGAAGCGATCAGAACACATATTTTTATGCGGACTGCGCCCTGGAGGCAGGCTGTGCGCTTGTGAACGCCATCCCGGTCTTCGTGTGCAAGGAGTATGGAGAGCGATTCCGACAGGCCGGGCTTCCGGTCTTGGGGGACGACATAAAGAGCCAGGTGGGCGCCACCATAATCCACCGCGTCTTGACCCGTCTTTTCGAAGACAGGGGCATGCCGGTGCGCAGGACTTACCAGCTGAATGTGGGTGGAAACACGGATTTTCTCAACATGCTGGACAGGAGCCGGCTCCAGAGCAAGAAACAGAGCAAGACACAGGCCGTCACAAGCCAAATGGACGGCGGGCCTGAAGACCCGCGCTTGGTGCACATCGGCCCCAGTGACTATGTGCCCTGGCTCAGGGACAACAAGTTGTGTTTTCTGAGGATCGAGGCCGAGCACTTCGGTGGGATACCCATGCATGTGGAGGTACGCCTCTCAGTGGAGGACTCTCCCAACTCGGCCGGGGTGATCATGGACGCCATACGGGCAGCCAAGGTGGCCCTTGACCGGGGGCTTTCAGGTCCCATCGAGGAGGCCAGCGCCTACCTTTTCAAGTCACCTCCAGTGCAGTACGATGATGCCATGGCCCGCGAGATGCTGAAACGTTTTGCGGAGCCAGCCTTCCAGGCCAAGGTGGCCGCCAAGTCCGGCGCCTGAGGCCCTCTGCTTTTTCGGTCCAGGTTCGTGAGTCCACTTCAGGATTTTTTTTGGGGAGGTCTGGCCCGAGTCATTTGGTCCTTCTTGATCCGGATTGCATGATCACACCCGTGGATCCCGAAGCACAGGAAACCGAGAGAAAATCTCTGCAAGGCTCCAAGTGTAAAGAGGTCTCTCATGGAAAGCACTCAGACGGATGTGTTGGTGGTGGGAGCAGGGGCTGCAGGCCTTAGGGCAGCCTTGGAGGCTGCCTTGCGTGGTGCCAGGGTACTCGTCCTGTCCAAAGGAGCCCCAGGAGGGGGTACCTCTACGGTGTTGAGCGGAGGGGTCTTCCGCGGTGCCTATGGGGGCGGAGGCTCTGATTTACACAAATCAGAAACCTTGAGGGCTGGCAGGGGGTTAAACCAGAGACTCCTGGTAGAGGTACTGGTCCAGGAATCTCAAAGCAGGTTGCAGGAGCTTCTGGATTGGGGGCTCCCAGGTCTAACCAGGGGAGGGTTTCTTTTCGCTCATGGTGCTGCTCCTGTATGGGGCAAGCCCATTGTGGAGTGTCTGACAGCCAAGGCCCACCAGGTTGGAGTCCGCTTCATGGGCTCCACCATTGCGGCCAGTATAAGCCCCACCGAAGAGGGCCTGGGGGTTTTGGCTTACAGAATCAAGGAAGGGAAGTGGCTCGGCCTGGGCTGCAAGTCTTTGATCCTGGCCACTGGCGGGGCAGCCGCCCTATATGACCGCCACGACAATCCTCGAAACATGCTGGGAGAAGGGCACAGCCTGGCCCTGGAGGCCGGAGCCGAACTCCAGGACATGGAATTTGTCCAGTTCTATCCCCTGGGCCTTGCCGAACCAGGACTCCCGAGCCTCTTGATCCCACCTCGTTTGGCTGACAAGGGAGTTCTTTTCAACGGGCAGGGGGAGGAAATACTCTCCAAGTACGGGGTGCAGGAGAGGCCTGCTGCTGAGCGTGCAAGGGACAGCCTCTCGCAGGCCATCTTTTCAGAACTCAGGGAGGGTCGAGAGGTCTGGCTGGATCTGCGCGGAGTGAATAGGAAGGAGTGGATGGAGGACCCTCTCTCGGCCTCCTGCGCTCATCTCTTGGGAGAGCGCTTTGGGGCCTTCAGGCGGGCCCTCAGGGTGGCTCCCATGGCTCATTTCCTAATGGGAGGGGTCACCATAGACGAACACGCAGCCACTAATGTGCCCGGTCTTTTCGTGGCAGGGGAAGCAGCAGGAGGTCTCCACGGGGCCAACCGTCTGGGTGGGAATGCCCTCACAGAGACCCTGGTATTCGGTGCCAGGGCTGGGAGGGCAGCAGCTCTGTGGTCCCTAAGAACCAGAGGGCCCCGGGATCTGGGGCCTCCTCTGGAACAGGCCCTTGGCCGCCTTTTCCCTTCCTTTGGGAAAGGATCAACCAGGGGATCCAGGCAGTACCTTGGGAAGCTTCGCAAATGTATGTGGGAGCAAGGGGGAATCTCAAGAAGCAAAGATGGTTTGCAAGAGGCCCTGGTCATGTTAGAGGAGATGGGCCGGGAGTTGGAGTTGCTGCCGGGCTCCTCAAGACCGCTTGAGTTGGCCCGCACACTGGAGCTCCGCTTGGGAATCCGCACAGGCATGCTGATACTGGAGGCGGCCCTTAGAAGGCAGGAGAGCCGCGGGGCCCATTTCCGGGAGGACTTCCCTTTACAGGACGACAGGGCTTGGCTGGGCCATCTGAAGGTCCAGAGGGACTCGGAGGGGTCTGATCGCTGGAGCTTCGAGCCTGTTTCGCCCGGGGAGGTGTCCCAGCCATGATATTCATTGGGGGTGTGCAGCCCAAGACAAGGCAGCTGGAAGCTGTACCCAGGACCTGCCCTTCATGCGGAAGGCCCCAGGCCTTTCTCAAACGCACGGACCATTACATCAGCCTTTTTTTCATCCCCCTCATACCCATCTCCAAGGGCAGACCCTTCTTGGCCTGCGAGGCTTGCGGTAGGGTCGCGCAGGAGGGGACAGACCCCCTGGAAGAACTGAGAGCAGGCATGAGGAGGATTTGCCCTGGTTGCGGGGAAAGGATGGACCCGAGCTTCAGTTTCTGTCCTTTCTGTGGGAAAAGACTCTGAGGGGTGAGGGAAAAACCATGGGCAATGCAATCAGATTAATCCTGGGTGCGGCTTTCTTGTTGCTGACGTTCATCTGGGTATTTCCTTCCTGGGTCTATGTCTTGGACAGCCCTCATTTCGCATTTAAGGCCAAGATAGGCTCCTCATGGCTCTGGGACCCTCCCATGCCCTTTGGGGCCTCACTGGACTGGGTGAAAAACTTTTCTTACAGCCTGGCTGTGCTCTTGGTGGCAGCGGCTTTGTGCCTATGGGCTCGCCTGGGAACCAGGCCCTAGCCTGGCTAACCCACCAATGTGAGCAGGCCGGGGGGCTTGGGGGGCATGGCCCCCAAAGCCGCAAGCCATTGTGAACAATTGGGGTTGGCTTTGCTTTTTTGGAACCGGCAGATAACTCTGGCCTTGTCTTCTTGCACGTCTTGGAGCCATGGGCAATTCAGCTGATCCTGTGAAAAGGAAATATCCTCTCGGGCCCATAGCTGCTGTGGGCGCTGTTGTGGTACAGGGAGACAAGGTGCTTCTTGTAAAAAGGGCCCATGAACCCGGCAGGGGCACCTGGAGTATCCCAGGGGGTGTGGTAGGGCTGGGGGAGCGGCTCAGCCAGGCCCTGAGAAGGGAACTCCTGGAGGAGACAGGCCTCCTGGTGAGGCCTCTGGGCCTGGTGGATGTGGCCGAGAGGATTTTGGTCAAAGGGGGGCGGGTCAAATACCATTACGTGATCCTGGACTATGTTTGCCTTGTGGAGGGAGGCAGCCTGGAGCCCTCCAGCGACGCCCAAGAAGCTCGCTGGTTCAAGCTGGAGGAGATCTCTGGGCTGGGCCTTCATGTCCAGGCGCTGGAAATAATAGAGAAGGCTCTTGGCATGGCTGAGCAGGCCCTTGGAGGGGGCTTGGCTTGAAGGTGCATTCTCATGGCTCACAGTGAACAGCTTCGCAGGACACTTCGGTTCATTGACGGCAAGGGGTACAAAGCTTACCAGGGGATAGGGGGCTCCTATGAGTTCCAGGGCTTCCAGCTTGTGGTGGATCATGTGCAGGGGGATCCCTTTGCATCCCCCTCCCGCATGAGGATCCTGGTGCCTTGGGAAAAGGCTCCTTTTGAGAAGTGGCTGGTGGCCAACAGGAGCCGACGGGTGGGTTTCAGGGATTTCTTGACCAGGGCCTTTCATGGGGCCATAGGTGCGCACAGCAAAGGTAGAAGAGGCATTGGGCACAGCGGACGGATCTCCATAGACAACCCGGGCCAGGAGATCCTGGATCGCTCCTCAGTAGTGCTCTCCAAGCAGGGCCTGGAAGTCAGGTTCCTCTTGGGCCTGCCTGCTGAGGGAAGAACTGTCTTGGGCAGGGAAGCTGAGGAGATGCTCCTGGGCGAACTACCACGAATAGTGGAAGCCTCCCTGAGACCCCAGAGTCTGGATCTGGGGAAACTAAAAGAGCATGTGGCATGCTCGGAGGACCAGGATGCCATGAGGGCACAGCTGGAACCCCTTGGCCTGGTCGGTTTTGTGGCTGTGGGCTCCCTCCTGCCCAGGAGAAGCGGAGTGGACGACAGGCCCTTGCCCTGTGCATCCCCAGACACCAAGGTTGTCCTGTTTAGCTCTCCTGCCAGCATGGAGGTAACACTCCATAGACCCAACCAGGGCCCCATAAGGGGAATGGGAATTCCAAAGGGGGTGAGCCTCATCGTGGGAGGGGGGTTTCATGGCAAATCCACCCTTCTCCACGCCCTCGAACGCTCGGTGTACAACCACGTGCCAGGAGACGGGAGAGAGGCTGTGGTGACGGATTCCTCGGCCGTGAAGATAAGGGCTGAGGACGGTCGTTTCGTCGAAGGAGTGAACATCTCGCCTTTTATCCGGAATTTGCCTTTCGGAAAGGACACCAGGGCTTTCTCCACGGAAAACGCCAGCGGCTCCACTTCCCAGGCAGCCAACATCATGGAGGCCCTTGAGGCCGGAGCAAGGGTGCTTCTCATTGATGAGGACACCTCGGCTACCAATTTCATGATAAGGGACAGGCGGATGCAGGCCTTGGTCTCCAAGGAGCGAGAGCCCATCACCCCCTTCATAGACAGGGTGAAGCAGATCTACCAGGAACTGGGTGTCTCCACGGTTCTGGTAATGGGTGGTTGCGGAGATTACCTGGATGTGGCCGACAAGGTCATTCTAATGGACCATTACAGGCCTTGGGATGTGACAGAAGAGGCCATCCGCATCAGAGAGGAGCTCAGCTCTGGCAGAAGCCCAGAGGTTGCCGAGAACTTCGGCCAGATCACACATCGCATCCCCCTGCAGGAAAGCTTCCACGCCTGCGGGGGCCCCAAACAGCTCAGAATAGACACGAGGGGGCCCAGGCAGATAATATACGGTTCCACCCCTATTGACCTGGAGAGGGTGGAGCAGCTTGTGGACCAGAGCCAGACCCGGGCCTTGGGAGAGCTGATCCGGTATTTCTCGACTCACTACGTGGATGGCCGCACCACTCTCATGGAAGGCCTGGGAAAACTCTTCGAGGAGCTCGAGAAGGTCGGCTTTGATGCGCTGGGACCTCGCAAAGCCGGCAATCTTGCCATGCCCAGAGCGCAGGAGCTGGCCGCTGCCATAAACCGCATGAGAACCCTCAAGGTGAAGCAGAGATGACCCCAGAACAAGCCTTGGAGCTTCTTCAGAGAGCCATGGAAGAAATGGGCCGCGAGGAGGCACCCCTGCAGGACAGGATGCGCCTCACCAGGGAGGAGCTCTCCTTTTTGGCCAAGATGGCCAGGGCTGTGGAGTTTCCTCCAGGCCAGGAAATATTCAGGGAAGGGGATCCCGGAGACGCCCTTTACCTCGTGGGAAGGGGAAAGGTGAGCGTTCTGAAGGCCGGTGGCCAGGACTCCCCGGAGCAGCTCCTGATGGAGCTGGGGCCGCCTGCCATCCTGGGGGAGATGTCCCTCTTGGACATGGCCCCCAGATCAGCCACTGTGAGGGTCTCGGGGGGACATCCTGCCACCTTGCTTCGCATATCCAGGGAGCAGTTCCAAGAGCTCCTGGCCGGCTCCTCCCCCCTGGCCCTGAAGCTGACTTACAGGTTGGCCCGTCTGTTGAGCCACCGTCTCAGGACATCCAATGTGGAGCGCCTCAGGCTGGAGCGGGACCGTCTCAGAGAAGAGGTGTGGGAGCTGCGCCGGCAGGTCGAGGGCAAGTATGCCATGGAGGGTATTGTGGGAAAAAGCCCTGCCATGCGCAGGGTCTTCGACCTCTTGCAGAAGGTTCTACCCAGCTCCATCACGGTCCTGATCCAAGGGGAGACAGGCACTGGCAAGGAACTTGTGGCCAGGGCGCTTCATCACAACGGGCCCCGCAGGGAAAAACCATTCATGGCCGTGAACTGTGCCACCCTCCACAAGGAACTCCTGGAAAGTGAGCTCTTTGGGCACGAAAAAGGGGCCTTTACAGGGGCAGACCACCGTCACATAGGCAGGCTGGAAAGAGCCCATGGGGGAACCCTGTTCCTGGATGAGATAGGAGACATGCACCCCTCCATCCAGGCCAAGCTGCTGAGGGTGCTTCAGGAGCAATGTTTCGAGAGGTTGGGCGGCACGGAAACCATACGGGTGGATGTGAGGCTCATTGCAGCCACCAACAGGGACCTGCTGGGAGCCGATCCTGAGGTAAGTTTCCGCAGGGACCTGTATTACCGAATAAGCGTGTTGACCATACAGCTTCCTCCCTTGCGGGAAAGGCGGGAGGATATATTGCCCTTGGCAGAGCACTTCCTTCAGAAGTACCTCCCCCCGGGAAGATCCATCCAAGGTTTTCACCGCGAGGCCGTAAAGCTTCTACAAGCTCACCCCTGGCCAGGAAATGTCAGGGAGCTGGAAAACGTCATCCAGAGGGCTACCCTCATATCCCAAGGGCCACTCATAGGACCTGAGGAGCTCCTACTGGAAGAGCCTCCTTCAGCTGAACAAAAAGCCCTCACCGGACAAGACCTGGACCTGGAGCGCCTGGAGATGGAGGCCATCCGGGAGGCTCTGCGCAGAACCAACGGAGTGCAGGTGGACGCAGCTCGACTTCTGGGCATCAGCCGCAGGGTGTTGCACTACAAGCTGCGAAAACATGGGCTCACCTTTGAGCCTCCTTACTGAAAAACGCTCCTTGCCGAATCCATTCGGCCAGAGCGGGAAATTCCTCTTTTTCCCAGGCTGGGGAGACCCTTAGGCTCAAGAACATCGAGAAAAGGGCATCCAAAACCTCCAAAGCCCTTTCCAGGAGCTTGAGCCTTTCAAAGAATACCCCATCAGGATCTTCCTTGAGCTCTGCCGGGCCTGCAGGAAGCCTCATGGATTGGAAACTGAGTCTGCCGGCCTCCCATCCGAAGCTCCATTCATCCTCCCCCAGGCTCATGCGGAAACGGGCCTTTGTCACCTTCTTTCCCTGGGCTAGGGCGAAACGTGCCTCCCTCAGCCCTGGATTTTGACCTGAACAGCTCACCCTTTCTATGCGATCCTCTTCCTCGGACTCCAAGGTGACCTGGTTCTCTAGCCATATTTCCACCTGGCCCAGCCCCTCCAGTTCGAGGCTTCCATCCCCCTGGTCGCTCCTAAACCAAACCCAGGTGAGGAACTCCTGCCCCAGGAACCTCCACCGTGATATGTGCTCTGCCAGTTCCACGGCCTCACTCCCCTTGGAACTCCCAGGCTCTGAGCCTGGAAAGCTCTTCCAGAGCCCCCTGCTTTTCCCCAATTTGTCGAAGGATCATCTCATAAGGGTGCAAGGGGACGGCTTTGAGCCCGAAGGTTTTCTGGAAGTGCTGGGCAAAAAGGTCGCAGACAGCCGGCTGGACGCTGGCCAAGAGAATGGAGCCTGCCTTGAGATTCCAAACCACTTCGTAGCTGAAGGACTTGGGAATCGTTCTGCGAAGCAGCTTCCACCTTACTTGCTCTGTGATTTCCTCCCTGCGCTCCTTGGTTAGAAACTTGAGCCCTTCACGCTTGGCCGCCTCCCTCTGGGCCAGGAGAGAGTGCTGACGAAGCACCTTGGCAGGCACCACCCTAGTGTCCACCCTGAGGCCCAGGGCCATGTACCCCTCCTTGAAGAAACCTTCCCCTTGGAACTCTGAATCCAGGGGATCCATCATCTCCACCCATCCCACTGAGCGTTCCTGATCCGAGTGCTCATCCAGTTCCCGGAAGCCAAAACGCCTTATCCTGCCGGGGAAATCCTCCTTGTAATTTGGCGGAATCCCCCCATCCACCACAAAACGGGAAAAACTCACAGCACCTTTCATGAATCCCATGGGATGCTCTCCAGGGCCTGCAGTCTGAGGCTTTGCAACTTGTAGAATTCTTCCATTCGGCCTGGCCTGTGTGGTACGAGCATTGGCCCCTCCGGTCGGCCTGGAGCTCTGAGCTCCCGCAGCACCTTTGTAAATGCTCCAGGTTGGGAGACGTGTTACTGTGATGTTCAGACCTGGCTGATGGCCGAAAGCCTCCACGGGTTGGGGCCCACCCGGCGGGCAAAAGTCCAGTACTCCTCGAACTTGACCGGATCTCTGTCACTTCCTGAGACCAATCTGCCTGTGGCCTCATCCACTGTGTAATCCAGGAGATTGGCCCGGATTCTGACTGTAATGAAATCCTGTCCCGACTCCTGCCAGACCTCCACCGGCTCAACCGCTCTGACCGCCACGTTCTCCAATCTGTTTATCCTGCCCTGGGCTCTCAGCTCTTCCACCTGCTTCTGGAGGATCATGAACATCTCCTCTGTCAACAACTCCCTTGCCTGAGCCATATCCCTTTGAGCCCAAGCGGCCTGGATCTTGAAGAAGATGTCCATGGCTTCTTCCTTGAAGCCCTCCAGCCGAAACCCTGGATCCATCTGCTGGATATAACTCAGCCCCATCAGAACATCCTGGTCGGTTGTGTCTTCCTGGTACCCGACCCCCTGGGCCACCACCCCGACGGGTTCGGCGGCCTGGGAGGAACTCTGGTATGAAGAATATGAAGCTTCTCCCGAGGCCATTCGCTTCCTTTTCACCACAAACCAGTAAATCCCGTAAAGCAGGGCTCCGATCAGGATCAGATCAAAAAGGCCGGGGCCTCCCCAGCCGCCCATGCCGGGGCCTGCGAATCCCAGGCTTCTAAACAGCATCCCGCCGATGAGACCTCCCAAGAGCCCTCCTGCAAGCCCGTGCCAAAAGGGACTGCGCGAAGGAGAGGCAGCCGGTGGACCGGGTGCGTACTGCCGCTGCTGCTGAGAGGGCTGGGAAGGGGAGGGTGCAGAATAGGACCTGGAGGGCGGTGACATAGGTCTGGAGCCCCTGCTTCCTGCGCTTCCTCCGGCCCCTGCCCTGGCCAATACTTCCATTTCCATCCCCCAGAGCAAGAGCAATGTAAGGACCGCCACAAAAGAGGCCCTGGCCAGCCACCTAGGACCTAACATGCTTAGTTTCCTCCTGGGTGCGGGAATTTCTAGAAAGGGGTTTGTCGTCCCTTCACATTGGGTGCTCCAAGTATCTTGCCCAAGGCACCAACCCACTTGCTCTGGGCCCTGGAATACCTGCAAGAGCCTTTTGTTGACATTATCCGCCCCTTGGCTTTGTGTCAAGGCAATGGCTCTGAGCATTGTGTACAAGGGCTCTAGCAGCCATAATGGTTCGGAAAGCATGGCCGGGGGAAGAGTGAAAGGCCCTCTTTTGAGCATAAGAGCCTGGGTGATCTTGTGGAAATTTCTCCTGTGGGGCATTCCCTTTTCCTCTTGGGCAGAGCATGATTTTTTTCCCCTCCGCTCCTCCGTGGAAACCCAGGAACCTGTGTACGACACAGTGATTCGCGGTGGGCTCATCTACGACGGGACAGGGGCCCCTCCCTGGGTGGGGGATCTGGGCATTAAGGGCGACAGGCTCGCTGAGCTGTCCCCGGTTCTCAACGGCCGGGCTTTGCAAGAGATCCAGGCCCAGGGACTGGCCGTGGCCCCCGGTTTCATAAACATGCTCAGCTGGGCCACGGAGTCTCTCCTGGTGGATGGCGGCTCCCAGAGCGACATCCGCCAGGGAGTGACCCTGGAGCTGTTCGGGGAGGGCCGTTCCATGGGCCCGCTCACTGAGGCCATGAAAAGGGAGTTGCTCAGGACTCAAGGCAGCCTTAGGTACGACGTTCCCTGGAGGAGTCTCGGGGAATATCTGGAACACCTCGTGCAGAAGGGAGTCTCCCCCAATGTGGCTTCCTTGGTTGGGGCCACAACAGTGCGCACTTACGTCATGGGGGAGAGCCCCAGGAAGCCTTCTCCCGGTGAGCTTCAACGCATGTGCGACCTGGTGGCCCAAGCCATGGAGGAGGGTGCCATGGGTCTGGGAAGCGCTCTCATCTATACCCCGGGGGCCTACTCCAGCACGGAAGAGCTCATAGCCCTGGCCAAAGTGGTGGCCAAGTACGGGGGGCTTTACATGTCCCATGTGCGCAATGAGGGAGGGGCACTCCTGGAGGCCATAGAGGAGTTGATAAGGATCTCCAGGGAAGCTGGGGTTAGGGCCGAGATATATCACTTCAAGGCAGCCGGGAGGGAAAACTGGGCCAAGATGGATGAGGCCATAGCCCTTGTGGAGAAGGCTAGGGGCGAGGGAATTCCCATAACTGCCAACATGTACACCTATACTGCCAGCTCCACTTCCTTGGATGTGCTCTTGCCCAGGTGGGTCCACAAAGGAGGGACAGAGGCCATGCTCAGGAGGCTCAGGGCCAAGACGGCCAGGGAGAGGGTCCTGAGGGAGCTCAAGATCAGGGAGCCACAGGGCATCCTGCTTCTGAATCTTCGCAAGGATTCCCTGAAACCTCTATCCGGGAAAACCCTCCTGGAAGTTTCCCAACTGTGGGAAATGAGCCCCGAGGAAGCGCTCTGCCAACTGGTCTTGCAAGAGGAAGGTGGAGTAAAGATGCTCAGGTTCAGCATCTCGGAGGAAAACCTCAGGAAACAGATCCGGCTTCCCTGGGTCAGCTTCGGCTCAGACGGAGGCTCTTTCTCCGCAGAGGGGCCTTTCCTGAATTTCAATACGCACCCTCGGGCCTTCGGGAATTTTGCCAGGCTCCTGGGAAGGTATGTGAGGGAGGAGAAGCTGATTCCCCTTGAAGAGGCCATAAGGAGACTCACCTCCCTGCCTGCCTCCACCTTGAGGCTCAAGGAGCGTGGGATCCTGAAGCCTGGTTATTTTGCAGATGTGGTGGTCTTTGATCCACGCCAGATACAGGATCATGCAACCTATGAGGTCCCCCACCGGTATGCCACAGGTGTCATCCACGTGTTCGTAAATGGCGTGCAGGTGCTCAGGCAAGGAGAACACACCGGAGCAAAACCTGGCCGGGTGGTAAGGGGGCCGGGCTGGACGCCGCCATAGCCTGATTCCTTAGCCTGCATTATAAGGTCTCCGACTGGCGGAGTTTAAGCTGCCCAGGCATTGACCTTGGCCCACAGGTTGACTAGAATCTTTTCATGATTTGGAACATCCCCTCTTGGGGGATCCGGCTTGAAAAGAGACCCCGGGTATGCGCTCCCCGGGGTCTTCTCTGTTGGGGCCGGGAATCCGCCAGTGGCCGTGGGGTGGAGAATGAAACTGCTTCCAGTGTTGCTGCTAGTGTTTTCCAATCTTTTCATGACTTATGCCTGGTACGGGCATCTTAAGGACATGCGGGCCAAGCCCCTTGTTCTGGTGATAGCCCTGAGCTGGAGCATAGCCTTTTTTGAGTATTGTCTTCAGGTCCCTGCCAATAGGCTGGGCAGCGCTTACTTCACCCTCCCTCAGCTCAAGGTGATCCAAGAGATAGTGGCCATGTTGGTCTTTGCGGGCTTCTGCTTTTTTTACATGCGCCAGAGCCTTACATTGGACTTTCTTTGGGCCAGCCTGTGTCTGGCAGGAGCCGCCTTTTTCATGTTCCGTCACCTGAGTCCGCAATAAAGATTTCAGGATCCCGTGAAAAGAGCCCCTCTTGGCCCGGAAAGCCTTTGGGATTATTCTTGGGAATGGGCCATGGGTTAAGGCCAACTGCAGACATGAAGTCCCCCGGGAGGTTCAAATGCGTTGCAAGAGGCATCCAGAGCAGGAGGCCATGGCCCTTTGCGAGAAGTTCCAAGTGGGTTACTGCCACTTGTGCTGCGATGACCCCGAGCTTCCGCAAGGCTGTGAATGTTCTAGCCCTTCTGTGCACTGCCAGTTCCGCACAAGGTGCATTGTGTGGGAAATGTCCAAGAAGAGACGAAGAAAACTCCTGGAGACCCAAGGTTGAGTTCCAGACCCTCTTATACATCTCAGAACTAAGGAGGAAAGAATTGCACCCTGATAAACTGCGCATAAACGCAGCGCGACTGAGGGAGTCCCTGGAGGCAATGGCCAGGATAGGGGGCACAGGGGCTGGAGGCATGCACAGACTGGCCTTGAGCGATGAGGACCGGCAGGCCAGGGACCTTCTTGTGAGTTGGCTTAAGCAACTGGGACTGCAGGTCACTGTGGACCAGATGGGCAACATCTTCGGCAAGAGGGCCGGGATGCTCGAGGAGCTCCCCCCGGTTCTCATGGGCTCCCACCTGGACACCCAGCCCTTTGGGGGCAGGTTCGACGGTGTGCTCGGGGTCATGGGAGCCCTGGAGGTGCTGCGCACCTTGAGCGAGAGAGGAATCCAGACCAACAGAGCCCTCATCTTGTGCGATTGGACCAACGAGGAAGGCTCTAGGTTCAGTCCCGCTGTGATGGGGTCAGGGGTCTGGGCAGGGAAACTGGAACTGGAGGAGGTCTATGGCAGCAAGGATCTAAGAGGCCTCATTGTTAAGGAGGAGCTCAGGCGAATTGGGTATCTTGGTGAGACCCTATGCCTGGCGTTCCCGGTGCACGCCTACTATGAACTCCACGTGGAGCAAGGGCCAGTCCTGGAGCGGATGGGCGTCCCCATCGGAGTGCTTAGGGGAATAGTCTGTATCCACTGGTATAGGGTGCTAGTACATGGGGAGAGCAACCAGGTGGGTCCAACCCCCATGGAGGGCCGCCATGATGCCCTGTGTGCGGCCTCGGAGATGATCCTGCATGTTGAGAGGGTGGCAAGAGAAACCGGGGGCCGATTGGTGGCCACTGTGGGACGGATACAGAACCATCCCGACTCCCCCAACATCATTCCCGGAAGGGTCCAATTCACAGTAGACATACGCTCCTGGGAGGATCAGCTTGCCCTTGAGGCCTGGGAGAAGATGGAAATGGGGTTTAGGGAAACGGCCTCCCGAAGAGGCTGCTCAGTGCAAACAGAGGTGGTTTGGAGGGTGGATCACGTGGAATTCGACCCCAGACTGGTCCAGGGGGTTCGGAAAAAGGCTCAGGAGCTTGGCTACAAGACCCACGACATGCTAAGCGGTGCCGGCCATGACGCCAGCTACATGGCAATGGTTGCCCCCACTGCCATGATTTTCGTGCCCAGCATAGGAGGTAGAAGCCACGTGGAGTCTGAAAATACAAGCTGGGAAGACTGCGAGGCCGGTGCCAATGTGCTTCTTCAGTGCGCCCTGGCCTCTGCCCAGGAAGTGGCCGGGCCAGAATAAGTGCCGGTTTTTTTCAGTTCCCGGAGCTCAGCCTTTATCCACCGTCTATGACAGGCAGGAGTTCTATGGTCTCACCCGGCTGGGGCTGAGCCTGTAGGGGAAAGGGTCTGCCGTGTACCAGGGCCAGCATCACCTGGTCTTGGGGAATCCCCAACTCTTTCAGTATTTGGGCTAGTTTCTTGCCCTGTAGCCAGGGTACTTCCACCTGGGCCTCATCCCGGGAGAGGTATCTCCAAAGGTGTCCATGAAGCTGGATCCGGATCATTTTTCTTGCCTTCACCCCAGTGTCCACCCCAGCCCAAGCTCCTGGAGTTTCTCCCTGCCCGGGATTCCTTCCTGGCTCCAGCCCCTGAGGCAGTAATACTCGTGGAGCATGCTCCCCAGGTGGGGCAAAACCCCTTTGGCCCTGCCCTCTGGCCTGGGTTGGCTCAAGAACCTGGGGGGAAGCGCGTCGTCCTTCCTACTGACTCCAAGCTTCACATTGTACATGCGCTTCAGGTTGAATATCCTTTCTCCTGTGAGGAGCAGTTCCTCCTGGTCCATTTCCCATCCGGTCACAAGCTCCACCCACCTGGCTATGGTACTTGGCCCCACCCTGCCCACAAAGAGGAACTTGCACAAGCCCAGGGGATTGTAAACGCTCATGTAGTTTTGCAAATCAAAGGCGATTCTGGCCTTGCCCTGGTCTTCATGGGGATCCGGGGGTTCTGTGTAGCCCATGTCGGCCAGTGGAATGCCCCGGCCCAGGAAATAGCTCAAAGACTCAAGGTGACACGCCCCCCTGTTGGCCGTGGCGTAATTGGCCGCCATGCAGGTGAAGGCTCTGGGATCGTGGTAAGCCATCTCCAGGCCCTTCACATCAGTTCGGAATTCATGGGCCAGGCCCCCAAGCACACGGGCAGCCTCCCTGGTTCCCTGGGCCAGGAGTGCCCCCAGTCCCTGAGCCTTCCCCATCCAATCCACCAGGGTAAGGATTGCTCTGGGCTCCCCCCACCTGAGTTCCAGTCCTTCTGTGTCCCTTTTTGTGAGCAAACCCTTCTCGAAGCACTCCATGGCAAAGGCAACGGCCGCACTGGCCGAGATGGTGTCCAGGCCGTAACGGTTGCATTTCTCATTGGCCAAGGCGATGGTTTCAAAATCGGAGTTAAGAAGGTTCCCCCCGAACCCGCCCACTGTCTCATACTCGGGTTGGTGCGAATCCACAACAACATTGGAGTCCTTCTGGATCCGGATGCTCTTGCCGCATCTGATGGGGCATCCAAAGCAGGCGTAGTGCCCGGTGAGGTACCTGGGCAGGTTGCTCTGGGCGCAGGTGGCCCTGGCCCCCTCCTGCCAGGAGCCCCCTCGCCAGTTTTGAATGGGGAGATCTCCGTGGGCCTCAACAGCCTCAACCCCCCCGGGGGTCCCGAACCTGGTAAGTCCCGCAGCTCCCTTCTGTATCTTTGGGATTTGTTCCTTGAGGAGGAGCCTGAGCGCCTCAGGGTCATGGGCAGCAAGCTTGCCCACCCCTCTCACCACAAGTGCCTTGAGGTTCTTGGAACCCATAAGGGCCCCGAAACCGCAGCGGCCAGCTGCCCTAGCATGTCTGCCTTCGAAGATCACAGAGGATATCCTGGCAAGACTCTCCCCTGCCGGTCCTATGGCTGCCACTTGAGCCCTGGGGTCGGTTTCCCCGCGCAGCCTTTGCTCCACCTCAAAGGTGTCCAGCCCCCAAAGGTGTCCAGCCTCCCTGATCTCCACCTTCCCTTTGGTTATCCAGAGGTACACAGGAACGTCCGCCCTGCCACGGATCAGGAGGCCGTCCACCCCGGTGGCCTTAAGAGCAGCCCCAAAGTAGCCCCCTGCTGTGGACTCCCCCCAGATGCCTGTAAGGGGGGACCTGGCGCAAAGAACTGTGCGGCAGGCGGTTGGGGCTGCGCTTCCGGTCAGAAGCCCGGCCATGACAAGAAGCGGGCTTGAAGACTCCAGCGGGGCCATGGAGCTGTCCAGCTCCTCCAGCAAGATCCTGGCCCCGATGCCGCTTCCTCCCAGGTAATGCCTGAGTTCTGCATCTGAAATCTCCAGGAGTTTTCCCTGCCTGGAGGAGAGATCCACCTCCCAGAGAAGACACCAATAGGCTTTAGCCACAATACCTCCTCCGGGCCCCCGAGCCTCGGGGAACCCATCCTATTCTTGGGCTGAGATCAGAGACTGCTTTCAGATTACTCCCTGATCCCTGAGCTGGCCAATCTCCTCATCCCCCATCCCCAGCAGTTCCTGGAGGATTTCACGGGTGTGTTGGCCCAGCAGGGGGGGTGGTATTCTAACAGAGCCAGGGCTTGCCTCCAACTGGATGGGAACCCCTGTCACCTTTATCCGCCCGGCCTTGGGGTGCTCCAGCTCCTCTACCATGCCCAGAGCCAGGGTTTGGGGGGCGCTCAGGGCTTCCCCTATTGTCCACACAGGACCGTTGGGAATCCCGGCCTTGTCCAGAATATCCCTTAACTCCCGGCTTGTGTACCTGGTGGTGCGCTCCTCGATGACTTGGACAAGGAAGGGGCGGTTTTCCACCCTCTTGGGATTGGTCTCGAGCCTGGGATCCTTCTCGTAATCCTCCATCCCCAGGACCTTGCAGAAAGTGGACCACAGGGCGTTGTTTCCCACGGCAATGTTGATGTGCCCGTCTTTGGTGCGGAAGCTCTCGTAAGGGGCTATAAGAGGATGCTGGTTCCCCTGGGGCTTGGGGGAAACCCCCAGGGCAAAATATCTGCCGGCTTGGAAAGTGAGCTGAGCCAGCTGTCCCTGGAAAAGAGAGGTTTCGAGACGCTGCCCCTCCCCGGTGCGCTCCCTGTGGAAGAGGGCCACCATTATCCCGTATGCAGCGAACATGCCTGCCACGATGTCGGCCTGAGCTATGCCAACCCTGTAAGGAGGCCCCTCTGGGGGACCTGTCACGCTCATTATGCCTCCCATGCCTTGGGCTATGAGGTCATATCCTGGCCTCTGGGCTTCCGGACCCGAGCTCCCGAAGCCCGTGATGGCACAGTACACAAGTCTGGGCTGCAGATTCCTCAGGCTTTGGTAACCAAGCCCCAGGTCCTCCATGGTGCCCGGCCTGAAGTTTTCCACCAGCACATCCGAGTTCTTGGCCAATTCCCTGAGGATTTCCTTTCCCTTTTCGGACTTGAGGTTCAACGTGATACTTCGCTTGTTCCTGTTCACACTCAGAAAATAGCTGCTCTCCCCCTCCTGAAAGGGCGGGCCGTAGTGACGGGCCTCATCACCCACTTTGGGCATTTCCACTTTGATGATCTCTGCCCCCATATCCCCCAGCATCATGGTGCAATAGGGACCTGCCAAGGCCCTGGAGAGATCCAGAACCCGAATTCCCTCAAGCGCTAGCCTGCCCATTTCTTTTTCCCTCCTGAAAGCTGTCCAGGCCGCCTATCTCTCCCTTTGGCAGAGCTCCAAGAGGACCCCGTGGGTCTCTTTGGGATGGATAAAGGCTATTCGGGCCCCACCGGCTCCCCTTCTGGGCTTTTCGTCTATGAGCCTTACCCCCTTGGCCTTGAGCTCCTCCAGTGCAGCCTCCAGGTCATCCACCCTGAGGGCTATGTGCTGTACCCCTTCCCCCTTGCTCTCAATAAACTTGGCCACAGGCCCGTCCGGTCGGGTGGACTCCAGGATCTCGATCTCCCCCTCTCCCAAGGGCAGAAAGGCCACTCTCACGGCTTGTTCCTCCACGGTCTCGAAGCCCATGGATTCCAGACCCAGTTTCTCAACGAAGAATTCCAAAGCAGCCTTCATGTCCTTGGAAGCCACCCCTATGTGGTCTATGTGCAGTATCTTCATGCCCTTCTCCTTGTTCTGGCTGGTTGGGGGGGGCGGAATCACTCAAGCCAGCGGATTTCCCTGAAATACCCTGATCCCTGGTCCCCCTCCTTGCTCCTACCTGGGACTGCTCTTGAGGAGTGCAACTTAGGGCCTCTGCCTTACGTTTTCCTGGATGAAGCCCACTATGTCCTTGGTGAAGGAACCCGGGCCAAAAATGCCCGCTATTCCCGCCTCCTTTAGAGCCGGGATATCCTCCTCCGGTATTATGCCGCCTCCCAAGACCAGCACGTCTGGGACGCTTTTTTCCCTTAGCAGCTCCATTATTCGAGGAAACAGGTAGTCGTGGGCACCTGAGAGGCTGCTCAGGCAAAGCACATCCACGTCTTCCTGTATCACAGCATTTACCACCTGTTCCGGGCTCTGCCTTATGCCGGTATAGATCACCTCCATGCCCGCATCCCTCAGTGCCCTGGCCAGCACCTTTGCTCCCCGGTCATGCCCGTCCAAGCCCGGCTTTGCCACAAGAACCCTGATCCTTCTTGAAGCCGTCATGGCTTGCCCTCCTCAAATGCTTACCGATGCCTGGTACTCCCCGAAAACATCCCTCAAGACCTCGCAGATCTCCCCAAGGGTGGCCTGAGCCTTAACAGCCTCCAGGATATGTGGCAGGATGTTCTCAGTGCCCTGGGCTGCCCTTCGGAGGCTTTCCAGCGCCCGGCCCACATTCCCGGCATGCCTTTGCTTTCTGATTCTCTCCAGTCTTTCCACCTGCCTCTGCCTGACCGCAGGATCAACTCTCAGGATCCCTTTGAAGGGGGGCTCCTGCACCTGGAAGCGGTTCACCCCCACCACCACCCGCTCTGCGCTTTCTATCTCCTTCTGATAAGTGTATGCGGCCTCCTGGATCTCCTTCTGGATGAAGCCCATTTCTATGGCTCTGGGGGATCCCCCCATCTCATCTATCCTGCGGATGTAATCCATGGCCCTTTCTTCTATCTCGTTGGTGAGACTTTCCACATAAAAGGATCCGCCCATGGGGTCCACGGTGTCTGCCACCCCGAACTCGTGGGCCAGAAGCTGCTGGGTGCGAAGGGCTATCTGAACAGCCTCCTCTGTGGGCAGGGCCAGGGCTTCGTCCATGGAGTTGGTGTGGAGGGATTGAGTCCCTCCCAGCACTGCAGCCATGGCCTGATAGGCCACCCTCACTATGTTGTTTTTGGGCTGCTGGGCCGTGAGCGTGCAGCCAGCCGTCTGGGTGTGAAAACGCAGCATCCAGGAGCGGGGGTTCTTGGCCTTGAATCTCTCCCTCATGATCCTGGCCCACAGCCTCCTGGCAGCCCTGAACTTGGCCACCTCCTCGAAAAAGTCCAGATGGCAGCAGAAGAAGAAAGCCAGCCTGGGTCCGAATTGGTCCACGTCCAGGCCAGCCTTCAGGCCAGCCTCCACATAGGCTATGCCATTGGCCAGGGTGAAGGCCACTTCCTGCACGGCGGTGCAGCCTGCTTCCCGCATGTGGTACCCGCTGATGCTGATAGTGTTCCAGTTGGGCACTTCTTTGGAACAGAAGGAAAAGATGTCTGTCACTATCCTCATGGAGGGCCCAGGCGGGAATATGTAGGTTCCCCTGGAGGTGTACTCCTTGAGTATGTCGTTCTGGATGGTTCCGTTGAGCTGCTCCCCACGGATTCCCTGCTCCTGAGCCACCGCCATGTACATGGCCAGAAGTATGGCAGCAGGGGCATTGATGGTCATGGAGGTACTCACCTTCTCCAAAGGGATCCCTTCGAAAAGTATCCTCATATCCTGGATGGAGTCTATGGCTACCCCCACCTTGCCCACTTCCCCGAAGGCGCTTGGATGATCCGAGTCATAGCCTATCTGTGTAGGGAGATCAAAGGCGACGCTCAGGCCCGTCTGTCCTTGCTCCAGCAGGTAACGGTAGCGCCTGTTGGACTCTTCGGCTGTGCCGAAGCCCGCGTACTGCCTCATGGTCCAGAGCTGACCCCTGTACATGGTGGGCTGCACCCCTCGGGTGAATGGAAAGTTCCCCGGGAAACCCAGGTCCCTCTGGTAATCCAGGCCCTGCACATGGCAGGGCAGGTAAACCCTCTGGATGGGGATTCCTGAAGTGTTCACAAAGGCCGGCTTGCGTTCGGGACGCTTGCTCAAAGACGCGGCTATGGACTCCTCCCACATCCTGGCGGCTTCCTTCAGTTCCTCCAGAGCCCTCTCGTCGAACATGGCCTGCACCTCTTTCCTTGCCGTCCCCCCCCCAGCCGCTTCCTTCAGAGGGGAATGTTGGCATGCTTTCTTTTTGGCCTGATGTCTTCCTTTTCCCTCAGGAGCTCCAAAGCCCTTATGAGCTTTCTTCTGGTTTGGCGTGGCTCTATGATCTCGTCTATGTAGCCCAGGGAGGCAGCCAAGTATGGGGTGGCTATGGTCTCCCTGTACTCTCTTACCAGGCGCTCCCTTTCTTTTTCAGGGTCCTGGGCGCTTTGGATCTCCCGCCTGAAGATTATGTTCACCGCACCCTCGGGGCCCATGACCGCTATCTCGGCTGTGGGGTACGCGTAGTTTATGTCTCCCCTGAGGTGCTTGCTGGACATGACGTCATAGGCTCCTCCATAGGCCTTGCGGGTGATCACCGTGACCTTGGGGACCGTGGCCTCCGAATAGGCAAAGATGATCTTGGCTCCATGTTTTATGATGCCCCTCTCCTCCTGGTCTATGGCAGGAAGGAACCCTGGCACATCCACGAAAGTCACAAGGGGCACGTTGAAGCAATCACAGGTTCGCACAAACCTTGAGCATTTCAGGGAGGCATCCACATCTATGCACCCTGCCAGGTGCATGGGCTGGTTGGCCACAATCCCCACCGGGTGGCCGTTTAGCCTGGCAAATCCCACCACCATGTTGCGGGCGTACTGCTCATGCACCTCGAAGAAGTAACCCTCGTCCACCACTGCCCGAATCACTGACTTGATATCGTAAGGTTTTCTCGGGTTTGCTGGAATCATGCTCTGAAGGGCCTCTTCCTCCCGTTCAGGATCGTCCTTGGGACTCACCGATGGGGGCCGCTCCCTGTAGTTCTGAGGCAGAAAGCCCAACAACTCCCTTATGCGCCTCAGGCAGGAGTCGTCATCAGGATCCACGAAGTGGGCCACCCCACTTCTCTGGGTATGCACCTTGGCCCCTCCAAGTTCCTCGCTGGAGACCTCCCTGTGGGTGACCGCCTTTAGCACCTCTGGCCCGGTTATGTGCAAATAGCTGGTCTTGTCGACCATTAGGATGAAATCCGTCAGGGCCGGTGAATATACGGCCCCTCCGGCGCAAGGGCCCATGATGGCCGATATCTGGGGGATCACTCCGGAGCACAGGACGTTTCTCAAAAAAATGTCCCCGTAGCTGGCCAGGCTCACCACCCCCTCCTGGATCCTGGCCCCTCCTGAGTCGTTGAGTCCGATGACGGGGCAGCCGGATTTCACGGCCAGGTCCATGATCTTGCAAACCTTCTCCCCGAAGGGCCCGCTCAGGGATCCTCCAAACACCGTGAAGTCCTGGGAGAAAACAAAAACCGGCCTTCCGTTTATCCGGCCATGGCCAGTTACCACCCCGTCTCCCAGGATCCGCTTTTTCTCCATCCCGAACTCGTGGCATCTATGCACCACGAACTTGTCAAACTCCTCGAAGCTGCCGGGATCCAGGAGTTTCTGGATCCTCTCCCTGGCCGTGAGCTTCCCCTTGGCGTGCTGGGCCTCTATGCGCTCTGCCCCTCCCCCCAGCTCGGCCTGCGCATTCATGGCCCTCAGCTTCTGGTAATGCTCTTCCAATTCCATCTCCCACCTCCCTTGAGCCCCTCAGGTGCGAGCCTCTCGGACCAGCTCGGCAATCTTGTCAGGAGTCCTGGCAACTGCTATTCCAGCCTCTTCCAAGGCCCGCATCTTCTCCAGCGCTGTGCCTCTTCCTCCTGAGATGATGGCTCCCGCATGCCCCATGCGTTTACCCGCCGGGGCACTCTGTCCTGCTATGAAGGCCGCAACCGGCTTGGGGAAACCTTCCCTTACCAGCCTGGCAGCCTCTTCCTCCGCGGTGCCGCCGATCTCCCCGATCAGCACCACCGAGCTGGTCCCAGGGTCCTCGGCGAAAAGCTTCAAGATGTCCACAAAGGAGCTGCCCACTATGGGGTCGCCTCCTATGCCCACGCAGGAGGACTGACCCAGACCCATCCGGGTCAAGTGCTCCACTACCTCATAGGTCAGGGTACCGCTTCTGGAGACTACCCCCACGGAGCCTTGCTGGAAAATGGCCCCAGGCATGATCCCCACCTTGGCCTTGCCGGGCGAGATGACCCCCGGGCAGTTGGGCCCTATGAGCCTGCTGCCCGAGCCCTTCAAGGCAGCCCTCACCTGGAGCATGTCCCTGGCCGGTATACCCTCGGTGATGCAAACTATGAGCGCCACGCCCTGATCAATGGCCTCCAGAATCGAATCCGCTGCAAAAGGTGCCGGCACGAATATCAAGGAGGTGTTGGCAGCAGTTTCTCTCACTGCCCGGGCAACAGTGTCGAATACCGGAATCCCTTCCCAGAGGCTGCCCCCTTTCCCCGGGGTCACTCCGGCCACCACCTTGGTGCCGTACTGGATACATTGCCTGGCGTGGAAGCTGCCCTCCTTTCCGGTTATCCCATGCACCACCACCCGGCTCATCTCATCCACCAGAATCCCCATCAGGCCCTCCCCAGGCTGACCGCAATCTGCGCCGCCTCCCTCATGCTGTCGGCCACCCTTATGCTCAGCCCGCTTTGGAGCAATATCTGCTTGCCTTCCTGGGCATGGGTGCCTGCCAGACGCACCACCAGGGGCACACGCACCTCCATTTGGGAAGCGGCTGAGGTGATACCCCTGGCTATCACGTCCCCCCTCACTATCCCGCCGAAGATGTTCACCATCACCACTCTTACCCTGGGCTCCTGCAGGAGGATCCGGAAAGCCTGGGCCACTGCCTCCTGGCTGACCCCGCCGCCTACGTCCAGGAAATTGGCTGGCTGGCCCCCCATCTCCTTTATGAAGTCCATGGTGGCCATGGCCAGGCCAGCCCCGTTGACCATGCAGCCGATGGTGCCGTCCAGTTTTACGTAGCTCAGCCCGTAGCGGGCGGCTTCCAGCTCCATGGGGTCTTCCTCGTCAAGATCCCTCAGATCTGACCAAGCAGGGTGTCTGAAACCTGCGTTGTCGTCCAGGTTCATCTTGGCGTCCAGGGCCAGCACTTCCCCAGAGGTTGTTATAACCAGAGGGTTTATCTCGGCCAAAGTGCAGTCTTCCTGGTGAAAAGCCCTGCAAAGCGCTTGCAGGGTTTCCTGCAGCCTGGGCCTTGTGTCCCCGGTAACGCCCAGCTCAAAGGAGACCAGCCTGGCTCGGTGGCTGGGAAGCTCCCCCCAGGGTTCCAACCTCTGCCTACATATGGCCTGGGGTCTCTCCAAGGCGAGGGTTTCTATCTCCATACCCCCGGCCGCACTGGCAAGAAGCACTGCTTGGCCCAGGGATCTGTCCAGCACGACCCCTGCGTAAAGCTCGGCCGCTATGCCCACCTGCTCTTCCACCAGAAGCTTTCGCACTACTTTGCCTTCGGGGCCTGTCTGCGGGGTGAGGAGTTTTTTCCCCAGGAAGGAGGAGGCCTTCTGCTCCACCTCCTCCAGGGTGGCCGCCTTTCTTATCCCCCCTGCCTTGCCCCTCCCCCCCGCATGGATCTGGGCCTTGAGAACCCACCCGTTTCCACCCAGTTGCTTGGCAGCCTCCACCGCCTCCTGGCAGGTTCTGACCACCTTGCCCCGGGGGGTCTTGACACCGTAGTTCTTCAAGATCTCCTTGGCCTGGTACTCGTGGATATTCATGGATCCGACCGCCGTCTCCTTTATGGGCCTTGCATGATTGCTCAGAACTTCTCCTTTATCACCTTCTGTTTCAGCTTCCCGATGGCCCAGGTAGGATTCAGGCCCTTGGGGCAGGCCTCTGCGCAGTTGAATATGGTATGGCACCTCCAGAGCCCGTGTTTGTTGTCCAAGACCACGAGACGTTCCTGGGCGCCCTCGTCTCGGGAGTCGAAAACAAACCTGTACGCCTTGAGGAGGGCCGCAGGGCCCAGGAAGTCTTTGTCGGCCCAGTATGAAGGGCAGGAGGAGGTGCAACAGCCGCAAAGTATGCATTCGTAAGAGCCGTCCAGGAGCTTTCTTTGCTCCGGACTTTGAAGCCTCTCTTTGTCTGTGGGGGGAGTGCCGGCCATGAAATAGGGTTTCACCGCCTTTAGCCTTTCATAGAAGGGCTCCATGTCCACTATGAGGTCCTTGATTATGGGGAAGGACCTCAGGGGCTCCACCCAGATCACGCCCTTTAGGGTGTCCACCTGGGACTCGCAGGCCAGGTTGTTCTTTCCGTTTATGGTCATGGCGCAGGAGCCGCATATCCCGTGGCGGCAAGAGCGTCTGTAAGAAAGTGTGCCGTCGTGGCGCCATTTGATCTCGTTTAGGGCATCCAGCACAGTGGAGCCCTTGGGACATTCCACCTGGTATTCCCGGTATCGGGGTTCCTTGTCCTGCTCGGGGTTGAATCTGAAGATCCTGAATGTTCTGATCATCTCAATCCTCCAGGAAGGCTGGGGCCTATCCGGCCCCTCCTGCATGGGCTTGGAATCAATATTTCCTCTCCTCGGGCTGAAACCTGGTTATCACCACGGGTTTGTAATCCAGCCTGATGGAGTCAGCTTCCTTCCAGGCAAGGGTGTGCTTCAGCCACCTCTGGTCATCTCTGCGGGGGTAATCCTTTCTGAAGTGCGCTCCCCGGCTCTCTTTTCGGGCTATGGCCCCTACCACGATGGGCTCCACGAAGTCCAGCATGCTCCCTAGCTCGATGGCCTCCATGAGTTCGGTGTTGAACACCCAACCCCTGTCCTGAAGCCCTATTTTCTTGTACCTCTCCTGGAGCTCCTTGATTGTTGCCAAACACTCCTTCATGGTCTCTTCCCGCCTGAAGATGCCCATTTTCTCGGTCATGGTCTTCTGAAGTATCTCCCGGATCCGGGCTGCAGACTCGCTCCCCTTGGCCTCCAGCAGGCCCTCCACCCTTTGCCTGGCCTGCTCCGCAGCATCCTGGGGCAGATCTGGCAGGCAAGGATCCTCCCTCAGGTACCTCAGCATGGATATACCCGCCCTTCTGCCGAAAACGCAGCATTCCAAGGTGGAGTTGGTACCTAGACGATTGGCCCCATGGGTTGAGACACAAGCACACTCCCCTGCTGCAAAGAGCCCCTCCACTATTTCTCCGGCGCTGTTTCTGAGCACTCGGGTGTCGGTGTCTGTGGGGATTCCTCCCATGGAATAATGAGCTGTGGGAAGAATGGGTATGGGCTCTTTTCTGCAGTCCACTCCTGTGAACTTGAGGGCCAGCTCGTGGATCTGGGGCAAGGCTTCCATGATCTTGGCCTCTCCCAGGTGACGCACATCCAGGTGCACAAGATTCTCGCCGCCGATGCCTCGCCCCTCGTCTATCTCCGTCTGAATGGATCTGGAGACCACGTCCCTTGGGGCCAGCTCCATCTTTTGTGGGGCGTAGCGCTCCATGAATCTCTCACCCTTGTCATTGAGGAGGTACCCGCCTTCCCCTCTGGCCCCCTCTGTCACCAGGATCCCGGAAGGGTACAGCCCGGTTGGGTGGAACTGGACGAATTCCATGTCCTCCAGTGGGAGCCCGGACCTGAGCACCAGGCTCAGGCCGTCGCCGGTATTGGCATGGGAATTGGAGGTCACCTTCCAGGCCCTGGCATAGCCTCCAGTGGCCAGGAGCACGGCCTTGGCGTGGAACACATGAAAACCTCCACGCCTCAGGTCCCATGCAACAATTCCCCTGCAGGCTCCGTTCTGGGTGAATATCAGTTGCAACGTGAAAAATTCACTGTAGAAACGTACATCCTGCTTGAGGCAGGTTTCGTACAGGGTATGAAGCTGAACATGCCCTGTGCGATCCGCTGCATGGCAAGCCCTTTTCTGAGGACCTTTCCCAAAGTCGCTGAAGTGCCCTCCAAAGGGTCTCTGGGAGATCTTCCCCTCTGGGGTGCGGGAGAAGGGAACCCCCAGGTGTTCGCACTCGTAAATCACCAAAGGGGCCTCCCTGCAGAGGATCTCCTGGGCATCCTGATCCCCCAGGTAGTCGCTGCCCCGCACGGTGTCATAC
Source organism: Desulfarculaceae bacterium (assembly GCA_037443445.1). Lineage (GTDB taxonomy): Bacteria > Desulfobacterota > Desulfocorpusculales > Desulfocorpusculum > Desulfocorpusculum > Desulfocorpusculum. The sequence continues at coordinate 111,597 of JBBIOJ010000003.1, read as the reverse complement.
ATGTGCCATTCCCATCTGTCCTCCATCATGTTCCCAAGGGATGCGGCACAACCCCCTTGGGCAGCTCCTGAGTGGGAGCGGATGGGGTAAACCTTGCTCACCACGGCCGTGTCAAACTCTCGGCTGGTGTAAAGCCCAGCAAAAAGTCCGGCCAGCCCCGCCCCCACTATAACAACATCATGACGATGGACTTCGATCTGTCCCATTTCCCCCCCTTTTCATCCAGGAGGCTGGAAGTCAATAAGCTCCAGCTCCCCTCTGCCTCAGGCCCTGATCCCGAAGGGAATGATGGTCAGCCCCCCCAGGCTGGCCATCAACAGCCCCAGCATGAGCAAAGCCCCCAGGATGGCCACTCTCCAGCCTCCCTTGTGCACGTAGTCCTGGGTAATCATCCAAATGCCGTTCAACCCGTGGTATATGCACAAGAGGAGAAACAGTAGGTAGAAGAGTTTCCACAGTGGGTAGGCCATCCTGCTGGCCACCCACTCGTAGCTGAGCCCCCCTTGGGGCACCGTATAGTGCGCGATGACCGTGTGGACTGCTATGAGCACCACCAGGCATATCCCGGTCACCCTTTGCAGGAGCCAGTGGATGGCACCCCCGCTCTGGATTCCCTGATCAGCCCTCATGACATTTCCTCCATCACAAATGGGAAAGAATGGGAATGGCGGCTGCCACAAAGATTGCCGCACCTGTGCCCATCGCCGCCCAGAAGAGTTTTTTCTGGACAAAGACCCCACCTGCAAAATCCACCAGACATATGCGGATACCGTTCAAACCGTGGAAGATCAGGCATCCTATAAGCCCCAGCTCCAGGAGCTTGTTTATGGGCTGATCCGCCAGCCTCACAAAGAAAAACCCCTCAAAGGCCTCCTTGCCCAGCCCCAGATGGCTCAGCACAAAAAGATGCATCAAGAGGAACAGGACTATGAGGACCCCTGAGACGCGCATGAGTAGCCATGCCACAAACCCCAGATCCCACCGGTAACGCATCCCCCCAACCCTCCTTCCCTGAGATTATTCGAGCCCCTCTCCAAGCTCTCCCGAGACCCCTTTTCTCTGAGATCCTACATTTCCCTTGGGCCAAGCATTGCTGTTGCCCCGGATCCCAGAAAAAGCCCGGGCCGTAGCTATCCCCTGTACGGGCCTGACCCCGCCCCTTTTGGGAAAATGCAGGAACCTTATCCCCTGGCGTACCTTCGAACCCCTTCCTCGTACAGGTCGTGGCCCAAAACGTCGTTGACCACCATCAGGGGCAGGTCTTTCACCACCAGCCTGCGGATGGCCTCAGGGCCCAGGTCCTCGTAAGCCACTATTTCAGCCTCCAGGACCGAGCGGGCCAAGAGCGCACCAGCCCCCCCCGTGGCACCGAAGTACACGGCCTTGTGACGGACCATGGCCTGGATCACCTCCGGGGCCCTCTTCCCTTTACCTATCATGCCCTTAAGGCCCAGCTCCATGAGTTTGGGAGCATATGCGTCCATGCGATAGCTGGTGGTGGGTCCTGCAGATCCTATGGGGCGGCCTGGCTTGGCTGGGCTCGGGCCCACATAGTAGATCACTTGTCCTTTGATCTCTATGGGCAAGGCTTTTCCCGCCTGGATCAGATCCATCAGCCTCTTGTGGGCTGCGTCCCTGGCGGTGTACACAACCCCGTTGAGGAGCACCTTCTGGCCTATTCGGAGCTGCTCCACATCCTGATCCCTGAGGGGGGTGGTAAGCCTTGTGACTTGACTCATGATTCTTCTCCCTAGAGTTGGAACGCCCCCAGGCCTTTTACCCGAGTCTATGGGCAATGCCCCGGGGCAGTCTCAGATAATGGCCTCCTTGTGACGTGAGGCATGACATTGGAGGTTCACCGCCACAGGCAGACTCGCTATATGGCAGGGCACCATCTCAATGAAGACCCCCAGGGCAGTGGTCCTTCCCCCATATCCTTGGGGCCCTATGCCCAGGTCATTTATCCTCTTAAGCAGCTCGGACTCCATCTGGTTCAACTCCGGGTCCGGGTTAGGGGAGCCAAGGGGCCTCAGCAAAGCCCGCTTGGCCAAAATGGCGGCCTTCTCAAAGGTACCCCCTATTCCCACCCCCACTATGACCGGAGGACAGGGGTTGGAACTGGACTCCTTCACCCGCTCTACCACGTAGTCCATGATCCCGGCCTTTCCCACAGAAGGAGTCAGCATCATGACCCTGCTCATGTTTTCGCTGCCTCCTCCCTTGGGCACTGCCAAGATCCTGAGACGATCCCCCGGCACCAGATCCAGATGGATGATGGCCGGGGTGTTGTCACCCGTGTTAATCCTACTGAAAGGATGACAAGCTGACTTTCGAAGATATCCCTGCTTGTATCCCCTTCTCACCCCCTCCTGGATGGCCTCGTAGAGATATCCCCCTGTCAGATGCACGTCCTGGCCCAACTCCACGAAAACCACAGCCAGGCCAGTGTCCTGGCACATGGGCACCTGCTCCTCCTTGGCAATCCGGGCGTTCTCCAAGATTTCCTCTAGTACTTCCCGGGCCGCAGGGGATTCCTCCTGTTCCCTAGCCTTCTGGAGGGCTCTCAGGACATCCTCCCCGAGATCAGTATTGGCCTCCATGAAAAGCTGGCTCACCACCTCAGTCACCCTCTGTGCACTTATCTCCCTCATCCAAGTGCCTCCTGACCCTGTCTCAGAGCCCTGATCCTCTTTACGAGCCCTCCTGCCTGGGCCTTTACCAAGTAGTCTATGACCTGCTTGCGAGTGTAACGCGGTCTTAGGATCCAGCGTCTTATCACGCCAAAAACTCCGCTGTACACGAGAAAATTGGCCTCCATAAAGGGATCCATGCCCCATGCCCCATCTAGGGCTTCCTCTATGATCCTTTGGAAGAACTCCACGATCTCTGACTCCCTCTGGAGGATGATCTTGAGGTAGTCGGCCCTCACGTACTTGGCCTGGGTGTAAGCCAGCATCACCTGGTCTTCCAGCTCCATGGCGCTTTCCACAAAAACCCTGTAGGTATACTCCAGTCTAGAGAGGGGGTCTTGGCAGGGCGGGCCTTGTGCCTTGAGCTTCCCGTAGAAGGAGTTGCAGTAATTCTCGAAGAAAAGGTAGAGAATGTCGTCTTTGCTCTTCACATAATCGTAGATGCTTCCAAGCCCTATCCCGGCCTCCTCCGCAATCTCCCGGACAGTGGCCTTGTGGTAGCCCTTCTCCTTGAAGACCCTGATCGCTCCCTCGATTATTTGCCTGCGTTTCTCGTCGATGAGCTGGCGGTCTTTTACCTTGGATTCGACCTGCACCGCAAGCCTCTCCCAAGAAGTGGAAGTAGGGAAACCCACGAGGGTGAGATTCCGAACAAACGTTCATTCATCATATTCAGGCAGAGTCCATTGTCAAGGGGAAACTGCCCGGCAGGATCCAGGCAGGCATCTCAGGGGAAGGCTTGACCGGCCTGCAATCTTGGCCATCTGCGGATAATACAGGCTAACTATTTGATTTAGTTGAATTAAATGACTCTCTCCGGGGCACTCCCTGTCTGGTATTACCCGAGACAAGGGTTCCAAACCAGCAAGTCCTGCAGTGTCCCCGTGGCGGGGGGGCTGAGTCTCCATGCGGCTTTGCCTTGGCTAAAAATCCGGGCTGGGTTTTCCACCCGAGCTGGATCATCCGGGTCAGAAGAAGCCCCTTTTGTCCATTTCCTCTTGGAAGCGCCCCACGTGCCCCAGGTCTGCCAGACTGCTGTACGTTCCTTCACCTATTATCAAGTGGTCCAGCACCCGGATCCCCATCACCCTTGCGGCCATTACAAGGTCCCTTGTAATGCGCAGATCCTCCTGGGAGGGTCTTGGATCCCCTGAGGGATGGTTGTGAGCCGCTACAATCCCTGCTGCATGCACCTCCAGGGCCCTGCGGATCACTTCCCTGGGGTACACGGCGCTGGAGGTAAGGGTGCCCTGGAACATGTCCTCCACCCTCAAAATGCGGTTCTGGCTGTCCAGGAAGAGCACCTTGAAGGTCTCCCTCTTGAGGTCCCTCATGCTGTGATACAGGTAGTCGAAGACCTCCTGGGAGGAGCCGAACCTGTAAGGCATTCCCTCCAGCCGGTCTTCCAGGAATCTCCTGGCTACACCGTGCACCAGCTTGAGTGCCAAGGAGTTTCTCTGGCCGATGCCTGGTATGTCGAGCAGCTGTTCGGAGGGCGCTTCCAGGACCTGCCTCAAGCTTCCAAAACGTTGGATGGCTGCCCGAGCCATGGGCTTGCAGTCCCGCCTTGGGGTGCCTAGGGTAAGGAGAAGCTCCAGGAGTTCCTCATCTGTGAGGGCATCAATCCCCCGCTCCAGGAACTTCCGCCTGAGCCTCTCTCTGTGGCCTTCCAGTTTCCTACTCGGGGGGCTGTTTTCCATGGAGCTGGAGCATACCAAAAACATCTGCTTCCCACCAGACAAAAAAAGCCGGGGGATCTCACCCCGGCCCTTCTGTCTCCATTCTCGGGAATGTGGTGCCAAGTCAAGACAACGGGCTCTTTCCAGGCCCAGGAATCCTGGGCCATTTTAGGGGATGGCCTTGGGTTTGCAGAGATGCTGTGAGCTTGTGGCAACCCTTCCGCAACTCTCGCAGAAGTATTGCATGGCCCCCAGTTTCCCGCTGCAGACGTGTTGCGGGCTCACCTTGGGGGTGCCGCAGAAGCTGCACTCTGTCTCGTCCCCGCAGGGGTTGCAAAGGTGTCCTGGCTCATCGGCTATTGCTCCACAGTTCTTGCAAGTGTAAGCCATGGCATGCCTCCTGTTGAGTGGTCTCAGGCCCTTCCCAGGCCCTTATATCCTCTATTGAAACACCTATTGCAGCAGGGTCAAGAGCCGCCCACACCTTGCTGGTGGGCCCAGGCCTGCATGCCTTGCAATCCGCCTTGGTCCTTGTCGGGTCAGCGCTCCGGGTCATCTCCCCCTGCCCATTTCCCAATCTCACAGGCTTTGGGGTAACATGATGGTCAGTGCTAGGATGGCAATTTATGATTCTTTTCTTTCGCAGCCGCTGGGAAACCAATCCCAGAGAGGCCCAGGGGCAGGCCGGATGCTGGTTCACGAGTCGCCTGAAAAACTCACGGTTCAGGAAGACCCGGGCTGGGGCTTGGGGCTGGGAGGAGCTCTGGCTGCAATAGCATTGGTGGCCCTTTCAGCCTCGGCGGGAATCTTCCAGGGTGTCACCTGGTCAGACCCCTTCAGCCGGGGCTTGGTTACAGTAGCAAGCTCCGGAATGCTCTTGGTGGGAGTGGTGCTGCTTCTCAGATGCAGGGATTGGACCTTGGAGATGAACCGCATAGAAAGAAAAGCGGTTCTTTTCAAGAAGGGGATCTGGCCCAGGCATGTCAACACCTGGAACTTCCAAGAGGTCTTGGGCACTCGGCTTGTGAGCCCGGGGGAGCCTGGGGGCTCCTGGTCCCTCGAGATTCTTGTGGGCTCGGGGAAGCAAGTCTTGGTGGCCCACTGTTTTCGGTCCGACAAGGCAGGCTGCCAGAGGGCCAGCCGGGCCATAGAGCGGGTCCTTGGGGAGCCCCCCTGGGAGGCCCCTGCCGTGAGCCTCAGGGCCCGGGTGCGCATGTGAGGCCATGGAAATCATCTCGGCCAGCAGAAGAACCGACATCCCTGCCTTTTACATGGACTGGTTCATGCAAAGGCTCAAGCAAGGCTTCGCCCTTTACCCGAATCCTTTTGGGGGCAGCCTTCACAGGGTCTCCCTGCTTCCCGAGGATGTCCACAGCATAGTCTTCTGGTCCAAGCACTATGGCCCTCTTTTGCCCCACCTGGGAGCCCTGCTGGAGCAGGGCTATTGCATGTGCTTTCACTACACCATAAATAACGCCCCCCGCCTTTTGGAGCCCCATGCCCCTCCCTGGGAACTCTCGGTAAAGATATTTCAAAAACTGGCCTTGGCAACCAGCCCCAAGCAGGTCTTCTGGAGGTTCGACCCTATAGTGCTCACCAGTGAGCTGGACATGGATTTCTATCTGGCCCGTTTCAGGCAGATAGCCTCCAGGCTCCAAGGCTTCACCGAGCGCTGTTACTTCAGCTTCGTGAACCTCTACGCCAAGACCAGGTCCAAGATGCGAAACAAGGGAATTTCCTGGAAGGAACCCTCCCCTCAGGAGAAGAAGGAGCTGGCCTTGGCCATGGCGGAAGCTGCAGAGGGCTTTGGGATCAAGCTTCTGGCCTGCTGTCAAGAGGATCTCTTGGGGAATGGTGTCCAGGCAGGCAGGTGTGTGGACGGAGAACTCCTTTCGAAGCTCTTCCCAGAAAGGCCTCCTGTTCTCAGCCCCAGGCCCACTCGACCTGGCTGCGGCTGCAGTGCCAGCCGAGACATAGGCATGTACGACACCTGCCCCATGGGCTGCGTGTACTGCTACGCCAGTCAAAGCCGCGAGCTGGCTCTAGTGCGCCTGGGGAGACACGATCCTCTGGGCAGCATGCTCCTTGGCGCCTCCCATCAGCAGGAAAGGGCCCGCATGAGTTCCAGGTAGATTTCTGCGGCCCTGTAAACCTGCTCCTGGTAGACCCACTCTTGGGGGGAATGCGCCTGCTCCAGTCTGCCCGGCCCGAGGAGAATGGTCTGGATGCCCGCCCCCCAAAGCAGGCTTGCATCTGAGTGGCTTGGGAAGGGACCGGACTCCCAAGGTATTCCCCTTGTCTGGCAGATACCCCTGAGGGTTTCCAACAAGGGCCCCCTTTCCACCACCCTGTAGCCCCCGTGCACTGTGGTGAAGCGCACCGAGGCATCCACCCTGAGCTCCTCCCTCAGCCTGGAGGCAGTCTCTTCCAGCTCAGCCATGAGGCTTCCGGCAGGCAGCTCTGGAGGCATGTGCAGGTCCAGCCAGGCTTCACAGCTTTCCGGCACCGCAAAGCCGCAAGGCGAGCTGAACAGATCCCGTATGTTGTACACCACCTCTGGTCTTTTCTCTCCAAGGTACTTGGTCAGCCCCGAGATGACCCCAAGCATCGCCTCTATGGGGCTTTGCACCTGGCGGGCCAGGGAGGCATGGATCCTTTTCCCTCGGGTGGAAACCTGCATCTCCAGGTAACCGTACTGGCCCAGGCAAGGCCTCAGCTCCGTGGGCTCCCCTATGAGGGCCCAGGGCCAATGGAACTCCTCCACCAGAACCCGGGCCCCGTCCCCTTCCTCCTCCTCCCCAACAAGCAGTGCCAGGCAGGCTGCAGCCCGACCCCCCAGTTCTTCCCACAGGACTGTGAATGCCTCCAGCATGGCAGCACAACCAGCCTTCATGTCGGCTGTGCCAAGCCCCCAGATTTTCTCACTTTTTTCCTCAAAACCAAACCGATCCAGATCATAGGCCGCCACGGTGTCCAAATGACCCACCAGGGCCAGACTAGGTTCAGACTCGGGGGGAATGAGAAGTAGGTTGTACCTGTGCTCATCCACTTCCTGGCGCACCACCGGGAGGCCTCGCCTTCGGCAGTACGCCCATAGGAAATCCAGGAGCTCCTCCTCTTTTCCGGAGGGGCTGTATATGTCCACCATGCGGCGCAGCAATCTTTTCAGCCGGACGGGCTGAATCAGGTGCTGGTTCATCGCCCCCTGCCCTGGGTCTCTCGTTTGGAAATGCCGCTGGGCCTGGGCCTCCTGTTCCCAAGGCGTTGGCGCAGGTTGTCCAGGTTCATGGCCAGGTATATGTGCTCTTGAGGGTGAGAAAAGCCCATCTTCCTGAAAAAGCGAAGAGCCGGCTGGTTGTCTGCTTCTGTGTCCACGACCAGAATCCTTACCCCGCTTTCCAGCATCAGCTCCAGCAGCGCGTTGAAGAGTTTTTCTGCAGCCCCAGTGCCTTGGAACTCCGGGGCCACCCCAAGCCAGACCAAGTGACCATACTTCCAGGCCGAGCGGCTCTTGGTCACCGTGGTACCCATGGCAAAGCCCACCATCCGATCCCCCTCTTCGGCCACAAGGCAGAGCTCGGGATCGCCATGGAACAGGTCTATGACCTCGTGCTCATCCCAGGTACGGTAAAGATTCGGGACCTCCTCTGCAGTGAAAAGAGCCTCCCCCAGGTGGAAAACCTGGGCCAGGTCGTCTATCTCCATGGGCCTCACGCTTATGGACCAGCGCCTCCTTCTCCTGTTGAGGCTGTGCACCCGAGCCTTGCTGTCCTTATCGGAAACAGATGGGTGGGAATCCTCTCTCATCTTTCCTCCTGTTCTACTCCGAGTTTAATTCTAGGGGACTTGGAATCCATGTCAACGCCGGGCTTCAGAAGCGCCCTCTCCTGCATTACAATCCGTAGAAGATGCCTTGCAGGGTGCAAAGGGGGGTCTGCACATGCGCGCCATGGTCATCTCCAGGACACAAAGCCTTGCCCAAGACCCGGAACCGCTAAAGCTTGTGGAGCTCCCTGTGCCAGAGCCAGGGCCCAGGGAACTCTTGGTGAAGGTCTCGGTCTGCGGGGTGTGCCACACCGAGCTGGACGAAATAGAAGGCCGCACCCCTCCCCCGGCACTTCCGGTTGTGCCCGGGCACCAAGTGGTGGGCACTGTGAAGGGCTGCGGCCCAGGGGTGAAATGCTTCCGGCCGGGAGATCGTGTGGGTGTGGGATGGATACACGGCTCCTGCGGCCGGTGCTCGCATTGCCGGGCAGGCAATGAAAACCTGTGCACGGAATTCAGGGCCACAGGAAGGGACGTGGATGGGGGCTATGCCGAATACATGGTGGTGGGGGAGGATTTTGCCTTCAGAATCCCCCATGTTTTCTCGGATAGCGAGGCTGCACCCCTTCTTTGTGCCGGGGCCATAGGGTACAGATCCCTCATGTTGGCCCAGATGAAGGACGGGGAAGCCTTGGGGCTCACGGGCTTCGGCGCCTCAGCCCACCTGGTGCTGCAGATGGCACGGCATCTCTATCCCAGGAGCCGGGTATACGTTTTCGCCAGGAGCCAGAAAGAGAGGGATTTCGCCATGGAAATGGGGGCCGCCTGGGCAGGAGACACCCTCCAGAGGCCTCCAAGGCCACTTGAGCGCATAATAGACACCACCCCGGCCTGGCTGCCGGTGCTGGAGGCCTTGGCCTGTCTGGCCCCAGGAGGCCGCTTGGTCATTAACGCCATAAGGAAAGAGGATGCGGACAAAGGAGTTCTGCAGGAGTTGGACTATGCGAAGCATCTTTGGATGGAGAAGGAGATCAAGAGCGTTGCCAATGTCTCCCGCAAGGACATAAGGGAGTTCCTGGAGCTTGCTGCAGGCATTCCCCTTAGGCCGAAGGTGCAGGGGTTTTCCCTGGAGCAGGCCAACTTGGCCCTGAGGGAGCTCAAGGAAAGAAGGATCCGCGGTGCCAAGGTCCTAGAATTGTCAAAGGGGGCGAACCAGGCTTCTTGAGCCGCCTCCAGCAGGCTTTAGGTCCAGGCCCGGGTTACCCACAACTGCGGCCCCGGTTCAGGTTACCTGGTTGAAATATGATGCCAAATCACCTCAAAGATCATGTTCCAATAGATGGGGTGCCGAGGGCTTGAATCCACCGTTTCCCCGAGGCTTCTCGGGCCCCGGGAGGTTTGCCCACTGCCTGGCTCTGGCTCAGATCTTTATCACTTCCTCTCCATAGAAATCCCTGGGGGCAGAGTCTTGAGAGTCCTCCATGAGCCGGATCCAACCTTGGACCCTTTCCTTTCCGTAGGCCACCTCCCAGGCTTTCACTATCCTTTCCACGGGCACATCTGCGAAGCTACCATGAAAGGCCACGTATTCCATGAACTTTTTCTGCTCGGAGTTATAGGGTTGGAATATGGAGTCTTCCTGGCCGTCGAACTCCAGGGGTTGCACCCGGTGCTTTTCGCAAAGCTCCTTGTTGAAGGCAGGGGTGGCCTTTACCCATCTGCCACCCAGGTAGAACTCTGTGAAGCCGTGATACACAAAGATGTCTGTTCCCATCCACTCGATGAGCTGGCGTGTGGCCAGGTGGTTTCTCACATCGGCAAACCCGAGCCTGGAGGGAATCCCGCTGGCCCGGCCCAAGGCACAGAGCAAAGAGGCCTTGCTCACGCAGTAGCCCCTTTTCACCTCAAGCACCCGGCTGGCCCTGTAATGCTCCGGCTTGTAAAAGGGCACGTACGGATCGTACCAGATTCCGTCCCTGACCCAGTAGTAAAGCCTGACTGCCTTTTCTGCGGGATCCGCAGCCTCTCTGGTGATTTCCCTGGCTGTCTTGGCCACCTCCCTATGATGGCTGTCCAGGATGTCGGTGGGCTGGAGATACCTCTCCATGTTCTCCGCCATTGAACCTCTCCTCCTTTCCCAATTCTTTCCCCTCACTCCCGGGAGGGCTCCCAGCACAGACTCAAGTTCCTGTCCAGGACTTGGGAACTGATCCCGGCGCAGTCTATCAAGCTGTGGAACAGGTTGTCGTGACTTGCGGCAATGTCCCTTCTGGCCAGGAGGTTCTCCCACCTCTTCCCGTGGGCCTCCAGGTACCTGGGGGAAGCCCAGACCAGCATGGGCACCTTCCTCTGCTCTGGGATTTCCTCTGCCTGGCCATGCCCCCACCTGCCCTCTTCCCCCAGGGACTCCCCATGGTCTGAAACGTACCACACCAAGGCCCTGAGGTGTCGCACCCTTTCTATCACCTGGGATATGAAATGATCTGTGAACAGGATGCTGTTGTCGTAAGCGTTTCTTATCTCCTCCAAGGAGCAGGAGGCAGGAGACCTTCTGGTGCAAACAGGTTGGAACATCCTGAACTCATCAGGGTAGTGATGATCGTACAGCCAGTGGCTCCCAACCGTGTGCAGCACTATGAGGGCCCTGGGGGGGCTCTTTTCCAAAACCTGCTCCAGGGGCTCCAGGAGCTCCTGGTCCGTGAAACTCATGAGCACGTTGTCTGCCTGCGGATGGTTGAAATAAACAGTGTGCGACTCCTTTGCTATTGCAGACACCACCGTGTTTGCCTTTCCCAGGAAACTCTGGTTGGAGATCCAGGCGGTGCTGAAACCCGCGGCCTTGAAAACAGAGACCAAAGAGGTCTCCCTCAAGGCAAGCCCAGGTTCTCCCAGAGTGGCCCTGGTGAGCATGCAGGGCACTGCGGTGCGGGTGGTGGTCCCGCAGGAGGTGACATCCCTGAAGCTCACCAGGCCAAGTTCCAGGGACTTAGGAGTGGTGGACCTGGGGTACCCGTTTATCTGGAAGTGATCTGGCCTGGCAGATTCCCCCAGGATCAGCACAACCAGCATCTCCTGGTCCTGAGCCTCAGCAGGCAAGAGGGAAAGATCCAACCTGTTCTCCAGGATTCCATGCAGCCTTTGCCTTTCAGCCAGGTAGGAGGCGGTGTGGGCCAGAGCCTCAAAAGGGAGCCCCATGGGCAGCTTTGTCAGAAGATGTGGCGCTGCCGAGGCCACGAGGCAGCAGGCTATCAGGCCTGACCTCTTGAGCCTGGAAAAATTGCCCCACACCTTCCCGTTCAGGAAAGCCACGAGCAATGCCAATGCAAACGTGATCCCGATTCGGATCAGAAACTCCAGGCCAAGGAACCCTGCAGCTTCCTCAGGGTTTGTCTCAAAGGCCAGGGCCACGGTGTTGGGGCCGAAAACCTGGATCCGGAAGGTGGACAGAAAATAACTGACCCCGGAACTCACAATGGCCAGTAGAGGGAAGAGCAGGCCCATGGCCCAGGCCTGCAGGGAAAGGGTCAGGCTCAACCCCCAGAACATGACTGTTTGAAGGGCGCCCAAGGCCAAGGCCTGGGCCAGGTCCCCCTTTACGAACCATATTATGGATTCCCTGTTAAAGGCCCAGGTGTGAGCCAAGGAAGCCGCCAAGAGCAGCAGGCCTCCTCTCCACCCATCCGCCCTGGCTCGGGCGCCCCAGGCCCACGGGGACTGCCTTTGTATCAAGCCCCTCACCAGCCTCCCAGAAGGTGCATGTGCAAATGAAAGATAATCTGCCCGCCCCCCCTTTCCACGTTCAAGATCAATCTGTAGCCTCTCCTGGCTATGCCTAGCTCCTCGGCCGTTTCCTTGGCCTTCAAGAACATCTCCCCGAGTACCTCCACATCCCCTCCTGAAAGCTCGTTCACGCTTCTTATGTGCCGGGCGGGCACAACCAGCAGGTGCACGGGAGCCTGGGGCCTGATGTCCTTGAATATTACCACATGCTGGCCCCTGTACAGGAATTCTGCCGGGTTCTCTCCCCTTATGATCCTGCAGAACACACAGTGCTCCGTGCTGCTGTCCGGAAATGCGGCCTCCTGGCCCCTTGTAACACTGCCTCTCACTTTACCAGCATCACCTCCACGCCGGTCCTTTTCTTGAGCTCTTTCACATGGTCCTCCACCTCGTCCCTGAAGAGCACCTTCTCAAAAAAGGAAGGTTCCTCCCTCCCCAGGACCAGAAGGTCTGCCCCCTCCTCTAGGGCCAACTCCCTGAGCACCTCCATGAGGCGCCCCCTCTTGAGCACACCCCTGGCCCGGACACCCTCCTTTTTTGCCAACTCCTCCATCCTCTCCAGGATGTGTCCTCCCATGTGCTCCAGAGACTTCTCGGCAAACTCTGGCCGCAACTCCACGGTCATTCCCTGGAGAAAGGATGCGTCCACAGCGTAGAGAAAAATGAGCGAGGCCCCGCTTTCCCTGGCCAGGAAAGCCGCTTCCCTGGCCGCCCTCTCAGAGACCTCGGAACCCGTGACTGCACAGACTATTTTCTTGTAGCCCATGCCACCTCCTTGCCTGGTCATCCAGCCTCAAATCTCCACCAGTAGAAGCCATCCCATGGAGAGCACAATGGTCACCACCATTGGGAGGAAGGCCACCTTGGCGTACTCCATGAAGGATATGGGATAGCCAGCCCGCTCTGCCATGCCGACTGTGACCACGTTGGCGCTGGCCCCGATCATGGTGCCGTTACCCCCTAGGCAGGCCCCCAGGGCCAGGGCCCACCAGAGCACCCCACCCTCGGCCCCTGGGATCACCCCCGTGAGATAAGCCACTATTGGCAGCATGGTGGCAGTGAAGGGGATATTGTCCACTATGGCGGAAAGAATCGCCGAGACCCACAGTATCATCACTATGGCCATGACCAGGGAGCCTCCCGAGACCTCCTTGACCCAGTCCGCGATCATCTGGATCAGCCCGGTGTGTTCGGCCCCTGCCACAACCACGAAAAGCATCATGAAAAATATCAGGGTAGGCCACTCTATCTCGTGCTCCAGCATCTCCACGATGTTCACCCTGCTTACGACCAAGAGCACCGATGCCCCGATCATGGCGGCTATGCTGGGCTCCATGTGAAGCGCCCCGTGGATTATGAACAGAAGTATGGTGGTGCCCAAGATCACCCCACCCTGGGTCAGAAGCTTCCTGTCCGTTATCTGGTATTCCTCCCTCAGCCTCTGGATCATAGCCCCCACGTCCCCCACCTGGGCCTTGGCATACTCCTTCCTGTACCAAGCCAGGCAGTAAAGAATGGAGAAGGCCAGACAGATTGAGCAGATAACAGTCAGGTTGGCCACAAAGTCCATGAAGGAGAGCTTGGCGTAAGAGCCTATCATTATGTTGGGGGGGTCACCGATAAGGGTGGCGGTGCCTCCCAGGTTGGAGGCAAAAGCCTCCGGGAGCAAAAGGCTCACGGGGTTTATCTTCAGGGTCACGCACACCTCCACCGTGACCGGTATTATGAGAAGCATGGTGGTCACGTTATCCAGGAAGGCTGATGTGAAGGCGGTGACGAACATGAGGACCGCAGCCAGCACGTACACGTTACCCCTGGCAACTTGAAAGCTCTTGTAGGCTATCCACTGGAACACGCCGGTTCTCTTGAGGACCCCGACTATTATCATCATGGCCATGAGCAGGAAGATCACGTTCATGTCTATGGCCCTTATGGCCTCTTCGAAGGAGAGGATGGCGTACCCGGGATAGAAGGTGCCTGCCGTGTAAGTCACGAAAAGAAGCACCGATGCCCCCAGCAGGGCGGCCAGGGTCCTATGCATCACCTCCAGGGCTATGAGGCCGTATACTGCCAGGAGCACCCCGGCGGCTATCCAGAAGGCAGGGGAGACGGCCCTCTCCAACCTGAAGCTCTGGTGGGCGAGGTAAACCCTGTTGCCGGCCTGGTCGATCTGTTCTTCGAAGATCCTTCCCAGGGGTACAGCCCCCGAGGGCTTGAAAGAAGGCCTTTGCACCTCCATTTCCACCCTGGCCCCGGGAAGCGAGCCTTGGGGCAGTCTTATTTCCACCTGGTAAGTGCCCTGGTTTGAGCTGCGGGCCTCCTCCAGCTCCAGTTTCTTGCCATCCACGAAAACACTGATCTGGGCATCCCCTATGCCCTTGCCCTGTGCTGTGCGCACGGATCCGTTCACAACCAGGACGTCCGATGGGGACTGTGAGGCGACCTTCTCCACCCCTGCCCAGCACGCAGTCACAAGAACAGCACCCAGCAGCGCGAAAACGCATCCCACACGGCCCGCATCCCGCATCATGCGCACTCTCCTTCTTCAACCCCGGCAGATAGCCTTCAGGGCCATGCCTGGCCCCGCAGATCTTCTGAGTTGGGAAGAGTCCCCGACAGTCTCAGGGTCCCGCCTGAAATCATGATCCTCCAGGAGAAGCCCTGTCTCGAGAACAGCCTTGGGGAAGGGGTGAGCTCATTTCTCACCCTATGAGATCCCCCACCCTGTCCGCCACCCACTTGGCAATGGGTTTGGCCTTGTCCTGCTCCCAGTAAGGCTTGGAGTTCATGGCCGAGCCTTCGTCTTTTCCCACCCAGAGCAGAAATCTCTTCCCCTGGGCCGGATTCAACTGGATAACGGCAACTCCTCCCCCGAAGGTCTCGGGGATGGAAAACTTGAGGCTCTGCCCTTTGGCCAGCTTCTCCATGCGCTCCACGATCTGGTCTCTGCCCAACACCATGCGCCACCTCCAGCTCCTCTGAATTACTCGCGGCTCCAATCTTCGGCCTCTTGGGGGCCAGGGGAACCGAAAGACTTAATTTTATCCCGGGAGTTTCAGGAAGCCTAGTGTGAAATCTCTTCCCCGAGGAGAATCCAGCCCTGCAGGCCCCAATGGGTCCTCGCGCCAAGAGGGGGGTTCCCCGGGGGGCAAGCACCTGCCCAGATCCCAAATCCAGCACTTGTCACCTATTGTTCCAGAGCCCTGAACAAGCCTCACTGGCCCAGCCAAGCCGGTCGCGCTTCACATGCACTTGGAATTTCAATCCCGAAGGAATACTCCGATCCCTCCCTCACACACTCCCTTCTTATACATGAGAGACCCTTGGGTAATTCTGGACATGGAATATCTGACTCCTAGAGCTTCAAGCCAGCATTCAATTCTGTACAGCACCCCGCAGCTGTACCCATCTATGGCTCGGATCTGTTTCATCCCTTTGTAAGCGAAGCATTCCCCAGGCTCCCAATTCCAGTGGATCAGGTCTTTGGAAGGTGAGCCAAAGTGGATTCTCTTGGAGATGGAATCAGGAAGGGTCAATTTTGTGGCAACCAGAAGAAAGGCCATGAGCTGCTCAAAATTCTGGAGCCTCTCTCTTTCCATTCCCTGGACCAGCCCAAACCTCTGTATCTCAATAAGGGCCATGGATTTTGTGGCCGCTTTGTGCGGATAGGAAAATGAAGCCACCACCCAGGCATGCCATTATCCCTTTGGTCTTGTTTCCCCCCTCGGCCCTCCAAACCAAATTTACCATGGGGGAAGCTGTCTCATTCACCTCTTGCAGGGGAACACCCTGGAGGGCCTGCCACTGGCCATTTACTTGGGTTCGCTTGAAAACCCTTTCCCAGATTGTTTGTCTGGATGACCGAAGTCTCGGACAGGGGGTACCAGCAGTCCGGAGTCTTGCTAGAGAAGACCCTCTCCCAGGCTGGGCCGGATCTGACTTGACACCCTGTGGGGGGAGTTCCTAGACTGCCGGTGTGCTGGCTGGAATTCAGGTCCCTCAGCCTTGAAGGAGAGACACCATGGCCAAGCTGAGTCATTTGGACGAGCAAGGCAACCCCCAGATGGTGGATGTGGGGAAGAAAGAGCCCACCAAGAGGGTGGCTTTGGCCTCTGGATACGTGCGCATGAAGGGGGAGACCCTGGAGGCGATACTGGGGGGAAACATACCCAAGGGGAACGTGCTTGTGGTGGCTCAGCTGGCCGGCATCCAGGGCGCCAAGAGGACCTGGGAGTTGATCCCCCTTTGTCACCCGCTGGCTCTCACCTCCATACAGGTGAGTCTTGAACCGGACAATGCACTCCCTGGCATCCGGATACAGGCCAGAGTCGAGGCCATGGACAGGACAGGAGTTGAGATGGAGGCCCTCACGGCCGTGAGCGTGGCTGCCCTCACCGTTTACGACATGTGCAAGGCCATTGACAGGGACATGCTCTTGTCAGAAATACGTCTTGAGCTCAAAAGCGGCGGGAAGAGCGGGACTTACAGGAGGAAATGAAGCAAGGGGTTTTGCCTGCCGAGTGTTTCCAGCAGAAATCTCCTGGGGCATCCCTGGGCGTGGCAGGTGGAAGCCCTCGGTCTCGGCGGCCTAGGTTGGCCTGGGTTGCTCAGGAGCAGTGGTGGGGCCGGGTGAAGAATCCGGGTTGGCAATTCGGGAAGACTCAGAGGCTTGGGTCTAGAAAGCAAGGATAAAAGGAGCATTGGATGAGTCCTGGCTGGCCGCTTGTGGATGTGCACGCCCACTTGTATGGGGAAGCCTTTGCAGGAGACATGGGGCAGGTGCTTCTAAGGGCACGCCAGGCAGGTGTTCATTGCATATTGGCCGTGAGCGAGTCTTTGGAGGATGCCGAGGAGATCCTGGCGCTCTCGGGCAGCCAGCCAATGGTCAAGCCCTGTGCAGGGCTTCATCCAGAGCTGGCCGGCAAAGAGGACCTGGGAGAGATGCTTTCTTTCATAAAGAAACACTCAGCCCAGCTGGTTGCCATAGGAGAGGTGGGGCTGGATTACTGGGTGGCCAAGGACGAACAGGCAAGGCAGGCACAAAGAGAGGTGTTGGCAGCCCAGGTGGCCTTGGCCTTGGAGCTGGATCTTCCCCTGAATGTGCACTCCCGCTCGGCCGGGAAACACACCATAGAGCTTTTCAGGGAGCTGGGAGCCAGGAAGGTGCTTCTTCATGCCTTTGACGGACGCGCATCTTCCGCGGCCGCAGGGCTAGAGGCAGGCTACTACTTCTCCCTGCCCCCCTCTTTGGTGCGTTCCCCACAGAAGCAGAAGCTTGTTCGTAACCTTCCCTTGGAAAGGCTCTTGCTGGAATCGGACTCCCCGGTCCTGGGCCCCACTGTGCAGGACAGAAACGAGCCCGCCAATGTGCGACTGACTTGTTCGGAAATTGCCAGGATCAAGGGCGTGGGCGAGGAGGAAGTGGCCCGCATCACCACCCAAAACGCCCAAGAGCTCTTCCCCAAGGCCTTTATTAACTGATACAAAGGTCATGGGGGAGCATCTTAGCTCCCCCAACTGTCTTATTTTTGCAGCTCCGGAAGGATGCTTTCGAAGTAATCCAGGACTTCCGGATTGGCAAGGGCATCCCGGTTGGTCACGGGTCTGCCGTGGATAATGTTCGTCACCGCGCTTTCCACCTTCTTCATGTTCAGGGTGTAAGGAGCCCCGGGCATCTCCATGATGAGCGCTGGCACGTGCCTGGGGGAGGCCTTCTCTCTCAGGGTTTTCTTTATCTTGTCCTTCAGCTCTTCTGTGAGCCTGTACCCTTCGTTCAGTTTCACGAAGAGTATGATCCTCTGGTCTCCCTGCCAGTTCTGGCCTATGGCCAGGCTGTCTGCTATCTCTGGAAGCCTCTCCACCTGGTTGTATATCTCGGCAGTCCCGATGCGCACCCCTGAAGGCTTCAAGACTGCATCCGAACGGCCGTAGAAGGTGATCCCTCTTGTGTCGCTGTGCATCACTATGTAATCCCCGTGGCGCCACACCCCCGGGTACACCTCGAAGTAGGCTGCCCTGTACTTGGAGCCGTCAGGGTCGTTCCAGAAGTAGATGGGCATGGAGGGAGCCGGGGCCTCACATACCAGCTCGGCTTGCTCGTCCCAGACATGATTCCCCTTCTCGTCGTACGCCTTTACCTTCATGCCCAGGGCAGGGCTTTGGAGCTCTCCTGCATAGACCGGGAGTATGGGGCTTCCGATGGCAAAGCAGCCGTTTATGTCAGTTCCGCCCGAGATGGAATTGAAGTGGAGGTCTGACTTTATCTCCCTGTAGACGTATTCAAAGCCCTCTGCCGAAAGAGGGGAGCCGGTCTGGGATATCTGCTGGAGGGTGGACAGGTCGTACTTCTTTCCGGGAGAGACCCCCTGGGCCCGAAGTGCATTTACGTAGCTGGCACTTAGCCCAAACACGGTGATCTTCAGGTCCTGGGCCAGCTTCCACATGGCCCCGGCATCTGGGTGCATGGGGTTCCCGTCGTAAAGCACCACTGTGGCACCGGCCCCCAGAGAGCTGAGAAGCCAGTTCCACATCATCCAACTGCAAGTGGTGATGTAGAAGATGGTGTCCTCCCGCTTGAGATCCGTGTGTATTATTAGCTCCTTGAGGTGGTTGATGAGGATCCCCCCCGCCGACTGCACCATGCACTTGGGCTTACCGGTGGTGCCGGAGGAGAACATGATGTAGACGGGGTGATCCAAGGGAAGCTGCTCAAAGGGAATCTCCAGGCCTTTTTGCGGGGAGAGAAACTCCTCGTATTTCACTGCATTGGGCAGGGCCTTTAGATCCGGCCTTGTGCCGGCATACTCAACCACCACCACTTTCTGGAGGCTGGGGATATTCCTGGCCACCTCCACCGCGTTGTCGAAAGACCTGAAAGCCTTTCCTTTGTAAAAATAGCCGTCCACGGTGAACATCACCTTGGGCTCCACCTGCCCAAGCCTGTCCAGGGCTGCCTGGGCCCCAATGTCCGTGGCGCAGGAAGACCAAGTGGCACCTATGCTCGTTGCGGCCAGCATGGCTATGGCCGTCTCCATGAGGTTGGGCATGTAACCCACCACACGGTCTCCTGGCTGAACGCCCAGCTCCTTGAGGGACTTGGCTAGGCGAGCCACTGTGTCGTAAAGCTCAGCGTAGCTCATCTGGGCTGACTTCTCAGTTTCGCCCACGAACTTGAAGGCCAGGCGTTCGTCCCTGTAGCGCAGGAGGTTCTGGGCGAAGTTGAGCCTGGCTCCTGGGAACCAGCTGGCCCCCGGGAACCTCTTGAGGTCATCCACCACCTTCTCGTATGGCTTGGAAGAGCGTATTTCCACGAACTCCCAGACCGCAGCCCAGAAATCCGGGATATCCTGTACAGACCAGTCGTACAGGTCCCAGTATGTGCTAAAGGATTTCCCGTACTTCTGGTTCACGTGCTCCATGAATCGGGTGATGTTGGCACTTCGCTTTCGTTCCTCGGATGGTTCCCAAAGGGGGGTCTTCTTGGCCATCTCAGCTCCCTCCAAGAAAGGATTGCCCAATCGGGCTCAGGCGTAGCGCTCTGGGTGCACGCGCAGCTCCTCTAGGAAGTCCTCCACGATCCGCTCCTGGTCATAATCAGGGCGCCAACCCCATTGCTGGCGTGCCAGGCTGTCGTCCAGGGGAAGGATGAGCCTGTCGATGATCCTCTGCTTCTCCTCGTCCACCTGGAAGTCTATCCTGGCCCCTGGGAGCCTTGCCCTTACCATCTCCACCAGCTCCTGGGCGCTGGCCGCCGGTGTGGGACCAGCCACCACGTAATTCACCATCTGGATGTTCTCCTTGGGGGCATCCCCCAGCATCACGATGGCCCTGGCCGCGTCCTTGAAGTACATGACAGGGCAGCGGGTGTCAGGTCTGACGTACATGGTGTAAGGCCTTCCCTTGGCGCACTCCTCTATGACCCAGGCATTGTATTGGACTATGCCTGGGGTCTTCACCCCAGGGCCCACGATGGAAGGGTAGCGAACCCCCCTGAAATCCAAAGCGTACTTGCGACGATAGAAAATCCCCATGAGCTCGGAAAAGACTTTGGTGCAGCCGTAGAATAGCTGGGGCCTCTGCAGGGTGTAGTCGTCTATTTTACCCTCCCTGATGTCCAGGCCATAGGTGGCTATGGTGCTGGAGAAGAGCACCTTCTCCACATCGAAAAGCCTTGCTGCTTCCAGAACGTGAAAGGTGCCCATGGCGTTGGCGCGGAAAGATGCTTGGGGGTCAGCATCCGAGGGCACAGAGAGCATCCCCCCCAGATGGTAAATGACCCTTGGCCTGCACTCCTTCACGGCGCTCAGCACGTGGCTGAAGTTTCCCAAATCTCCGCGCACCACCTCCACACGATTCGCCACATCCTCTAGAAGCTTGGTGGAGGGGTTCAGGTCGAAAGCCACCACCTTCTCTCCTCTGGAAAGAAGAAGCCTGACCACCTCCGCTCCTATGAACCCTGTCCCACCCGTGACCAGAACGTTCATCCCGGACCTCCTTCAACCGTTCCAGTACTGCTCCTTGAGCCTCTTGAGGAACCCCTTATCCCTCCTGCGCACAGCCTCATCCAGCTCTGCCTTGGAGAAATCCACTGTGTAATCGTAAAAACCCCGGCCCGACTTGATCCCATAATGACCCTGGGCCACAAGCTCCCTCACCACCTGGGGAGCCTGGGTGGAGCTGGAAATCTCGGAAGCCAGGTTGTCGTAAACCTTGAGCCAGAGATCCAGTCCCCCCAGATCTGCGGTAAGCAATGGGCCTATGCTGGCCAGCCTGAAGCCCACGCTCCCTTTGACCGCCTTGTCGATGTCCTCGGCGCTGGCCACTCCCCTGGCGTACAAGTCCCATACCTCCCGAATGAGGGCGGTCTGGATCCGGTTCACCAGGAACCCAGGAAGCTCCTTCTGGATCCTGACAGGCATCTTGCGGATCCTCTCCAAGAGTCCAATTGCCGTGTCCATGGTCTCCTGGCTTGTCTCAGGGCCCCTCACCACCTCCACGGTGGGCACGATATGGGGGGGGTTGAACCAGTGGGTCACAACCAGCCTGGTCTTGTCCTTCACCTTCCTGCCGATTTCCGTGAGGGTCAGGGAGGAGGTGTTGGTGGCTATTATGGCACCATGGGAGCAGAGCTCCTCCACTCTCGCGAAGAGGCTTTGCTTCAGGGTGATATCCTCCGGGGCGGCCTCCACTATGAAATCCGCCCCTTGCACGGCCTGACCCAGATCGGTGGTGGTCAAGAGCCTTCCCAGGGCAGGCCTGATCTCCCCTGGATCCAGGAGCCCCTCCTGGGCGAACATCTCCATGTTTTTCTGGATATGGGCCCTGGCGGTCTCCAGGATGGAGTCCTTTATGTCATACAGGCGCACAGGATATCCACCCATGAGAAAGGCCTGGGCAATCCCATGGCCCATTATGCCCGCACCCAGGACCGATATGATTCTTATCTCCTCGAGTCTCATCTCCTGGCTCCTCTCCTCCTGGGAGCCCAGGCGCGACCCCTCATGCGCCTGGGTCTTCGGGACTAGTAACTCACCTTGTCCAGGCCCTTGAGGCCGAGGATCTGCCTTGCCTCATCTGGGCTGGCAGGCTCTATCCCAAGCTCCCGGGCTATCCTCACTATCTTCTCCACCTGCTCGGCGTTGCTCTTGGCCATGCGGCCTTTCTCCACGTACAGACTGTCCTCCAGGCCCACCCTGGCATTTCCTCCCATGAGGAGGGCCGTTGTGCACATGGGCATCTGGTTTCTGCCCGCCGCGCACACGGACCACTGGAAATCCCCGATCAGGTTGCGCGCTGTCTGATAGAGAAAGACCACGTTCTCCACCGTGGCTGGAATTCCACCCAGGATCCCCATCACAAACTGGAGGTAAACCGGCTTCTGGATATGGCCTGCCTGGATCATAAAGGCCAGGTTGTTGATCATTCCAACATCGTAAATCTCGATCTCCGGCTTGGTCACAGCCTCTTTGAAAAAGCCGCAGAATTCTCTCATGGTCTTGAAGGTGTTGGGGAAGATCAGATCCTCTGTCATGGCCAGGTACTGGGCTTCCCAGGGGTGTTTCCACTCCTTTATCTTCTGGAGCACTGGAAAGAGTGCAAAATTGAGGGAGCCGAAGTTGAAAGATGCCAGCTCGGGCCTGAATTTCCTCACCACCGCCACCCTCTGCTCCGCGCTCATGCCCAGCCCGCCGCCGGTTGTGGTACAAAGGATCATGTTGCAGCGCCGCTTCACCTCAGAGAGCACTTCCCCGAAAAGCTCCAGGGAAGGCGAGGGGGCTCCTGTCTCTGGGTCTCTCACATGGATGTGGGCCACTGCTGCCCCCGCCTCGTATGCCCTGACTGCCTCCTCTGCTATCTGCTTTGGGGTTATGGGCAGGTACGGGGTCATGCTGGGGGTATGGATGCTGCCTGTTATTGCTGCCGTGATTATCGCCTTGGGCATTGAAAAACCTCCTTACGATATGGATGGGGAATCAGCTCGTCTCATTTTGCTCCCTCCAAGGCCTTGGGAAGCCACACGCAAAGCTCTGGGAAAGCCACGCAAAGCGCCGTCACCAGTATCTGGATGCACACAAAGGGCACGATGCCTCGGTAGATGGCCGGAAGTGGGATTTCCGGGGCTATTCCCTTGAGGTAGAAGATGGAGTAAGCAAAAGGCGGAGTCAGAAAGGAGATCTGGAGGCTCACACAGACCACCAGGCCCACCCAAAGCGGGTCGAAACCGAGTTTCATCAGAATAGGGGAGAAGATGGGCACGGTTATGAGCAGGATCCCTATCCAGTCGATGAAGCATCCCAGGATAAAGATGATCAGCAAGATGGTAATGAAGACCCCCCAGGAGCCGAAGCCTAGGCCCAGGAGGAAGTCGGTTATAACCTGTCCGCACCCAGCGCTCAGAAAGGCGCCTGTGTAAAGGTTGGAGGCTATGGCTATGAATATGATCATGGAGGTGATTCTCAAGGTGAGATAGCAGTTCTCCTGGAAAGCCTTCCAGGTCAGGGTCCTGTTCATCATGGCCAGAGCAACCGCCCCCACAGATCCCACTGCCCCCGCCTCTGTGGGGGAGGCCACCCCGAAGAATATGGAGCCCAGGACCAGGAAGACTAGAAATACCGGTGGGATAAGATACCTGAAGCCCGTGGCCAAGGACTCCCTGGAGAAGAAGGGGATCCTCTCCTCAGGGGGCAAGGGAGGACCCATCTGGGGGTTCAAGGCCGTGCGAACAAGCACGTATAGAATGTAGCCCCCACCCAGGAGAAGCCCCGGGATGACCGCTCCTGCATACATCTGGGTCACGGAGACTCCTGCCATGGGGGCGTACAATATGAGCATAACGCTGGGCGGGATGAGTATCCCCAGGGTGCCCCCTGCGCACACCACCCCGCTTGCAAGCCCTTTGTCGTAATTGGCCCGCAGCATGGAGGGCACGGCCAGAAGCCCTATGGCCGTCTCCGAGGCCCCCACCACCCCTGTGCAGGCTGCGAAGATTATGGCCAGGGCCACAGTGGCCACAGCCAGGCCTCCTCTTAGCCCTGCCATCCACCTCCTCAGGATGGTGAAGGCCCTCTCAGCCACCCCCGAGGTCTGCATCATGGCACCCATGAAGATGAAAAGGGGCACCGCAGCCAGGATGTACTCCGAGAGGGTCCCGTTTATTATCCTCTGGGGCATCATGTACAGGTAGGCCTTGCCGGTGGTGAGGTACCCGAAAAGCAGCCCCATGGTGCCTATGCCGAAGGCCAGGGGGAACCCGGCCAAGAGCACAAAAAGGCTCAAGAGCATCAGGATGGTCACCAGCTCCGGGCTCACCTGGCACCTCCTTTCACTGCCTTTTGCAGGGTCCTCAGGAAGTCCACCAGACCCTGGAAAAGGAAAAGTAGGAAGCCCAGGGTTATGGCCAGCTTAAAAGGCCAAAGATGAGGTCTCCAAACACTCACAGAGGAGCGCTCCCCAGAGCTCAAGGTCCAAAGCCCGTGCTCGCCGCACTTGTAGGTCAGGACCAGCATGAGGGGGAAAAAAAGCAGAAGGTAGCACACAGCTTCCACCACTGCCTGGGTCCTGGGGGAAAGCCTGGCGTAAAGCAGATCCATCCTGACGTGTGTCTTGAGAGCCTGGCAATAAGCCACCCCCAGCACGGAATAGGCTCCGTAGGTCATGTAAGTGAGCTCAAAAGCCCAGTGGGTGGGCTTGTTGAAAGCGTATCTCATGAGAATGTCGTAACATATGGCCACTACCAGTGCGGGCATCAGGTAGCTTGAAAGCTTGCCGGTCCACTGGCTGGCCCGATCCACTGTCTGGAAGACTTTTTCCAACCACCACCTCCTCAAACTTCAAGGGAGCGGCCTCCCTCCTAGGAAGGCCCACTCCCGTTGCATTACAGACGGTTCTGAGCGCTAAATACTCACCGCGGTCCCCTGCCGGGAATCCCGGCAGGTGGAACCCCCTTGGATCAGTGAGGCAAGGAGAACATCTTGGAGTAAGGATACCACTTCTTTCCCCAGGCCTTCTGCGACTCCCACACCTTCTTGAAGAACTCGTCCTTGGCCGACATCTCGTCCAGGTAATCCTCTGCCCATTTCATGAAGGTCTTGACCGTCTCTGGCTCCACTTGCACTATTTCGATACCCTTTTCCTTGAAGAAGTCCATGGCCTTGATGTTCTCTGACTCCATCCAGAGCCAGTTCAAGAGCCTCATCTTCCCGATGGCAGCCTCCACTTGCACTTTCAGCTCTGGAGGCAGCGAGTCCCAGGATTTCTTGTTGATCACCCACTCCAGTTGGGATGCTGGCTGATGCAGCCCCGGCAGGTGAAGGTACTTGCACACCTCCCAGATGCCCAGGGTCTTGTCAAAGGCTGGGATACTGTATTCGGCAGCGTCTATCACTCCCCTTTGGAGGTTTGGCATTATCTCGCCTGCCGGCATGAAAACCACTGAGAGACCGTGCTTGGTGAGCACATCCCCCATGACAGGCATCATTCTGAATTTCACCCCTTTCCAGTCGTCCACTTTTTTCAGGGGCTTCTTTGACCACATGAAGATCTCCATGGCTATGGGAGCATCGTGAATCACCTTCACCTTGTAGCCGTACTTGTCATACATCTCCTGGTGAAGCTCTTTGCCGCCACCGTGCTCCAGCCACATCTGCATGTCCAGAGAATTCATGCCTCCGGGAGCTGCTGTGAAGAGAGGAGCTACAGGGATCTTTCCCACCCACTGCCCTGTATAGCCGAAATTGGCATCGTATACCCCGTCGCTCACAGCCTTCAGCCCTTCAAAAGGCGGCACCAAGGCCCCTGCTGGGAAGCATTCCATCACCAGGCGGCCATTG
The DNA here is from genome assembly GCA_037443445.1 of Desulfarculaceae bacterium. Lineage (GTDB taxonomy): Bacteria > Desulfobacterota > Desulfocorpusculales > Desulfocorpusculum > Desulfocorpusculum > Desulfocorpusculum. The sequence continues at coordinate 86,355 of JBBIOJ010000003.1, read as the reverse complement.
GTGACTTTCTTGATCTCCTCGGCTGTTCTGACCATGGTTTCATGGTAGAGCATGCCGGCAGGCACAAAGCCCTGCACCTTCCACTTGATGACCTTTTCCTGAGCAGCCACGGGCATAGCTACACACATGGCCAAGGCCACCGCAGCCAACACCAATCCTGTTTTCCTCATGGCCCATACCTCCCTGAAAAAGATTTCCCCTCCAGGGGCTTTCCACTCTCTTTGGCCCCCAAGATAGGATTTCTGTGCGTTCCGAACCATCCCTTCTTGAACGAGCCTGGGGCCGGCCCACGGCGAAAGCGCTCCTTTTCATATCGCGAGAGCCCCTGCGTGTCAAGCAAAAACTCTCCTGGAGCACCGCCCTTGGGGCATGGAAAACCGAACAAGACTTGGCCGGAACTCTCTCAGAGCGCCAGAGGGTGCAGGCTAACAGAATGATATACTTCAATCAACGCCCGGTCCCGGGGAGGGATTTGCTCCGCGGCCCTGCTCCATGAATTGCTTGAGACGTGGATATCCAGAGTTGTTCCTGGGAATTGAGTCCCTCAACCCGCAAGCCTTGGACAAGAATGGGCCAAAGCCTGTTTCAAGAAACTTCTGCCGCAGGGACGGCTTCTTCCCGGCTCCTGGTCACGGCAAATCCAGCCTCTGGGATCAGAACCCTGAAGGTGCTGCCCTCTCCAGGGGTGCTTTCCACCTCTACAGCCCCCAGGTGTGCCTCCACTATCCCCTTCACAATGGGAAGCCCCAGCCCTGTGCCCACCACCTGGCGGGTGCTCTCGTCTCTCACCCTGTAGAACTTGTCGAAGATCCTCGGGATACACTCCTTGGGGATCCCTACCCCAGTGTCGGAGACCTCCACGCACACATATCCCCCCCTTTTGGCCATACACACACCTATTGTGCCCCCTTCGGGGGTATAAGAGAGAGCATTGGAGAGGAGATTGCAGAAGACCTCTTGCAGGGCTGCCGCATTCCCCACCACCCAGAAGGGCTCCCCTGGAAGATCCCAGAGGAGGCTCTGGGCCTTGCTATCGGCCATCTCCTTGTATCCCTCCACGACTTCCTTTACCAGGGGCACTAGATCCAAGGCCTCTCTCCTGTCCACCAGACGGCCCGCCTCTATGCGGGCCAGATCCAGGAGATCTTTGATGAGCTCCAGCAGGCCGTCCACTCTGCGGCCAGCCCTTTCGAGCAGCTCCCTTTGTCTCCGGTTGAGCTCCCCTGCCATGCCTCCCGTGAGCACCTCTATCTGTTGCCTGATCACGGCCAAAGGGGAGCGAAGTTCATGGGAAACCATGGCCACGAACTCTGATTTCATGCGGTCCAGGTCCTTCAAGGGGGTTATGTCCTGGAGGACCGTTACCACCCCCAGGGGTTCGCCGTCCGGGAGACATATGGGGCTTCCGTGCACCCTGATGTCGCCCACCTTCTGGATGTTCAACTCCACTGCCCTGGCGCTGAGGGACCCGGCCTGCGCAAGCTCCATTACCATGCTGGCCATCTCGGGCGGGGTCACCTCACTGATGGGTCTGTGCAGGAGCTCCTCCCCCACCAGTCCCAAGAGCCTTGCAGCAGAGGGGTTGTACAGGACCACCGTGCCTCTGGTGTCGGCCACCAGGACTCCGTCGGCCATGGCATTTATGATGGTTCCAAGTCGGCTCTGCTCCTCGGCCACATCCCTGAGGCTTCTGGCACGCTCCTGCCTGAGTTTTTCGGCTTCCAGCAGAAGGGTTCTTTTCTCCAGGGCTCTGGAGACCACGAGGCGCAATTGGTCCGGGGTGAAGGGCTTGGCTATGAAGTCGTATGCCCCCTGCTTCATTGCCAGCACGGCTAGCTCCACCGTGGCATATCCGGTGATCACTATGACCACGGGGGCCGAGAGCCGGCCCACCAGCTCCTTGAGCACCTCCATGCCGCTCACCCCTGGCATCATGAGGTCCAAGAGGAGCACGTCCACGGGGTTTTCCCCCAGAAGCCGGAGTCCCTCCTCCCCGTCTTGGGCCAGCAGCACCGCGCACCCCATCCCCTGGCAGATGCGGGCACAGCCTTCCCGCATTACCCTCTCATCGTCCACCACCAGGACCAGGGGGCTCTCTGCCATGGCCTTGGAGCTCAATTCGCCGTCACTTGGCAATCAATTTTTGCACTCGCCTGGCTATCTCCTCTGGCTTCACCGGCTTGTCCACATAGTCGTCAGCCTCGGTCTCCATGGCCATGCGAGGGGTGTATTTGGTCTCGCTTATCTTGGAAGCCACTGCCGTGAGCAAAAGCACTGGTATGTTCCTGAGGCTGGGATCCGCCTTTATCTCCTTGCAGACTTCGAAGCCGTCTTTGTCCGGCATCATGACATCCAGCACCACCGCGTCCGGCATAAACTCCCTGACCTTCTTGAGCCCCTCTAGCCCGCCGTAGGCAGGCACCACCTGGTGCCCCCCCTGCTCCAGCATCATGGAAACGGTCTCCACCAGATCCGGATCGTCGTCAACCACTAGTATCCTTGCCATGGCTCGCCTCCTGTGTGGATTTCAGCTTCCCCCATGACACTGGGGAAGTCCCCGGTCAATGGACTAGCAAGAATCAGGCCTCGATCCCGGGGCCATCCAGGCCGGCAGCCTGAAGAATCTGGGGTACCAGCTCTTCTCTGCCTATGGCCATTATGTGCACCCCGTCACAAAGTCTCTTTTCCCTTATGCTCCTTATCATCCTGCCGGCGATCTGGATCCCTACCCCAAGCGCCTCTCCTTTGGGGGCCTCTTTCAGCTCCTGAATGAGGCTGTCGGGCACGTAAACCCCCGGCACGTTCCTGTTCATGTAATCGGCCATGCGCCAGGAGGTAAGAAGGATTATCCCTGCCAGGATCTTGGCCCCGAAAGGCCTCGCATATTCCATGAACTTCTCTAAATTCTCCAGATCATAGACGGCCTGTGTCTGGAAGAACTCGGCCCCGGCTTCGATTTTTTTCTCGAATTTTATGAGCTGCGGCTCCAGAGGCCTTGCCTCAGGGGTCACTATGGCTCCGGCGCAGAACTCCACCTTCCCGTCCAGCTCGTTTCCGCCCAGGTCCCTGCCTTGCTCCAACGCACGAATGGCCAGGAGGAGCTGAGCGGAATCCAGGTCGAAAACCCCCTTGGCTTGCTTGTGATCCCCCACCACCACAGAGTCCCCGGTGAGGCACAAAACGTTTCGTATGCCCCTGCTGTAAGCCAAGAGCAGGTCTGCTTGCAAAGCCAGACGGTTTCTGTCCCTGCAGGTCATCTGCAAGATGGGCTCCCCCCCCCTTTCCTTGATCAACATGGCGCCTCCCAGGGAGGGAAATCTCATTACCGAGCTCTGGTGGTCTGTCACATTGAGGGCGTGGACCTTCCCCTTCAAGAGCTCAATGTGGTGGAGCATGGGCTCCAGATTTGTGCCTTTGGGCGGGCCGATCTCGCTTGTTACCACGAAATCGCCCGAGCCCAGGATCTCCCGGAACCTAGAGCTCATCTGCCTCCCCCCTTTCCTCCATGGGGATCAAGATCTTGCCCGGTCTGGGGCTTACCTGATGGTTCCTGGCAGGCTGAAGCCTGCGCATCCGATCCAGCCTGCCCTGTTCCTTGAGCCTCTGGTAGATCAAACTCCAGGCGCAGTCCTTGTCCGGATCTATCTCGCACTTGCCGTCCCTGGTCCCGCCGCAGGGACCGTTCAGAAGACCCTTGTGGCAACTGGTGACCGGGCAGATTCCCCCTGTTTCCCCAAGGATGCACTCCCCGCACTGGGTGCAGATCTCCTCGAATTGCCCCAAGCCTCTTTCCTTTCCTATGAAAAGGGTGTCAAGGGCAGGAATCACAGGGAGGTGCAACTGGCGAGCTATGGTCTGCACCCCAAAGGCACAGGTCATGATCAGGAGTGCCTGGCTCTCGTAAAGGGGATCCCTCAGCTGCTCCAAGGCCTCGTGGGAGATCTCGTCGCAGGCAACAGGTATGACCGAGGAGCCCATCACAATTTTTCCGTTCTCCCTGAGCCTCCTTGTCATGACCTGCACCTCTTGCGCACCTCCTGTACGGCAAAGAGTCACGCAAGTTCCGCAGCCCAGGATGAAAACCCTTTCAAATCCCTCCATGAGGCCCAGAATTTCCTCCAGGCTCTTCTGTTTGGTGATGGATCTGATCATGCCCCCCTCCTCGACCCCCATGGCCTACCAATGGATGCTCTTAAAGCCCCTGCGGAGGTGCTCTGGCGCCACCTCCAGGGCCACCTGATTACCCGGAATCAGCAAGGCCGGCCCGGGGCCTTCTCCCTGTCGCACCTGAGGCATCTTCTGGCCTCCTCCATGGCCTCCTGCTCTGAGTAACCCATCTCCACCTCCACGAACCCCCTCAACCTCTCCTCTGGGGCCAGCATGGGCACCTCGCTGCGACCCCTCGGGGCTGCCTCCTGCGGGGGCTGGGGAGCTCCGGTGTCTTCCACACACTTCTCGTCTCGGATCTGCACCCTGGTGGGGTCACCCTTGAGGTATTTTTGGATGGCCAAGGCAGCCCTTCTCCCAGACCCGATGGCCTGGATCACGCTGGTGGGGCCTGTGACCAGATCTCCCCCGGCAAAAATCCCTGGCACGTTGGTGGCCAGGGTGTTGGGATTCACTCTCAGGGCCCCCCACCTGACCCTCTCCAGGCGAGTGTCCTCCATGAGAAAGGAGAGGTCAGGTGCCTGCCCCACTGCCGGGATAACAGTGTCAGCCTCGGCAAAAAACTCGCTCCCCTCTATGGGAACAGGCCTTCTTCTGCCAGACTCATCCGCCTCTGTGAGCCTCATTCGAACGCACTCTATGCCTTTCACCTTCCAGTTCTCGTGGACTATTCTAGTGGGACTGACCAGGCAGTGGATGCTGACCCCCTCCTCCATGGCCTCCCGAAGCTCCCTCTGGCTAACTGGCATCTCCTCCAGGGCTCGCCTGTAGTAGACCCGCACCTCCTGGGCACCCAGGCGCCTTGCAGTTCGGGCAGCATCCAGGGCCGTGTTCCCTCCCCCGATCACTGCCACTTTGCTTCCCACATCCACCTTCTTTCCCACCTTCACGTCCCTCAAGAAGCGAAGCCCGTAATAAAGCCCCTCTATGCCCTCCAGCTCCCCAGGAATACCTATCAGCTGGCTCCTCTGGGCCCCAGCAGCAAGGAACACGGCCTGGAATCCTTCCTTGAGCAGGTCCTCCACGCTTCTCTGGGTGGTCACTGGGGAGTTGTAATGGATCTCTACCCCCCTGGCCTCTATGTAACGGATTTCCCTCTGGATCACCTCCTTGGGAAGCCTGAAGTCCGGTATGGCCACACCCATCATGCCCCCTCCCACAGGAAGAGCCTCCAGCACCACCACCGGATACCCCATCTTTCTCAGGAAATAAGCACAGGTCAGGCCGGCAGGCCCAGCTCCCACAACAGCCACCCTTTCCGTGTGAGAAAGGGGAAAGGGCTCTGGCTCCTGGTCCATGTGCTCGAAGTACCAGTCTGCAGCGAACTTCTTGAGGGCCCGGATGGAAACCGGTTCGTCCAGCTCTCCTCTCCTGCACTTGGTCTCGCAGGGATGGTGACAGATGCGGCCGCATATGGACGGAAATGGATTGCGCTCCCGGATGAGATCTGCGGCCTCGGCAAATCTGCCCTCGGCTATGAAGCCAATGTAGTTGGGCACATCTATGCCTGCCGGGCAGGCGTGCTGGCAGGCCGAGATGATCATCTGTTCACAGGAGGCTGCCGGACATCTCTTCTCCTGGATGTGAGCCTCATACTCCTCCCTGAAATGAGCGATGGTTGTAAGAACCGGGTTGGCGCAGGTCTGGCCCAGGCCGCACAAGGAGGAGCGCCTGACCACGGTACCTATTTCTATGAGGCGATGGAGGTCTCTGGGCCGGCCTTCCCCCCGGGTGATCCTGTTCAGGATGGAGAGCATCTGGGTGGTCCCTAGGCGGCATGGGGCGCACTTCCCGCAGGACTCCGACTGGGTGTAACTCAAAAAGAACCTGGCTATGTCCACCATGCAGTTGTTCTCGTCCATTACCACCATGCCGCCCGAGCCCATGATGGAGCCTATGGACTGAAGTGACTCATAGTCCACAGGCAGGTCCAGATGGCGGGCTGGCACGCATCCTCCCGAAGGGCCTCCCATCTGCACTGCCTTGAACCTTCTTCCTTTGGGGATGCCCCCTCCCACCTGGAATATGATTTCCCTCATCCTTATTCCGATGGGCACTTCCACAAGCCCGGTGTTGTTCACCTTACCGGCCAGGGAGAAGATCTTTGTGCCCTTGGAACTCTCAGTGCCCACCGAGGCGTAAATGTGGGCCCCCTCCAGGATTATGGAGCGGATGTTGGCGAGGGTCTCCACGTTGTTTATGCAAGTAGGCTTACCCCAAAGCCCTGCCTGGGCAGGGAATGGAGGTCTGGACCTGGGCATCCCCCTTCTGCCCTCTATGGAGGCCATGAGGGCCGTCTCTTCCCCGCAAACAAAGGCTCCGGCCCCTTCCTTGATGTGTACCATGAAGGAAAACTCACTGCCCAGTATTCCCTCTCCCAGAAGCCCCAGCTCCTTTGCCTGGGACACGGCCACCTGCAAGTGCTCTACTGCTATGGGATACTCAGCACGCACGTAAAGGAAGCCCTCTGTTGCCCCCATGGCATATGCGCCGATGAGCATCCCTTCCAAGACGCTGTGAGGATCCCCTTCCAGTACGGCCCTGTCCATGAATGCCCCGGGATCCCCCTCATCAGCATTGCATACCAAGTACTTGGGCTCCCCACGGGATTGTCTTGTGAACCGCCACTTTTTCCCAGTGGGAAAACCCGCCCCTCCCCTGCCCCTCAGGCCTGCTCTGTCCACCTCCTCTATCACTGCCTCAGGGCTCATTTCCCCGAGCACCTTGGCCAGGGCTCTGTACCCGCCGTGGAGCAGGTAGCTCTCTATGCTTCTCGGATCAACGAACCCGCACAGGGCCAACACCTTGCGCTGCTGGCTTCGATAAAAGGGGATCTCCTCCAAGGTGGCCCAGCGCTCGCCCGTTGCGGGGTGGCTGCAAAGCAGCCTCTCCAGTAGCCTGCCTTTCAGTAAGGTCTCTTCCACTATTTCCCTGGCATCCTCGGGCCTCACCTGTTGGTACATCCAACCCTGAGGATCCACAGCCATTACCGGCGCACGAGCGCAGAACCCGTGGCAACCAGTCTCCCGGATTTCCACCGAGTCCTGGAGGCCGGCCCTTTGGACTTGCTCTGCCAGGGACTCCCTTAGCTCCATTGCCCCATATGCCCTGCAGCCGGTCATGCAGATCCTAAGCCGGCTTTTCTTGGGCGGATGCTTGTGGAGAAGCTTTCCCCTGAGCTCTTGGAGAGCTTCCAGGCTCCTTAAGGCGGACATGGAGCTCCTCCCCTTTCTCGGCTCACTCGTACTGCCTCAGGATGGAGAGCACCTGAGGCGGGACCAGTTTCCCATAGTAGTTGCGGTTCACCATCATGACCGGGGCCAGAAAACAGGTACCCAGACAGGCCACGGTTTCCAGGCTGTAGCGAAGATCCTCGCGGGTCTGCCCCTCTTTGATCCCCAGGTTCTCCTCAGCCACCCTGAGTATGGATTTTCCTCCTCGGACATGGCAGGCAGTGCCTCTGCAAACCCTCACTATGTGGCGCCCCTTGGGGGTGAGTGAAAACTGGGAGTAAAAGCTCACCACTGCCTGCACCTCTGAAGGGAAAAGCCCCAGATGCTTGGCCACCGGCTCCAGATACTCGGGAGGCACGTAACCACAACGTTCCTGTATTCTCTGCAAGAGAGGTATGAGGGCTTCTCTGCCTCCTTTTGCCTCTTCGAGGAGCTCGCCCAGATTGCCCTGGCTCTCGGCGGGGTTGGCGGATCCGCTTGCTTTCTCCATGGGAATACCTCCTGCAGAGCGCATCAAGAGCCTCTAACCAGCCTCACTCTGGCCTGGCTGGTCTGAACCATCCCGGAATCTGGATCCCAGCTCCAAGAAACCAGGCCCTCCAGCCCCCGGCCTTGGGCCGCGGGCACCACCCAAAGCAACCCGCGGGGGATCTCAGGCTTGGAAATTGCAGTTGCTGAGAGCTCTCCCCATCTGGAGACCAACCGCACCCGGCTCTGCTCTTCCAAATCCAGCCGGCCCATGTCAATGGGGTGCAGGAAGACCAGCCTCTGGCCGGAGAACTCCCTCAGCCTGCCTGCCCGGCTTGAACGGCTTGCGCTGCCCACTCTGAACAGAGACTCCCCTTCCACTGCCAGAAACGGAAAATCAGGATCTTCCCTCTCCATGCCTAGCAAGCGGGACAAGTCCGGCTCGACTCCCTGTTCATGGGTCTTGCCCCTGAGCAGGATCCTCTCCCCGCTTGCCGAGGGATCTGTGCAGGGCCAAAACAGGGGCTCGGCCTCTAGCCTCGCGTAACGCACTCCTCTCATCTGGGGGACGCACTGGGTTATCTCCTTCATCACCTCAGCCGGTGTTTCATACTCTGGCAGCTCAGCCGTGCGCTTGAGCAGCGCCGAGAGGATCCAGCAATCCGGCCTGGCACCCCCGGGGGGCGAACAAACCGGCCTGATCCTTTGGATCCGCCTCTCCAGGCTCGTGTACGTGCCCTCTTTTTCCAGGAAGCCCGCGGCTGGCAGGACAACATGCGCCATGCTGGATGTGGCGGTTGGGAAAATGTCCTGCACCACCAGGAACTCCAACTTGGAGAGGGCCTCGGCTGCATAGCCGGGCAAGAGCCCCAGCGGGTTCTCACCCATGATGTAAAGCGCCCTGAGCTCTCCCCTGGCGGCCGCCTCCAGCATTCTGGGAAAGCTCATGCCAGGACCCATGGCAGGCAGCTTGCCCCAGAGTTGGGCTAGTTCCTCCCGGCACCCGGGATCTGCGGAGGGCCGGTACCCAGGCAGGAACTCGGGGAGGGTTCCCATGTCGCAAGCCCCCTGGGTGTTGGCCGCCCTGTCCAATGGATAGATCCCCCCACCCGCCACCCCCAAGCAGCCCAGCTCCATTGCCAGCCTTACAAGGATCCTTACCCTTTCCTTGCCTCCTGGGGCCGAGGAGAGGCCTCTCCCGAAAACCAAAGCGCAGGAAGAACTGGAGCAAAGGATCTTAGCCGCTTCTTCAACTTCCTCGGGCTGCACCAAAGTGCTCTGCAACAATTCCCCAAGCTCCTTGCCTTCCAGCCACCGGGGCATGGAGGAACCCTTGAGCAGGATCACTTCCTTGAGCAGGGCCAGGAGAATACGCCCCTCAAAGCCCGGCCAACCCTTTATCCAAAGCTGGGCCATTCGGCTCAGGCCGTCCTCCAGGGGGCTTACGTACAGGAGCTTCGCGGCCTTGTACTTCACGGCTCTTTTCAATGCGTAACTTGCCACCGGATGGGACTCCAGAGGCTGGGCCCCGATAACCAGTATCACTTTGGCATACTCCAGCTCCTCTAGGGGGTGAGTGGCGCCGCTTACACCCAGCTCCTCCTGCATTGCCAGGATCCCCGAGACCCCTTGAAATCTGGCCCCGTTGTCCACGTGGGGAGTTCCGATACCCAGCCTGGCCAGTTTTTGGAAAAGGTAATTCTCCTCGTTGGTGCACTGGGTGGAGCCGAAAAAGCCCACCGAGGCCGGACCGTGGCGGGAGGCTATTTCCATTATGCGGCCCGCGGTCTCCTCCAGCGCCTCCTGCCAGGAGACAGTCACCGTTTCGCCCTTTCTCCTGAGCATGGGATTGAGCAGCCTATCCCTACTGTGGAGGTACCCGCTTCCGTAGTGGCCCCTCACGCAAAGGCTTGCCTTGTTCACCGAGCCCTCTGTCTTGGGTTCCACACGCACCAGCCTATCCTCACACACCTGCACCCAGATTGAACAACCGCATCCGCAGTAGGAACAAGTGGTGGCTGTGCGCTCTCCCACTGTCCCCAAGTGCACGGGAGTGCTGTCGGACAAGGCACCCGTTGGACAGACCGCCACGCAGGAACCGCAGAAGGTGCACTCGGAGCGCTCCAGGGGCCTGTCCAGAAAAGTGCCTGGCCTTGCCTGGAATCCCCTGTGGAAATAATCCAAGGCCCCTACCACAACAAGCTCTTGGTCCACCCTTATGCACTTTCCGCAAAGCACGCACTTACCCAGATCCCTCTTGATGAAAGGGTTTGCCTCCTGGGTGTGCACAAAGGAGTCCATCCGGTCGTAATCCACAAGCCCTATGCCTGCCTCTGCAGCCAGCTGCCTGAGCTGGCATCTGTTCCCCTTGTCACAGACTATGCAGGACTCGGGATGGTTGGCCAGCATGAGCTGGAGGATGACCCTGCGGGCCTCCAGCACGGCCGGGGAACGAGTCTGAATTCTCATTCCCGAAGCGATGGGGGTCACGCACGAGGCCAGCAGCCTTCTGGATGCCTCCTCCTCCACCAGGCAAAGGCGGCAGGCTCCCACGGGCTTCAAACTCGGCTCATGGCAGAGGGAGGGAATACGCACCCCCACCTCCCGAGCCAGCTCCAAGATGGTCATGCCCTGCCGACCACTCACAGGCACCCCGTCCAAAGTGATGGCTACCGTCTCCAAGGCTCGTTCCTCTCTGAGGAATCTGCAGGAAATACTTGAGAAAGCTAGGGACACCCAGACCCGGGCTTCAAGCACCAATACTTCAAACCGGTAAAGACCCACCTCCCAGGTCTATCCCGGACATGGCGCGCGACAAGGCTGCAGGGCAAGTTTAGCGGCTCGAGGAGGAAGCGCGGGATTGAAAGCCGGCTGGGAGCTTGGACCATGGCTTCGCTCCCAAGAATTTTCCTGAGACAAGAATCCAGCTCAATGGGAACAAACCCTACGCCTGGATCAGATGAGAGCACACGGACTCCCTAGGTGTCAAGTCAGAAATTGGGGGTCTCTTTGCTGGCTTTGACATCCTGCCTTGAATGGGCTAAACACTCCAACAAGGGAGAGTGGCAGGCATGTCCTGGATCCGTCGCATCAACCAGCTGTCCGTCCCGGAGAAAGAAGGGCTTTACAGAATCCTGATCCCCCCCTCCCTGTACTCCAGGTTCGGAATACATCCCCTGCGCTTTACATCAGATGAGGGAGCCAGGGCCGTGCGGATTTGGGCACCCCCAGGAGACAGCACAGCCCTGGTGGAGATAAAGCTGGGGGGGATGGAGGAGCCTCTTTACTCCATCCAGGTATCGGACACCCAGGACTTCACTCAGCTGGAGTGGGAATTCCTGATCGTGAACGATCCCCACAGCCCCAGATTCCTCACCCAGGTGGACTCCCGCGGAAGGGACACCCTTTTTGGATGGGCCTCCAGGAACATCCAGGAGGAAATAAAGGCCATGGAGGCAGGGCTTTGCCCGGGCCAAAGCAGGAAAGGCTTGGGCCTCACGGGCCAAGCCCTTGAATGTCTTGAGTTCTTCTGCAGAATACTGGACATCAGGACCATCCGTCTGGAGGCCCTCTTTTATCACAATGCCATTACCTACGAACGGCACGGCTTCTCGTACTTCAGCGGCTATCCCCTTATGAAGAGCATCCACCGGGAATTCCTTCCGGGCGGAAAGCTCTATGCACTGATGAACGGAAGCACACCCTTCAGACGCCCTGAGATGGCCCACACGGTTCGAGGCAGAAGCTGGGCCATTCACGACGGGATCCTCCTGGAGGTGGAGGACGAGCTGCTTTGCGAGGGTTGGAGTTCGCCTGTCATGTACCGCATGGTGGGAAGGCCGAGAGCAATGACCACCTTCCCGGACCCGGTCTATTGAAAAGAGCACGTTCCTTGCAAATGTAGGCTTCCGGAGAGCCCTTACCCTTTCCTTTACAGGTTGGGGGGCCTGTGCTCTAATGGCCCAAGTCGCCTCCCGGCCCAAGAAGGGGCTGGACTTATGGGGAGCGGCATCACATGGTGAGAATCCGGGATCTGAGCATAAGAACCAAGCTTGTGAGCCTGACCCTGCTGCTCGTCCTGGTTCCACTTCTGGCAGTCTCTTTCCTTTCCCTCAACAGGTTCGACAGCGCCCTTAGGAAAGCCGCCGAGCAGGACCTGGAGCACCTGGTAACAAACATATACGCCATGTGCAGCCTTCAGGAAGAGACTGTCCAGATGGAGCTGGGCAGAAAAATGGCTTTGGCCCGGATGCTGCTTCTGGGAGATTCTCCCAGGATCCAAGAGGATCCCGACAGGCCCCTCAAGCTCCCCATACAGGATGCTGATGGCCATACCAGGAGGTACCTGGAGGTGCCCTCTTGGAAACTGGACGGGACCTGGGTGAACCTGGATCCGGATTTTATAGACAGGGTGGGAGAGTTGACAGGAGGAATCTGCACCATCTTCCATGCCTTGGAAAACGGGGAGCTCTTGCGAATTGCAACGAACCTCAGGGACAGGCAGGGGATTCGTGCGGTGGGCACACTGATCCCCGGGGAAAATCTTGTTTCCCGCAGGATCCTGAAGGGGCAGCCTTTCACAGGCAGAACCATGGTTCTGGAGGAGTGGTACATAACCGTGTATGAACCCGTCCTGGATGAGAAGGGAAGGGTTCTGGGAGCCTTGAGCGTAGGGGTCAGGGAGCCAGCGGTCTCCCTCAAGACCCAGGTGAAGCACATCCGGGTTGGGCAGACCGGCTATGTATACATAATGGACAGTCAAGGGGTCCTGAAGGTGCATCCTGCCAAAGAGGGCGAGAACATAATCGACGCCAGGGACACCGAGGGATTCCAATACATAAGGGCAATGGTGGAGGCGGCCACCCGGGCACCAGAGGGTAAGGTGGAGACTATACGTTATCCCTGGATGAACCCCGAGCTGGGGGAGAAAACTCCACGGCAGAAGATAACCAAGTACACCTACTTCAGGCCCTGGGACTGGATAATTGCCGCAGGCACATACGAGGAGGAGATTTACCAGGCCCTGTACGAGACAGAGAGATTCACAGTGGCGGTAATCCTTGTGAGCCTGCCTCTTGTTTTCATGTTCACGGTGGGGGTTTCCAGGGTTCTGACCCGCAGGATCGGGGAGCTGACCCAGGCCACTGCCCGCATGCTGGACGGGGACCTCTCCCAGCGTGTAGAGGTGCACGGAAGGGACGAGGTAGGGATTCTGGGACTCTCCTTCAACAGGATGGCCAGCCAGATCCAGGAGTACACCACAGGTCTCCAGCGCATGGTGGAGGAGAGGACCAGGGAACTGGCGGATTCCAGGGAGAGGTTCAGGGAGCTTTCCACCTTTCTGAACAGCATTTTGGAAAGCGCCACCCAGTACGCCATCATGGCTTTGGATTTCAAGGGCCAAATCATGGAGTTCAACAGGGGTGCGGAAAGGCTCTTTGGCTGGAGCAAGCAGGAGGTGCTGGGCAAAGAGAATATCGGCATGACCATCCCGGCCGAACAGAGGGAAAAAGGGATCCAGAAACAGATCGCTTCCCGCACCCGCGCCGAGGGGCTCTGCGAGCTGGAGATGGAGCGGATCCGAAAGGACGGAAGCCGCTTCCCGGCTCACTCGGTGGTGACGGCCATGCTGGACCCTGAGGGCCGGGTCTCGGGTTTCGTGGAGATAGTGAGGGACCTGACCCGAAGGAGGCTTCTGGAAAGACAACTCAGGGAGACCAAGGAGTTCCTGGAGAATGTGATGGCCAGCTCTGTGGACGGGATCGTGACCACGGATCTCAAGGGGCACATCACCTTCTTGAACCGGGGAATGGAAGAGATGCTGGGATATTCCAGGGAGGAGCTTCTGGGAACTCACATCTCCAAGTTGTATGTGAGGGGCATCCAGGAAGCCAGGGAGATCATGGACGCCCTCAGGTCCAGGCAGAGAGTGGAAAACTATGAGATGCAGATACTTCGCAAGGATCAAGAGGTACTTTCCATCATCAACTCCGCATCTCTTCTCAGGGACGGAGAGGGCAACATAATAGGTACGGTGGGGGTCTTCAAGGATCTCACCCAGCAGAAGAGGTTGGAGGCCAAGCTCAAGGAAACCCAGGCCCACCTTGTGGAGGCCTCCAAGCTGAGGGCCCTGGGGGAGCTGGTGGCCGGGGTGGCCCACGAGCTAAACAATCCCCTCATGGCCTCTCAGACCATCCTCCACGTCATGGAAAAAGAACTCCACCAGGATTGCCCCAACAAAGACAGGCTGGAGGTGATCAGACGTTGCAATGAAAGGATAGCCAGAATAGTGGATCACCTGAGGGAATTCTCAAGGCAGGCCAGGCCGGAGCTGAGGCCCCTGGACATCAACCTGCCTGTGGAAAACGCCCTTCTCATCACAGGGCAGCAACTTCTGGATCATCAGATTCACTTGGAAAAACGATTGGCCAGGGGTCTTCCCCCCGTGATGGCTGATCCCAACCAGATGGAGCAGGTCCTCTTGAACCTGATTTCCAATGCCAGGGACGCTTTGGACGAAACAGAGGGTTACAAGGAGCTTCTCATCCAGACAACCCAGGAGGAACGCGGGGGAAGCTCCTGGGTGGTGGTTACCGTCAAGGACACAGGACCTGGGATCCCGCCCCAGATCCTGGAGAAGGTCATGGAGCCGTTCTTTACCACCAAACCAGTGGGAAGAGGTACAGGGTTGGGATTGTCCCTTTGTTTCAAGATAGTAGAGGATCACCGAGGGGTACTGGAGATCAGAAGCCAGGTGGGGATTGGCACAGAGGTCAGAGTGCTCTTGCCGGCAAATGCCGATCCCCCCAAGGAGGAGCCCTCATGAGCAAGAAAATCCTGATCGTGGACGACGACGAGCTGATCCTGATAGCCCTGGGGGAACTCCTGCGTCCCCAGGGCTACGAGGTCCACACCAGCGCCAGGCCCGCACAGGCCCTGGAGAGGCTGGAAAAGGAAAGGTTCGACCTGCTTGTCCTGGACGTGATAATGCCCGAGATGGACGGTTTTGAGCTTTGCCGCAGGATAAGGGAAAAGGAGATCCAAAAAGAGACTCCCATAATCTTCTTGACGGCAAAGAGCAGGGATGAAGACAGGGAAAGGGGTCTGGAGGCAGGGGCCAATCTTTTTCTTTCAAAACCCATCTCCCCAGACCGCCTCCTGGCACTCATATCCCAGGCCTTGGGCTGACCAGGGCCATTCACCCCAAGTTCGGGCACATCGGGGGCTTCTGCCCCCTAGAACCATGGGCGCTTCAAGATTTGAAGACTCAGAACCCTTCTTCGGTGTTCTGGCAAGGGCAGAGAGTTTTTAGCTCCACTCCCTTTTATCCAGTCAGATCCATATCTTGGCCAGCATTATCCCCTCCTGGGCAGATCAAGCCCCAGGGAGGGCCAAAGTTCTTTTAGCTGCCCCCCGGCAGCCAGCCAAGTGCTCATCCTCTCGGCCTTTGGCTCACTTTGCAAGGAGAGTCTTGGGGGTGTCCTTTCCAGTCGCTCCAGCGTGGCAAAGGTATCCAAGGAGCACAACAGCAAAGGGAGCTCCATTTTACTGGCCTGTTCGAGAAGAACCGGGGGGGGCCTTCGCCCGGCAGTGAGAATCACCCCCACAGGTCGGGCAGGCTCTTCTGCATCCGGCTCCTGAGGACCCAACAGCAGGATTCGGTTGTAGAACCTTTTGAAGAGAGCCATGTCTCCCCTCAATAGGTGGCTTGCCCCCATGCTCCAGCTTGCCACCAGCTCCCCTGCCTTCTCCTGACCCAGGAGCAACTCGCTTCTTGTGGCTTCCACCACCTCGGCCAGGGTTCTGGCCGAAAGAAAAGGGTCCTCCGGGACGGCAATGACCAGGGGCACCCCCTGGCCAGGGAGCCTGGAGCGGATCCCATGGCAGACTTGCTCCACCTGCTGGGGTGGGATTCGGTTCACTATCACTGCCTTGAGCCTCGAGCCCAGAAGCGAGAAAACAGAAAGCAGGCTGTAAAGAGTGCGCGGCATGTCCAGGTAACGGGTCACAAGCAGGAACCGGGCCTCCAGGGCCTGCGCCAGGGACACGTCAGATACCGGGAAAGCCGGGTCGTCCAGGAAGATCTCCTTCCTGCCCATGATCAGGACGAGATCTTTCTCCTGGCAACTTTTCTCCAGGACGGGGAGAATCCCGCAAGCCACCTCCTCGGCTGAAAGCCTCCCTGAGCCCTCTTTTCCCCGGAAAACAGGACAGGTGATTTCCAAGGGTTCTTGGCAGGCCAGGACCTGCCTGAACAATTCGCAGTCCTCATCCAGAGGGAAACCCCCTTCCGAATCCTCTGTGGGGAAAAGGGGCTTTAGGAAACCCAATCTCAGCCCCTTTTCTCCTAGGCTCCGGGCAATGGCCCAAGCCACAAGGCTTTGGCCTGCATGGTCCCCTGTGGAACCTATGAACAAGAGCCTCACGACCTCTCCCCTCAAGGATTTCCTTACCTCTCGGCCGCCATTATACGGCAAGCCTGGGGGAGATCCAAACAGCCAGAGCAGAGTCTCTGCAAGGAGAGACCAGCTTGCAGGCCGCCGGCAGTGGATTGCCCAGCCCCCCTCCTGCTCTTTTCTTGTGGGGGAATCAGGGCAGGTCCTTGCAACTCACAGAGGCCAGACAAGGGGGGTCTGCTCACCGGGATGGGAAGCCCCTGGAGCTTTCAGTCCTGCAAAGCCTGAAGAGCCAAAAGAACTGACATCATGTAAAGAAACCTGGCACCAACCCCCTGGGCTTCCAGCCGACTCCCCATGCTCCAGGGGCTTGCCATGAGTCAGGGATCAAGGGTCTGCAGCCCAGGGGGAGTTCCGGCTGTGAGATCTCAGGGTATCCATCAGCTTGGGCTCGAGACTCTCCTCTGGCCGGGCTTTCTGAATCACCCGGCTCATCTGGCAGATCATGGCAAGGGGATTGCAAGGAAGTCTTGGGGCGGATGCTCCGTGGCCAACTAAGCCTGACCTCGACCCTCCGACCCCTTATCATGAAGCCTACCCAACGGACAATAGCATCCAGAACCCATCACCAAACCGACCACGGGGCATCTTGTTCCTTCTTGGGCAGAGCTGGCCATTTCCAAGCCCCTGTGATAAGCATGGACTCATTACTCAATCCCGGCCAAGGAGGTAAGACCCATGGCAAAGGAATCCAGAGGAGCTGTCGAGTCCGTGTATCTGGAAAGAAGGGTGTTTGAGCCCCCAGCGGAGTTTTCCGAAAAGGCCAGAGTCAGGAGTCTGGAAGAATACCGCTGCCTGTACAGCCGCTCCATAGAGGACCCGGCCGGGTTCTGGGGGGAGATGGCCCAGAAGCACTTGGAGTGGTTCCGCAAGTGGGATGAAGTGGAGTGCTACAGCTTCAAAGATCCTGTTTTCGTGAGGTATTTCCAGGGAGGCAGGCTCAATGCCTCTTACAATTGCTTGGACCGGCATCTGAAGACCTGGCGCAGGAACAAGGCAGCCATAATTTGGCAAGGGGAGCCCCTGGAGGAGTCCAGGACACTCACATATCAGCAGCTCCACCACGAGGTGTGCCGCTTCGCCAATGTGCTCAAGAAGCTCGGGGTCAAGAAAGGCGACAGGGTCTCGATCTACCTGCCCATGCTCCCGGAGCTTCCCATTGCAATGCTGGCTTGCGCCCGCATAGGTGCCATCCACAGCGTGGTCTTCGGGGGCTTTAGCGCTGAATCCCTCAGGGACAGGATACTGGATGCAGGTGCCGAGACCCTGATCACAAGCAACTACGGTTTTAGGGCGGGCCGGCTCCTGGAGAGCAAGCGCACAGCGGATCAGGCCCTGGAGGAGTGTTCGGGGGTCAAGCATTGCGTGGTGGTGCGCAGGGTTGATAGGGAAACTCCCATGCGGGAGGGAAGAGATTTCTGGTGGGAGGAGCTGGTCTCCGAGAGCTCGGGGAGTGCTGAGCCGGAGTCCATGGAAGCCGAAGATCCTCTTTTCATCCTTTATACCAGCGGCAGCACGGGCAAACCCAAAGGAGTGCTCCACAGCACGGCGGGATATCTCCTTTACGCAGCTCTCACCTTCCAGTACGTCTTCGACCATAGGGACGAAGACGTCTTCTGGTGTACAGCTGATATAGGCTGGGTCACCGGACACAGCTACATAGTGTACGGACCCCTGGCCTCCGGCGCCACGAGCCTGATGTTCGAGGGAGTGCCCAACTACCCGGAGCCGGACCGATTCTGGGAAATAGTGGAAAGATATAGGGTCAACACTCTTTACACAGCTCCCACCGCCATAAGGGCCATGATGAGGGATGGAGAAAAATGGCCCCAAAGGCGTGACCTTAGCTCCTTGAGGCTCCTGGGCACAGTGGGCGAGCCCATAAACCCAGAGGCCTGGCTCTGGTATTACAGGGTCATAGGCAAGGAGCGCTGCCCCATAGTGGACACTTGGTGGCAGACCGAGACCGGGGGCATCCTCATCACGCCCCTGCCAGGAGCTGTACCCCAAAAACCCGGTTCCGCCACCCTTCCCTTTTTCGGAGTGGATCCTGTGGTCATAAGACAAGATGGAAGCCAGGCCGAGGTGAACGAGGGTGGTTACCTGATGATCCGAAGGCCCTGGCCAGGGCTCATGAGGGGAGTGTACGGGGATCCAGATAGGTTCAAACAGACCTATTTCGTCCAGTATCCAGGCATGTACTTCACAGGGGACGGGGCCAGGAGGGACGAGGACGGGTATTTCTGGCTCATGGGAAGGGTGGATGACGTGCTGAATGTCTCCGGCCACAGGCTGGGCACGGCTGAAATAGAGAGCGCCCTGGTGGCGCATCCCAAGGTGGCCGAGGCTGCGGTGGTGGGCTACCCCCACGAGATAAAGGGGCAGGGGATTTACGCCTTCGTGACCCTCAAGCAGGGGGTGGAGCCCACGGAGGAGCTGAGAAAGGAGCTGGTCCAGCACGTGAGGAAGGAGATAGGCCCCATAGCCACCCCTGACAAGCTCCACTTCGCAGATGCCCTTCCCAAGACCAGGAGCGGCAAGATCATGAGGAGGATCTTAAGGAAGATCGCCGAGGGGGCCATATCAGAGCTGGGGGACACGAGCACCCTGGCAGACCCCACAGTGGTGGAGAGGCTGGTGACAGGGAGGCTGTGAGCCAGAAAGGGCCCGATTCCATTGAGAGAGAGCTGAGTTTCTCAGCGTGTGGGGCTTGGCGCCCCAGAAAAGGGCTGGGTCCGGTTGGCCCTGGGGAGGTGTCATGGGCATGGGCCTGGGGGGATCTGGTTGGAGCGTGGTTCTGGCCGGGGCCGGGCTCATGATCATAGGGAAACTGGCCAAGATCTGCCAGGTGCAGGCAGAGATAAAGGCTGGATTCGTGCTGGTTGCCTTGCTGGCCGTGGGGAACGCCTCGGGCAGGATAGTGGCAGGCTTTCTCTCGGACAAAATAGGTCGAACAAGAACCATGCTCCTTGTGTTCCTGTTCCAAGCTGTGCTCATGTTTTTGCTCAAGTTCATCAGCAACTGGGGGCTTTTCATCCTCATCTCCATGCTCCTGGGGTTCAACTACGGGGCCAATCTATCTGTATTCCCATCGGTGACCAAGGACTGGTTCGGTTTGAGGAACTTCGGTGTGAACTACGGGCTGGTTTTCACCGCCTGGGGAGCGGGGGGATTGATTCTGCCCTATGTGTCGGGCAGGGTCTTCGATGCCACAGGAAGGTTTGATCTGGCCTTTGCCATGGCTGGAGCGCTCCTGCTCCTGTCAGGTTGCCTCACCTTCATCACCAAGCCTCCTGCCCCTGCCCGGCGCTGAAAAATTGCAATAAGATACTGGCCCGGCCCTTCCAGCGGACAGGATCGCACAGCCTTGGCGAACCCTCCGGGCCCTGAAGAGCCGGGTGGCCGGGGCAGACTCCGGGAAGGGGATGCCATCTGGCAAGCTCCCAGGGAAAGGGAGGTCTGGATCCATGCAGATGAGAATACCAGCAGTGTTAATGAGAGGGGGAACCAGCAAGGGGCTGTTTTTCCACGAAAAGGATCTCCCCCAGGATGCGGCCAGCCGGGACGCGTTGATTCTGGCAGCATACGGCAGCCCAGATCCAAGCGGCAGGCAGTTGGATGGAATGGGAGGAGGCACTTCTGTCACAAGCAAGGTGGCCATAATCAGGACCGCTAAGAGCCCCGACCACGACGTGGAATACCTCTTTGGCCAGGTTTCCATCGACAGGCCGCTTGTAAGCTTCAAAGGAAACTGCGGGAACCTCTCTTCGGCCGTGGGGCCCTTCGCCATAGACGAGGGAATCCTGGAGGTGCGTGAGCCAGTCACAACGGTGCGCATCCTTCAGCTGAACACCGGAAAAACCATCCTGGCAGAGGTTCCTGTGCAGGGAGGAAAGTACAATCCCATAGGAAACTACTCAATCGATGGTGTGCCTGGCACCGGCTCAAAAATAAACCTTAGATTTCTTGATCCTGGGGGCTCTGTGACGGGCAAGCTGCTTCCTACGGGAAACGCGCTGGACACCTGGAAGGTGGACGGCGTTGGCAAGCTGGATCTGTCCATCCTGGATGCGGGCAATCCTGTGGTCTTTGTGAGGGCTGTGGATCTAGGACTGCAGGGGACCGAGATAGAAGAGATTGATGGCAATGAAGAACTCAAGGGCAAGCTTGAAGCCATACGAGCTGAGGCCGCCGTGAGGCTTGGCTTTGCAAAGGGCCGAAGTGAGGCCAGCCATAGAAGCCAAGCAGTGCCCAAGATAGCCTTGATTGCAGCTCCTAAGACATACAGGACCCTTCTCGGGAGCACAGTCAGGAGACAATCCATCCACCTTCTGGCGAGGATGATGTCCATGGGAAATCTTCACCGCGCATATGCCGTCACAGGGGCAATATGCACGGCCGCGGCGGCTATGACTGAGGGCAGTGTGGTCCACCAGGTGCTTGGGAAAAGGAGGGAGACGGCAGGCAAGATAATATTAGGACATCCCTCCGGGAGGATGGAAATAGAAGCTCTGATGAAAGAAAAAGAAGGCCGCCGCGACTACCTTGAAGCCCGTTTGGGAAGGACTGCACGTCGCTTAATGGAAGGTTGGGTGCTTGTGCCCGAGACAAGGATCCCCGGTGTCAGGCCCCGCTGATCATCTTCGGTCTCTTGAAGAAGGGATAAAGGATGGAAAACAGAGCTCCTGCCAGCAGCAGGCTGCTTATGGGACTGCTCACCAGACCCAAAGGGCTTCCGTCGGCTATAAGAAGCGCCCTTCGAAAGGAGAGTTCCGCCAGATCCCCCAGCACGAGCCCCAGGATGCAGGGTGCCACAGGCACCCCGAACTTGCGCATGAAATAGCCGACCATGGAGAATAGAAACATCAAGAAGACATCGTCCACGCTGTTATTCAGTCCGTAGGCCCCGATCACACACAGAATCAGTATAGCCGCCGAGAAGACGGAGTAAGGCAGTCTGTTCAACTCCAGGAAAAGCCTTATACTCACCCCTACCAGCACCAAGAGAAGCAGGTTGGTGAGCAGCATACTCACGAAGATCCCATATACCACCTCTGGCCTGGTGGAAAGCAGAAGGGGCCCCGGCTGCATGCCGTGGATCATAAATGCGGCCACAAGCATGGCCGTGGTGTTGCTCCCGGGGATTCCCAGGGAAAGCAGGATGGTCATGGAACCGCCCGTAGAGGCGTTATTGGCGCACTCGGCGGCCATGAGACCCTCCACCGCGCCCTTTCCGAACTTCTCGGGCTCTCTCTTGGCTGTGCGGGCGGCCTCCCCGTATGAAAGAAATGCCGCGATGGTGGCTCCGGCCCCGGGCAATGCCCCCACGATGGTGCCTATGATGGGGGAGCGGATCATGGTCAAGAGATACTGCCTAAAAAGAGATAGCGGAGGAAGCTCCTTGAGCAGGCCCCGGTATTCAACGCTGCCCTTGTATTCCTGGAACAGTTCTCCTGCCTCAATGAATATCTCCGAGACCGCCAGCAGCCCCACCATGGCCACCACGAAGTTGATGCCTCCAAGAAGCGTTACTGTGTTGAAGGTGAAGCGCTCCTCGCCGGTGATACCGTCCGTGCCCACTGTTGCCAGAAAAAGCCCGAAAAAACAGGATATGAAGCCCTTGAGCATGGAACCCCCAGAGAGACCCGATACCACGCTTAGCCCCAAGACGGTCAGGGCGAAGTATTCAGAGGGCCCGAAGCGAAGGGCGAAATCGGCTATGAGGGGTGTAGCCAGAATCATGACCACCACGCTGAAGAGCCCCCCGAAAATAGAGCAAAGAAGGTATACCCACATGGCGTAGGTGGCTTTGCCCTGCTTGGCCAGGGCATGGCCCTCTATCACCGTGGGCACAGAGGAGGGCTCTCCCGGAATTCCGAACAGTATGGAGGTGATGGACCCGCCTGTGATGCCCCCCAGGTATGCCCCTACCAGAAGTACGAAGGCAGTCATGGGCGCCAAGGTGTAAGTAAAGGAGAGAAGGAGTACCACTCCCATGGAGGTGCTTATCCCGGGAAGTGCCCCGGCCAGGAGTCCCCAAAGAGAGCCAAGCACCATGGCCGTTAGATTCTGGGGCTGCAAGACCGTTGCCAAAGCTTGCAGATAATGCTCCATGGGTCAAAGTTCCCCTCAATAGAAAAGCCTGCTGAAGTCGGCAAACAGCCCCGCCCCCCTGGGGAAAGGTATGGTGATGAACTTGGCGAACACCGCCACTATGACGGCGGTCAGCACAAAAGGTGAGACTGCCAGCACCCCCCAGCGCCTCTCGCCTAGGGAAACGCTCACAGCAGGGACGAACAGAAGGGTGGCCAATATGAAGCCGATCCATGGGATGGCGATAAGATAGGCCAGGAAGGAGGCCATGGTGAAAAGGACCGCATTTTGCCTCACCTGAGGCCTTTCTGAGGCTTGCTCTTCCTCCCTTGGGAGGCTCGAGCTTTCGCGGCCCTCCCGCCTGAGGCAGTAGATGAAGCGCACCCCGCTTAGCAGGGCACAACCACTTAGGGTCAGAAGCGGCCAGAATCCGCTTCCCACTTCGCCTGCCCGGCCACGGCCTATCTGCCCCAAGGCCTCATACAACATGAAGCCGAAAAAGGCCAGACAGACCCCGAAGAAAACGGTTTCTTTTCTTTTCATTCTGAGAAACGCTTGGGGCCCGAGACAGCTCTTGTGCGAGCCTACTTGATGTATCCCAGTTCTTTTAGAACTCCCGTAAAAAAGGCCACCTGCTCCTCCCAGTACTTCCTCGTCTCTTCGGGACCCAGAAACCCGGGCCTCGCATCCAGGTGGTTATCCTTCACAAACTTGAGGTACATGGGATGTTCCAGGGCCTTCTTTATTACATCCAGGAGAAAGGCCTGACGCTCCGGCGGGGTCCCCTTCTTGACTGCCCAGGCACGCATCAGGCCGTGGGTGTAATCTATCCCCAGCTCCTTGGAGCAGGGCACATCCGGAAGAGCTGGGTGGCGCTTCTCCATTATCACGCACAGTGACTTGAGCTTTCCGGCCTGTATCAGGGGGAGGGTCTCGGCCAGCTCTTCCACGGCCCCGGTTATGTGCCCTCCCAGTATGGCCGCCTTGATCTCGGCGCCTGAGTCAAAAGGTACGAAAGTGACCTCCACCCCGGCCTTCTTGAAGAAGGCCACCGTCTGTATCTCGGACCAGCCCCCAGGGGAAGTGCCCGCGAACTTCAAGGCCTTGGGGTTCTTCCTGCCGAATTCCACCAGATCCGCAAAGCTCTTGAACTTGGAATTCCCGGCTATGGTCACCGAAGAGGTGTCCCACTGGATTCGGCACAAGGGATCAAAGTCCCTTAGGATGTGGGCGCGGGTCTTGGGGTTGGCCGCGTCTATGAGGTGGGAAGTGGTGACTGCAAGGACCGTGTATCCGTCGGGAGGCTGCTGGGAAACGTGGAGCATGCCCTTTGTGGCGCCCCCTCCAGGCATGTTGGTCACCACGACCCCGTACTTCAGTTGGGGCTTGATCCCTTCTACGAGTGCCCTTGCGGCAGTGTCGCTGCCCCCCCCGGCACCAAAGGGTACCAGGATCTCGATGGCCCGCTCTGGGTAATCCGCCCCAGCAATCCCTCCCAAACCAAGAAGCAGGGATAGAAAAGCCATGAAGCACAAAGCCCTCCTCATTTCTCCGCCCTCCTTCCTCAATCGGTGTGGCCAGGCCTAACCAGGCTCCGGCCGCCCTCAAAGACTTTCCTTTTTGCCCTTGCAGCCCCGGGATTCCCCGCCGGGGAGTATGGGAAAAACCCAGTGCCCATGTCAACCCTCTGTGGCCCCGCAGGTTGAGCTGACCCACCCCTTTCACTCCCGAGACTTCCCCAATCTTCCTGCCACGGCCTCCAAGAACCCTTCGGTCGTCTGGAAACCAATAGGGCGGGGCTCCATCAGCGGGACCAGGTCCTTGGTCACAATTCCTTCCTCTATGCACTCGATCACGGCTCTCTCCAGTCGCTCGGCGAAGCCTATCACCTCAGGTGTGCCGTCCAATTCCCCCCTTTTCTTGATGCCCCCGCTCCAGGCAAAGATGGAGGCTACCGAATTGGTGCTTGTGGGATTCCCCTTGAGGTGTTCGTAATAATGACGACGCACGGTTCCGTGAGCGGCCTCGAACTCATACTTCCCGTCCGGGGAGACCAGCACCGAGGTCATCATGCCGAGGCTTCCGAATCCGGCCGCAACCACATCCGAGAACACATCCCCATCGTAATTGCTCAAAGCCCAGAGGATCCCTCCCTCCCTTTTCATGATCTGGGCTGCCGCATCGTCTATGAGCAGGTACCGGTAAGTTGTGCCGGCCCTGGCAAACTCCTCTTCCCTTGCCCCCACCTCCTGGGAAAAGATTTCCCTGAAGTAAGCATGGTACTTCTTGCTTATGGTGTCCTTCATGGAGAACCAGATCTCCATCCTCTCCCCGAGTGCATAATTTATGCAAGCCTTGGCAAAGGATCTTATGGATTTCTCCAGATTGTGAAGACCCATTACCACCCCCGGGCCCTGGAACCTGTGCACCAGGAGACGAGTCTCCTCGCCGTCCTCTCCCGTGTAAACCAGCTCCACTTTCCCAGGGCCTTCCACCACCAACTCCACCGCCTTATAAATGTCTCCGTAAGCATGGCGCCCTATGACGATGGGCTTGTTCCAGCTCCTGACCGCAGGGCGGATGTTCTTCACCAGGATGGGCTTTCTAAAGACTGTGCCGTCCAGCACCGAACGGATGGTGGCATTGGGAGAGGGCCAAGCCTTCTTGAGACCATACTCGGCTACTCTTTCTTGGTCCGGAGTTATGGTGGCGCACTTAACGCCCACCCCGTGGCGTATTATGGCCTCTGCGGCTTCTCTGGTGACTCTGTCCTCGGTCTGGTCTCTGTTTCTTATTCCCAGATCGTAGTATTCCAGCTTTACATCCAGAAAAGGGAATATCAGTTTCTCCTTGATCATCCCCCAGATGATGCGGGTCATCTCGTCGCCGTCAATCTCAACTATGGGGCTCTTCACGTTTATTTTTTCCATGTCCAAGGTTTCTCCAATGGGGGTTCTCCCCTTTTCTTATCTGGATCCAATCCTGTTCAGCAGTCCCCCTGCCAAGACCAGCTCCCGCTGCGTCTGGGAAAGATTGTAAACGCACTCGAAAGACTCTCCTGTCCTGTGGTTCAGGATATGGATTGACTGGCCTTTCTTGAGGGCCTCTTTCCAGTTCTCAGAGGAAAGCCTGTCCCCCTGCTCAATACTCTCGTATCGGGAGACTTCTTTGAAAAGAAGAGGCAGGATGCCGAAATTGACCAGGTTTGCCAAGTGTATTCTCTCGAAGGATTTCGCTATTACGGCCTTCACGCCCAGAAACATGGGACATATTGCCGCGTGTTCCCTACTGGATCCCTGACCGTAGGACTCCCCGGCCACTATTAGGTTGTGGATTCCTCTTGCCTTGTTCTCCAGGCATCTGGTTGGAAACGTGGGATCCAGGTTCTCGAACACGAACTGCGAGTACTTGGCTATGTTGGATCTATACTTGAGCCTCGGGCCTGCAGGTGTGATGTGGTCGGTTGTCACCTTGTCGCCCAACTTCACCATCACCTCTCCCTTTAACGATTCTGGCATTTCCTCGTTTTGCGGGGGGTTGCCTATGTTGGGGCCTCTAAAGATAGGGGTGTCTCTCATCTCTGGCTCAGGGAATATGAACATGTTTTCGTCCACCACATAGGCCTCGGGCTCCCTCACTTTGGGGTAAGCCATCCCCAGGCTTCGCGGATCCACCAACCGCCCGGTCAGGGCGGCCACGGCTGCCGCTTCAACGCTGGTGAGAAACACCCGCGCATCCTTGGTGCCCGACCGGCCTTCAAAATTCCTGTTAGAGGTCCTGACCGAGACGCCCCCACTCCTGGGGGAAAACTCGTTGCCGATGCAGAAAGTGCAGGCGCATTCCTTTATCCTCGCGCCTGCCTTGAGCAGCTCCGTGAGCGCTCCCTCCTGGGCCAGGGCAAGCATCACCTGCCGCGAGCCCGGGGCCACGCCCAGGCTGACTCGAGGGTGGATCCTTTTCCCCTTCAGGATTGCCGAGGCCGCCATCAAGTCCCTGTAAGAAGAATTGGTGCAGGAACCTATGCAGACCTGATCCACAATGATTTCCTCCAGCTGCGAGAGTCTCTTGACGTTTCCCGGGCTATGCGGCACGGCCACCAAAGGCTCGATCTCCTCCAGATTAAGCTCTATTATCCGGTCGTAAGAGGCCTCAGGGTCGGCCTTGAGCTCAACCCAATCCTGCTCGCGGCCCTGGGCTCTTAGGAAGCGGCGCGTCTGCTGGTCAGAGGGGAAAAGAGAGGTTGTCACCCCCATCTCGGCGCCCATGTTGGCGATGGTGGCCCTCTCAGGCACGCTCAAGCTCCTCACGCCTTCCCCGCCGTATTCCAGGACCACTCCCACATTCCCCTTGGTGCTCAATATGGAAAGCATCTTCAAGACCAGATCCTTGGCCGTTACCCACTCTGGAAGCCTGCCATGAAGCTTGACCAGATAAACCCTGGGACACATCAAGGTGTATTGGCCTGTGCCCATGGCCACGGCTACGTCCAATCCCCCGGCCCCCATTGCCAACTGCCCTATGCCGCCGCCTGTGGGGGTGTGGCTGTCCGCGCCCAAAAGCGTGGTGCCCGGCTTCCCAAAGCGTTCCAGATGAACCTGGTGACAGATACCGTTGCCGGCCCTGGAGTAAACCGCACCGAAGCGGGCTGCCACGCTTTGGAGATAAAGGTGATCGTCGTTGTTCTCGAAGCCGATTTGCTGGGTATTGTGGTCCACATAGACCACCGAGAGATCCGTTTTGACCCCCTTTAGACCCATTGCCTCGAACTCCAGAAATGCCATGGTTCCTGTGGCGTCGTGCACCAAGGCCTGGTCAATCCTTATTCGGATCTCCTCACCCGGAATGTATTTGCCTGCAACCAGATGCGAACCCAGTATTTTCTCGACCAAGTTCTGTCCCATGTTTCCATCCCATCCTAAGCGTGATCAGGTCTGTTTATTGTTCCCTTGAGTCGGATCAGACCCACCCAAGCTGTCCGTTTCAAAGCAACCCTCAGTGGATCTCAAAAGCCTTGGTACCGTACGGTACCCTTTGCCTTGCTGCTGAAATCCCAGCAGCTATTTCCCTTCCCGTATTCTCTCCTGGGCGTTTCGCACCAAGGCCGCGTAACGATATACTGAATGCACAAACTTGCCGCAGGGTAAA
Organism: Desulfarculaceae bacterium; assembly: GCA_037443445.1. Taxonomy (GTDB): domain Bacteria; phylum Desulfobacterota; class Desulfocorpusculales; order Desulfocorpusculum; family Desulfocorpusculum; genus Desulfocorpusculum. The sequence goes on along the minus strand of JBBIOJ010000003.1, from coordinate 58,793 downwards.
CTCAGGAAAAAAGCCCCTACAAAGCCCAAGTGTACTGCCAGCAGAAGCCCCATGGCCCGGGTGTCCCTGAAAAGCAAGAGCAGGATTCCGCTTAAGGCAGTCAAGAGCAGCAAGACCGTGAAACCGATGTCCATGCTTAAGGCTCCCTCATCGGCTGGAGCCCGGTCCACCTTGGCTTTCAGATATAGCAGCCCAAGGCCCCCGGCCATGATTCCCAATCCTCCCAGGCCGCCAAGCACCACTGGCCAGCTCCAGAAGGGATAAGGAGCCATTCTCCCCAGGAAGTGGTCGTAGAAGGCCGCCAAAGCCGTTGAGACCCCCGTCAGGAAAAACCCGTAAAACACAGTCTGGTGGAGCCACCTGCGAGCGTTGCTGAAACTCTCGTCAGGATAATTACACCCCTGCCCCCCTCCACCCAGATAGGTCAGCTTTAGCGCATCTCCCAAAGCCCTCAGGTTCGCGGCCCAATCCCACAACTCTCTCGGTCGCCCCCCAATGCCTCTCCAAAAGGAGATGATCCCGTTTATCAGGAAAACCGAAACTGCACAACCCACAGCCAAGAAGGGCCACACCATAAATTCGTAGGGTATCACCTTGTAAAACGCCCTTTCCCTTTGATGTACGCCCAGAACCAGTTCCCTGGGCTGAAACCCCAAGGTGAGACCCAGGGCCAGAAGCAGACACCCTGCTGTGAGCAATGCCAAAACTCTGCCGTTTTTCTCGAACAACCGGCCCAGGGCCGAAGGCCTCACGAACTCCTTGTAAGTCTCCCGCCGCAGTTGAGCTAGGGTCTTGGGAACGTTTAGCATGAACTCGTGCGGAGGAGCGTACTGGCATGCGTAATAGCAGCCCCGGCAGTTGTGGCATAGGTTGGCAAGGTACTTCAGGTCCCGGGGCGCAAAGACCCTCCTGAGCTCCATGGCCGGGAATACCGCGCAGAATCCCTCGCAGTATCTGCAGGCATTGCAGATGGTCATCACTCGCTGAGCTTCCCTGAGCAGGTCATCCGCGGGCATAAAGTGCAGCCTCCCTTCCCGCTATCCGACCGAAAACTGTTCCGATTGTCATCCCGAACCCAGCCAGGTATCCTTTCCCCAGGATGTTCCCTGACATTATCTCCCCTGCAGCCATGATGCCGGGCAGCGGCTGATTGTCCTGGAGGATCACCCGGGCCCGATCGTCTACCGTGACTCCGAGATATGTGAAGGTGATCCCGGGCCTCAAAGGATAGCCGTAAAAGGGAGGTGAATCCAAGGGGCGAGCCCAGTGAGTCTTCTCAGGCTCCAAGCCCTCGGTGTGGCAATCATCCAAGGCAGTGGGATCGAACCTGCCCGGGCGGACAGCTGCGTTGTAAGTTCTGACAGTATTTTCCAGAGCTCGGGGGTCCAGCCCCAGGTTTCGGGCCAGTTCCCCTATGGAATTGGCTTCAAGGGGTGGAAACACAGACGGCATGAACAGGTTCAATGATTTGGAATCAATGAGACAGTACGCTATCTGTCCGGGTTGCTGGGCCACCAGTCTCCCCCATATGGCGTAACGCTTGGGCCAGAAGTTCTCCCCTTCGTTGTAAAAGCGGCGGCAATCCCGGTTCACCACGATGCCAAATGGCACGCAATCCAGCCTTGTCACAATGCCTCCGTCGAATTTGGGGGCTCTTGCGTCTATGGCCACGGCATGGCACTGGCGGGGATCCCCGACAGGCTTGGCGCCGAGAGCTAGAAGCGCTCTGAGCATATGGCCTCTGTTGAAAGGCGTGCCTCGGATGAGGAAATTCTCGGCCGCATCCCCCCAGTACTGCCTCAACCAGCCGAGATCTGCCTGGAAACCCCCTGAGGCCATGACCGCGGCCTTTGCTTTGATGCGGTGCTCAGAGCCGTTGTGCCGCACGACCAGGGAGGAGAACTTCCCTTCGAGAAGTTCTATGCTCCTGGCCTCCGCCCCGTAGAGAACCCGCACCCCTATTTTCAGGGCCCTGGCATAGTAAGCGTTCACGAGAGCCTTTCCCCCTCCCAGGAAATGGGCGTTGGTTCTGGATAGATGAAGGGTTCCCCGCAAAGGGGGCTGGAACACACAGCCGTGGGCCTCCATCCATTCCCCCAGATTCCTGGACTCCCGAATGGTGAGTCTTGCCAAGTGTTCTGTTGTCTGTCCCTCTGTTACCAACATAAGGTCTTCCCAAAACTCATCCTCGAGGTACGCATCTGTGAGGTAGGAGGTGGGGCCTTCGTGAAGAAATCTCAAGTTACGGGTGTGGCGGCTGTTGCCCCCCCTGAACTCCTTGGGGGAGCACTCCAGAAGCAGTACGCTGGTTCCTGTTTCCCGGGCCGTCATGGCCGCACAGAGAGCCGCGTTGCCCCCTCCTACCACCACAACCCCATACTCCTTTTCCAGGTCTACGAGTTGGTCTTCAGCGGATCTCATGGGCGCCCTCTTCGGCCGCAAGGAGCATCTCTCTTATTGCCCTGGTCACGCTCTGCGCTCCTCCTATGACCCACCCTCCTGCCTCCAGCCTCAGTGGAGCTTCGGCCCAGACCCTCCTAACTGCATTGCGCAACATCTCGGCCGCACGCTGCTCTCCCAAGTAATCCAGCATCATGGCGGCCGAAAGAATCTGGGCCGTTGGGTTTGCGAGCCCGCGGCCCGCTATGTCCGGGGCCGAGCCATGGATTGGTTCGAAGTATGCGTGGGTCTCCCCTATATTCCCAGAGGGACAAAAGCCAAGCCCTCCCACCGTTGCCCCCCCGAGGTCGCTAAGTATATCTCCGAAGAGATTCTCGGTCACGATCACCTGGAAATGGCCCGGGCGACTAACCAGTGCTGCGCAGGCCGCATCCACGTACATGCACTCCGCTTCCACCTCTGGGAACTCCTCGGCTATTTTCAAGTAGATCTTCCTGAAAAAGGCGAAAGATCTAAGAACATTGCTCTTGTCAACGAGTGTGACTCTTTTCTTGCCGTCCTCTGGAGCCCCCCGCCTCTTCATCAAGGCCGTACGGAAGGCGAATCGGGCTATTCTTTCACACCCCACGGCGGTCATAAGCATGGTGTCCGTTGCTGCCTGCGGTGTCACCAATCCCAGCCCCCGGGAGAGGTACAGACCTTCTGTGTTCTCCCTTACGATCACGTAATCCAGCCCTTCGGGGGTGATACCGGCCAATGGGCCGGGCACCTTGGGAAGAAGGCAGATGGGTCTCACATTGGCGTAGAGATCGAATCCGCATCTCAGGATTCCCCCCAGAAGCCCCGCCTCGGTACCATCAGGCTTACGAACCGTGGGGAGCCCGACCGGGCCTTTGAGAGCAACGCGGCAGTCCCGAAAGGCCTCAATGGCCTCTTTTCCGATGGGCACCCCCGTCTCCTGATAAAGGCTGGCCCCGGCTCTATGAATCTGATAGGAAAGCCTAAATTCCCCTAGAACTTCTTGAAGAGTGTCCAGGACCTCCAAGGCAGCCTCTACGATTTCAGGTCCTATTCCATCCCCAGGCAGGACGACTATGCTATAGGTTTTCACAACACGAACCGCTTGCTGTTGCACAGCCTAAGTCGAGATAGGCCTGATTGCATTGCGAGGGTGAACTTCTGCCCACCCCCGGATCTACTGGCTCTTGAGCTGATCAATATTCCCACCCCCAGAACTCTGCTGTGACTCAGAGCTGATCTTTCTTGCAAGGCGTCTCTCTATTGGCGCTCCGCAACCAGACCATCTCAGCCTTCCAGATCCATCACCATCTCCATTTGGGGCTCAAGCTCCCTGGATGTGAAATGAAATCCCGCTTTTTGGAAACAGCGGATGGCAGACGTGTTGGTGGACTCCACTGTGAGCCAGAGCCTGGTACAGCCCTCCCGGGCCATGAGTTCTCCTATGTGCTTGAGAGCCAGGGTACCGATTCCTTTTCCCCTGTAATTTTGGTGCAGAAAGATGATTACCTCCTCCAGATCCGACTCCCCCAGGGTCACCCCCACGTGGCCTATCACCCTCTCGCCGTCCAGTAGGAGGAAGTTGCGCCACCCGCCCATCAGCCCGATGACCCATTTGCGCCTCTCCCTCTTGAGAGGGGGAGGGAGTCCCTCGAAGGCCCCCTTGGGTTCGAAGGAGTCGTAAAAAGACAAGAGCCTCATGAGCCCCTTTTCCCCTGCCAGAACCACCTGTACCGCTCTTCCTTCCTTGTCCCGAATACCTGCCAAGCCCTCCTGGGCCTCCCCTGGAAGCTGAGCCGGAGGCTCCAGAGGAAAGCGCAGGTGAAAAGTTGTGCCTTGGCCCAGCTTGCTCTTGACCTGGATGTCCCCGCCCATTCTCCGCACAATCCCGTATGCGATGCTCAACCCCAAGCCCGTGCCCTTGCCCACCTCCTTTGTGGTGAAAAAAGGGTCGAAGACCCTCTGCAGGTGTTCCTCTGGAATGCCGCTCCCAGTATCTGATATTTCCACGTGGACCTGCGGGGGCTCCCCCTCGGCCCAGGTTCTGATCCCCAGGGTTCCTTTCCCTTCCATGGCATCCGCAGCATTCACTATGAGATTGGTGAAAACCTGACTCAACTGGTCCGGCTCCCCCGCCACCTGGGGGAGATCTGATTGGAGCTGCTTTTCCCATTGGATGTTCAGGAAGGTGCCCTGTTTGCTCATCAACCCCACGCACTTCTCCAACACCTCGTTGAGCTGAACCCTGGCCAGCTCCTCCCCTCGCCTTCGGGCAAAATCCAGCAATCCCCGCACTATCTCCTTGCATCTCAGGGCCTGTTCCACTATCTCCCTGAGGTCATGGGTCATGGGTCCTTGGCCGGACTGTTCCAGCAGGATGTTGGCGTACATGAGAATGCCTCCCAGGGGATTGTTCAGCTCGTGGGCCACCCCAGCCGCCAGCTTTCCCAGGGAAGCCAGCTTCTCTGAGTGCAGCAACTGCCGGTATGTCTCCTCCAGCTGCTGCTGCATCTTGATGCGCTCCCTCAAGTCCCTGAAGATGCCCACTGAAGCTATCTCCCGTTCGCCTTCGTATACGATGGCTGCGGAGATCCTCACGGGTATGTGCTCCCCTGATTTGGCCACGATGGTGGTGGGGGTGGTGGGCAGCTTCCCCTTGGGCCCGTAAGTCTCGCTACGAAGCCGCCGCATGATCTTCTTGGCCACACCCGGCGGGTAGAGCTGAGTGATGTGGATCTTTCCTATGACCTCTTCTGCCCTGTAACCCAGGAGTCTCTCTGCCCCCTCGTTGAAAATGATTATGTTTCCTTTCATATCGGCAGCGATTATGCCATCCACCGAGCTCCTGATCACGTTCTGCAAGAACTGATTCGCCTTTCGGAGCTCGTTTTCCATCTCTACACGCTCTGTGAGGTCCCTCATGTACGCATAGGTGCGCGAGGCACGGCGCTCGTTTTTGGTCATGGACAGGCATATTTCCACCAGCTTGCGCGTGCCGTCAGGCCTCTCCACAGGCAGCTCTGCCCTGAGCTTTGTTTGCTGCTCCATGAGGAAAGCCGAGTGGTAGTTTCTCAGTTGAAGGCTTTGCACTTTGCCCAAGAAGCTCGTTATTTCCTTTCCCAGCAGCTCCCGGGCCGGACATCCCAGAATCTCCCCTGCCATTTGGTTGGCGAACTCTATGTGGAAATCCTGGTCGTAAACTATGATCCCAATATCCCCCATGTTGGAAATCCGCTCTGCTCTGTCTCGGGCTTCATCGGCTAGCTTCCTCAAATCCAACATGGGCTGAAGATCCCAAAGGGCCACCCAGACCTGTCCTGCATCGGCTGCACAGGAAATCCCCACAGGAATACACCTGCCGTGGGCTGCCAGGAGCTGCACCTCTAGTTGTTTTTCATGGGGAGCGGAGCCAATGCATTCTTGTATTTTTTCCCTTTCAGAGGGTTCGAACAAGCACAGGAAATCCAGGCCCATGAGCTCAGCTGGCTGGAAGCCGCTTAGCAGCGAAGCTCCCGCGTTGGCAGCCATCACCTTGAAGGTGGGGTCCAGGAGAAGCAAGGCTGGTTGTCTTAACTGGAGGAGAGGCCCCAGGGAAGCACCGGGGGGGGGCTTTGGGCAACAAGGGACAGGGCCTGGCATGGGGAGAATTCTCCCATTTCAACTTGACATGGCTCAGAATTTCTTTATAGTTGAATCTTTAGTGTTTTGCAAATAAGGAAGGCTGGGCTTCGGCCACACCATCATGGAAGGCCTGGTATTCTCCGTCAAGAAAATCAGAGCCGAGGGGATTTCAGGACACAGATCCTTGGCTGCCTCGTGGTTTTCATTGCCTCCTGGTGCTGACGATCCGGTCAGACCCATAGTCCTGGCAGAACCCGTGGAGGTGGATTTTGTTCTGAGCCCCTTCGGGAGGGACGTTCGGGTGGATTTGGGCGTGAGCACTGTGGCTGTTCTGAGCTGCTCCCGCTGCTTGAAACCATTTCTGTTTCGGGTTCTCGCCAAAGGCAGATTCACGCTTTGCCGGATTTCCCCTGAAGCGCCCGCCAAAGAGGAATTGGAGTTGAGCCTGGAGGACTTGGATACAGGGTATTTCGAAGGGGAAGAGATAGACCTTTCGGGACTGATTCATGAGCAAATAGTCCTTTCTTTTCCAATGAAACCGTTGTGCTGCGAGGAATGTCGGGGTCTTTGCCCTGAATGCGGGGCAGACCGCAATGTAGAGGCCTGCCAGTGCGGGGAGTCCAGAGGTGATCCCCGATGGGAACCTTTGCTGAAGCTCAGAACTTGAGCCCTCGTGTGCACCGAAATGTGAGGAAGGAAGACTGATGGCCGTACCCAAGAGAAGACAATCCAGAACCCGCCGGGACAAGAGGAGATCCCACGATCATCTTGTTTCACCCGCCGTGTCCACCTGTCCACAGTGCAACGAACCCAAGGCCCCTCACCGTGCTTGCCCAAAGTGCGGTTTTTACAAGGGTAGAGAGGTCCTAAAGCCAGAATGAGACTGACCCGTGCCCATGCTCTGGGGCAAATCCTACGGACAAGGTGACTTCGTGAACAAAGTCTGCATAAAGGGAACAGGGTCGTATGTACCCGAGAGGGTGGTCCCCAATTCCTTCTTCGAAAGCCTCGTGGAGACAAGCGACGAGTGGATTCGAACAAGAACGGGGATCCAGGAAAGGCGCATGGTCAAGCCAGGACAAGCCCTCACAGACATGGCTGTCCCGGCTGCCGAGAGAGCCCTGGAAATGGCGGGGCTACAGGCAGAGGAACTGGAGTTGATAGTGGTGGGAACCGTCTCCGCCGATATGGTGACTCCCTCGGCGGCTTGCATCCTGCAGCATCGGCTGGGTGCCAGAAAGGCCGTTGCCTTTGATCTGAATGCAGCCTGTCCGGGCTTCATTTACTCCCTCTCGGTGGCGCATCGGTTCATCCAGGACAGCACTTTCCGAAACGCTCTGGTGGTGGGAGGGGAGGTGATTTCCAACCGGGTGGACTATGCAGACAGGAGCACCTGCGTTCTTTTCGGAGACGGAGCTGGTGCAGTGGTTCTGGGCACCTCCAACGGAAACGGAGACGGTGAAATCCTCTCCACCCATCTTTACTCGGACGGGAGCCTCTGGGAATTGCTTCACCTTCCCGGGGGCGGCTCCCGCAATCCCCCCACCCACCAAATGGTGGATCAGGGCCTTCAGTACCTGCGAATGCAGGGCAACGAGGTTTTCAAGCACGCTGTTCGAAGCATGGTGGAGGCCGGCCAGGAGGTCATGCAAAGCAACGGGGTGACTCCTGAGGATCTGGATTGGTTCATCCCTCACCAGGCCAATTTGAGGATAATGGAGGTGGTGGCCAAGAGGTTGGAGATCCCGCCGGAGAAGGTAATAGTCACAGTGCACAAGTACGGGAATACCTCGGCGGCCTCTATTCCCACGGCACTTGACGAGGGGGTAAGAAGCGGGAAAATACGCCGGGGCGACCTCATCCTGGTGGACTCTTTCGGGGCTGGCTTCACCTGGGGGGCGGGGTTGTTCAGGTTTTAGGGAAAGCTGCAAGGCCTTCTCAGGGGGAGGTTCGACATAAATGGCAAGAAAATTGGGGTTGCTTTTCCCAGGGCAGGGTTCCCAGTACGTAGGCATGGGCAAGGAGCTTCTTGAACAGTTCCCTGTGGCCAGGAGAATTTTTCAGGAGGCCAGTGATGTGCTGGGGGAAGATATTCTCCGGCTCTGTCTGGAGGGGCCTGAAGATCGCCTTAGATTGACCGCCAATGCCCAACCCGCCATCCTGAGCTTGAGCGTTGCGGTCTACAGAGTGGCGGTGGAGGAGCTGGGGATTCAACCTGCATGCGCTGCAGGACATTCCTTGGGCGAATACTCGGCCCTGGTGGCAGCAGGGGCCCTGAGTTTTCCCGAGGCGGTCCAAGCTGTTAGAAAAAGGGGCCAGTTCATGCAGGAGGCGGTCCCAGAGGGCCAAGGGGCCATGGCGGCCATTCTGGGCATGGATGCCGCGGAAGTGGATCGCATTTGCAAAGAGGCGGCTGGCTCAGAGGTGGTAGTGGCAGCCAATTACAACGGCCCGGGTCAGGTGGTGGTCTCTGGACATGCCTCTGCGGTGCAAAGGGTTGGGAAAGCGGCCAGACAGGGGGGGGCCAAGAAGGTTGTGGAGCTGCCAGTGAGCGCCCCTTTTCACTCCCCGCTTCTTGCCCCTGCCGGGGAAAGGCTCAAAGGAGTGCTGAAGGACATAAGTTTCCGCGATCCTATCTTCCCTGTCATCTCCAACGTGGATGCCAGTCCATACCCTTCGGGGAATGCGGCGGTGGACATACTGGCCAGACAGGTTAGCCTTCCTGTGCGCTGGGAGGAGAGCATGCAACTGATGGCTTCCTGGGGAATCCAGATGGCGGTGGAGCTGGGACCCAAGAAGGTGCTGGTGGGGCTCTTGAAGCGCATCTCTCCGGGTATAGTCGGGCTCCAGGTGGAGGACCCGGCAGGTCTCCAGGAGCTGGCCAAGGCCCTGGGATGAGGTAATGGATATGGAAGATAGGGTCTTGAATCTTTCCGGGCAGGTGGCCCTGGTAACTGGAGGCTCCAGGGGGATAGGAAGGGCCATAAGCCAGCTTCTGGCCCGAGCCGGAGCGCGCGTGGTGATCAATTATCAGAGCTCTCAGAGTGCGGCCCAGGAGCTGGAAGAACAGATAATCGCCCAGGGGGGCACCTGCGAACTCAAGCCCTTTGACGTAGCAGACCCTGAGCAGGTGCAGCTGGCATGTCAGGAGATCCAGCAGAGGCATGGTTCCATAGATGTGCTGGTAAACAACGCCGGAATCACAAGGGACCAGCTCTTCGTGCGAATGAAGCCAGAGGAGTGGCGTCAGGTGATGCAGGTGAACCTGGACGGGGCCTTCAACTGCAGCAGGGCAGTGGCCCGCGCCATGATGAAGAAGCGAAGGGGTTGCATCGTGAACATGGCATCAGTGGCCGGGCTTGCGGGCAATGCGGGACAGGCCAACTATTCTGCTTCCAAAGCCGGCCTCATAGGGCTCACCAAGGCTTTGGCAAAGGAGCTGGCCCCTTGGAACATCAGGGTGAATGCCGTGTGTCCTGGTTTCATAACCACGGACATGACAGACAGATTGCCCGGGAAGGTGAGAGAAGAGGTATTGGGGAGCATCCCCCTGGCCAGATTCGGGACTCCAGAGGATGTGGCCTGGGCCGTGTTTTTCTTGGTTTCCCCCGCATCCCATTACATAACCGGGGAGGTCATCAACGTAAGCGGCGGGCTTTACATCTGATGGGGCCCCCGCAGCAGGACGCAGAGCTTTGTGTGCCCCAGGAACTCTTTGAAGACCAACGAGGATGAAAGTTGGGAAACTCAGAAATTGCTCAAGGAGGTGATGTGGAATGGCAGATCTGGAGCAAATAACGCGACGACTCAAGGAGATCATCGCGGAGCAGCTGGGTATTAGCGAGGAGGAAATCGTGCCCGAGGCTTCCTTCGTGGACGACCTGGGAGCCGACTCTCTGGATCTGGTGGAGCTCATCATGGCCCTGGAGGAGGAATTCGACATGGAAATCTCGGACGAGGACGCCGAGAAAATCCAGACCGTCCAGGATGCCATAAATTACATCGCAGAAAGAGTGTAGGGGGCAGTGGGCGGCCGCACTAGGTCAGGGCGGCCGCCGCTGACTCGCCATCCCACCTGCCTTTTCCCTTGGGATTGAGGGCGGCAGCGGTATTGTTACAGCCGTCTGAAAGAGGGATCCATCTCTTGCGCCGACCTGTTAGAATAAGAATGGGATGAGATACCGAATAGCCATAGGGGCCGACCACGGGGGCTTTGAGCTCAAGGAGGAGCTCAAGAGGTTTCTGGAGGAAATGGGCCATCAGGTACAGGACCTGGGAACCCAAGGGGAAGAGTCTGTACACTATCCGAGTTTTGCCGCTCTGGTAGCCCGCCAACTTCTGGGCGGGCAGGCAGACCGGGGAATCTTGATCTGCGGGACCGGCATAGGTATGTCCATAGTGGCAAACCGCTTTCCTGGGGTAAGGGCAGCCCTTTGCCATGACCTCTACACTGCGATAATGAGCAGAAAGCACAATGATGCCAACTGCTTGGCCCTGGGAGGAAGGGTCTTGGGAAAGGGCCTGGCCAAAGAGATAGTGAAGCTCTGGCTGGAGACTCCTTTTGAAGGAGGGAGGCACGAGCTCCGTCTGGCCCAGATAAAGGAACTTGAAAAGAAGATCCCTGATCAAGGGGGAGGGGTTTGAGTATTGTCCAGGCTTATGGAAGTGGATCCTGAAGTAGCCCAGGCTCTTCAAGACGAGCTGGAACGCCAGGAGAATCGCTTGGTGCTCATAGCCTCGGAGAATTATGCCAGCGAGGCGGTCCTGGAGGCCCAGGGCGGGGTGATGACCAACAAGTATGCCGAGGGCTACCCTGGCAAGAGGTACTACGGGGGCTGTCAGCACGTGGACAGGGTGGAAAGGCTGGCGGTGCACAGGGCAATGGAGCTCTTCGGGGCTGAGCACGCCAATGTGCAGCCTGTGACGGGCTCCGCTGCCAACATGGCCGTTTACTTGGCTACCCTGAAGCCTGGCGACAGGATTTTGGGAATGCGCTTGGCCCATGGAGGGCATCTGACCCACGGGGCTCAAGCCAGTTTCTCGGGAAGGCTCTACCATGCGGTATCTTACGGGGTAAGACCTGACAATCAGATGCTGGACTATGGGGAGATCCGCCAGATAGCCCTGGCCACCAGGCCCCGAATGATAGTGGCCGGCGCAAGCTCCTATAGCCGCATCATAGATTTCGAGGCCTTTGCAGACATAGCGGGGGAAGTGGGAGCGTACCTCATGGTGGACATGGCCCACATAGCCGGACTGGTGGCCTCTGGACTTCACCCAAGCCCGGTACCCCACGCTGATTTTGTCACGGCCACGACCCACAAGACCCTCAGGGGCCCCAGGGGTGGGTTGATACTATGCAAGTCCCGGTATGCTCAAGCCATAGACTCAGCAGTCTTCCCTGGTATTCAGGGAGGACCACTCATGCACGTGATCGCGGCCAAGGCCGTGGCCTTTAAGGAAGCACTCCAGGAGGAGTTTAGGATCTATCAGCAAAAGGTGGTCTCCAACTCCAGGTGCCTTGCCCAAAGCCTCATGGAAATGGGCTATTCCATAGTTTCGGGCGGGACGGACAACCATCTTTTCTGCGTGGACCTTACAGGGCAAAAGATCACGGGGGCAGAGGCTGAGGAGGCCCTGGACAGGGCCGGCATAACAGTAAATAAGAATGCAATCCCTTTTGATCCACTGAGCGTGCAGGTAACAAGCGGCATAAGGATAGGCACCCCTGCGGTAACCACCAGAGGAATGGGGCTGGCCCAGATGCGACTCATAGCCAAACTTATCCACAGGGTGCTTCAGACCCCGCAGGACGAGAAGACCATAGCCGAAGTCCGCACTCAAGTGAGGGAGCTGTGCAGCCGATTCCCGGTGTATCCGGCCAGGCTCGGGCAGTACAGAACCCGGGGTTCAGGGCAGGCCAAGGCCGCGCCATGAGGCTTAGCTGGGACGAGTACTTCATGGAGATCACCCGGCTGGTCTCCAGGAGGTCTACCTGCCTCAGACGGCAAGTGGGAGCCGTGCTCGTGAGGGACAGGCAGATTCTCGCAACGGGTTACAATGGCCCTCCCAGTGGCCTGCCCCACTGCGAGGAGGTGGGTTGTCTCAGGGAGCTTAGGGGAATCCCCTCGGGGGAACGTCACGAGTTGTGCAGGGGGCTGCATGCGGAACAGAACGCCATAATCCAGGCCGCCAACCATGGGGTTGGAATCAAGGGGGCCACCATCTATTCCACCACCCACCCCTGTGTAATTTGCACTAAGATGATAATCAATGCGGGGATCTTGAGAATAGTTTACCAAGAAGGATATGCAGATCAGCTTTCGGCTGAAATGCTTTCCTGCAGCGGTATCTCTGTGGAGAGACTGGGAGGATAGCATGAAGTGTCCCTTCTGCAAGAGCCTAGACAACAGGGTCATAGATTCCCGTTTGTCCAGGGAAGGGGACGTGATTCGAAGAAGAAGGGAGTGTTTGAGTTGCCAGCGTCGTTTTACCACATACGAGAGGGTGGAGGAGATTCTGCCCCTGGTCATAAAAAAAGACGGTTCCAGGGAGGTCTTTGATCGAAACAAGATCATGGCAGGGCTCAAGAAAGCCTGTGAGAAGAGACCCATAAGCGTGGAGGTTCTCGAGGAGGTGACCTCTGGGATAGAGCGTCATTTCCAGGAGATGGGGGAAAAGGAGATCCACAGTTCAGCCATCGGGGAGATGGTCATGAGGGCCCTTTATCGCTTGGATGACGTGGCCTATGTCCGGTTCGCCTCTGTGTACAGACAGTTCAAGGATATCACCCAGTTCATAGAGGAAGTTAGGGAATTGCTGGCCGCCAGCCAGAGCCAGGACAAGGAGAGAAAACCATCCTGAGCTCTTTTCCCTGGGAGGCTGAAGTGTTCACCGGCTTGATCCAGGACGTTGGACTTGTAAGAAGGCTGGAGCGCCGCGGGGAGCTCCTGCGACTCACCATCCAAAGTCGGCTTCTGGAGGAGAATCCCCAACTGGGGGAGAGTGTGGCTGTGGACGGAGTCTGCCTCACCGTGGTTTCCTTTGGCCCAGAAGAATTCCAGGTGGAAGTTTCTCCAGAAACCCTGGAGCGAACCACTCTGGGGGAAGCGGAACCGGGACGGCCCGTGAACTTGGAGCGTGCGCTGAGGGTCTCGGACCGCTTGGGAGGTCATCTGGTCACGGGGCACGTGGACGGGGTGGGAATACTCAAGAGAAGACAGACTGCCACCAGGTATCTGGAGTTGGAGATAGGAGTGCCTGGTGGACTGGGCCGCTATCTGGTTGAGAAGGGCTCGGTGGCTGTGGATGGTATCAGTCTGACCATAAACCGCTGCGGATCAGACTGGTTCGGCCTGGCTCTCATTGCCCACACCATCAGCCGAACAGCCCTGGCCATGAAGGGTGTTGGGGCAAGGCTAAACATAGAATGCGACATCCTGGGGAAGTACGTGGAGAAGCTTCTGGAGAGCCGCACCCGCAGCCTTCCCCAGGCAGGCCGTGGCAAAGTGACCGAAGAACTCTTGAAAGAACACGGCTACCTTCCCTGAGGCCTGCTTCAGATCCCTGAGGTGGGATCCGGGGTGTAGAGAACCCAGGCGTTAAGTGACTAGGGCTTTGATTTAAGGAGGTTTTCATGTCGTTTGCCACTATCGAGGAGGCCATCAAGGAGATCCGGGAAGGGCGCATGGTGATCCTGGTGGACGACGAGGACAGGGAGAACGAAGGGGATTTGACCATGGCGGCCGAGAAGGTCACCCCCGAGCATGTCAATTTCATGGCAAAGTTCGGAAGAGGGCTCATCTGCGTGTCCATGACTGAGGAAAGGGCAGCCAAGCTGAACCTTCCTCCCATGGTCCAGGACAACACCAGCCCTTTCAGAACAGCTTTTACTGTCTCGGTGGATGCAAAAAAGGGGATCACCACGGGCATATCCGCCTATGACAGGGCAATTACCGTCCAAACCCTCGCGGATGATCGAACCACTCCCCAGGACATAGCGAGGCCAGGGCACGTCTTTCCCCTCATTGCCAAGCCTGGAGGTGTCCTGGCTCGCACGGGCCAGACAGAGGGGTCGGTGGATCTGGCCAGGCTGGCCGGTTTGAAACCCATGGGTGTCATATGCGAGATTATGAACGAGGACGGCACCATGGCCCGCAGGCCAGATCTGGAGATCTTCGCCCAAGAGCACGGACTCAAGATAGTCACCATAGCAGATTTGATAAATTACAGACTCCAACACGAGAGGTTGGTGCGGCGAGTTGCCGAGACAGTGCTGCCCACGGCTATCGCCGGCGAGTTCAAGGCAATAGCGTACGAGAACGATGTGGATCCCAATGAACACTTGGCCCTGGTCCTTGGGAACTGGGAGCCTCAGGAGCCTGTCCTGGTAAGGGTGCATTCCGAGTGTATTACCGGGGACGTGCTGCACTCCCAGAGGTGTGACTGCGGAGAGCAACTTCACACTGCCATGCGAATGATCCAGCAGGAAGGCAGGGGAGCTTTGGTGTACATGAGGCAGGAAGGCAGGGGAATAGGGCTTTGCAACAAGCTTAGGGCTTACGTGCTTCAAGACCAAGGCAAGGATACGGTGGAGGCCAATTTGGAATTGGGACTTCCGGTGGACCAGAGGGACTATGGGGTTGGCGCCCAGATACTGATGGATCTGGGCATAAGGCGCATGCGCCTCATGACCAACAACCCCACCAAGTATGTGGCCTTGGCGGGCTACGGGCTGGAGATAGTTGAAAGGGTTCCTCTGGAGGTGAAACCCAACCAGAGGAACCTCAAGTACCTGATGACAAAGCGGGACAAGATGGGTCATATGTTGAAGCTCAAGTGAGGCAAGGTCTTGAGAATGGGGGATGGTTCAAGGGCTGGGCGCATGGGCTGGTGTGAGAAGCCGCTCGAGTCAAGCAACCCATGACCAGAAAACTTCCCAGAGGAGAAAACCGGTTTCATTGGGAGCTTTGGAGGGCCGCAAATGCCGATAGTTCATGAAGGAAAGATAAGTGCGGAGGGCCTCAGGATAGCCATAGTCGCAAGCCGTTTCAACGAATTTGTCTGTGGGAGGCTGCTGGAGGGGGCTGTGGACGCTCTGGTCCGGCACGGAGCCCTGGATCAGGATGTGCACGTCATCAGGGTGCCCGGAGCTTTCGAGATCCCTGCAGTGGCCCGCTGGGCAGCCCACAGCGGTCACTTCGACGCGGTCATATGCTTGGGGGCGGTTATAAGGGGCAGCACGCCTCATTTCGAGTACATAGCCGCAGAGGTCTCTAAAGGTGTGGCACAGGTCTCCATGGAGGCCCCGGTGCCGGTGGTGTTTGGAGTTCTCACCACCGACACCCTCGAGCAGGCCATAGAGAGGGCCGGCTCAAAAGCCGGGAACAAGGGCTGGGACGCGGCCATGGCTGCCATGGAACTGGTTCAGCTTCGCCGGGCTCTGGCTGAAAGCTCTTGAGCCTGAGGGCTCTATGTCTCGGGCAGTGAATTGGGCAGCATGTTAAGGGGATCTCCTTCCCATGAGCTGGGCATGCCCTCTGGCCGTACTGATTGTCTTGATGGAAAAAGAGTTCTTGAAAAGCGCATAGGTTCTTCAAGCCTTGGGGAGGCGGGCGAGGGGTGGAGATAACTCATGGGATCCAGGAGAAGAGCGAGGGAACTGGCGTTGAAGGTCCTGTACAGGGCAGACCTGACCCATGAGGAAACGGACAGCAGTCTATGCTCGGTCTTAAAGCTGCTGAGCCTGGGGGAACCGGGACAGGAGGCCGTCTCAGATCCCGAGGGGGGAGCCCCCTCCCAGGAGTCAAGAAAGTTCGCCTCGGAGCTGGTCCAAGGGGTCAGGAAACACCTAGATGAAATAGATCAAGTGCTCATGAAAATGGCCCAGAACTGGAGGGTGGACAGGATGACCACGGTGGACAGAAACATCCTCAGACTGGCCATCTATGAGCTTCTCTTCTGCCCTGAAATCCCTGTGCGAGTAAGCATCAACGAGGCCATTGAGTTGGGCAAGAGATTTGGCTCTGCGGACTCGCCGGCCTTCATTAACGGAATTCTGGACAAGGTCCTCAACCTGAAGGATTGCAGGCCTGGCTCACCGCCAGGAACCTTCTGATTGGGATTCTGTGCTTGGTCCGGGCAGGCAGGTCAGAGCCTTGGGACCAGGTGCCGTGAACCCTCCCGGGGGGAAATCGGTCTAACTAAAAAAATTGATTCCCTCGGCCGGAGCATGTCTTGAAGAGCAAGGCTCCATCATGTCCAAAGCCCAGGACCCCCGGCTTTGGGATCCCCAATTTCTCGGGAAATCCTGTTATTCCAAGAGCGCAAACCCCTTGTCAGGAAAAGCAGAAGCTACCGCTACCCTCTGAGGGAGGTGCAACCCCTAATGCTAACAATCCCCTGATGATCCGGAGCAAGAACATGAAACCAGGGGATGAGTGGCCCGGATTATTCCCCGGGGCTGAATGATGTGACTTAACTTCTTGATCTGCTTATACTTGGGAGGCTTTTTTCAAAACAGTCTGCCTGTGCTAGACTACCCGAGAAAAAGCTCTTGGGCCTGGACGACTTGGGGCATCCCGGGGGGCCTAGGGGCTCAAGCCTCCACATGCTCGAATTTGGCTGAAACCCCAGGCCAGCACAGGGAAGATAGGCTGCCTGCGGTCATGGTTCGCCACACATTAGGGGTTGAGATCTCTCTGGAATGGAAAAGTGCGGGGAGCCTGCGATCTGAGGTCCCCAAGGTCGCGGGCCTTCATGGATAATCGGGCCTTGGTCCTTACAAGCGTGCGGGCTTCTTGACTCTGATCTTTCTTAATTTTGGCAAATGAACAGGGCAAGGAGGAGAAGGGCTTGAGGGTTATCATAGTGGGAGCTGGAGAGGTGGGCCTTCATGTTGCCCAAGTGCTTTCCAGGGAGCATCATGAGGTGACCTTGATCGAAACCAGTGAGGAAGTGGCAAGGCGTGTGGGAATGGCCCTGGACGTGCAGGTCAGGGCTGGCAACGGAGCCGATCCCCGAGTACTTGAGGAAGCCGGAATCGCCCAGGCAGACATGCTCCTGGCAGTGACAGGAAGCGACGAGGTCAACATCCTGTCCTGTTTGATGGCCTCCTCACTGACCCGCCTGCCCGTCAAAGTGGCCCGAGTGCGCGACCAGGCGTATGAGGCTGCACTGGATCAGCTCAGGGGCGAGCCCTACCGGATAGATCTCTGCCTCCATCCCGAGAGGGAGGCAGCGCACATGGCTCTCCAGCTCATGGAGATCCCATCGGGTCGAGAGGTGGCAGAATTTGCCGAAGGCAAAGTACTGCTGGTAAGCACCGGCATGGACAGCACCAGCCCCTTTCTGAACCGCCGGCTTCGGGATGTGCAGGCCGGGGTGGCCCCAGGGGGAAAGATACTCATAGCAGCCTTGAGAAGGGGAGATTCCCTGATAATACCTCATGGCGAGGATCTGGTGCTGGAGGGAGACCAGGTGTTCCTGGTGGCCGAGAGAGAAAGGGTGCTCGAGGCTCTCAAGTCCCTGGGAAAAGGCATACAGACTCCCCAAAGGGTGATCCTTTACGGGGCCAGCAAGATCGCCCAGTATCTGGCCTCCATCCTTGAGGAAAAACCCTTCTCTGTGAAGTTCATCTGCTCGGACCAAGCTCTTTGCAACAGGTTGTTGGCCCAGTTCAAGCGGGTGGCTGTCTTGTGCGGGGAGGGTACAGACCAGGACCTGCTCCTGGAGTTCAATGTGCAGGATGCAGACTACTTCATTTCAGCCTCGGAGGACGAGGAGGAAAACATCCTGGTAGCTCTCTTGGCAAAGAGACTCGGAGCCAAACGCACCATGGCCCTGGTCTCCAGACTCTCTTACATCTCTCTTGTTTCCAGCATAGGGGTTGACGTGGTGCTGAACCCTCAGATGGCGGCAGTGGACAAGATTCTGCGCCATGTAAGAAAAGGAGAGGTGCTTCGAGTGGCCACCCTGGGCGGGGAAACTGCGGAAGCCCTGGAGGCTTTTGTGGGGCATCGCTCAGAGCTGTTGCATAAACCCCTCAGGGAGATAAGGTTTCCCAGGGAGGCAATCATAGGGGCTGTTATCAGGGAAAGTGCCATCCTGATACCTCATGGGGAGACTGTGTTACGAGAGGGAGATCGGGTGGTCATTTTTGCCAAGAGAGGGGCTGTGCCTTATGTGGAAAGGCTACTGATGGCACAGGAGGAGCTAGGCTGAAAAGGGACTTGGAGCTTGGATATCCAAAGAGTTCCAGGCCTGCTTCACTCCAGGCAGTGGATAATGCGGTCTGACTAATGAATCTTCTTCCACCTTCTTGAGCTCATGGAACCAGGGCAGGCGGGTTTAAGAGCTCGGGGCCCCAGGACAAGGAATGTGCCTCCAGGTTTGGGCCTTGAAAGGACTTAAGGAATGGGTCCGGGCCCAGAAGGCTTGAAAGCGCCGCGAATTCGTGTAAGAATAGCCACTCACACGAGAGGAAAAGCCTGCTCCACAGGCTCTCTCTCCTCGCTCCGGTGGCAGCCGGGGCCTAAGACCACGGGGAGGCGCACCAGTGAGACGCTACGAGACCATCTTCATCACAAATCCCGACCTATCAGAGGAAGAACAGCTAAGGGTTCTCCACAAGGCTCTTGGGCCCATACAGAATCAGGGGGAGCTCTTCCAAGTTCAGGACTGGGGCAAGAAAAGGCTGGCTTACGACATCCGCAAGCAAAGCAGAGGTCATTACACCTTCTTGGATTATGCTGCCACCCCTTCGGCCGTGACAGAGGTGGAAAGGCTCCTGCGGTTGGAGGACAATGTGCTTCGGTTCCTGACCGTCATGGTGGACGAAGAGGTGGACGTGGATGCTGTGAAGGCTAGCCTGACCCAGGCCGGGCCCGGCCAGGGTTCTCCAGAGGAAGAGCCGGTTGCTGAGGCGGCCCTGGCGCAGCAGCCACAAGAGCCGGAGGCATCCCCCCAGCCGCAGGTTACAGAGTCCTAGCCTTCACTGTTCAGGGCCAGTGGAAAACGAAGGCAAACTATTCGAGTTGATTGAGCCAAAGTGACTCTGCTTGAAAACCGCCTGGGTGTGCGCGAGAGCCTTAAGGGGAACTTTGGCCCAGCAAGTCTTGAAGTATCCCGCGGGATCGGAGGCATGAACTCCCCAGGTGGCCGGCTTTGGCCGGGCAACTGGGCTGAGCCTCCAGGGTTGCACCTAGGGGACTGAGAAGTCAAATTGTTTGTAGTCAAGGAGGTTCGTTTCGCCATGCCAGCTCCTAAAGGAAGGAGGGGGTTCGGTCGCAGGAAGGTATGCCGTTTCTGTGCGGACAAGTCCCTGTTGATCGATTACAAGGACATCAAGACGCTAAGGTTCTTCACCACAGAGAGGGGCAAGATAGTGCCGCGCCGCATAAGCGGGAACTGCGCAAAACATCAGCGGGCTCTAACCCAGGCCATAAAGAGAGCCAGGCACCTGGCCCTGATGCCTTACACAACTCTTGTGCTTTGAGCGCTGGGGGGAAGGTTTCATGGCAGAGCAGGAGAACAAGCCAGAGGCCTGGCCGGTTTCCCCCGGAGGGGGTATGTTGGGTCTTGCCCTGGGGATCAGCACAGGTTTTTTTTTGCCTTTGGCTGGGCTCCTCTGCCTTTGCGAATGTTGATGTTCCCTTTTCTCCCGGTCTTGGGAGCCTTCCTGTACACCCACCTGGGACGGCTCCGAGGGCTTGGGGTCTTGGGCCTGGGATTGGTCTTGACCAACACAATGTCCCAGGCAGGTGTTGGGGGCGCCCTGTGGTCAGGCCAGTGGGCAGCCCAAGGGCTTGTCTTGGGAGAGGTCATGAGGCGTTCCTGGACCCTCAACAGGGCCATGGGGAGCGCTGTGTTGGTTTCTCTAGTCTTGCAGATCTCCCTCCTGGGGATCTGGTCCCTGCAGCGGGCAGAAACCCCTTGGAGCCTCTTGACTCAGAGCGTGGAGACAGCCTTCAGACAGGTATTCGAGCTGTATGCTCAGGGAGCCGTGGGCAGGGAAGAAATGGGCAGGATGCAGGAGGGGATTTCCCGCATCTCCAGGTTGCTGGTGGTCCTGTTGCCTGGAATCTTCGCTTCCACGAACTTGCTTCTTCAATGGTGGACTTTGCTGGTTTGCAGGAGGTTTTCACTGATTTGGGCTGCAGACAGGCCCGGGCCCGAGAGGCTGGATGAATGGGGGATTCCTTACCACTGGGTCTGGGTTACCATCCTGGGTGGGCTGCTGCTTCTGGTGCCCGTGGAGATCTCCGGGGCCGTGGGGATGAATCTTGTGCTGTTCATGGGTTCTGTGCATCTATTGCAGGGCGTGGCAGTGCTTTCCAATCTGTTCAGACAGAGGGGAGTGCCCCCTTTTCTGAGGGGCGTGGTTTACGCCTTTGTTTTTTTCCAGCAGGTATTGCTCTTGGCAGTTGCAGCCTTAGGGCTTTTCGACCTGTGGTTCGATTTCAGGAAGAGGTGGGCCAGGCCCACCCTCCAAGCATGAGGGAGAGGAGTTCATGAAGGTCATACTGATTGCAGACGATCCGGGCTTGGGTTCGGCGGGTCAGGTTCTCCAGGTCAAAGACGGCTTTGCCCGTAACTACTTGATACCCAGGAAAAAGGCTCTTCCGGCAACCCCTCAGAACCTCCAGAGGTTCGAACAAATGCGAAAACAGATAGAGGCCGCGAGGGACAAGGCCAAGGCAGCGGCCCAGGCCTTGGCCGACCGGATCCAGCATCTCGAGCTGGCTCTGTCCAGACAGGCCGGGGAGGCGGACAAGCTGTTCGGTTCGGTCACCTCCATGGATCTGGAAAGAGCCCTGAGAGAACAGGGGCTTGAGGTGGATCGAAGACGTATCCAACTTCCAGAACCCATAAAAAGCCTGGGTGAGTTCCAGATCCCTGTGAAGCTGCACCCCGAGATCACGGCGCAACTGAAGGTGAAGGTGATTCGTGCCTGAGGCACATTGGCCAAGGAATTGAATGATGCAGGAAGGCAGGTGCAGGTCTCTGGACTTGCTGTGTGCCCTGCCCAAAAAAAGCGGGATTTCCCTGGCCTGCACCGTTCAGAAACCTTGGCTAATTCAGGCTAGCCATTAAATCCGCTCATACTTAGGCGGCTGTAACTGAAAACACTCTGCGCGTGCGGCACTACCTTAGAAAAGGTTTGGTTCCGAACATCTAGGAGCACCCCGGGCCTGGGCCCAATGACCCGGCCCACGTTGAATCATCAGGGCAAGAGGCATTCTCATGGGCGCACGAGAACCTTCCAGCTTGAAGGTACCCCCCCACCACTTGGAGGCAGAGCGCTCGGTATTGGGAGCCATACTTCTTGACAATGAGACCCTCCTGAAGGTCATGGAGGTGCTGGATCCTGAGGATTTTTACAGGGACGCGCACCGGCTGATCTATGAGAGGATGCTGGAGTGCTTCGAGAGAAGCGAGCCTGCGGACCTGGTGACCCTCTCCAATTTGCTCCGCTCCAAAGGCCAGCTGGAGGCAGCCGGAGGCACAGACTACCTGACCCTCCTGGTGGAACAGGTCCCCACAGCAGCAAACGCCTCCTATTATGCCAAGATAGTGCGCGAGAAGGCTGTGCTGCGCCGTCTCATGCGCAAGGCCTCGGACATCCTCAAGCAGTGCTACGAGGATCCAACAGACCTGGAGCAGTTCTTGGACGAGGTAGAGCGTTCAATTTTCGAGGTGGCCGAGGACAGGACCCGCAAGGCATTTTTCAGCATTCAGGAGATCATCCGCTCCAGCTTCGAGACAATTGAAAAGCTCTATGAACGCAAGTCTATGATAACAGGGGTCCCTTCCGGATGGGTGGATTTGGACACCATCACCTCTGGGTTCCAACCCTCGGATCTCATAGTGGTGGCAGCAAGACCCAGCATGGGCAAGACAGCCTTTTGCCTGGATGTGGCAAGGCATGCTGCGGTGGTGGAGAACATACCGGTGGCCTTGTTTTCCTTGGAGATGTCCAAGGAGCAAATAGCCTTGAGACTTCTTTGCGCCGAGGCCCAGGTGGACGGATCCCTGTTGCGAAAAGGCATGCTGAGAGACTCGGATTTCCCGCGTCTTACAACTGCGGCCGGAGTTCTGAGTGAAAGCCCCATCTTCGTGGATGACACCCCAGGCATCTCCGCCCTGGAGATGAGGGCAAAGGCCAGGAGGCTCAAGGCAGAGCGCAACGTTGGCCTGATCATAGTGGATTACTTGCAGCTCATGAGGGGCCGACAGGGCCCTGAAAGAAGCAGGGAGCAGGAAATCTCTGAGATCTCAAGGTCCTTGAAAGCCTTGGCCAAGGAACTCGGCGTTCCTGTCATGGCACTCTCCCAGTTGAATCGAAGAGTTGAGGAGAGAGGAGACAAGATCCCCCAGCTCTCCGATCTGAGGGAGTCAGGGGCAATAGAGCAGGATGCGGATCTGATCCTTTTCATATACAGGGACGAGGTGTACAACAAGAGCCCCGACAACCCCAAGAAGGGCACAGCGGACATCATAGTGGGAAAACACAGAAACGGTCCCACCGGAAAGGTGACTTTGACTTTCCTGCCCCAGTTCGCCACTTTTGAAGACTACACAAGCAGGATGGAAGTGGCCGAAGGGTATTGACAATCCCTGGGCCCGTGTGTTACCAGCTAACAAGGATCCGAGCCCCAAGAAGGCGAGGATCCTTCATCACTTCAACCCTACTGAAGGAGAAGAGACAAGATGGCAGCCGAAAATTTGACAGAGCTGAGTGACGCCAGTTTTGAGGCGGAGATCTTACAGTCCTCTACCCCCGTGTTGGTGGATTTCTGGGCTCCCTGGTGTGGGCCTTGTCGGGTTGTGGGCCCCATTGTGGAGGAACTGGCACAGCAGTATCAAGGCCGCATCAAGGTGGCCAAGATGAACGTTGACAACAATCCCGTGACCCCAGGCAAGTACGGAATACGCGGAATTCCAACTCTTATTTTGTTCAAGAACGGAGAGGCTGTGGACCAGATAGTGGGAGCTGTGCCAAAGGGCCAGATAGAGGCCATGCTCCAGAAGGCCCTGTAAGGGGACACCCGTTGAAGGTTTCCCAGGTGGGAGGAGAACCGGGAGGTGTCTGAAATCCTGTGGGACATAGTCATAGTGGGGGGTGGCCCGGCAGGGCTGACTGCGGGTCTGTACGCTGTGCGCGACGCCATGAAAACGCTTCTCTTGGAGCGCATGGTTTCAGGCGGGCAGGTGGCCACCACCGAGTGGGTGGAGAACTACCCTGGATTTCCGGATGGGGTCTCGGGCATCGAGCTCTCGCAGCGCATGGAGCAACAGGCCAGGAAGTTCGGGCTACAGGTGCTCCAGGGTGATGTTCAGGCCCTACGGGTCATGGAAGGTGAGCCCAAGTCTTTCCAGCTGGTGAGCAGCGAGGGAATTCAGCATGCAAGAGCCGTGATACTGGCCATGGGGGCTGACTGGAACCGTCTGGGAGTGCCTGGGGAGGAGGAATTCAGGGGCAGAGGGGTTTCTTACTGCGCAACGTGCGACGGCCCTTTTTTCAGAGACCAGGAGGTGGTAGTGGTGGGAGGAGGGGACACCGCCGTGGAGGAAGGCACTTACCTGACCAAGATGGCCTCCAGGGTCACACTCATCCACCGCAGGGACAGGCTCAGGGCATCACCTGTTGTACAGCAAAGGGCCCTTTCAAATCCCAAGATGGAATTCGTGTGGAACTCCGTGGTGGAAGCCATAGAGGGCGGGGCCCAGGGAGTGCAAGGCGTCAGGATCAGGGAGTTGCCCTCGGGCCGCAGGTGGGAAAAACCCTGCTCCGGGGTTTTCATTTTCGTGGGAATGGTCCCCAACACGGCTTTTCTCAAAGGCCTGGTGGAAATGGACCAGAGAGGCTACATCCTCACCGACGAGGACATGCGCACATCTTTGCCAGGGGTCTTTGCCTGCGGGGACGCCCGGCGCAAGCTGCTGCGGCAGGTTGTCACTGCCTGTGGGGACGGAGCCACGGCCGCCCGGGCTGCAGCCAGGTATGTGGAGGAACTGAGGGGGACCGCATACGACTGAAAGGGAAGCAGCCTTTGATTTCAGCTTCTGTTGAGACTGGAGGGTCATGGACTAAATCTCAAGCTTAAGGAGCGTTCAGTACTATGGAGATAAAAATCAGACAGGCAGAGCCTTCCCAGTGCAAGCCTAAACCCCAGGATGAAACCAAGCTGGGATTTGGTGTGCACTTCTCGGACCACATCTTTCTCATGGATTACAGGGCAGGAGGCGGATGGCAGAATCCCCGCATAGAACCTTACGCGCCCCTCTCTTTGGACCCGGCTGCCTTGGTGCTCCATTATGGCCAGCAGGTCTTCGAGGGCCTCAAAGCTTACAGGCGGCCAGACGGAGGGATTCAGCTTTTCAGGCCAAGGGACAACTTCAGGAGGTTGAACCGCTCGGCCCGCAGGCTGTGCATGCCCGAGCTGGATGTGGAGTTTGCACTGGAGGCGCTCAAGAAACTCCTGGTGCTGGATCAGGAATGGGTCCCGCGCACCCCAGGGGCATCCCTCTACATCAGACCCACCATGATAGCCACCGAGGCGGCACTGGGGGTGAAGGTCTCCCCAGACTACCTTTTCTACATAATGACTGGACCCGTAGGGGCTTATTATCCCCAAGGGTTCAATCCCACCAAGATTCTGGTGGAAGACAGGTACGTGAGGGCTGTGCGCGGGGGGGTGGGGGAAGCCAAGACCTGCGGGAATTACGCAGCCAGCCTCCTGGCCATGGAGGAGGCCCACAAGAACGGATACACCCAGGTGTTGTGGCTGGATGCGGTGAACCAGAAGTATGTGGAGGAGGTTGGCACGAGCAACATCTTCTTCCTCATGGAAGACGAACTCCTGACTCCTCCTCTGGGGGGTAGCATCCTGCCAGGCATAACAAGGGATTCTGTTATTCAGTTGGCCAGGGACTGGTGGATCCCTGTGAGGGAACGCCCAGTGCCCGTGCAAGAGCTTATAGACGGCATCCGACTAGGCCGCCTCCAGGAAATGTTTGCCACGGGCACTGCAGCGGTGATCTCCCCTGTGGGAGAGATCTGTTACCGGGGGGAGGTGTACAAGATCAACCAAGGGAAGGTGGGGGAGCTTTCTCTGAAGCTCTATGAGGAACTACAGGCCATCCAGTATGGGACCCGCCCGGATCCCCACGGCTGGGTGGAACCTGTCACCTGATGGGGGCCTGGGGGGAAGGTGTCATAGGACCCTTTCCCCTTCCTCTTGAAGCCGGTGCAGATATTCCTCCCACTCCAGCGGGAGAAGGGTGTTCTTCTTTGTATTGCACTCCTTGCAACAAGGCACGCAATTGCTCTTGGTGCTCCTTCCCCCCCTGACCAGCGGCACCAGATGATCCATGGTGAGCTCCCCGGGTGGGAATCTTCTGCGGCAGTAATAACAATCACCTTTGGCCAGCTTTCGTTTCCACCATGCACTCTGGCGAAGCTCTCTGGCGCGCTGTCTTTCCCTTTTCAAGAACTCAGGAGAAACCCAATCATCCCCCTGATATGCCGATCCGCGAGCCGGGAAACGGGATGACCCGTCCAATATCTGTCTCCTCTTGGCCAGAACTACTCACAAAAGGTGAGTCATTGAATATGACTTCACAATATGCTGGCCCTGAGAATTCGGCAAGCCCCTTCATGTTGGAAAGCTCACAACCTGCCCAGACTCCAAAGCCAGGCTGAATCATTGACGCTCAATGGATAATGCGGGCCAAAGCCTTCTTTTCAAGGCAAAGGTTCTTCTCCCATGGCCCGAGTGGGACAATGAAGTAGGCTAGTCTCTTATGTGCCCTAGGGACTAAGCCTCTTCCCCACGATGAAAGCTTTGGAGAGATCTCACAGACCAATTCTTCTCCAGACAGGCCTCGATTCCTTTTGCCGCCGCCATGGCAGCCGCCAGAGTCGTAATGTAGGGCACTCTATAGCGGATAGCTGCCTTTCGAATGTAGGAGTCGTCATAGGAGCTCAGCTTCCCACTAGGGGTGTTTATGACCAGTTGAATATCTCCATTCTTTATCCCATCTATTATGTTAGGCCTTCCCTCGTGCATCTTCAGGATTCGCTCGGCTTTGATGGAGTGCTCGGCCAAGAAACTCTGAGTGCCCTGGGTGGCCAGGATGCGAAAGTTCAGGTCCTGGAAACGCCTGGCCACCTCCAGCACTGCGGGCCTGTCCTGAGGCGACACGGTGATGAGCACTGTGCCTTTGAGAGGCAACCGTTGCTGGGCCGCCTCCTGGGACTTGTAAAAGGCTAGGCCAAAAGACTCGGCCAAGCCCAACACTTCTCCCGTGGAGCGCATCTCCGGGCCCAGCACCGGATCCACCTCCGGAAACATGTTGAAAGGGAAAACCGATTCCTTAACCCCGTAGTGAGCTATTCTGGGGAGCTGGAGGGGGAACTCCGAGATACGTTTCCCCATCATCACGTTGGTGGCTAGTCTTGCCATGGGGATGCCGCAAACCTTTGACACCAGAGGCACTGTTCTGGAAGCTCGGGGATTGGCCTCCAGCACGAAAACCGTGTCTCGGTATATGGCGTACTGTATGTTCATGAGGCCCACCACATTTAGTTCTACGGCTATGCGGCGGGTATATTCTTGGATCGTCTCCATGTGCTTTGGAGGAATGCTCACCGGGGGTATAACGCAGGCAGAGTCCCCGGAATGAATCCCGGCCAACTCTATATGCTCCATCACAGCAGGCACGAAGGCCTCCTTTCCGTCTGATATGGCATCGGCCTCCGCCTCGATGGCATCCTCCAAGAACCTGTCTATCAGAATGGGACGTTCGGGTGTGACACCCACAGTCTCTGCAACGTATGTTTCCAACATTGCGCGGTCATGGACAACTTCCATGCCCCGGCCTCCCAAAACATAGGATGGGCGGACCATGAGGGGGTAACCTATTTTGTTTGCCACTTCCAGGGCTTCACTCATAGAACTGGCCATGCCCGAGGCGGGCTGTGGTATGCCCAGTCTGCTCATCATTTGCCTGAACCGGTCCCTGTCCTCAGCCAAATCTATGGACTCGTAGGAAGTGCCCAATATTCGGACTCCCTGCTCGGCTAGCTCTCTTGCAATGTTAAGGGGAGTCTGCCCCCCGAACTGTACTATGACCCCTTGAGGTTTCTCCTTTTCGTAAACACCTAGAACGTCCTCTCCTGTAAGAGGCTCAAAGTACAGGCGGTCCGAGGTGTCGTAGTCGGTGGAGACGGTCTCGGGATTACAGTTCACCATGATGGCTTCGTACCCCTCGTCTTTAAGGGCGAAGGCTGCGTGCACGCAACAATAGTCGAACTCTATCCCCTGACCTATTCGGTTGGGGCCTCCGCCCAAGACCATCACCTTGGGTCTGGAGCTGACCGGGACCGCATCGGGGGCGTTATAGGTGGGAAAATAGTAAGCTCCCTTCTCCACCCCGCTTACAGGCACTGCTTCGTAACCTTGAACAACCCCAACGGCCTTCCTTTTTTCGCGTATCTCCAACTCGGGAGTCCCTAGCAACTTAGATAGGTACTTGTCAGAAAAACCATCTTTCTTGGCCCGTCTCAGGAGTTCATCAGGAACCTCCTTCCCTTTGAACTTAAGGAGCATTTCCTCCAACTCCACCAGTTCCTTCATCTGCTCTATAAACCAAGGCTTGATGTAAGTTTTTCTGTAAAGCGCTTCTACCGAGGCACCTTTTCTGAGGGCCTCGTACATCAGGAACTGCCTCTCACTGGTTGGCTCAGAGAGCATGTCCATTAGTTCTTCCAGACCTCGGAGGTGGAAATCCTTTGCAAAGCCAAGCCCGTGCCGGCCTATCTCCAGGGAGCGGATGGCCTTTTGAAGGGCCTCTTTGTAATTCTTCCCTATGCTCATGACCTCCCCTACCGCCCGCATCTGAGTCCCAAGCCTGTCATGAGCATCCTTGAACTTCTCGAAAGCCCATCTGGCGAATTTCACCACCACGTAATCCCCGCAGGGGGTGTACTTATCCAGGGTGCCTTCTCTCCAATAGGGAATTTCGTCAAGGGTGAGTCCAGCCGCCAATAGGGAAGATACGAAAGCGATGGGAAAACCCGTGGCCTTGGAGGCCAAGGCGGAAGACCTTGAGGTTCTGGGGTTTATCTCTATTACCACCAGCCGTCCTGTCTTGGGGTCGTGGGCGAACTGGATATTTGTTCCCCCAATGACCTTGATGGCCTCCACGATATTGTAGGAGTGCTTCTGGAGTCTTTGTTGCAGCTCAGGATCTATGGTTAGCATGGGTGCCACGCAAAAGGAGTCGCCAGTATGCACTCCCATGGCATCCACGTTCTCTATGAAGCAGACGGTGATCATCTGATTCTTGGCGTCTCTCACAACTTCCAGCTCCAGCTCCTCCCAGCCCTCAACGGACTCCTCTACCAGAATCTGCCCTACCATGCTGGCACTTAGACCTCTGGCTGCCACGACCTTCAGTTCCTCTACGTTGTAAACCAAGCCCCCCCCCTGTTCCACCCAAACAGTAAGCCGGGCGAACAACCACCGGATAGCCCAACTTTTCCGCTATTCGAAGCGCTTCTTCAATCGTGTAGGCAGGCTCGCTCCTGGGTACATCTATATTGAGACGCGCCATTGTCTGTTTGAATGCTATCCTGTCCTCCCCTCTTTCTATTGCATCCACGGCAACGCCTATGACCTTGACCCCGTACTTTTCCAAAACCCCTCTTCTGTGAAGCTCGGATGTCAGGTTCAATCCTGTCTGCCCTCCCAAATTGGGCAGTATGGCATCGGGTTTCTCTTTTTGAATGATTTGTTCTAAGGCTTCCGGGGTGAGAGGTTCCACGTAAGTAATGTCGGCCATTCCCGGATCCGTCATGATCGTGGCAGGATTGGAATTCACAAGTACTATCCTATATCCCAGTCTCCTCAAGGCTTTACAAGCCTGTGTTCCGGAATAGTCGAACTCGCATGCCTGGCCTATCACTATGGGCCCGGAACCTATGATCATGACGTTGCTGATATCGGTGCGCTTCGGCATGGCAAAGCCCCCCACATGAATTGCTGACTCCCTGAGCGGGGACCAAAGTCTTTGCCTGAAGGCGATGGTTTTTCTCCCATTCCCCGAGTGGGACAATAATGCCGGCTATCTTAATGACATGTTTGGGCAAGCCGCTCCACACTTAAATGTATCCTGATTTTCGATTCCAGATTTGGGCCTGCTTCGAGTCGGAATATGTCTAAGCCTATGGAAAGCTTGGGGGCCCTAGTCCCCAAAGTTGCGGGCTTTGGAGAAAAATCAGGGCCAGTCTTTTTTTGAAACAAGGGCTGGCTTGCGACTCCTTTCAAAACCGGTCATGATGAATCAAAGGGCGCAGGTCGGCTTTTGTCAAGGAGAGCCTAAACATGCTCCAGTCCCTGAAGCGCTATCATGAAATCACCTCCTACCAACGGGATGCCATGTCAGGAGGGTACCTGGAGTGGTCCAACCAGCCAACAGTGTACAAGCGCTATCTCAATGCGCCCAGGGTGCCCCTTCCCATTGAGCTGGAATTTCCCTCCGTGGGCATGCTGGAGCTCATGAGAGACCCTTGCGCTTTTAAATGCTCTCAGGCCTGGGACCTCAAGAAGCTCTCCGGAATTTTGAGGCTCACCTGTGCCATAACTGCCAAAAGCTCACATCCTGGAGGGGATTTCTTCTATAGAAGCACACCCTCGGCAGGCGCTCTTTACCCTTGCGAGATTTATTTGGCAGCCTCGGGGATAAACGGGCTCCCGGCGGCTCTGTATCATTACAACCTGGAGGAGCACTCCCTGGTAAGGTTAAGGCCCCTTGAGCCCTGGGGAGCTGCCGACGCATGCAGTTTGACTTTCTTTGTAAGCGTCATCTTCTTTAGAAGCTCCTGGAAATATCGGGAGAGGGCCTACCGCTACCTGCTTTTGGACTCAGGCTATGTCCTGGAAAACCTGCTCCTGGCCCTTAGGGCCACCTGCACCCCACACAGGACTCTGCTGGATTTCCAAGATGAAAAAGTGAACTCTTTTTTGGGTTTGGGCTCAACACAGGAGGCCTGTTTGGCAATAGTGGAAGCAGGTGATTTGGGGAGTGGGGCTTCTCCCCTTGCCGAGGCTCTCTTTGGATCCCCCTACCCTATTCCCAAACCTGAGCCTCCGGCCCCCAAGGAGACCATTTACCCCACCATTCTGGAAGCCCACATAGCCGGTTGCCGTCCCATGCGCTGGGGGGAAGGCCCAGTGTTGAGGATGCTGGAGGAGCTGGGGCTTGAATTGGGCCCTGCTCATCCTGGGGGAGCACCCACGCCTGGGCAACATGAGATGGGATATGTGGACTCCCTTTTTCAGCGAAGGTCCAGACGGGCCTACCTGCCTAGGCCCATGGACAGACACAGCTTTCACTGCCTGTTGGAGTGCCTGAAGCCACAGCAGGACTTCCCCTCCCAGGAATGGGATCAACTTCTGGCTGTTGGATTTCTCTTGAGGGAAGTGGAGCAGATGCCCGGGGGGTTCTATCTCCTAGACATGCAAGAGCGGACCCTAAGGGAGGTGGCCCGTGGGGATTTCTCCCGAAAGATGGCCTATGCCTGCCTGAACCAAGACTGGATGGGCCAGGCTGCCTTGCAGGTTATCTTCCTTAGCAATCTGGAACTCCTTGAATCCCGGCTGGGGGCCAGGGCGTACAGACATGCCTTGATACTTTCGGGCCGCATGGGCCAGAGGATCTACCTCGCATCCACGGCCCTTGGGTTGGGGGCTTGTGCAGTGGGGGCCTTCTATGATCAAGAGGCAGCCTCCTTGCTTGGCCTCAACGAGTCTTCCCGGTTGCTGTACGTTGTCACCAGTGGACCTGTGCGGGCCAGAGAATTCGGCTCCTGAGCCCTCTGCCCCGTATTGTTCTGGAGCAATGGGAAAGGTGGCAAAGAATTGGAGCCAGGACCCCTGGGGACCCCCAAGAAGGGGGAGCCTGGGCCTGCTTGTGCCTTTCTTGGATGGATAAGCCTGATTTCGAGGTTTTGTATTGAATGATAGGAGCAGGGACTCCATACTGAGGTAGTTCTATTTGGGCCGGCTTTCTCTTGAGGGCTTAATGGTTCAGGCTGAGAGCCTCATATGCCCAAAGCAGCACAAGGGTGTCAAAGCAGAACACGTTTTTTTGCTTTGCGAGGGTTGGGGCAGGGTTATATTGAAAGTATCCTTAAAGAGTATGAGGGGCTTGAGTCCCGGGTGTTCTGGGCCTCAATGGAGGAGTCGGACAGGAGCTTTCTTGTAAGGAGGGAAACCATGGCCAGCGAGAGCATCCTCTGGGAAACCAGTTGGGAAAGGGCCCTTCAGAGGGCCAGGCAGGAGAAAAAGCCCGTGCTCCTGGATTTTTTCAACCCCGGTTGAATTGGCTGTCAGCAGATGGATGCGGTCACGTATCCCAAGGAAACTGTCAGAGATTTCGTAAACCAGAATTTCGTGGGGCTGAGGGTTAGCTTCGACACCCAACCCCTTGCCAGGGACTTCAATCTGCAGTGGACTCCTACCCTGGTTACCCTGGACACCGATGGGAAGGAGCACCACAGGACAGTAGGCTTTCTACCCCCGGAGGAGTTTGTGCCCTCGGGCT
Organism: Desulfarculaceae bacterium; assembly: GCA_037443445.1. Classification (GTDB taxonomy): domain Bacteria; phylum Desulfobacterota; class Desulfocorpusculales; order Desulfocorpusculum; family Desulfocorpusculum; genus Desulfocorpusculum. Next base: position 27,143 of record JBBIOJ010000003.1, on the reverse strand, counting down.
GGCTGGGCATAGCCAAGGTGCATTTTGATGCCGGACGCTTCCAGGAGGCCGTCTCGGCCCTTGAGGGCATCCTGGAGCATCATCCCGGCAGTGACGCGGCTGCTGAGGCCATGTTCCTGAAGGGGGTGGCCCTTTACAAGCATACCCACGAGCCAAAACATCTCAGGGAGGCCTATGAGGAGCTCCAGAGGAAGTGGCCGAGCAGCGAATGGGCCAAGAGAGCCCAGCCGTACAGGCTGATAAACTAAGAGCGCCCGCCCCCCTTGCCCGTGAGCATTGGGGGGCGGATTATTATTTCAAAGGGAAGGGATTGGAGCCTGTGAGCCAGGAGCATCTGGTTGTTTTCCCCCAGGGTGTACTAAGGGGCAAGTTCATAAGGAGGGAGAAGAGGTTTCTTGTGGAGGTGGAGGCAAGAGCAGGAAGCTTCTGGGTCCACTGCAACAATTCCGGGAGCATGATGGGCCTGCTGAGGCCTGGAAACCGGGTGATTGCTTCGCCTGCCCAGAGGCCCGGGAGGAAGTTTCCTTACACCCTGGAGCTGGTGCGCTCCAACAGCACCTGGGTCGGAATCAATACCCTCACCCCCAACCGAGTCCTCAGGAGAGCCTGGGAGCGAGGGCTTCTGCCAGAAGCACACGGGTACGGCAAATTCTACCCCGAGGTGCAGGTGGGTGAAAACAGGATAGACGCACTTCTGAGTTCTCCTGGGAAGCGTCTTTGGATCGAGGCCAAGAATGTCACCCTGGTGGAATATGATGTGGCCTACTTCCCTGACGCCGTGACTCAAAGGGGTCAACGCCACCTTCAAAAACTCATGGCCCTTGCAGCCGAAGGGGAGAGGGCAGCGTGTTTTTACCTGGTACAGCGCCAGGACGCCCGCTGCTTTGCCCCAGCCGACTTCGTGGATCCGAGGTACGCGGAACTTTTCTGGAAGGCCCTGGAGATGGGGGTGGAAATCTGGGCTTACACGGCATTGGTCAGCCCCGAGGGAATTTCCCTCGGTCCCAGGCTCCCTTTGGTGAGCCGGCCGGACAATCAATACCTAAGCCAAAGATAGTCGGCGTCCTCGGTCCCCAGTTTACCCTGCTTTAGTCTTCCTTGCAGATCCGGGAGGATCACCCTGCAGAGCAAGTATGAGCGCTGGGTTATCCTTTGCGGGATCCCGTGCATCCAGGCATGTCCCACCCCTGTCAGGACCACGATGGTGGTCTGGGGATTTGCTTCCCGATAATCCAGAAGTCTTACGGCCATGGCCGTATCCCAGAGGATCTGGGCCTGGCAGAAATTCTCCCAACTCTCCTCCTTGCTGTCCCCGTGGGCCTCAAAGGCCCAGTGCACAAAGCTCCTGTAGGGCTCCTGGAGGTCGCAGGACACCTCCCCCCAGTGCTTTTTCATCTCCTCAGGCAGGCTCGCATAACCCCCGGAGGCCACCTTCTGGGTGATCTCCCTGGGCAGGTTCAACCCCAAGACAGGAATGGATTTCTCCCTGGCAAAGAGCAGTATGTCCCGGTACAGGAGCCAGGAGGTCTCGGCCCAGTTCTGCCCAAAGATCTGCTCCATTTCCTCCTCGGAGAGCCCCCCCCTGGTCCAGCTGTCCAGGGCTTCCTGTGCATCCTGTCGAAACATCTCCATGCCTATGGCCAAGGGCACCTTGGCCTCCCAAAGCGCCCTGATGAGCATCAACTGAGCCCTGTGGTGCTCGGGCTCCTCATGAAGCTCCCCCACCAGCACAAATGGACTTCCCCTGAGTTCCGAGGTGAGCCTGCTGAGGCCCATCCTGGAGCCGTCTGTGAGCCTCTCTATCAAAGGCTGCTCGGGCCAGTCAGCCCAAGTCTCCCGGGCCACTCCAAAAAGGCAAAACCAGAAGATGAGGCCCGCCCTGCACAGGATCCCCATCCTTCTCAACGCCTGCGCCAATGTGGCCTCCACCCGGGCCACCACCAATCCCAGTACCAATACGGACCTCCCCAATACCAGTACGGCCCCCAGGGATGGGCTGGAACCCATGCTCCTGGGGTTTCCCGCCAAAGATGTATCTCGCGGATCCACACCACCGGGTACCCGTAAGACAGGTCCCCAACCCTTCGCACTTCCCTCCCAGCCACCTCACCGGCCACGGTTACCTTGCGACCCTGGCTGTATACTGCCTGGTCCAAGAAACTGCCGGTACGGGCCAAGAATCTGCCCCTGGAGAACTCCGCGTGCCTGGGAGCCCCTTCCCAATCCAAAGGGGTCTCCAGAATCACCAGTGTAGTGCCCTCTGCCTTGTTCTCGGTCTCCAGGATCACACCCCCCCAGATGACCGTCTCTCCATGATAACGCTCAGGGTCTGCCAAGACCATGGTGAACTCCAGATCCTCCCTGGCCTTGGCTCTCATCTCTTGAGAGATCACATGGGAACAACCAGAAAGCACGGCCAGGGAAAAACCCAGGAGCACCCCGCCTATGCCGGGTATCTTTGCCCTCATTTTTTCACCTCCCTGCCCCCAGTTTTTTGACGTGTCAGATCCCTCCGGGGTTTCCCCCTTGGGATCTGTGTCCCCCAAAGCTTTTCCGGACTAATCAGGAAAAGAAGCCTCCTGCCTTGGGAGTATCAGGGGCAGGGACCCTTCCCAGAAGGCAGGTCTTCTTGACACCTGCTGTCCCTCACCAGTAGGATTGGGCATTCCTTAAAGGTCTTATCTTTGGCCGAGAGTATCTGCTTCGGTATTGAGCCTGAGAAGGGGGATGAGAAAAGATGGATATCAAAGGCAAGACCGCTGTGATCACAGGAGGGGTGAGCGGGCTCGGAGAGGCCACAGCCAGGCTTCTTCACAGTTTGGAGGCCAACGTGGTTCTACTGGATGTGAGCCAGGACAGGGGCCTGGCCCTTTGCACGGAGCTGGGGCAGAGGGCTGCTTTCTTCTGCACCGACGTGACAGACACCTCCCAGGTCCAAGCTGCCATGAATTCGGCCGTGGAGAGGTTCGGAGCCGTGCACATAACTGTCAACTGCGCTGGGGTTGGCACTCCAGCAAAGGTGGTGGGTAAGGAGGGGCCCCATGAGCTTGATCATTTTGTCAGAGTTCTGAACATAAACCTCGTGGGCACCTTTGATGTGTTGAGGTGGGCTGCTTTCTACATGACTCGCAACCAGCCCGACTCGGAGGGAGAAAGGGGCGTGATCGTCAACACCGCCTCCATAGCTGCCTTCGAGGGCCAAATCGGGCAGGTGGCCTACGCAGCCTCCAAGGCCGGCATCGTGGGACTTACCCTTCCTGCAGCCCGGGAGTTGGCCCGTTTCGGTATCCGGGTGGTGACCATAGCTCCTGGCACCTTCGACACTCCCCTCTTGGCAGGCCTCCCTGAGCAGATCCGCACCTCCCTGGGCCAGCAGATACCTTTTCCCCCAAGGCTAGGAAGGCCTCACGAGTTCGCCATGCTGGTTCAGCACATAATCCAGAATCCGGTTCTCAACGGGGAGACCATAAGGCTCGACGGAGCCCTTCGCATGCCTCCCAAGTAGAAATTGTGGATCCTGGGGGCTGGGGCTCGGATTTCCATCAAGAAACTCCGAAGGCAACCATGGGGGAGGATCCCTTTCCATGGGGCTTCTTGTACTGCTGGGGGTTGTCCACAGGGACCCTCAGGGGGCCATTTACCTCTGCAAGAGCCTTGAGAAGCTCCGGCCCCAGGCCTTGGGCGTGGAGCTGAGCCCCCTGGGGCTGCTCTGGAGAGAGCAGATGGGCCCCAAGCTCCTGGGCAAGCTGGACTCACTTCTGGAGGAGTTCCCCCCCGCAGCCAAGGCTCACCCCGAGGTAAGGCTCATGGTCCAGGCCCTGGGGCTCCCCTTCGAGTATCTGGCCTGTCGGGATTATGCTTCCAGCCATGGGATTCCTTTGCACCTCACAGACCTCAACTGGGTCTCCAGAGAGGAGCTCCCAGGGTACGAAAAGGAAATCCTGACCAGGGAAAACTTGGCCCTTCTTCTCTCCAGGGAACAAGCCGACCTGGGAGAGAGGATTCTGGCAGCCTATGCCAGGGCCCGCCGCTGTCTGGATTCAGGAGGTCTCCTGAAAGAAGTCGGAATAACTCCCCCCTGGGTGTACAAGAGGGGGCTCTTGCGGGAGATGTTTATGGCCTGCAGGATCAGGAACATGGCAGGCAGATACCGCGTATTGGTGCATGTGGGGGGATGGGTTCACCTGGTCCAGGATCCAAGAGGGCTCAGCCTGGCCAGCCTGTTGAAAGACCTACGACCAGTGAGGATGCTGCTTCGAAGTCCTGATTAGGGAAAGCCGAATCCGACCCAAGCGGCCACATTGACTGTGAACGGGCCGCTGGTCTATAGTGGAAGGCATTGGGTGGCCGAGCTCACCCGTTTTACCCGATCGAGGAGAGATGCCCGAGACGGCTGAAGGGGCTCGCCTGCTAAGCGAGTGTAGGGCCAAAAAGCTCTACCCCGGGTTCGAATCCCGGTCTCTCCGCCACCAAGCAGGGTTTCCGGCACAAGAGCCGGTTTGAATTGTGTGATCCGCTCTTCGCAAGTGGACCCATGGAGCTGGGGGTTGGGATCTGTAGGCATCCTGCGGCGGAGCTTCGACCAGGAGCACCTGGCAGTGGTGGACGAGGCCGTTGCCGTGGCCGAAGAGCTGACCAGCGAGCATTTCAAGTACTCCACCAGCCAATGGAGAAGATGCCGTTACGACATCCAAACAGCGGCCAAGCTCAAGGAAGGTGAGCTGACCGATGAGGCTTTTGCCCAGATAATCCGATACCTGGGGCAACCCGCCGAAAGCGGCCTTCGCAGTTCTCATTTCGATTTCTACAAGATATGCCTCCAGGATCACGTGATACTAAGGGCCCTGGACAGGGATAGAGAGCTCTCACTTTTCCCTCTGCTGGTCTATGTGGTCACCCACGAGCTGGTGCACATAGTTAGATTCAGCCTTTTCCTGCAAAGCTTCGAGGCCTATCCTTTGGATAGGGCCAGGGAAGAAGCCCTGGTGCACCAGATCACGAGGGAAATCCTGGGCTCCGGTCCGCTTCCCGGAGTGGAGGTGGTGGCCAAGGAGTACTGGGATTCCATGGAGGCCAAGGGGCTTCCCCTGGATCTGATGGGACAAGGAGGCAGAGGGTGATCCGCTTCTTCAGGGTGAGAAGCCGCCAGGAGGTGGTGGCCGAATTCCAAAGATTTTCCCCGGCGGGGGAAGAGGAAGTGGAGCTTTGGAATGCCCTGGGCAGAGTGCTTTCCAGGACGGTGGTGGCGAAGGAAGACCTGCCGGGTTTCCCGCGTGCTACCATGGACGGCTTTGCTGTAAAGGCCCAAGACACTTTTGGAGCCAGCGAGGGGCTGCCTGCCCTGCTTCGCCTAGTGGGCGAAGTGCGCATGGGGGAGCCCGCCCAGATGACCCTGAGGGGTTCGGAGGCCGTGCGGGTGGCCACCGGCGCCATGCTGCCGGAAGGCGCGGACTCTGTTGTCATGATAGAGCATGCAGAGCAACTGGACTCGGAAACCCTGGAGGTGTACAGGAGCGTGGCTCCATGGGAGAACGTGGTGAGACCCGGGGAGGACGTCTCTGCAGGCCAGGAGGTGCTGCCCTCGGGATGGAGCTTGAGGCCCCAGGATCTGGGGATCCTGGGGGCTCTGGGGACAACCAGGCTTTGGGTTTACCGAAAGCCATCGGTGGCCGTGTTTTCCACTGGGGACGAAGTGGTGCCTGTCCACACGGAGCCTGCTCCGGGCCAGGTAAGGGATGTAAATGGGGTCTCCGTTTGTTCCTGGGTGAACCTGGAGGGCGCAATAGCCCTCCCCATGGGAATAATTCCGGACCGGCTGGAGCAGCTCTCCAAAGCCCTCAGGGAAGCCCTGGAGACGGCCGATGCGGTAATAGTCTCGGGGGGAAGCTCAGTCGGTACCAGGGATTTTCTCATGGAGGCCCTCCAGGCATTGCCGGGTGCTGAGGTGCTGGCCCATGGTCTTGCAGTGAGGCCGGGCAAACCCACTTTGGTGGCAGAGGTGGGTGGGAAACCCTTCTTGGGACTCCCTGGACATCCGGTCTCAGCTCTGGTGATCCTCCATCTCTTGGGAAGGCCCTTGTTGGACAGAATTTGCGGAAGAAGCTACATCAACAGACCCAGACCTTTTCGGGCAAGGCTCACCAGAAACCTGGCCTCAGCCCAGGGCAGAGAGGATTATGTGAGGGTGGCCCTGGAACAAAGGCAAGGGGAACTCTGGGCCCGTCCCTTGCTGGGCTCCTCGGGTCTCATAGGGAATCTTTCCAGGGCGGATGGATTGATCCGGATCGATCCTCTTTGCGAAGGGCTCTATAGCGGAGATTGGGTGGAGGTGGAGAGCTTTCCATGAGACGTCGCGTGTATCTCAGGATGCGCTCCCTGGAGGAGGCCAGGAGAATATTCCTGGAGAGGTTTCCTGTAGGGGGGTGGAGGCAACCCGAGGAGGTGACGGCTGTGCAGGCCCTGGGAAGGGTTACTGCAAAAGGGGTCTTTGCCAGGCTTTCGGCTCCCTCTTACCACGGGGCAGCCATGGATGGATTTGCTCTCAGGGCAGAAGAAACCTATTCAGCCCACCCAGACCGACCTTTGGTTCTCAAGCTGGGGCAGAACGCCCACCCGGTCAACACTGGCAATCCACTTCCCCAGGGCACCAACGCGGTGGTCATGATCGAGGATGTGGTGGAGCTGGATCAGGACAGGATCCAGATAGAGCGACCAGCCTATCCATGGCAAAACGTGAGGCGAGTGGGAGAGGACATAGTGGCCACCGAGCTGCTGCTCCCCCAGAACCACAGGCTCACTCCCTACGACCTGGGTGCTCTCCTGGCAGCAGGAGTAACCAGGCTCTGGGTGCATCCCAGGCCAAGGGTAGCTCTGATCCCCACAGGCAGGGAGCTCCTGGAATGGGAGGCCTGGGAAAGACAAGGCGCTCTGCCCCCGGGAAAGATAATAGAGTTCAACACCGTGGTGCTGGGGGCCTTGGTGGAGCAGTGGGGAGGGGAAGCCGTGCGCTTTCCCATTGTCAAGGACGACCCGGAGCAACTCAAGAACACCCTGGAAAGTGCCCTTGGGGATTTCGATGTGGTTGTGGTGAATGCCGGCTCCTCTGCGGGCTCCGAGGACATGACAGCCCAGGTGATAGAAGAGCTGGGCGAGGTGCTCGTTCACGGCATCTCCATGATGCCTGGGAAGCCTACGGTGCTAGGGGTGGTGAAGGAAAGGCCGGTCATAGGAAATCCGGGCTACCCGGTCTCGGCCGTGGTCTCCTGCGAGCAAATAGTGGGCCCCTTGCTGGCCAGGCTTCTGGGAGTGGATCCCACCTCCAGGCCCCGGGTTCGAGCCCGGGTTTCCAGGAAGATAACTTCCCGAATAGGCATGGAGGAGTTCGTGAGGGTGAGGTTGGGGAAGGTAGGGGATCAAATGGCAGCCACGGCTCTTCCCCGTGCAGCCGGCTCCATAACCAGTCTTACCAGGGCAGACGGAATCCTGAGGGTTCCAGAGGATCTGGAAGGGGTGGCCGAGGGGGAGGAGGTGGAGGTGGAACTTCTCAGGAGGCCCGAAGAGCTGGGTCGAACCCTTGTGGCCATAGGGAGCCACGACCTCACCCTGGACTTGATACATGATAGACTCCGGGCCCTCGGGTCAGGATACGGGCTGGCATCCAGCAACGTGGGTAGCCTGGGCGGGCTGATGGCTGTCAGGAAGGGCCAGGCCCATCTGGCCGGAACCCATTTGCTGGATCCGGAAACAGGGGATTACAACTTCAGTTATGTGGCCCGGTACCTCGAAGGAATGAAGGTCAGGATGGTTCATCTGGTGTACCGAGAGCAGGGCCTGATGGTGGCCCCCGGAAATCCCTTGGGCATTCAAGGACTCAAAGACCTGGCACGCCCGGGAGTCCGCTTCATGAATCGGCAGGCAGGTTCGGGGACAAGGGTTCTACTGGATTTCCATTTGAGGGAGCTGGGCATTGAACCCAAAAGCATCCAGGGCTACGACCAGCAAGAGTATACCCACATGGCAGTGGCAGTGGCAGTGGCCAGCGGTGCTGCCGATGCTGGAATGGGAATCCTTGCGGCAGCCAAGGCCCTCGGCCTCGAATTCATCCCGGTAAAATCAGAGAGATATGACCTGGTGATCCCGGAGGTGTTCTTCCAGACCCAGGGGATAGAACTGCTCCTGGAGGTGATAAGGAGCCAAGAGTTCAGGGAAAGGGTACGGGCGCTGGGGGGGTACGACCCTTCCGAGTCGGGAAAGGTTCTGCTCTGAGCAGCTAAAGTCCTGCACTGCACTGGTCGATGAGAAATCAGCAGGGGTTTGCTTGGGAGGGCTGCTGTGTTATAACAAGAACAAAGCCGGATATTCATGGGAGCCGGGGGGCAATTAATGGCGAGGACACCGTTCGACGAGGATCTCGGCCTCCACTGTTCCTTCTGTCGCAAGAGCGAGAGTGAGGTTCGAAAGCTCATCTCGGGAACAGAGGCCTTTATTTGTGACGAATGCGTTCAGATTTGCAACGAGATATTGGCAGAGGAGTTCAGGGCCGAGCGGACAGGTGGTTTTCCAAAGCCCTCTCGCATAAAGAAGGCTCTGGATGAGTACGTCATAAGCCAGGAAGAGGCCAAGAAGACCCTGGCCGTGGCCGTGCACAATCATTACAAGAGGCTGCAGGCAAGAAAAACCCTCAAGGGCGTGGAACTGGAAAAGAGCAACATCCTGCTCATAGGACCCACCGGATCTGGAAAGACCTTCCTGGCCCAAACCCTTGCCAAGATCCTTCAGGTTCCCTTTGCCATAGCAGACGCCACTGCCATCACCGAAGCGGGCTATGTGGGAGAGAACGTGGAGGACATAATCATGCGCTTGCTGGAGAACGCCGACTTCGACGAGGAGCGGGCCCAGCAGGGAATAGTTTACATAGACGAAGCGGACAAGATAGCCAAGCGCACGGTGAACTCGGCCAACGGAAGGGACATCTCCGGGGAGGGCGTTCAGCAGGCCCTTCTCAAGATGCTGGAAGGCACTGTTGTGCACCTCCATCCCAAGGGCATGAAAGGCCAGTACCACAAGGTGGACACAACACAAATCCTCTTCATTTGCGGTGGGACATTCGTGGGTTTGGAAAAAATAGTGCAAAGCCGGATCCAGCAACGGGCACTGGGCTTCAGAGCGGAAAAGGATAGAACCCCCAAGGGTCTTTACCCACTCCACGAGGTGCGGGCTGAGGACCTGATAGAGTTTGGGATGATTCCCGAGTTCGTGGGCCGCCTGCCCATAGTGGCTGTCTTGGATGAGCTCTCAGAGGAGCACCTCGTCAGGATCCTCAAGGAGCCCAAGAACGCCTTGGTGAAACAGTATCAGGCCCTCTTCGACCTGGAGGGTGTGCACCTGGAGTTCTTGGAGGAGACGCTGCTCACAGTGGCCAGGGAGGCCATCAAGAGAAAAAGCGGGGCAAGAGGGCTTAGGACCATTTTGGAAAAGGCCATGTTGGATATAATGTACAACCTGCCGGACCAACAGGGTCTTGCCGAGTGCGTCATCACCCCGGGGGTCATAGCAGGCAACGAAGAGCCAGTCTACGTATACAGGAAGGAAAAGGCAGCGCTTTCCTGACAAGTTTTCCATGGGATCCAGGTCTTTCCTTGGACGGAATCAGGCCGGTCCCGCCCTTTGGGTTGCACGGTGTTTTCCCTCTCGGCATTGGATTCCATGCCATCCAACCAGGCTCATACCTTCTATCCGATCCGAGTCTGACCCCACAATAGGAGGTTCCCTATGGCTCCCCCAGGATATCTAGGCAGGCTGCTCAGGGTGGATCTCAGCCGAGGAGAGATCTGGAGCGAGGAGTTGCTGGAGAAGGATCTCAGGACTTGGGTGGGGGGGGTCGCCCTGGGCGCCAAGTACTTGATGGAAGAGGTGGGACCAACCGTCTCATGGGACCATCCGGAAAATCGCTTGATATTTACCTGTGGACCTCTGGGAGGGTCTGGCTTTGGTGGAGCTGCCACCTTCAACGTGGTTTCCAAGGGCCCCATGACCGAGATGGCAGGCTCCTCCCAGGCCAACGGATTCATGGGGGCCTATATGAAGTTCTCGGGATTCGACGGGGTGATCCTGCAGGGACGCTCTTCCAGACCAGTATACCTGGAAATCAAGGAAGGAAGGGCCTCCCTCAAGGACGCCTCGGGACTCTGGGGCCTGCCCGTGGATGAGACCGAGGCGGAACTGCACAGAGAGCTCGGAGCCAAGAGACTTCAGGTAAGCGTCTTTGCAATAGGCCCGGCTGGGGAGAACTTGGTGCGCTATGCGGCAATAGTTGGAGACGGGGGCCACGTGGCTGCCCACAACGGGCTGGGTGCTGTGATGGGGGCCAAGAACCTCAAGGCCTTGGTGGCACACAGGGCACCCAGGGGCTTCTCTGTGGCTGATCCAGAAGGGGTGAAGAAAGCAGATCTGGAATGTTTCGGATTCATGAAGGAATTCGGACCGTTTTACAGGTGGGGCACAGGAGGTGGTTTTTCCACCATCTACGGGCAGGGAGCCCTTCCGGTTCGCAACTACACCACCAACATCTTCCAGGAACACGAGAAGATGAACGGGCAGTACCTGCGTACCCACTTCCGTATCAAGTCCCGGCCCTGCTTCAGGTGCCGTATGGCCCATGTGAAAGAGGTCACTGTCACAGAGGGGCCTTACAGTGGGTTTACAGCAGAGGAGCCGGAATATGAGCAGCTTGCGGCCTGGGGGCCTCAGATCGGCAACACGGATCTCGGCGGGGCAGTGGTCCTGGCTCACGAGGTGGACAGGCTGGGCATGGATTGCAACGAGGCCTCCTGGTGCGTGGGATGGGCCATGGAATGCTGTGAAAGGGGAGTCTTGAAGCCCTCCCAGACAGAAGGGCTGGAGTTGAGCTGGGGGAATGTGGAGGCTGTCAGAGAACTCCTGGGGCGCATCTCCAGGAGACAGGGCTTCCTGGGAGAGCTCCTTGCCGAAGGGGTCATGAGGGCTGCCACCAGGCTGGGGGGAGAGACCAGCCAGTGGGCCATCCACACCATGCGAGGAGCCAGCCCCAGGGGGCACGACCACAGGGGGCGTTGGACAGAGCTCTTCGACACCTGTGTGAGCAACACCTCCACCATAGAGAGCTCCTTCGGTGGCATCCAGGCCTCTTTCCTGGGCATGAGGGAACTGGAGGATCCCTTTGACCACCTGGAGGTGGCCAGAATCTGCGCCAGGTTCAACGGCATCAGGCAGTTCGACGACTGCGTGGGCATCTGCAGGTTGGCCAGCATGAACCCCCTTCACATACTCAAGGCCTTCAATGCGGTGACAGGGTGGAACTTCAACCTGGAAGACGCCTTCCGGGTGGGCCTCAGGGCGGTGAATGTACTTAGGCTCTTCAACCTCTCTCATGGCCTCAGAATGGAACAAATTCGTCCTTCCCAGCGTTACGGCTCTGTGCCTAAAGACGGTCCTGCAGCGGGCAGGGACATAATGGCCCGTTGGGAGGAGATGCTGAAGGTGTACCACGAGGAGATGGGATGGGAGCCTTCCACCGGGTGGCCACTTTCCTCCACCCTGGAGAGGCTGGGCATAAGGGCCTGGTGGGAGGGTCTCTCAGGGACCAGGAAGCTGTGATACATGTGGAGCTAGAGCTTTGGCTTGGCTCAGGCCAGGAACTGGGTGAGGACTTCCAGATCCTCTCACCCCTTCGCTCCAAGACAAAGGTGGAGATTCCAGAGGGCACTACCTTGAGGGAACTCCTGGAGGCCATGGGCAGCAGGAATCCCGGGCTCAAGGAGCTGCTCTTTGAAGCCCAGGGAGGCTGCTTGAAAAACCAGCTCTTGTTCATCAAGAACAACAGGCTGGATTCCCCCTCAAGGCTCCTGGAGGAAGCCCTGGCAGACGGGGACCAGGTCAGGGTGTTGCCGGTCTACTCCGGGGGCTGAATTCCCTGGAGGAGCCCGCCTGGATACCCTGTGACTCCAGCCCTCAGGGGATCAGGGGCCAAGGCGAGAATCTGGAGTAAAAGTCAGCCAAGATGTCCCACAATTCGGGTGGGAGTCTCCTTTTAACCTGTCCGATCACCTCCCCTGGAAGGGGGCCGTGAAAAGCCTCTGCCACCCCACCTGCTATGCAGGCCAGCGTGTCGCTGTCTCCTCCAAGGGAAACAGCGTTTCTGACCGCCCCCTCCCAGGAGTCCGACTCCAGGAAGCAAATGAGGGCTTCCGGAACAGTTCTCTGGCAGGAGATCTCAAAGGAGTAACCGGGTCGGATGCCTTCCAGGGTGCGGGACAGGTCGTAGCCGAATCTACTTGAAATCTCTCGCCTGATCAGTTCCCTGTCATGGAATTTCCTGGCCAGCCATATGGCTAGCGCGGTGGCCTGGGCCCCTTTCACACCCTCTGGGTGGTCGTGGGTGACCGAGGCACTGCGAGATGCCTCCCGGAGCACTTCCTCCTGGGTTTCCAGGGCCAAGCCAACCGGGCTCACCCTCATGGCAGAGCCGTTTCCCCAGCTCCCATAGGGTCTCGGTTCTTCCCAAAGGAGCCACCTGGAAAAAGTTCCCCCGTAGCCTGCGCGGGGATAGCGGCGGCCCAGGTCCCTCAGGCAGCGGGCATAGTCTCGGTCCTCCATCAAGGCCTTGGCAATGGCCAAGGTGAGAACAGTGTCGTCCGTAAACCTGCACAGGGGGTGAAAAAGCGGAAATTGCTTTGTTTTTATGGGATTGGCTTCGTAAACAGAGCCCACTATGTCCCCGGCTATGGAACCCACCATGTCTACTCCCCCACCCTGAGGCGCTTCTAGTGAGCCGGCCCTCTCCCCTGGGCCTTTAGATTCTTGGCCAGGATCACCGCTCCAGCAGCCAGAAGCATGAGGAGGGCTAGGTGCCTATAAGTGGCCATGAAGGCCTCGCCGCCTGCCACGGCCTGTATGAGCCTTTTGGCCGTCTCCAATCCCATATGGGTGGTATCGGGGTCGAACCAGGCCCCCCTTTCCATTCCTCCCAGCCAGGATCCCAGAGAGGCGAGGAACTCACCTCCCGCACGGGAACCCCAGTCCATCCTGCTTGCTATGGCATCGTAAAAAGCGTTTTGTCTCGCGGTCAACAGGTTGGTTGAGACTGCCGTTCCTATGGAGCCTGCCACGAGTCTGGTCACGTTTATGATCATTGAGCCATGGGAAAACTCATCCTCCCTCAGGGAGGCGAACACCAGGTAGCTCAAGGGAGCGAATGCCCCTGAGATGGCGAATCCCCAAACAAGGTTGTCCCATACTATGGCTGAACGGGGATCGAAGTAACCCATCCTAAAGGCCCAAGTAGCCCAGGCTCCGCCGAGCAGAAATGCCATGGCCACTATCTTGGGCCTGAAGCGGTCGGCCATGGCCCCCCCGAGAAGAGTGGCCAAGGCCGAGGCGACGGAGCCAGGCAACATGATCAAACCCGAGTCCAAGGTGGTGTAGCCCTTGAGCCTCTGGAGGTACACGGGGAGGAGAAGGTAGACCCCGTAGGCCACCATTGAGTTGAGCCCCAGGGCTACTAGGGCCAGGGGCACCTCTTTGTTCAGAAAGACCGCTCTCGGTATCAGGGGTCCTGGGGATAGGATCTCCCAGAGGAGGAATCCGGAGAAGCTCACCGCGAAGACCATCACCATCAGCAAAATGAAGTCCGACTGAAGCCACCCCTTCTCCTGTCCCTTGGAGACGAAGATCACAAGGGAGCTCAGGGCAACGGAGAGCATCAGGACTCCTATCCCGTCCAGGGGCACACGAGGGGACCTCCTGGTGTTTTGGAGAAGCCAGATTACCAGTATGGCGTCCAGGAGCCCTATGGGCACGTTCACATAGAATATCCATCGCCAGGAGAGATGCTCTGTGATGAGGCCTCCCATGGAGGGGCCTATGGCCGGAGCGAAGGCTGCCCCGAGGCCGTAGATGCCCATGGCCAGTCCTCTCTCTTGTGGAGGGAAGGAGTCGCTGAGAAGCAGCCAGCCAACAGGGATCAACAGACCCTCCCCCACTCCTTGGAGGAAACGTGATAGGAGCATGGCTTCCAAGGAGGAGGCTGCCCCACAGGTGGCACTCATGGCCACGAATAGCAAGAGCCCCGCAAGATAGGTGTCTCTGTGGCCCAGGCTCTCGGCGATCCAGCCCACCAAGGTCATGGCCACGGCTGCGCCCATGAAATAGGCGATTATTATCCATTGGGCATCGTACATGTCCGCCTCTAGGGTGGACATCATCTTGGGAAGGGTTATGTCCACTATGGTGGTGTCCAGGAAGGCCACGAACATCCCCGCTGTTACCAGGCAGGCCACTACCCACTTGTTGGACCCTTGCACTAGGCCCCCTCCTTTTTCACGGCCACCTCCACCGAGAGCCCTGGCACAACCTGCGGATGTCCATCCAGATCCAGGATCTCCAGCTCCACCGGGACCCTCTGCATCACCTTTGTGAACTCCCCTGCTGTGACGTCCCTGGGTATGAGGGCAAATTCTTGGGCCGCAGCCGGAAAGATGCGGCGGATTCTGCCCTTTAGCACCAGACCAGGCAGGGCATCAACCCTCAGCTCAGCCTCTTGCTGCAGTTTGAGGCTGGCAACCTTGTTCTCCTCGAACCTCGCCTCCACGTACCTGGTGGCCGGGTCGTACAGGGCCAAGAGCGGTCTTCCCGGAACCGCGAAATCTCCCTCACGCACGAAGAGTCTGGCTATGACCCCCGTAATGGGAGCCTTGAGCTCGGCTCTACCTCTTGCCCAGCGGATCTGGGCCAGGGCTGCCCTTGCCTGCTCCAAGCCAGCCTGTGTCTCCTGAAGGGCTGCCTCGGCTTCATCTATGGTGTGTCTGGCTGCCTTGGCTTCCACTAGCCTGGCCTCTGCCAAGGCCACTTGGTCCTTGCCGGCTGCCACCTCTGCCCTTGCCGCCTCGGCGCCGGCATGGACCTGGTCCCATTGGGAGCGTGCAACGACATCCCTCTGGACCAAGGCGTGCATCCTGCGCTCCTGGGCTTCGAGATACTCTAAGTTGGCCTGTGCTCTGGCAAGCTGCTTTCTGGCTGCGGCCAGAGCTGCCTCGGCTACCTCTATGGCCGCCTTCACAGAAGCTCTGGTGCGCTCCAGGACCGCACGACGTCTGAGAAGCTGTGTTTCCATCTCGGCCACCTTGGCCTCGGCCTGCTCTTGCTTGTGACGCCAGTCCTCGTCCTCCAGTCTCAGAAGCGGTTGTCCGGCTTTGACCTCTTGGCCCTCTCGCACAAGCACCTCCAGGATCCTACCTCCCAGCTCGGGCGCCACGGAAGCCATATCAGCCTTCACGTATGCGGCCTCTGTGGTGATATGGGTAAGCCTGTGCCAGAGCCATCTCCCCGATATCATGGCTCCCAGGACCAGTGCCGATGTCAGGATGGCCATCACAAAGAACTTTCCCGAGCGGGTGGTTTTCCCCTCCCTCACCTCTTGCTGCCCGTTGCCACTTTGTCTGTCCATGGCTGTTCAAGCTCCTATCCCGACCAGGAGGCAATCTATGAGGCTTTCCACTGCTTGGCTTTTCAAGGTTTCGGCATCAAGGGCATAAGTACGGCTTAGGTTGTGGAGGGCTCCCTGGAGAGCCACAGCCAGGAGCTGGGGATCCACATATCTCAACTCTCCCCTGTTCATTCCCTCCTGGATAACGCTGGCTATGAGCTCCCTCTCCCTCCTAAGGAAATCCCTTCTTCGGCTCACGAGAAATCCCTCCAGCTCGTCGGCGATCTCCTCCCTTATCTTGTAAAGCCGGCCGAGCTCCCTCACGAGCTCTACCTTGGCCTGGGCCAGAAGGCAAAGCCTCTCACGTGTGCTGGAGGAGGCATCCACGGCCCTCTTCATGGCCTCCAAGAGACGGTCCTCCTCCCTTCGAAAGACCTCTCTCACTATCTCGGCCTTGCCTCCAGGGAAGTGATGGTAAAGGGCGCTCTTGACAACCCCGAGGCGAACTCCAAGCTCGCTCACTGAAAACCGCCTCAAACCCTCTCTGGTCAGCAGCTCCAGGGCCCTGTCCAGGACCTGATCCCTACTCAGCATTTCTGTCACTCCTGAACAAAAGAACAATTTAGTCAAAAAGTAAGACGATGGGCCACGGGTGTCAACCCCCTTCCACCCTTGGATCTCCCATGGGAAGGCGCCTTTCCTGCTGGGTTCGCTTAACTGGGGCTTGCCCGAGGAGCTCTTTCTCTTGGGCAAAGAGCCTCCATGACTGGAGTCATTTACCAGGGCATGTAACTTTGTGGGCTTTGCCCCCAAACCCCAAGGAGTTTCTTGCACATCCTCATTGGTTTCCCCATGTGCACAGACGGTGGTACCAAGAGAGTCTCTTCCCTCTTTGTGCAATTGCTCTGTCATTTCATTATGTAAGCCTGTTTCATCCACCCGTGGGGAATACCCCAGGCCCATGCTGGCGGGCCCGTTCGTACCGCCCGGCCCAACCACTCACCTAAGATGCCCTTTTGCCGCGTAACCCCCGACCCTCGCTGGTCCAACACGGGGGAGTTGGGCTAACCTTCTCTTGTGTTCCTATTCCCCGAGATGGCCTTTCTGGTTAGAAACCGCTCGGTTTGGGATGAGGTTTTGATGCAAAGGGCGGGGTTCCTCCCCATGAATCGGGGAGACGAGAGGTCTTTCCCCAGGACTCTGCTCAGGGCCCCTCTTTTTTCTCTTTGTGATCCAAGAACAGAAGCGCCCCCTCCTGCAAGGTCCCATCCATGCCCAGCAGGTTACCCCACTGATCCCGAACCAGGGGAGGCTCCTCTGGGCCCTCTACGCAGAGCCCCAGCTGGATCAAGACGTGGCGGACCTTCATCCCTGGAAGAATCTCCACAGGCCTTCCGTCCACGTAAACCCTCATCTCTCCTCCAGCTCCTGGATTCTGCCTTGGACAGAGGCAAAAATCGGCGTAGCCTTGCGGATATGCTCCACGAGGATGTCTCTGACCCACCTTCCTGGATCGGAGTAAAGGAAGCTCTTTCCGTACAGTGCTCCTCCTGCTTGCTGGTACTCTCCCAGGGCCCTTGGAAAGCCCTTGTACCCGTCTCCCCCTGCTGCCAGGAAATCGTTCGTGGCCACCAAGTACGTGGCCTCCGGATCCAGAGGCCTTCCGTTGACCAACACCCCCCTTAGTCTGGATCCCTGGGGAGCCGAGGCAGCATAGGAGATCCTGAGGCCGGAGACTTGGGGGAAACGCCCGCCTCCCTTTCCACTTACGCCATGCTCCAGAGCCTCCCAAAGCTGACTCCCTCTGAGGGGCAGGCCCACTACATAGTTGTCAAAGGGAAGGGCTCCATAAACCTGCTCCATGCTTATGGGCCCTTTGGGGATGCTCTTCCTTATTGAACCAGCGTTTATTATTGCCACTTGCGCCCCCGCAACCTCTCTTAGAACGTCTGCCACGAGGTTCCCCAAATTGGTCTCCTGGGTGCGGACCTTCTCGCCGTCCAGATCCACCAGGCTGTGGCCTATGACCTGCCCCAGGATTTCTTTGAGCTTGTTGGAGTAATGCTCCACAAGCTCTTGAACCTCCTGGTCGGGCTTTCCCGCTGACGGGCGAATCTCCTCCAGGCGGCCTTCCCAACGGGTAATCTTCCTGTCTTCCAGCCAGAGGTCCAGGATCCCCAGGGCCTTGCCGTGCTCCCAGGCCTGCAGAATGATGGTATTGCCCACCAAGGCAGGCCTGTCCAGCCTGGTGTGGCTGTGGCCCCCTACAATGACCTGAACCTGAGGGACCCGGGAGGCCAGCTCTCGGTCTACCCCGTAACCGCAGTGGGTCAGGGCCACGAGCAAGTCAACTTTTGGTGAAAGCTCCCTGGCCTGTGCAAGCAGCGTCTGTGCAGGATCCAGGAACCCTAGGCCAGAGACATTTCGGGGATGGGTAGTGACGGGAGTGTCTGCCCCCAGAATCCCCACGATCCCGACCTTGATCCCCCCGACCTCCTTCACCAAGTGGGGCAACACCCCCTGGAGTCCCTCCAAGTTGGCTCCCAGAACCTGGAACCGGGCTTCCTGGATTCGCTGTCTGAGAACTTCCTGACCGAAATCAAACTCGTGGTTTCCCAGGACCATGGCGTCAAGGCCCATCTGGTTCAAAAGCCGAACCACAGACTCCCCTTTGAAAAGATTTGCCCAGTTGTCCCCCTGGATCATGTCCCCGGCTGCCAGGAACAGCGAGGGCACCTCCTGTCTGAGCTGCCTGACCCTAGCTGCCAGCCAGGCCACACCGCCCAGCTCTTCCTGGGCCCCCAGGGGGCGATGGGCTTGGGCAAAGCCATGGAAATCATTGAAATGGACGATGCGTACCTGGCGGGTCTCAGCCTGGGAAACTGCTGATATCAACAAGAACAAAAGAACAATCAGCCGGCTCACGGCTCACCTCGATCCCCCGGGACCTGTGCCTCGGCCCGAACAAGCCTGGAACTTGCCCTCCAAAGCATTGACACTAAGGCATGATACCAACTAAGCTTCCGGGCCGGAAGAACAACCAATATGGGGCAAGGCAAGAGAAAACCAGAAGCCAGGGCTGCAGCCAGGAAGGCAAACTCTGCCAGAGAGACAAGAGCCAGAGCCTTGAGGTTAGGGGGTCTCCTCCTGATTCTAGGCTCAGGGCTGCTTCTTCTATTCCTGATCAGACCCTTTTCCACCCCCTCTTTTGACGGGGGGAGAGCCTTCCAGCACCTGGTGGCCCAGTACAGATTCGGCCCCAGGGTACCGGGGACCGAGGCACACAGCGGCTGCCTGGAATACATCCTCCGGGAACTCGAGAAGTATTTGCCGGAGGTGCGCAGACACTCCTTCAGGTACCAAAGCGCTCTATTGGGCTGGGTGGAGGGAACCAACATCCGGGCCAGCGTGCCTGCGGCCAGCAGGGACTTCAAAGAGAGGGTAATGCTTTGCGCCCACTGGGACTCGAGACCTGTGGCAGACAGGGAGACGGAGCCCTCCCGGAGGAGCTTGGGCGTGCCCGGGGCCAATGACGGGGCCTCGGGCGTGGCCGTGCTCCTGGAGGTGGCCAGGATCCTGGGAAAAACTCCTCCCCCTGTGAAGGTGGAGATAGTGTTTTTCGACATGGAGGACTTGGGAGGTCTTCCCCTTCTGGGTGCGCTCCAGGACCCTTTTTGTGTGGGCTCAAGCCGTTTCGTGAAGGAGCATCCTGAGTTCAGGGTGGATTTTGGCATTCTCTTGGACATGGTGGGTAAGAAAAACCTGAGAATACCCAAGGAGGCCATTTCTCTGGAAAGGGCGCCCCATGTGGTGGACAGGGTCTGGAAAGTGGCCAGAAGGCTCAATGCCAGGGCATTCGTGGAGGATACCGGCCCTGCTGTGATGGACGATCACGTGCCCTTCCTGGAAAGCGGGATTCCGGTCATAAATCTCATAGACATGGAATATCCTGCCTGGCATACCTTACAGGATACTCCGGATCGCTGCTCTGAGGAGAGCCTCAGGCAAGTAGGGGAAGTGGTGCTAGGGGTGATTTACGGAAGTTGAAGCTGTGGGGGGCCCTGTCAAAGATGTGTTTTCCCCTTCCGCAAGGCTCCCAGGCCGTGGTAGCATTGGCGCGGATGGGCTTCGAGCTGAAAGCATGGGAACCGGAGGCCTGTCATGAAGGGCAAGGGCTACAGGGTGAGGGGAAGATCCGGCTCCAAGAAGGGTGGCACGGAGCGCTCTGTGGAAGAAATAGTGAAGGATCTCAAACAGGCCGGCTACCAGGCCACAAGCGACTACCGGGAGCGCTCCCTCAAGATCCACGGGCTCATCTGCGCCAAGTGTGCTAGGGAGTTCGAGTGGAAGGATCGCCACCTGCTAACTGTCCACCATAAGGACGGAAACCACAGGAACAACCCCCCGGACGGCTCCAATTGGGAGAACCTCTGTGTGTACTGCCACGAGGACGAGCACAGCCGCCAACTCCTGGGGGACTACCTAAGCGGCCGGGACTGAGAGCACCCTGGCCGCGGGGCCTGGCCGGGATGCCCCCTGTGCCTCTTCTCGGCTCCCGCATTCCCTTCCCTCTTGCCCTTATTCCCTGAAAGGTCTCTCTTTATAGGAGGCTTCTCAGAGTTGCTTGAGTTCTCCCTCTAACCGGCCTCCAGCTTCTGTGTGCACTTCTTCAACACTTCCAGCCGGACAAGATATCTTTGACAAAGGCCTTCGACCCCCTGGTCGGGTACGATTTGCGGATGTGCGCTCAGCCTAAACTATGGGCTGGGTTTTCGCGTCAAGGACGCACTTCTTACCCAAATCGAGTCAAACACAAAATGTGTAAAAAAAACCTCTTCCACTGAAACCCCAAGTGCTGGGCCCGGCCGGGCATCCCACTGATCCAAAACTCCCTGGAGCTGTTAATGATCGCCCATATGGGGCCAAGGGATGATTGCGGCGACGGAGCTACCCCATGATCCCTAACTTTCATCTGCCACAACTTGGCCTCGGTTATACTTTGGAGCCTGAATGCTTGGGGGACCAGTCCCGGATACCCATTGGCGCGAAGGATCAGCTCAGGCCCAAGGAAGGGGTTGAGAAGAGTTCCCCTGAAATGAAAAAGCAGGGAGGGGGGGTCCCCTCTCCCTGCCTCTCTCGGCCTCTGTTTCAGGTTGGTTCAGCCCTTCTTCTGAGGATCTTTCTCGTACCCCAGGGCTTTCCAGTCTAGGCGACCCTTGGGGCCGTGGCAGTCAGTGCACCTCAAGGCTTGATCCTTGGGCACCACCATGTGGGTCACCCGCCAGTACATGTCGGTCTCTATCCAGTCATACTTGCCGCTGTAAGGAAGGCCGGCCGCTGCCATGCCGCTTTCCATGGCCTTGCCCCAGTCGTAGTGCTTCCAATAACCTCCGAAGAGGTGTGGGACGCCCAGCAGCTTGTGGCCCACATCGTAGGGTTGTTTCCCACGCATCACCTTGAAGGGCCATATCTTGGCGTTCTTGTCCTCCTTGCTTCCCAGGGGCAGGTTCAGGTGGAGCACCTTGGAAGGATCCAGGATGGGATCCCCCAGGAGATATCTCTCGGTGGAGCCGTTGAACCAGAGGTACGTGGGCACCACGTCCTTGGCCCACTTGAACTCGCCTTTCATCTTGTCATAGAGCTTCTGGCCCCACTGATCCTTGGGAGGCTCTGCCGCATCCTGGCCTGCCTTGGACCAGTCCCACCAAACCTTTGTGGGAAGGCTCCTGGCAAAGCTGGGGATGTGGCACGTCTGGCATGCCACCCTCTCGAAGTGTTTGTTCAACACAGCGTTCTTGTGAGGAGAGGGGGTGTGGCAGTCTGTGCAGCCCAGGGTGGCCTCCCCCTTGGCCGACACCGAGAGGGCCAGGCCAGGGATTACGTGATCCTTGGCCTTGTGGCAGGAGGAGCAGGTCATGTTCTTCCCGTCCGTGCCCATGTGCACATCCATGACTCTCGGGGGGGCTACCAGGGAGCTGTCCAGATCCCCGTGCTTTATGTGGTCACCGCCGCCACCGAAGAAATGACAGGCCCCGCACGTGGCTCGGCTTGTCTTGCCCACGCTCTGGGCCACCTTTTCCAGGTCCACCGAGGGATCAGGCATGCCCGCCCCTGTGGGGGTCTTCTTGTAGGAGCCGGTTGTGTCATGGCATACCAGGCAGTCCACATTCTCGGCCTTGGAGAAGTCAAAGCTGGCATCCTTCCAGCCGTACCCGGCATGGCAGCTGGTACAGCGCGGCCAGTTGCTGGGAAGCGCAATGCAGAAGTTGTTTATGGCGTTTTTCTTGCCCAGGTCTTTCTTGCCTTTTCCCGGCACCTCCTGGGTCCTGGACCAGCTCCAGTGAACCGTGCCCATGAAGTCCTTGGCCTGCTTCTCGTGGCAACCAAGGCACGTGGCAGTGACCTCCTGTCCGCTCTTGAAAGGACCCTTTATCATGTCCTTGTGCCCATGGGCCAGAGCCTGGACTCCAGGGCTCATCAACCCGGCCAGGATCCAGAAGAAAAATCTTGCACGCCCCATTTTACCCCCCCTTGAATCTGCTTTTAACCGGCACCACGGACACAAATTTGGTACCACAATGTGGCTGTGATATATATCCGGAAACACCTGCAAATGTCAACACTTTTTTTTAGTCGAGAATTGGGAGCCGGCAACCCTTCTTTCCAGCTCAGTGGTCTCCCGCAAGATTTTCTCGGCCAGCTCATAGGGTTTCAGATGGAGCAGGTTGATCCGCACATTTTCAAGGCAGCCCTTGAGGGCTGCCTGGGCAAGATGAGTCGCGCAGGTGAAATCCGATGAGGCATTGGGATTGAATCGCCCCTCCAGCACTTCACAGAGCTCCAGGAGCCTGGCGCAGGCCCGGGCGTTTTTCAAGGGCACCCGCGTTGCCTTCTCAAGGGCTTTCCCTATGGCCTGCCTTCGGCTTTCTTTTTCCTCTTCTTGTTTCTTGGGCATGCGGTAGGCTGCCATCACCAGCTCGAAGGCCGCCGCATCCTCCCAGGCGCCCTTCATCAGCTCCTGGGCCAGAACCTCGGCTTCCATCACAAGGGGTTTGTAGAAGCTCTCGGGCGCCATGCCCGGCCTGCCCTGGGAGAGCCTTCCCACCATGGCCAGGAGGGCCGCGGCCATGGCGCCTGCCAGGGCCGAGGCTGTTCCTCCACCGGTGGAGTTCTCCTCTGGGTCCAGGACTTTGAGAAGCGCCTCTATCCCTTCCCGGAAAGGCTCTGGGAGATCCATCCTGCAGCTCATGCCACCTGCTCTCCCCTCTTGTAAACGGCCTGGATGCAGGATCCAGCCCCCAGCCTGTAGGCCAGCACAGCCGGGGAGTCCCCTTCCAGCAACAGGAAGTCGGCCTGCTTCCCTTCCTGGAGGCTTCCGACCCTGGAGGCCAGGCCTATGGCGTACGAGGAGTTCAGTGTTACAGCCGCCAGGGCCTCCTCCACGGACATCTGCATTCCCAGCACTCCCAGGGCAAACACAAGGGGCATGCTCTCCGAGTAGCACGAGCCTGGGTTGCAGTCCGTGGCCAAGGCCACCGCAACCCCCATCTGGATCATCTGCCTTGCCCGGGCATAGGGTTTCTTGAGGCTCAAGGCCGTGCCCGGAAGCAGCACTGCCACCACCCCTGAGCGCGCCATTGCCCTGAGCCCCTCCTCAGAGGCGGCCAGGAGGTGCTCGGCAGAGACAGCCCCCAGCTCCGCGGCCAGGGCCGCCCCGCCCGTGTCGTGCACCTCATCCGCGTGGATCTTGAGGCCCAGGCCCAACCCAAAGGCCCGTCCCAGGATTTCCCTGCTCTCCTCCACGGAAAAGACCCCTTTTTCACAAAACACATCACAAAACCTGGCTATGCCCTGGGCAGCCGCCTCCGGGAGCATCTCCTCCAGGAGCATCTCCAGGTAGCCCCGGGGGTTCCCCCTGTACTCCTCGGGCACTGCATGGGCTCCGAGAAAGGTGGGGACCACGTCCAGGGGGGTCTCCTGGCAGATCCTTCCTATCACCCTGAGCATCTTGAGCTCGCTCCTGGTCTCAAGCCCGTAGCCGCTTTTCATCTCCAAGGTGGTGGTGCCCAGGCTCAAGGCCCTCAGGGCCCTTCCCAAGCTTTCTTCCAGGAGCTCCTCCTCCGAGGCCTCCCTCACCGCCCTCACGGTGGAGAGGATCCCGCCTCCTCTGGCCAGGATTTCCAGGTAAGAGACCCCGGAGAGTCTCTCCCTGAACTCCTCCTCCCTGTCCCCGGCAAAGCACATGTGGGTGTGGGGGTCCACGAAGCCGGGGATCACACAAAGCCCGCCACAGTCCACTTCCTGATGGATCTCCTGGGCCGCCGCCACCTCCAGGATCTCTTTCTCCTCCCCAATGGCCTGGATGATCCCGTCTTTCACCAGGAGGGCGCCTCGCGGCCAGGACCTGAAACAGGCCCCCTGGGCCTCACCTCGCAAGGGGCTGCCCTGATCCCAGGGCGTGAAGATCCTGGCATTTCGAAAAAGCTTTCGGATCATGGCTCAGGGCCTTTGGGCCTTTCTCTCCCCAGGAGCTCCAGCAGGGCCAGTTCTATCACCTTGGAAGGCTCCAGGTCGTGTACCTGGAGATAGTAGGCGGCGCTTTCCAGCAGGGCCAACGCGGGCACCAGGCCGTGGATCTCGCAGCCGGCCACTTCCACGCCCCATCTGCGGGCCTCTGTGCGAACCAATTCCACTGCCCTGTAAATGGGGTTTTTCTCGAAGTCCACCAGGTTCATGGAGACCTGCACCATGCCCTGCTCTGCCAGGTCCACGCCCATGGCCTTTACGTGGGCCAACCCACCGCTCGAGGCCCTCACAGCCTTGGCTATCTTCTTGGCCATTTCCAGGTCCCGGCTCCTCAGGTTCACGTTGAGGGCTATGAGGAATTTCCTGGCGCCCACTGCCGTGGCCCCGGCAGTGGGGTGAATCCTGGGAGGCCCCACATCAGGATGTCTCTCGGGGGAGGAGATCTCTTGCCTTAGCCCCTCGAACTGGCCCTTTCTGACCACCTCCAGTCGTTTCCTCTCGGGCCTGAGGGCAGCCTCCTCGTAGAAAAAGACGGGCACGCCGGTCTCTTGGTGAAGCAGATGGCCGAAGCTTCTGGCCAGCTCTATGCAGCTCTCCATGCTGGTGCCAGGCAAGGGCACAAAGGGTACAACGTCCAGCGCGCCCATGCGGGGGTGGGCCCCGGTGTGCTGGTTCAGGTCTATGCGCTTCACTGCTACCCGGGCCGCCTCCAGGAGGGCCTGGCACACGGCCTGGGGCTCTCCCATGAGGCTCACCACGAGGCGGTTGTGGTCCCTGTCGGGCCTCTGGTCCATGAGAAAGCAGCCCGGTGTGCTGCGCAAGGGCTCCAGGATCTCCTCCATCACCTCCTGGCGCCGTCCCTCGCTGAAGTTGGGAACACATTCTATCCAGCCCAAGGCCATGGGACTCACCCCCTGTTCGGTGGCTCAGCTCACGGAGTGATGACCTCAGGATCCGTGACCACCCCGAAGTGCCTGAACTCCCCGTTCTTGACTATCTGAACCTGGACGTTCTTTATGACCTCGCGCTGTGGGGTGAAACCCTTGATCACCCCTGTGAGCCCGTCGTAATCCTTGGTCTCGGCCAGGGCCTTGCGAATGGCCTTCTTGTCCAGGCTATTGGCCCTCTTTATGGCATCGGCTATGAGCATGAAGGCGTCATAGGCCGAGGCACCCACCATGTCAGGAGCAATCTTGTGGCGCTCCCTGTACTCCTTTATGTAGGTCTGCACCACGGGCCTGGGGTCGTCCCGGTCCAAATTGGTGACCATGAGGAAGCCCTCTGCTGCCTGGCCGGCTATCTCAAAGAGCTTGGGGGAGTCGGCCCCTTCCTCTCCCATGATGGTGGTGGTGATTCCCATCTCCCTGGCCTGCTTCAAGGTGGGTCCTGTGTGGAAGTAATAGCCTGAGACCTGGATGAGGTCTGGGTTGGCCTCCTTGATCTTGGCCAAGTATGCCTTGAAATCCTTCTCTGCAAAGGGGTACACCTGCTCCGAGACCACCTGCACGTCCTTGGCGTGCTTGGCCAGGTACTTCTTGAAACCCTCCACCAGGGTACGGCCGAAATCATTGTCCGTGGTCAGTAGCGCTATCCTCTTGGCCTTCAGCTTGTTCACAGCCACGTATGCCGCAGCCCCTCCCTCCACATGACCCAGAAAGCCGTTTCGGAAGCAGTAATCACCTGCCTTGGTCACATCCGGATGAACGGCATAGGCGGCCACAAAGGGCACACCCTCTTCCTGGAAGATGGGGGCAACTGCCCGGCTTGGGGCCGAGTAAGAGCCTCCCACAACAGCCACCACCTTGTCCTGCTCAACCAGTTTTCTGGCCAAGGCTATGCCCTCCTTGGCGTCGGCCCTGTCGTCGTACTCCACCAGGACAACCTTCCTGCCCAAGAGCCCACCCGCCGAGTTTACCTTCTCGGCCGCCAGCTTCACCGAATTGGAAGCGCTCAGGCCGTCGGCCGCGGCAGGCCCGGTCAAGGGCACCATGAGCCCTATCTTGATATCCTCCGCCGCCATGGCCGGGCCCACCAGCCACAACAAGGCCACCGAGCCAACCAACCACCCTACTTTGCCGCCTCTCATGACACCCCTCCTTTTTTTTGGAACTCGGGCCCTCCACGGACCCCTTCTCGACTCCCCTGACCACGTCCTCCTCATCGCCCCAAATAGGCCCTTCTGACCTCCTCCTGCTCCACGAGCTGGCGGGCGCTTCCCTCCAGGACCAGCTCCCCTGTCTCCAGCACGTAGGCCCTGTGGGAGATCCTGAGGGAGGCCAGGGCGTTTTGCTCCACGAGGAGTATGCTGAGGCCCTGCTCCTGGTTGAGTTTTTTCAACACCTGGAAGACCCGGCTCACCAGCTTGGGCATGAGTCCCATGGAGACCTCGTCCACCAAGAGGAGCCTGGGGGATGAGATGAGGGCCCTGGCAATGGCCAGCTGCTGCTGCTCGCCTCCGGAAAGGGTCTTGGCCTTCTGGGACCTTCTCTCTTTCAGAACAGGGAACAGCCCGTAAATCCACTCCAACCTATCCCGCAGATCCAGCTGGCTCCCCCGTTTGTACAGCCCTGTCATCAGGTTCTCGTAAACGCTGAGAAGGGGGAAAACAACCCCCCTTTCCGGAACCAGCCTCATGCCCAGCCTGGCCCGCCTGTGAGCTGGCAGAGCTGTTATGTCATCGCCTTCCAGAAGGATCTGTCCCCCCCGGGGCCGCACCAGGCCCATTATGCCGTTTAGAATGGAGCTCTTCCCCGCCCCGTTGGCCCCTATTATGGAGACAAGCTCCCCTGCCTCCAGGTGAAAGGAAACCCCGTGGACTGCTTCCAGATTCCCGTAGGAGATCCTAAGCTCCCGCACCTCCAGGAGCATCCTCGCCTCCTGCCTCGCCCAGGTACGCCTCTATGACCCTGGGGTCCCGGCTCACCTCAGCCGGGTCTCCCTCGCAAAGCTTTCTCCCATGCTCCAGCACTACCACCCGGTCCGAGAGGCCCATGGCCACGCGCATATTGTGCTCTATGAGCAGCACAGCCACCCCCGATTCCTTTATCTCCCTGACCAGCCTCTCTATCTGTTCTATTTCCTGCTGTCTCAGACCCGAGAAGGACTCGTCCAGAAGAAGGCAACTCCTGGTGACACACAGGGCCCTGGCTATCTCGAG
>JBBIOJ010000002.1:0-187046 GCA_037443445.1 Desulfarculaceae bacterium | reverse complement strand
GCACGCTCGGCCCGGCCAGGAAATCCCCTCAGAGTGGAACATTCTAGATGCTGCAGCTGCGGCTTTTCCTTTCGCAAGAGGATGCGCCTCTCGGCCCCGGGCAGATGCCCCAGGTGCAGATCCGAGCGGCTGGATCCCCCCAGGTTTACCCTAATGCCGGATTGAGAAGACTGGACTTGGATTCAGCCCGAGTTAGACTCAAAGGGAGGTCTAAAAACAAGAGGAGCTGGCATTGAAAATGCATGCAGATGAAGAACAAGAGCAGGAATGCTCCAAAGGAGAGGACTGTCCTCGCTGTCCTGGCTGGAGGGATCGCTCCCAGTGCAGCATCTGGATTTGGCCCTTACAGGAGCCCCCGGGGGCCTTGGAGGATAAAGAGCCCAAGCAGACTTGATCATTGCCAAGACCAGGGAATCAGCCCTGGTCTTATCGGGGGGGGGCGAGGGCTTCAGTTCCCAATCAGGTCTTTTCGGCCCACCATGACCCGCGTCCAGGATTCTGGCCTGAGATGTTCCCTGGCCACCCTCAGGAGCTCTGCTTGGTCCACTTCCCCTATCCGGGCCGCAAACTTCCCGGGATAATCAACTCCGAGGCCGTAGAGCTCCCACAAGGCCAGGGAACCTGCGGTAGAGGAGAGGGAATCCAGTCGCATGGGAAAGCTGCCCACAAGGAAAGCCTTGGCCTCTTCCAACTCCTTGGGGGAGACGGGCTCTTTTCGCACAAGCTCTGACTGTTCCAAGGCTATTTCCAAGGCCTGGGACACGTTCCTATTCTCGGTTTGGAATCCCACACGGAAAAGGCCTCCCCTCATGCGGGGCTCCAGGCTGCTGGAAACAGCGTAAGCCAAGCCCCTCCTGCTTCGAATCTCCTCCATGAGCCTGGAGGCGAATCCCCCCCCGCCCAGCACATGATTCAGGACCCACAAAGCATAAACATCAGGATGAGCTCTGGGCAGGCATCTTTGCCCCAAGAGTACTGTGGCTTGGGGTAGATCCCTGTGGATGATTATCCTTGAGCCCTCCTGTGGCTGGGGAGACTCGGGCCCATTTCCTGGCCTCTCCCCCGCAGTCCATCCCAACATCAGTCTAGAAAGCCTCTCCTGGAAAGACTCTGGTCCCACATCCCCCACTGCCACGAATATGATCCGCCTGCCCTGAATTCTCTCCTGGTAGTGCCTTGTCACGTCCTCGGGCTGGAAATTCTGTACAGCCTCTTTCAACCCTCTGGGGTCGTGCCCGTAACCTGAAGTTCCCCACAGGGCCTGGAGCAATGCCCTGTGTGCAAGCCCCCCGGGACGATCCTCCTGGAGTGCAATCTCGCCCAGAAGCCTTTGCTTTCTCCTGTGGAACTCCTCTTCCAGGAAGGCCGGCTCCCTCAATAGCTCCACCATCAGCTCCAGGGCCGAGGCCAGATCCTTCTGAACTACCGACAACCCCAGCATGGTATAGTCCCCGTTGGCCTCCACGAAGAATCTACCCCCCGCCCTGTCCAGCAGTTCGTGGATCTGGGCCGGAGCCCTCCTCCGGGTGCCTTCAGGCAGAAGTTGAGCCGTGAGGTGGGCGATCCCCTCCTTCCCCGGCGGGTCCTCCCAGGAGCCCGTGGGAATCATAAGCCTCAAGGCCACCACAGGGAGCTCTCGCTGCTGGCTCACAAGGCTCACGAAGTCCCCCGAGTCAAACTTCTCTGCCCGGGGACCCTTCAAATCCAAGGCCTGCGGCTCCCTGGGCAGCCCTGCCTCTCCTGGAAACACCCCTCACCTCCCTTGCTCAGGTACAAGCCATCCGGTGGTTCTGTTGGGGGGAGACAGAAAGCTCCTTGCTGCTCTGGCCAGGTCCCTCGAATCCACCTCCTTGAGCCTCTGGAGGTGATAAGCCATGGATTTCCAACTCAGACACAGCTCGTACTGGGCCAACACCAAGGCCTGGGTCATGAGGGAATCCAGTGAGAGCACAAAATCCCTTTCCAATTGCTCCTTGGCACGCTCCAGATCCCCTTCCAGATCCCCATCTCCCTCAGTGATTTTGCAGATCTCCTCCTCCACCAGCTTCTCGGCCCTCTCCAGGGAGTTCCCTGGCAAGACCCTCACCATTATGAGGAAAAGCCCTGGGTCCAAACAAAGCAGCTGATACTCGGCCTCCACCCCCAAGGCCAGCCCTTCCTTCCTGACAAGCCTGCGGTACAGCCGCGAGCTTCTGCCGCCTCCCAGAACGCAGGCCAGTATCTCCAGAGCCGGGGCCTGCTCGTGGCCCAGTCTAGGCACGTGGAAGCCCATCGCCATCACTCCCACTTGCGCCTCCTTCCTTACCACCACCCTGCGTTCAGCCTTCTGCACGGGTTCTACCACTTGGGGAACCTGGCAAGCTTTGCTAGCCGGCAGGTCCCCAAAGCGGTTCTCCAGCATTTCCAACCACTTCTGGGGTTCCATGTCCCCGACCCCCACCATGAGGATGTTCCCTGCAACATAGTGGGTGCGCCTGTACCGTCGCAGCTGCTGGAGTGTGAGGTTCTCAAGGTCCTCCATCCAACCGATGATGGGCCACCTGTAGGGATGGCTGCTGAATGCCACGGCCTCCAGCTCCTCCAAGAGCACGGCCTCGGGCTGGGTTTCTGTGCGAAGCCGTCTTTCTTCCATCACCACCTTTTTCTCAGAGAAAAAGTCCTTGTTCCTCAGGCGTAACCCCTTCATGCGGTCAAGTTCCAGGTCCATTGCCACATGAATCCTGTCTGAGGCCATTACCTCGTAATAGGCTGTGAAGTCCTTTGTGGTAAAGGCATTGGTCTGCCCGCCGTGGGCCTGGATTATGCGCGAGAACTCCTCGGGAGCAGTCCTTTCAGTTCCCTTGAACATCATGTGTTCCAGCAGGTGGGAAATCCCCGTGGAACCCACAGACTCGTTGCGGGAGCCGACCCTGTACCAAACTTGGAAAGTGGCAAGAGGAGAGGCGGACCTCTGCCTGAAGAGAACTCTTATTCCGTTGGAAAGACTCCCTTCCTGGATGTTTTCTAGGAAACCTGAAAGGTCTCCCCATCTGGAGCGGCAAGAAGGCGGCAGCTCCTTTGTGTTGGAGACCACCTCAGAACCTCTCCCTGTGCAGAAACTCGCTTATCTCCCTGCGCTTGGGAGCCGAGGAAGGGGCAAAGGGGTATCCAAGGGGTAGCATGGCCACCACCTCGTATCCCTCGGGGACCCCTAAGAGGGACTTCACCTTCTCGTGGTCAAATAGCCCCACGATTACCGTTCCCAGACCCAGGGCGTGGGCCATGAGACAAAGGTTCTGAGTTGCCAGGCCCAGATCGAACATGAACCAATCCCCGAATTTGGTGGTGACCTGACCCTTGTAGTAACCCGAACTCTGGAGCTTGCCGCAGACCACCAAGACCACCGGCGCCTCCACCATTGCCTTGGAGGCAGGATTTCCCTTGGCCAGGGTTTCCTGCAAAGACTCCTTGAGGGAAGGATCCTTCACGACTATTATCTCCCAGCACTGGGTGTTTGCCCAAGAAGGTGCCCACTGAACCGCCTTCAGAACCTTCTCCAGGAGCTCCTCGGGCACATCCCGAGGCTCGAACCGCCGCACGCTCCTACGGGCCATCATGAGATCCAAGATATCCATGTTCACCTCCTGGGTTATAATGACCATCGCGGGTCATTGGCAGAGCCGGATGAGATCTGGTTATCCAGCCCCAGCCCCCGCAAGCTCTGGGGTGCTGGAACTCAGAACCATTTCTCAGGCAAGCTGGCACACGCAAGCTGTTTTTGAACACGGCCGCCTTGGCGTTAGTATATTGGGTTGAGAACCCGGATCCTGCGCCACTGGTGAATGAGGCTGCGCAGAAGCCATTTTGGTCCAGGCTCTGAGGAGTGTCAACTTTCTTGTGGAGAAACGGGACGGAACCAATGGAACCACTGATACTGGCCTCCAATTCCAGCAGACGAAAACAGCTCTTGGAACTTCTGCAAATTCCCTTTGAGGCTGTTCCAAGCAGGGTAAGGGAGGAGCTGGTGCAGGCCCCCCAGCCCCAGCAACTCGCCCTGGAGTTGGCGGCCCTCAAGGCCCGTGAGGTAGCCAATGATTACCCGGCCAGGTGGGTGGTGGGGGCTGACACGGTTGTATGGTTGGATGGGAAGGCCTTGGGCAAGCCCACAGGGCATGAGGATGCGCGCCGCATGCTGGAGCTGCTTCAGGGAAGGGTGCACACTGTGGTGACGGGGCTATGTGTTGTTCGGCTGGACAAAGGCCTGCAGAAAAACTGTGCTGTCTCCACCCTGGTGGAGATGAGGGGACTCTCGGACAAAGAGCTGGACTGGTACGTTTCCACGGGCGAACCCATGGACAAGGCCGGGGCTTACGGAATCCAGGGTCTGGGGAGCATGTTCATAACCCGAATACAGGGCTCCTACACAAACGTGGTGGGCCTGCCCATCCCGGAGCTGGTTAGAATCCTGCGGGAGCTGGGAGCATGGGATTTCTTGTTGCTTCCAAGAGGCACGAGATGTCAATAAGCCAAAACCTGGAAAGGGTCAGGGAGAGAATTGCAGAAGCCTGCCTGCGGGCACACAGGGATCCTGGGGAGGTGCGGCTCGTGGCTGTAAGCAAGACCGTGAGCTGCGACCGCATAAGGGAAGCGCTCCAATGGGGTCAGAGGCTTTTCGGTGAGAATTATGTCCAGGAGGCCCTGCCCAAGATAAGAGAGTTGGGTCCCGGGGTTGAATGGCACTTCATAGGTCATCTCCAGAGCAACAAGGCCAAGCAGGTGGCAGGGAGGTTCCAGATGATCCAGACGCTGGACAGGGTTTCCCTGGCCAGAGAGCTGGACAAGAGGGCCGCAGCGGAAGATCCATTGCAAGTTCTCATCCAAGTCAATGTGGCCCGGGAACAGAGCAAGTCTGGTGTGGCTGTGGAGAATCTGGAGGCTTTGCTGGAGCAGGTGGTGCAGTGCAAGGCCCTTAGGCTTTGCGGCCTCATGACCATTGCTCCCCTAAGCCCGGATCCAGAGAATGCAAGACCTCATTTTCAGAAACTCAGGGAGCTGAGGGAACGTTACAGGGCTCAGGTGGCCCCACCCCATTGCCTGGAGGAGCTTTCCATGGGAATGACTGGGGATCTGGAGGTGGCTGTGGAGGAGGGGGCCACCATTGTGCGGGTGGGCACGGCAATATTCGGAAGCAGATAACTTTAATGATATCATTATCTTAACATGTATCACTTCAGTGGTAGCGCAGGTGAACCAATGGAGCCAGGTTCCATTGGGGCAGCATGACTCAATAACACCTTGCCTCCGAGGGAGTGCCTGAGAAAAGCTTTGAGTTATTAAGATCTTGTGGTATCCCTGGCACTTGGGGGTGTGGACCCCACCTGGCGAGCCTGGCCAAACGAGCCGGGTTAACACTGTAGGCGTTGTGCTTGGGATGGCCCTGAGTCCAGCTCTCGGCCCAGTTCTTGAGCCCTTCTGGTGGCTTCTTCCACTGCCTGGAACAGGAGGCCTCGAAAGCCACCTTTCTCCAGAGCCCCCAGGCCTGCCAGTGTGGTACCCCCCGGAGAGGAGACTTGTTCCCTGAGTCGGGCAGGGTGTTCGGATGAGGCTATGAGCATCTGGCAAGCCCCCCTCATGGTCTGGAAAACCAGGGTCCTGGCCGCACTCCAGGGAATTCCCATCCTTACTCCGGCCTCCACCAGGGCCTCTGAGAAAAGAAAGAGGTACGCGGGGCCGCTTCCGCTGAGCCCTGTGACTGCGTCCATGAGTTCCTCGCGGAGTTCCACCACCTCCCCCACAGCCTTGAACACGGCCCGGGCCTTGCTCATGTCCTCAGCTGTAGCAGACCTGCCCGGAGCAAGGGCAGAGCAGCCCATGCCCAGGAGGCAAGGGGTGTTGGGCATGGCCCGCACAAGACGAACCCCAGGGGGAAGGCGCGCTTCCAGAAATCCCAGGGGGACCCCGGCGGCCAGGCTCAGAAGCAGGTGTTGGGGGCCCATGGCCGGGGATAGCTCTTCCAGGGCCCTGGGCACGTCCTGGGGCTTGACCGCCAGCACCACCGTGGAGGTCTTTTGGCCCACCTCCTTGGTGGAGGGGGCGGCCTGGATCCCAAGCTCCAACATCAAGGGCCTCAACGCCTCTTCCCTGGGATCTGAAGCCAGTATGCGGGCTGGTTCGCAAAAGCCGGCTCTGACCAATCCGCGAATGAGGGCCGAGCCCATCTGGCCTGCCCCCACAAAAGCAATCTCGAAGCCCTGGGTCATGACGTGCCTCCCGGAGGTTCTGACCCTTGGAATCTACAGCAGGGAAGATTTACTGTCAAACATCCCCGAGGGGGCCACGGTACCTGGGCCATGCATGGGAACGACCCCAAGAGCTGACCGCCCAGGAGGTTGGAGGCAGGATGCTTTCCGCCGCTAAGGCCACATACGTATCCACCCATGCTTGGCTTCCAGAGCACCTCACCGAGTATGTGAGGGCCGTCTCCGGCAAAGAACCTTACCTGGTGGGGGATTTTCTGTGTTACAGAGGGGCCGGGGGCTTGGTGGTGGTGGGGTACCCCTTGAGCCAAGCTCTTGGAAACCAGGGCCTGGTGAAGGCCCTGGATGAGATCAACAGGAGGTTTCGTCCTTCAAAGCTCTGGTTGCTGGCCCCAGAGATTCCCTCTTGGGGAGGACTCAGGCCAACGGGGGCCCCTGACATTTACTTCCAACTGGAGTTGGAAAACCTCAGGGTCCCAAACAAGGTCCGGAACATGATAAGAAGGGCGGCCAGGGAGCTGGAAGTGCAGGAGAGCTCCGCCATGGGAAAAGAACATCAACAACTGATCCGGGAGTTCATAGCCAGCAAGGAGCTTTCACAGGGCTCCCAAGAAATACTCAGGGCCCTTCCCAGGTACGTGGAGGAGGTGGCCGACACTGTTCTCCTGAACCTTGTAGACAAGGCAGACAGGCTCGTATCTTTTTGTGTGGGCCAGATGGGGAAAGGAGACTGGGGCTTCTACATGTTCCAAGTGAACTCCCCCTCGCGCAGGACACCGGGATCCTCTGACCTGCTCCTGGAGGCCCTCATAAGAAGAGCCTTGGGGGAGAGGAAGCGTTTTCTGAATCTGGGCTTGGGCATAAATCCAGGAGTCAGCTTCTTCAAGAAAAAATGGGGTGCCACTGCTTTGGTGCCTTACAAGGAGGCCGTGTCTTGTCTAGGCAACAGAGGCTCTGCAATTAAGATTCTTCTTGGGGGATTGGGGGGGAGGCCTTCATGCTGAGGCCAGAAGAGAGGAAGTACGTGTTAGAACAGGCCTACGTGCCGGAGCACGTGCTTCCTCTCATGGAGGCGCTCTCAGGAGGAGAAGCCCACCTGGCCGGGGAGTTCCTTTTTTTTACAGGTTCTGACTGGCTCATCATGGTGGGGTTCCCCTTGGGAGAAGCTCCAAAGCATGAGCTGGAATGCAAGCTGAAAAAGGCGCGGGAGGAATTCGCTCCTGCCAGGCTCTGGCTGGTGGGCCCACAGCTACCTGATTTCCTGGAGAGGCCCTGTACGGAGGTGGAGAAGGATCAATATTTCAGACTGGATCTGAAAACCCCGGATGGCCGGCTCTGGGCCCCACCAGGAAAACTCCAGCGGCTGGTGGCTAAAGCCCGGGAGAGGTTCTCAGTGGACTCATCAGGCGAGTTCCATTCCCTTCACGCACAGCTCACCGAGAGCCTCATGCAGAGGGGGAAACCAGGGAGCAGGGTGAGAGAGCTTTACGGGAGATTGCCATGGTACCTGGAGAAGACCCCAAGTGCAGTGCTTCTCAGTGCCTGGGATCCCCTGGGTCGCCTCGCCGCATATGCGGTGCTTGAGCTTGCAGCAGCCGTTTTCTCTGCTTACGTGGCTGGGGCCTGCAGCAGGGAGAGCTGGGCCTCCCACGCCTCGGATCTTCTCATGTGGGAGATGGCCCTGATTTCTATCCGCGAAAACAAGCAGTTCATGCACCTGGGTTTGGGTGTGAATCCAGGCATCAGCCGTTTCAAGAGGAATTGGGGGGGGCGTGCCTGGATGGATTACAGGGTTTGCGGCTGGAGCAGGCCCCTTTCCAAGACCCGCAGATTTCTCAGGAGCTTTGGAGGCTGGAGTTGAAGCTCTGGGATCTTCTCACAGAGGAAAGAGCCCTGGCCATGGCCTGGCACCTGGACAGGGAGGGGAGATCCTCCTACCTGGTGGGTTCAGCCCATTTCTTTCCGTACAAGTTCAGGCGAGCGCTTAGGAGCCTGGCCCGAGGAGCAAGCTGCGTGATAGTGGAAGGGCCCTTGGAATCCGGGGAGCTTAGGGAAGTGGCCCGGAGGGGCATGGGCGGGCAGGAAGGGGAAGGGCTCAGCCGATTCCTGGATGAGCTCACCCTGGCAAAGCTGGCCCGAGTCGTGGGCAATCAGAGAGACGGGAGCAAAGGGCTGCTCCCTTGGGATGCGCTCTCTGGGCTCGGCACAGACAAGGGGCTGAGGCTGGTCTTGGACGGGATGCAGCCCTGGATGGCTTTTTTCACACTGTGGGTCACCCATCTGGAAACCCTGGGATGGATCTACCATATGGACAGGGATGCCCTGACCATAGGGAAAAAGATGGGCTGCCGGGTGGTTCAACTAGAGAGCATGGAAGAGCAGCTCACAGCCCTGGAACAGATCCCTAAGGAGAGGATCCTTTCCTTTCTCAAGGAGGTGGACCAATGGAAACATTACAGCCGCCTTTACGTGAAGTTGTACCTGAGGGGGGATCTGGAAGGTCTTCTGGGACTTTCCAAGGGCTTTCCAAGCCGCTGCGAGGCGGTGATAGACAACAGAGACAGGGTGCTCTACCAGCGCATGCTTCCGTACCTGGAAGGGGGAGGGGCTGTGGTGCTGGTGGGGGCGCCTCACACCAGGGCCATGCTCGGGTGGCTGAGAAAGGAAGGATACAAGGTGAGACAAGTGCTAATAAGATAATTGGGAATACCGATGCCAAGCCGGAACAGCACAAGGAGGTCTGTGAGGTGAAGCTCTTGGAGGTCATGGAGTTGTCCAACGGGCTTAGAGTGGAATTCTGGGATGAGTCCAGGCCTGTTGCCGGGGACAGGTGGTACGTGGGATTAAGGGCAGTTGTGCCGGTCAGAATTCCTCTGGAGAGAACATCCCATAACTCAGGGGAAGGCATCCTCATGATGAGAGAGGCCCTTGGGGAAGAAGCCTGCTACCAGCGCCTCATGGAGAGGCATTTCATCCCAAGGGATGAGGTGCCTTCGGCTCTAGGGGAAATGAAAGAGAATTTTCTTGCCAATTCCCTGGGCTATCTCTCCCACGAGCAATTTCCCAAGAGGTTCCTTGTTGCAAAGTCCAGGGAGCTGGAGAAGAGAAAAGCCTTGGGGGGAGACTATCTTCATAAACTCTTGGAAGAGCTGCGAAGGCCAGAGCCTGGCCAGCACTCTTCCCCCGGATCCGGGATTGAAGAGCAGGAAGAGAAAACTGCCTCTTGAACCGGGCCAGGCCCGAGGGCAGTTTGAGCCCGGCTCTTGTGAGCAAGGCTTCTGGATCCTTTTTACCTTCATGGATGCATGCCCAGGAGCTCCTGCCGAAAAAAGGATGGATCTGTTGTTGGGCAGGCCCGACGGCGGTGAATTGACTGAGGAGCTCCTTGTTTGGTAGGGTGATAGACAAGGTCCAGGAGGAAGGCCCGAGGGTTTTCCTGCTCAATCCATGAGTTTGGAGGAAAAGGAGGGTGGAAGATGGCTACGGTTGAAGGCTACGAGATGCCAGAGGATCTGTACTACCACAAGGAGCACATGTGGGCACGAGTGGAGGGGGAAACAGCTGTGGTTGGGATCACGGATTTTGCCCAAAAGCTGGCAGGGGACATAAGCTTCGTGGACATGCCCGAGGAGGGCGACGAGGTGGAGCAGGGGGACCGAGTGGGCACCATAGAAACGGGCAAGTGGCTGGGCAAGCTCTATGCCCCAGTATCGGGCGAGGTGGTGGCCCGCAATGAGGCCGTGGAGGATGATCCCACGGTGATCAATAGGGATGTTTATGGAGAGGGCTGGATATTCAAGATCAAGATGAGTGACTCCTCGGAGCTGGAGAACCTCATGAAAGGCCAAGAGGCCATAGCCTGGCTGAAGGGGGAGATAGAGAAGCATGCCAAGAAATGAACATCCTGGCCGGCAATGGACAAGGCTGAAGAACTGAGTCAGAAGCCTGAGGCTTCCCGGAGGATGAAAGGCTGAAAAATGGATATAAGCGTTCCGTACGGGCAAGGTGAAATAAGGGTCAGAGTGCCTGAGGAGAACCTCCTGGGAGTTTACCATCCCAACGAGGTGAAGCCCCAACCTGAAAAAGAGACCCTCTTGAAGGCTCTTGAAACCCCCATGGGGGGTCCTGGCTTTGAGGATTTCTTGGAGGGAGCCGGGGAGGTCCTCTTCATAGTAAACGACGGCACCAGGCCAACGCCTACGGCCAAGGTACTGGAGATCCTGCAGGCACGTTTGCGAAGGATAGACTCCAGGTTCATAGTGGCCACGGGGTGCCACAGGGCTCCCACCGAGGAGGAGTACCGTTTCATATTCGGCCCCCTGTACCAGGAGTTCAAGAACAGGGTATATGTCCACGATTCCCGCAACGAGCGGGAGATGGTGTACCTGGGCACTTCCAAGAACGGCACCCAGATGTATGTGAACCACCACGGTGTCAAGGCGGACAGGCTGGTGGCCATAAGCTCTGTGGAACCTCATTATTTCGGGGGTTACACTGGGGGCAGGAAAAGCTTTCTCCCTGGGATTGCCTCTTACAAGACCATAGAGCAGAACCACAAGTACGCCATCCGCCCCGAGGCCAAGAGCCTGGCCCTTGCAGGCAACCCTGTGCACGAGGACATGATAGACGCCCTCAAGAGCGTTGAAGGCAAGCCAATCTTTTCCATCCAGGTGGTCCTGGACAAGGATCGACGAATTTACGGGGCGGCTTCCGGGGATATTCACGCCTCCTTGGAGGGAGCCATCCAGAAGGCCAGCGAGCTTTTCTGCGTGAAGGTTCCCCAGAAGGCTGACATAGTGGTCTCGGTGGCCCCTTATCCCATGGACGTGGACCTTTACCAGTCCCAGAAAGCCCTGGAAAGCGGGAAGCTGGCCCTCAAGGAAGACGGTATCCTCATCATGGTGAGCAAGTGCCGCACAGGGATCGGGGAAAGGGCTTTTTTTGAGCTCTTGGCAAGGGCGGGTGGAGATCCGGCAAAGGCCCTGGAAGAGATAGACAGGGGCTACAAACTGGGATATCACAAGGCTGCAAAAATGGCGGAAATAGCACTCTGGGCTCAGATGTGGGCGGTCACCGACCTGCCTGATTCAGACCTGGAGGCTGTTTTCATGAGACCTTTTCGCGACCTGCAAAAGGCCCTGGATGAGGCCTTGGCAGCAAAGGGGAGGGATGCCAAGGTGCTTTTCCTTATGGATGGGTCCATCACCGTGCCCATGTTGCCTTGAAAGGCCTCAAGCAGGACCATGCTGAAAGCCAGGGGCGGATCAGAACCGCCCCTTTTTGACCTGTGGAGGGGATTGCGGCTCCTCCAGACAAAGCCAAGATCGAGGTGAAGGAAAATGCCACTTAAGGAAGCGGTTGTGGAGAAGCTGCTTGAGATATTCGGGGAGAAGGATCTCAGCACCCGCACATCAGAACTCTACGTGTACTCTTTCGACGGGGGCATACACAGGAGGATGCCGGATGCGGTTGTGAGACCCAGGGACACGGTGCAGGTGCAGAAACTGGTGGCTTTGGCCAATGAGGAAAAGGTCCCCCTGGTCCCCAGGGGTGCAGGAACCGGTCTGGTGGGGGCTGCTGTGCCCATAGTGGGAGGAATCGTTGTGGACATGCAGGGCATGAAGCAGATCAAGGAGATCCGGGTGGATGGCATGTATGCAGTGGTGGAGCCCGGGGTGGTCTGCGACAGATTCAACGAGGCCCTGAAGCCTTACGGTTACTTCATTCCAGGGCCTGCCTCCAGCGAGGTGGCCACCCTGGGAGGAATGGTGGGTCACAACTCTTCCGGGGGGTTTGCCCTCAAATACGGAGCCACCAGGGACTATGTGCTTGGGCTCCTGGTGGTCTTGCCCAACGGGGACGTGATAGACGTGGGCACCCGCACCCCAGTCAACTCCGGGGGTTTCCAGTTCGAGAAGTTCTTCTGCGGCTCAGAAGGCACTCTGGGGATCTTCACCGAGATAGTTCTGAAGATTGCCCCCAGGCCCAAAGCCAAGGCCGCCTGCGTGGCCTTTTTCGAGGATCTGGAGAAAACCGGCCAGTGTGTGGCCAACATAGTGAGCCAGGGCATGGTGCCTTCCCAGATAGAGATAATGACCGGCATATCCATAAAGGCCGTGAACAAGGCCAAGGGGCTGGGGCTGCCGGAGTGCGCCGGCATGCTCTTGATAGAGGTGGACGGCCATCCCACTGTGGTGAGTCAGGAGGTGGAGCTGGTGGGAAGAATCTGCCAGGAAAGCGGTGCCTTCCAGACCGAGTTCACGGAGGATCCCCAGCGCATGGAGACCCTCTGGAAGGGCAGAAAGGAGATGATTCCCTCTCTGAGCATTCTGCAGAAAGAGTATGCCACCGTGATGCTGGCCGACGACATGGCCGTGCCCATTTACAATGTGCCCAAAGCGCTCAAGGCCTTTGACGAGATCTCAAACCAGTACGACATTCACATTCCGGCTTACGGCCACGCCGCCACCGGGAACCTGCACACCAAGGTGCTCATGGACCCCACAAATCCGGATCACTGGAAACAGGCCGAGGAAGCTGTGCCCAGGATGTATGACGCGGTGCTGGCCCTGGGGGGCACCACCACGGGCGAGCACGGGATCGGAATCACCAAGGCCCCCTTCCTGCACAAGGAGAAGGCTGGGGCAGTGAAGGCCATGAAGGCCATAAAGAAGGCCCTTGACCCCAACAATGTCATGAATCCCAAGAAGCTCATGGACTGGGAAGAGGGTTTTGTGACCCACCTGCGCTACCCCTTCCAAGTGCCTGAGGAAAAAGGGGACTTGGCCCCGCACTTCCATGACATGATCACCTGCACCCAGTGCGGTTATTGCAAAGGGGTCTGCCCGGGCATCCAGTGCGCCGAGGGTTGGGATTCCTTGAGTCCCAGGGGGAAGGTGGCCTTGTCCTACGGGGTGGTAACGGGGGAGATCCCCCTGGATAAGTCTGTGGCGGACAGGCTTTTTCAGTGCGTGCTCTGCGGGGACTGTTTCAGGCGATGTCCATCCGGCATAAATGCCCCGGAGCTGGTGAAGGCAGCCAGGGTGGAGCTGGTGGAAGCCGGCTTTGCGTACGACACCCACCGAGCTTTGGTGGAGAACATCATGCGCACAGGCAACATCTACGGGGACGAGGCCATGGAGGTGCCCGTGACCCAGGGCCAAGCCGTGGTGTTCCTGGGCTGCCAGTACGGCTCCAGGCTCAACAAGACCAAGAAGTACCTCAAGGTAATGGAGAAGCTGGGCCTTCCCGCCAGGGTGGAAGGGGGGCTCTGCTGCGGCTATCCCATGGCTGTCCTGGGCTTCAAACGATCCCTGGAGGAGTACAAGAGACGTTTCTTGGACCGCTTCCAGTCCCAGGAGATGGTTTCCTTCTGCCCCTCATGTGCCCTTTTCCTGAAGGAGGAATACGACTTTCCGGTAAAACATATCCTTCAGGTGGTGGCTGAAAAGCTCAAGGGAAAGGAACTTGCCCCCAATGGGAAGGTGGTCACGTACCACGACTCCTGCGATCTTTCCAGAGGCATGAAGATAACCGAGGAGCCAAGGCAGATCCTGAAGGCCCTGGGCTACAAGGTTGTGGAAATGAAGCATAACAGGGCTCAGTCCAGATGTTGCGGAGGTGGAGGCGGAATCCTCACCACGGATCAGCTCATGTCCACAGACATCTCTGAGGCCCGCATCCAAGAAGCCCTGGAAACCGGCGCCGAGACCCTGGTGACAGCCTGCCCCACCTGCGAGCAGGTTCTCAGAAAAGCGGCCTCCAACGTGAAAACTGGCAAGATAGCCGTAAAGGAGCTAAGTGACATCTTGGCAGAAGCCTTGAAATAGGCGGAGGTTTGAGGGCTGCAGGGATGAAAGCGGCTTCCCTACAGCTTATGGCAGGTTTTACCACTCAGGTCCTGGGGATTGGGGACATGAGCCCCCAATCCCCAGGGATATCCGATTCATCCGGAATGAAAAACCTTTTGGTATTCTTGTGCGGGCAGGGTGTTCCCGGGCAAGCTGGCCTTGGTCCCAGGGAATAGAAGTTTTGGTTCGCATCATCCACGGCTGGCGAAGAATCGCAGCTCAGGGATTTTCCCAAGGGGTTCCCCCTGCGGAGAGCTTGGTGTCTGGAGGGGCCGGGGGGCTTAGTCCTCTTAAAGCCTCTAGAGAGGCTCAGAAGTTCAAGCTAGCCTCTCGGCAACAGGACCCTGAAAGTGGTGCCATGCCCTTCTTGGGTTTCGAAGGAGATGAGACCTCCGTGCTCCTCCACGATCTTGCGGGTGAGCAGCAGTCCAAGCCCGGTTCCTTGGCCCCCCTTGGTGCTGAAGAATCGGGTGAAAATCCTTTCTCGGGACTCCGGGTTCATACCGCAACCATTGTCCGAGACCTCAAGAAGGATTCTCTCCTCCCCGGTACAAGCTCCTTGTAGGCTGAGGCGAAATTCCACCCAGAAGCTCCTAGCCCGATCCGGGTGGAATCGGCAAGCATCCAAGGCATTGGTGCCCAGATTCAAGAGAACCCGATGGATCCCTTTCCTGTCCCATCTGGCCTCCCCCACATCCTCCAGCTGGCACAGAATTCTTGTCCCCTGCTCCTCGGCCGCCGGCTGGAGGATTCCCGCAACCTCCCTCACAAGCTCCAGAGGCTGGCAAGAGCTTTTCTCAGGAGTCCTCTCTTTGGAGAAATCTAAAAGGTCCAGGGCCAGTTGGGAGATTCTTTCTATGTTCCGTTGGACCATGCCCCAGCCCTCCCGGAGCATTTCCTGGTCTGCCTTTGTGAGGGCAGAGTTGACCTTATAGGCCCCGCCTTTCAGAGCGTTCAGGATGTTCTTTATGTAATGGGCCAGGCCGGCCACGGTTTCCCCTATGGTGGCAAGCCTTTCCCTCCGAAGAAGTTCCTCCTGGGCCATTTCCAGCTCACGGCGGTACTCTGCCAGCTTCTCCTCGAGTCCAGTGGTGTATTGCTTGAGGAGTTGCGCCATTTCTATCTTTTGCTGGGCTCTTTGGAGGGCCAACAAGAGCGCTTCCTCGCGGATGGGCTTTGTGATGAAGTCAGAGGCCCCTTCTCTCAGGACCGCTATGGCCGATTCCATGTCCCCGTGGCCGGTGATCACAACAACCTGGGCTTCCTGGTCCAGGGCCTTGACCTGTCTGAGCACCTCTGTGCCGTCCATCCCGGGCATCCGGATATCGGTGACCACAATCTTGATGCCTCCCTGCCGAAAAATTTCCAGGCCTTCTTGGCCTGATTCGGCGGTTAGCACCTCGTAGCCCTCGCTCCCAAGAGAAATGCCCAGGACCTCCAGTATTGGCCTCTCGTCATCTATGAGCAGAAGTCTCTTGGGTCCCATGACTTGCCTCCCGGTAGGCTGGGAAACTCAGCAGAAAGGTGGTGCCCGTCCCCACTGTGGACTGCACCTCAATGCTGCCCTTGAAGTCTTTCACCAGATTGTATGTGATGGAAAGCCCCAGTCCCGTACCCTCCCCCGGGGGCTTGGTGGTAAAAAAGGGCTCGAAAATGCGACCCAGGACTCCCTGGGGTATGCCCACACCTGTGTCGGAGACCTCCACTACCACCCTGTCCTTCACCCCGAAGGATGCCACCATGAGCCTGCGGGGTTTCTCCGGGGGATTTGAGGAGATTGCATCCCTGGCATTGGTGATGAGGTTCAGGAATATCTGCTCCAGCCTATTCTTGTCTCCCAGGATCCTGGGAAGATCCGGCTGCAGGCTCAACTCCACTGAAATTTCCCTCAGAGCAAGCTGCTGGCCCAGAAGTGTGAAGGTCCCCCTTATGGCCTCGTTCAGATCCGTTGGATAGAGTTGGAACTCGGATTTCCTGCCGAACTCCCTGAGGTGATCTATTATGCGGGAGGCCCTGTCCACCTGTTCGCTCATGTTCCTGGCTATGGTGAGGAGTTTCTCCGGGGGGACTGTTTCCTTTCGGTTGGCCATCTTTTGGAAAAAGTCGGCCCCAACCTTTATCACATTTAAGGGCTGGTTCAACTCGTGAGCCACGCCTGTGGCCATTTCACCCAGGGTGGCCATCTTGCTGGCCTGTATGAGGAGGGACTCTTCCTGGAGTCTACGGGTCACGTCCACCATGCGCACCAGCACGCAAAGCCCCCCCTCCTCGGAGCCAGAGGCTTCCGGCAACTCCACGGCCCTGGCATGCAGATTAACCAGAAGCTGCTCCTGGGTGCAGGTCCTGACCCTGAGTTTCGGAATGTCAAAGGCTTGTCCCGGAAGGCAGCCCAAGACCTTGGCCCTGAAGAGTTCAGCCTCTTCCCCTTCCAGGAGGGAGAGGAAATCTTTCTCCAGGAGCTCCTGCTCTTGGCAGCCCAACATGCGCATGGCCGTTTGGTTGGCCTCCAGGATCCTCTTGAGAGAGCGCTCCACCAGGAAGACCGCGTTGGGATCGTAATCAAAAAGGAGCCACCTTTTCTTCTCTGAACGCTCCAGCTCCTCGGCCTTGGTGCGCATACTCCAGATGATCTCCCCGAAGGCGTGGGCCAGCTGTGCGATCTCGTCACCCTGGGCTTCTCTGTAGACCTTGCAAAGCTTGCAGACCCCTCGCACTGAAGAACCAGGGGAGCTGGATAAACCCTCTGAAGGAATCCGTGCGGCCATTGTCCAGCAGGGCTGGGAGGTTTTCCCATATGCGGCACAATCCGTGCGGGAGCAGCCTTTTGTCTCCCAACAGCTCTT
This sequence comes from Desulfarculaceae bacterium, assembly GCA_037443445.1. Taxonomy (GTDB): domain Bacteria; phylum Desulfobacterota; class Desulfocorpusculales; order Desulfocorpusculum; family Desulfocorpusculum; genus Desulfocorpusculum. The sequence continues at coordinate 170,117 of JBBIOJ010000002.1, read as the reverse complement.
GGAGCGGAAAATGGGCGGAAGGGGCTGGTCCAGCCCCCTGGCCAGCTGCTTCATGGCGTTGGTAAGCCCCTTGAGGGGGGTGGTGATGTAGGTGGCGGCAAGCTGGCTCAAGAAAATGGCCAGTCCCACGATCACCACCATCAAGAGGGCCAGCACAACTCCCATCTCCCGGATCATCCTGTCCAATGGGGTCTTGCGCATGCCCACGTGGATAACCCCGATGACCCGGCTTTCTTCCCTCACAAGCACTGCTGTGTCATATATCCAGGATTCCCCAACCCGCAGCAGCCTTATCCTTTCCTCCTCTGGGCCGGGAAGCCTCACCGAGTCTATTTCAGGGGGCACATGATCCGGAAAGGTGTAAGCCAGCATGCGGTTGGTTTCATCCGTGACAAAGATGTAGGCGATCTCGTACTCTATGGACTCCCTCAAGAGAATTACCTTGTTCAACTCCTCCAAGTCCCCTGAAAGTATCAGAGGGCGGCATCTGGTTGCCAGGTAGTAGGCCACCCTGAGGCTGTAAGTCTTCATCTGGTCCACGAACATGGGAATGAAGATCCTCCAGTAGGCTATGCTGTTTACCAGGAGGATCAAGACAAGCATTGTGAGGCTGCTAAAGAAGACCTTCCGGTGGAGGCTTAGCCTTCTGTGATAATCCCTTATGGCAGAAAAGAGCATGCTTACTCCAAGGCCCAAGAGGGCTGTTGATCCCTCTTGGGCAATCATGATAGCATACGGCCCGGTCACAGGAAAAAGGTGCTCGCGGAAAACAATTTGGTGGTCATATCTGGGGGAAGCCATGGGGAGCCTTGTTCTCGTCGTGGACGATGATCCCGACAATGTAAGCTACCTAAAGGACGTCCTGGAGGATGCTGGTTACCGGACTGTCACGGCCAAGGACGGTTTGGAGGGCATGGAGAGGGCAAGGGAAAGTTCTCCGGATCTGGTGCTTCTGGATCTCATGATGCCCAACAAGAGCGGGATCCGCATGTTCCAGGAGCTCAAGGCTCACCCGGAGCTGAGAAGGATCCCGGTGGTCATAGTCACGGGGGTGTCCCAGGCCACCGGAGTGGATTTTAGCCACCTCCTGGTGAGGCAGGCCGAGACCCGTGGGCAGCCGGAGGTGAGCGCCACAGGAGACACGAAATACAGCCGGCCGTCTGGTTTCCTGGAAAAACCAGTGGAGCCAGAGGAACTCCTGAGGGTGGTCCAGGAAGCCCTGAGCTCAGGTAAGAGTTAGCCTGTATTGTTTGGAGGAACTGCGAGGCAAAGCCAACGGGCCCATGAGCCAGCATCAACACAACCAGAGAAGATTCCGATTCTTGATGTGCCAGGGGGGTCTTCAAGACAAGAGGCTTGGGAGATCCCATGGGTTTTGGGGCTCGGGTTCCCGAGCCCATGGGCCTCGGTGAATGGACAGGGTCGGGCCTCGGGGGGTTCTTGTTTTCCCTGAGAGCCTCTAGGTTATCCAGGTGCAAGGAGGAGGGACACAATGGGGCAGCTTCAGGAAGTGGTGGTGATCGATGCGGTGAGATCGGCCATTGGCAAATCGGGCAGAAAGGGCATGGAAAAGGGGGGGCAGCTCTGCCAGGCCTCTGCCCAGGACCTTCTGGCCAACACCCTCAGGGGCCTCCTGGACAGGGTGCATGCCCGTTCCCCCAAGTTCCAGGAGCGGGAAATAGAGGATGTGATCATCGGGTGCCTGAGTCAAGTGGGGGAGCAGGCTCTGAACATCGGACGAATAGCCTCCCTTCTGGCCGGGATCCCCAAGGAGGCGGCCGGCTGTACAATCAACCAATACTGCAATGCAGGCCTCAAGGGCATCCACATGGGAGCCCATGAGATAATGGTGGGAGAAGCCGACATAGTGGTCTGCGGGGGGGTGGAGCTGATGTCCCACTACGGGATCGGGTCGGACCTGCAAGCGGCCCTCCAGGCCAATTTCCCTGTGCGCATGTCCCCCAGGGTACAGGAGGTGGCCTTGGCGGTTCCCCAAGGCCTGTGCGCGGAGATGATCTCACAGCAGTACGGGCACGGCCGGGAGGATCTGGAGCGCTTCGGGCTCTGGAGCATGCAAAAGTCCCTCACAGCTGACCAGAAGGGACTTTATGCTGACCACATAGTGCCTTTTGAGTACACCTGGGACGGGGTGACAAGAAAAGTGGAGAGGGACGAGGTGCTTCGTCCCAAAGCCCTGCAAGATCCAGAGGGTTACTTGGCAGACTCCATGAAACTGCCCACCCCTTTTAAAGAAAACGGCCTGGTGAGTGCAGGGAGCTCCTCGGCCATAGTGGACGGGGCTGCCGCAGTCTTGCTTATGAGCGCCAGGAAAGCTGAGGAGCTGGGCCTGGAGCCCATGTGCCGCATAGCCTCTTGCGCCGTGGCGGGAGGGGAGCCCGTGCCCATGCTCCTGGCCCCCATACCCGCTGTGCAAAAGGCCTTGAAAAGGGCCAGCAAGAGCATTGAACAGATGGATGTGATAGAGCCCAACGAGGCCTTCGCCTCCCCGCTTCTGGTGTTTGCCGACGAGCTGGGCTATGACAGATTCGACCCGAGGGTCAACCCCACAGGGGGGGCCATCGCCCTGGGGCATCCCATAGGGGCTTCAGGAGTGCTTTATTTTGGAGAGATGGTGCATCACCTCAAGCGCACCAAGGGCCGTGCAGGGGTGCAGATGCTCTGCGGAGGGGGCGGGGTGGGCATTGCCGTCGTGGTGGAGGCGGTCTGAAGGCTGTTCATTGACCAGAAGGCCTGGCAGACACAGTGAGCACAGGCACCGGGGAACGCTTGACAACCCTATGAGCCACACTTCCGAACAGTAGAAGCTCCAGGGGGGAGCGTCCCCTGGCGCCCATCACCACCAGGTCGATCCCCTTTTCGGGGATAGCCCGGAGAATCTCCTGGGAAGGGCTTCCAGAGCGCACCAGCAACTCCCAGGAGAGATTCCCTGGAATGGAGGGCACGTACCTGCGGCAGATCTCTTCCTGGGCCTCCTGCCTCAGGCGATCCTCCTGCTGCTCCACCACCTGGGTCATGACAAAGGGCTCTGCCAGAACAGGGTAAAGGGGTTGATGCACGGCGTGAAAAATGACCAAGCCCGCCTGGTGGATTTGGGCCATTTGCAGGGCGTAATGGAAGGCATGGTCAGCAGTGGGGGAGAAGTCTGTGCAGTAAAGGATGGTTCTGAAAAGACTCATGGCAGATCTCCTTTCCTTCCAGGGGGTTTTGAGCCTCTGAACCCCTCTGCCCCATTCGGATCATCCCCCAAGCTGCACCCAGCTCGGGATTCAAGACCCCTGGGTAGCTCCAAAGAGCCTCCTGCCCGACATCTTCCCGGAAAAAGAGTCGGGAACTGAGCCTGATTTTTCACCCAGCCCACGCCCCCGAGCCCCCGGGATGTCTCAAGAAATCCGGAGCCCAAACCCTTTCTCAGCCAGCCTCCCCAAGCAAGGTCTTCTTGGGGAAGGTCCCTAAGTGAAAGCAATCCCCTTGCTTGGGCTGCATGATCCACTGGTTGAGAATAATGCCGGTGGAGCCTTCGGCGCTGGCCTCGAGCCCCAAGCTCTTTGGTCATCCCATCTCAAAGCAGTTGTTCCCTGATAAAGGATACTGCGTTTCGGAAAAGAGCCACACCTTGCCCTTCCTCCGGAAGCTCCTCCCTTGTCCAGCGGGGGTGGTTGGTCCTGTGATGGTAGGCCTCTGGGTGGGGCATGAGCCCCAGGAGCCGGCCCGTGGGGTCGCAAATCCCTGCCACCGCCTCCAGGGAACCATTGGGATTCCAGGGGTATTCCTGGGTAGGCCTCCCTGTGGATGGGTGCAGGTACCTGAGCACCACTTGGCTGTTTAGGGAGAGTCTCCCCAGCAGCCTGGGGTCCCTGCAAAAGAATTTTCCTTCCCCGTGCCTGACCGGCAAGTAAAGCTGCCTAAGGCCTTTGGTGAACACACAGGGGCTTTCAGCCTCCACCCCCAGGTACACCCATCTGTCCTCAAAGCGGCCCGAGTCATTGAAGGTCAAGGTCACTGTCTGGGTGTCATATGTACCATCCAGAGCTGGAAGAAGACCAAGTTTCACCATCAGCTGGAACCCGTTGCAAATCCCCAGGACCAGCTTTCCCTGGGAAATGAACCTGTCCAGCTGTGTCCTCAGGGACTCTCCAGTGCTGCTCACCCTGGCGTACCTAAAACGGTTGGCTGCTGCCTTGGCCGCCCCCAGATCGTCTCCATCCAGGAAGCCGCCGGGCAAACAAAGCAAATGATAATCGTCCAGGCTCTTTTCACCCCCGAGCAGATCCGCGAAGTGAACCAGCTCCACTTCCTCGGCCCCCCCCAGACGGCAGGCGTGAGCTGTCTCCACCTCGCAGTTGATCCCGTTTCCCCAAAGCACCATGGCTCGCACAACGGCCACCTTGCTCTTGTAACCCCCTCTTGCGTCTCGAATGGACAAGCGGGCTGCATTATACGACGCTGAATCGCCTCTGGCAACGCAACCACAGCTTTTGCCTAAGCATCTGCCGGGGCGTCAAGACAGGGCCCCGGGCAAAGGAGCCCCGGGGCCTTTTCTTCAACAGCCCATCCCGGATTATTCCGCAATTATAGAAAGGCCTGGGTTCCTGCCCCCAACCCCTTGGGGGCAGGAACCTGCATTGTGCAGCGGCAGTTCACCACGCAGACTGTGGATTCCTATTTGGCCGGGGGGAAGACCCCCTGGAAGGTGGACTGCACCGTCTTCCCGTCTGGTGTCTGGAAAACGGCCACCCCGTTTTTCACCTGGATGGGGAAGCCCTGATCTCCCACAGTGTCCCACCATTTCTTGACCAGGTCCGCCTGTTTGGTCCCCATCTTCTTGATGCGTTCAGCTGCCATGCCCCCCACTGCCAGGCTGGCTATGGTGGCCTGGGCCTCCTGGACCACCACCACCCGCAGCTCGTTGGTCTTGCCGGGCGGGATCCACTGGTCCTCGTATGCTGTGGGCATGTTCACGTCAAAATCCTCGAAGGCGGCTGTGAAGCGAAGCTCATCCAGCATCACAGGGAAGCTGTTGGGGTTCTGGATGTGAAACACGTAGGCCAAGCTCATGGTGCTAGTGTAGCCGTACCCACCCACCTTGCCCGGGTTCTGGGGATCCTTGTAGTCTATTCTGGGAGCTATGAAGAAGGGCTGGATGTGGTTTACCTCGACTCTGTCCAGTTTCACCAAAGGCGGTTTTGCAGCTCCGGCATACTGGGCCGGGCCCACTGTTTCCATGGTCTCACAACCCTGGAGGGCCAGCCCCAGAGTCACCAACATGATCGCGCTCAAAAAAATGGACCGTCTCATTTTTCCCCTCCTTGCGCCAATGTTCACGGGCCCTGGGCTTTGTCCGCTCAAAGGCTGGAACCAACCCTTGGAAGGCATTGGCCAAGACCCAGGACAAAGGATTTCAGGCCAGCCAGCGTTTGCGTCTCTTGTAATGCTTGACTGAGCGAAAGCTCTTTCTCTCCCCTATGTCCGTGAGTCCCAGGTAGAAATCCCTTATGTCTGGGTTCTGCCTCAGCACCTCGGAGGTGCCGTCCATGACTATACGGCCGTTTTCCATCACGTAACCGTAAGGGGCCACTGTGAGGGCCAGCTTCACGTTCTGCTCCACAAGCAGTATGGGAATGGCCTCCTGGTGGTTCAGCCTCTGGATGATCTCGAAGATCTCCTTTATCAGAAGGGGAGCCAGGCCCATGGAGGGCTCATCCAGGAGCATCAGCCTGGGGCTGGCCATGAGGGCCCGGCCTATGACCGTCATCTGCTGCTCTCCGCCGCTGGCGAACCCGGCCACCATATTCCTCTTCTCCTTGAGGCGGGGAAAGTAGCTGTACACCATCTCGAGCCTCTCTTTCAGGCCCCGGCCGTCTCCTCGCAGGTGGCCGCCCACCCTGAGATTCTCCTCTATGGTGAGATGCTCGAAGACCCTTCTGCCCTCTATTATCTGGAAAATCCCCATCTTGGCGATCTCTTCGGGGTCCTTGCGGTGTATCTGCTCTCCCATGAACTCTATGGCCCCATCGGTGACGCGGCCCTCTTCGTGCTTGAGAAGCCCCGAGATGGCCTTCAGGGTAGTGCTCTTGCCAGCCCCGTTGGCCCCTAGAAGGGCCACTATTCCTCCCTCCGGCACCTCTATGGAGACCCCCTTCAGAACCAGAATCACTTCGTGGTACTTGACCTCGATATTGTGCAGTTGCAGGATCGCTTTTTGGGAACTCACCCCTTTGCCTCCTCGGGCTTTCTCACCAGCCCAGCCACTCCTTGGCCCACTTCTCTGGCCAGCGCTGCTTCAGGTCTATGCGCTCCAGGAGCTGGAATTTTCCATCCTTGTAAATGTATATCTGGGCGATGCTCGTGGGGCGGTGATCCTGGGGGCTGAAGGTCACAGGAGGTGCCCCGAGGCCTATGTCATAGTCCTTGAGGGACTCGAAGCCGGCCTTCATGATTCCTTCCCCATCCAGTTTCCCGGCCTTGTCCGCCCTTTTCATGGCTTCCCAAAGAAGCATCACCGCTGCCCAGGCCTGGGTGGTGCGGATCAGGCGCTGTTCCTTGGGCACACCCGGGTTGAGCTTTTGGGCGTACTCCACCACCTTGTCCATGAGCTTCACGTTCTCTCCGAAGAAGGCGCAGGGGCTTGCCCCGATGGCATTCTTGGCGGCTTCCCCTGCCAGCCTGGGCAGGTTTTCATCAAAACCCCAGTTGTTGATGATGTGCCAGGCCCCCAGGTTCTGGGCATAAGCATCCCGGATGGCCGTGGAGACGCTCATGGTGGTGTTGCCGTGCCAGACCAGGTCAGGCTTGAATTTGGCCGCAGCCAGCACCTGGCTCTTGGTGTCCAGGGCGGTGAGGGGTACGTCCTGGTCGTCCCCAATCTCGAAACCCAGGAGGGTGGCCTGGTCTTTGATGGCCTTGATGGGGGCGCTGGAGTAAGGCACTGCCGTGGCGTAAAAGCAAACGAAGCGGGGTTTTTCCCCCTTAGCCACCCTCTCCTTGTACATGGGATCCTTTTTCCAGATCTGGTCGTACCAGGCTGTTATGGCGGCTCTGGCATTGGTGGAGTAATCGGCGGAGAAGAAGAGATTGTAAGGGGTCTTCTTTGGATCTGTGAGATGGGCAGAATAGGAGGCCGAGACGTAGGGCATCTTGTCCTTGTTGATGATGGGGGAGAGGGCCTCGGTGTCCCCTGTGCCCCAACCCAGGGTGGCTATGACCCGGTCAAAGTTCTTGAGCCTCTTGTAAGTGGTTATGGCCTCAGGAATCCGGTAGCCGTAATCATAAAGAAAGAGTTTTATTTTCTTGCCGTTGACTCCTCCCTGGTCATTCACGTACTGGACTGCTTCCCTGACGCCCATGGCATAGTCCTTGCCGACATCAGATGTGGCCCCGGTTATGTCCATGATGGCCCCCACCTTGATCTCCTCGGCAGCCCACAGCGGAGAGGCCAGAGCCAGGATACCCAGGACGACCAGAATCCCTCCCTTGTTTCTCATGGTTCACCTCCTTGACGGTTTTATGTCCACAGAGACCGAAACCCACAGCCTTATCCAGGATTATCCCACCCCCTTCCCCTGGTCTTTCTCTCCGGCCATGGGTCTCAATAGGAAAAAGGCCAGAGGTTGAAGTAGTTCTTGAGCTGCCACCAGCGATAGGCAATCCCGTTGGGCTCGTAGATCAAGAAAAGGGCTATGGCCAGGCCAAAGAGAGCCTCTTTTATGAATAGAAACCTGTCCAGGAGCTCTGGGAAAGCCCCACCCAGCGGCACAACCACTGCCTTGAGCCCTTCCATGACCAGCACCATGAACATGGAGCCGAAGATGGTGCCGTGGATGCTTCCCACCCCTCCTATCAGGATCACGCCCACCCACCAAAGGGACCAGAACCACTGGAAATGCTCAGGGCTTATGATGCTGTTGAAATTCAGCCAGAAGACCCCTGCCAGCCCTCCCATGGCGCCTGCCACGAAAAAGGCCAGCAGCTTGTAGGCCACTATGTTGACCCCAAGGGCCTCGGCGGCTATGTCGTTGTCCCTGATGGCTATCCAGGCTCTGCCGGGTTTGGAGCGAAGCAGATTCGCCATGGCCAGGGTGATAATCAATATTAGGCCCACGCCCAAGAAGTAGATCTTCCTGTCCGAATCAATGGTGAAGGGGCCTATGGAGAAATGCTCAGGCATTACCGTGAAGGCCTGTTGCCTTCCCCCAATTTGGCTTACGAACTGCGTGATGAAGAACTCCACCGTGATCCACTGGGCTGCTATGGTGGTCATGATGAGGTAGAAGCCTTTCACCTTGGCGGAGGGAAGCCCGAACAGAACGCACCACAACCCCGCCACTATGGCAGCCAGCACAATTGCCGCGGGATAGAGAAGCCCTGCCTTCATGAGAAGGGTGAAGATCCCTGCCAGGAGCCTTACCACCGGACTGGGGTCATTCCCCATGGCAGCCAGGCTGGGTCCGTGCATGAGCACCAGGCAGGATGTGTACGCCCCCACGGCCACGAAAGCCGCGTGCCCCAAGGTCACCTGTCCACAGTAGCCTATGAGCAGCTGCACCCCGGAGGCCGCCATTATGGTGTACATGAGCATTATGGCCACGCTCAGGAGGTAAGGGCCCAGATCCGGGGCCACAAGATCCATGTAAGGGAATGCCAGCAGCACCACTACCGCCAGGGCCAACATCTTGCCCTTCACAAAGGCGGTTTGCCACCAGGCATGGTCCTCCCTGTAGTGCTCGTGATATACTCCACAAGGCAGCCAGCTCATGTCTCACACCCTCTCAATTCTCTCCCAGCCCCAAAGGCCGTAAGGTTTGAAAAGCAAGAGAATTACCATGAAAGCCAAGGGTGCCACTTCCTTCACACCCCCGGGTGTGAACTGGGAAAGGTACCCATCGGCCATGTTCTGGAGCACCCCGATGATGATTCCCCCGACTATGGCCCCGGGCACTGAATTGAGCCCTCCCAGTACCACTGCGGGCAAGACCAGAAGCCCCAGGTAGCCCACTGATATGTTTATCCCGTTTACGTTCCCCAGGAGAGTGCCCCCAACCCCTGCGGCCATGAAAGCGATGGCCCAAGCCAGCGCGTACACCAGCTTGGCGCTCACCCCCAGGGAGAGGGCTGCCATCTCGTCGTCAGCCGTGGCCTGCATGGCCAGTCCCCAGCGGGTGTACTTGAAAAAGGAAACGAACACCACCAGCAGCACAAGGGCTGCTATGAAGCTCCAGAGATATACCGAGTCCACGTAAATGTTGCCCCAGATGGGAATGGGTTTCTTGCTGAAAACCTCTGGGGTGAAGACCCTGGTGTCGGTCCCCCATATGAACTCCACCGTGCCCTTGAAGAAAAAGGAAAGCCCCACTGTGACCATGATCACACTCAGCACAGGCTCCCCGATCATCTTTCTCAAGAACACCCTCTCGGTGAGAAGCCCCAGCACCGCCCCTATGACCAAGGTCCCCACCAAGGCCAGCACAAAGGCCGTGGTGGACTGGGGGATGGCCCTTGCAAACCACCCGTAAAGGCTGAGACACACGTACGCACCTATGAGGGTCAACTCTCCCATGGCCAGGTTGAGAACGCCCGAGCACTTGTAGATCAGAACCCAGCCCAAGGCCACCAGGGCATACACAGAGCCCACCATGATCCCCGAGATGAGAAGGTTGAAGAAGATCTCCATCACTTGCCTCCCTCTTGGGGCACCCTCAAGATGCGCATGTCCGCCTTTATGGGCACCACCCTGCCGTCCTCATACTTTATGCTGGTGTCCATGTGTACCGTCTCTGTATCTGTGTACAGGGCCTGCACTATGTCCTTGTAGCGCTCCTCCACGAAGGCGCGCCTTAGTTTTCGTGTGCGGGTCAGCTCCTCATCGTCCGCATCCAGCTCCTTGTAAAGGTTCAGGAACTTCTGAATTCTGGCTGCGGGGGGCAGGGTCCTGTTTACCTCCATGATGGGTCTTACTATGAGGTCATAGACCTGAGGCTTCTGGGAAAGCTCCGGGTAAGAGGTGTAAGGAATGCCCTTTTGCTCTGCCCATTTCCCCACAGTGGCATAGTCTATGCATATCACTGCAGTCATGTAAGGCAACTTGTGTCCTATGACCCATGCCTCCTTTATGTACGGGCTGAATTTCAGTCTGGCTTCCAGAAACTGGGGGGAGAACTTCCGGCCGTCGCTCAGCACCATTATGTCCTTGGAGCGGTCAAACACCACCAGGTGTCCATCCTCGTCTATGAAGCCTGTGTCCCCTGAGTACAGCCATCCGTCCTTGAGGGTCTTGGCAGTGGCCTCGGGGTTCTTGTAATAGCCCAGGAAAACGCTGGGGCTCTTGGAGATGATCTCGTCCTCTTCTGTCACTTTCACTTCTGTCTCTGGGAGAGGCCGTCCCACTGTGTCGAATTTCACATCTCCGTCCCTGTGAAGCACTGATATGCCGGCTATCTCGGTCTGGCCGTATATCTGCTTGAGGTTGACTCCTATAGCGTGAAAGAAGCGGAAGTGGTCGGGCCCCATAGCGGCCCCGCCCGTGTAAGCATGGCGGATGCGGGAAAGCCCCAGGTGGTCCTTGAGCTTCTTGAACACAAGCAACTCGGCCACAAGCCGCTTTAGCCTGATGAGCAAAGGGGCGGGCCTTTTCTCGAAAAGACAGTCGGCCCAGGCATAACCGGTCCTCATGGCCCACTCATGGAGTTGACGCTTCAGCCAGCTTGCGTCCAGGTGCTTGACCTGCACTGTCCTTACCATTTGCTCGTAGATGCGGGGGGGGGCGAACATGGTCTGGGGGCCTATCTCCCGGATGTTCTCCTGGGCAGTCTCGGGCTCCTCCGGGAAGTTTATGGTAAAGCCCACCTGCAGTCCGGCAGAGATGGACATCATCTGCTCCCCGATCCAGGCAAAGGGAAGGTAGGACACGAAATCGTCCTGCGGGTAGCACGGGTCCACACGCATGAGGTTCTGGCCCATCTTGAGCATGTTGTAATGGGTCAGAAGGGCTCCCTTGGGAAGAGCAGTGGTGCCGGAGGTGTAGAAAAGAAGGCACACATCCTCCCCTTGGCCCTGGGAAACCAGTTCCTCGAAGAGGCCGGGCTTCTGTTTTTCCAGCTCTTTGCCGAGCCTTTGCACCTCCTTCAAACTCATGAGGATGGGGTCGTCATAGCTTCTCATCCCCTTGGGGTCGTCCCAGAGGATCTTGAGCAGCTTGGGACAGCGCTCTTTTATGGCCAGCCCCTTGTCCACTTCTTCCTGGCCTTCCCCCACCAGGAACTTGGCATCCGAGTGGTCCACGATGTACTGAACCTCTTCCAGGAGACTGTCCTGAAAGAGCCACACCCCCACTCCACCCGCGCACATGGCAGCCATCTCGGCAAAGAGGCCCTCAGGCCTGTTGTCCCCTATCATGGCCACCTTGTCCCCCCTCTGCAGTCCCAGTGCCACCATTCCCAGGCAGAGGTACTTGACGTTCTCCAGGTAATCGGCCCAAGTGATGGGCCTCCAGATGCCGTACTCCTTTTCCCGCATTGCCACCTTCTTGGAGCCATACTTGCGGCACATGCGGAGGAAGAGTTTGGGAAGAGTCAAGTCCTTGGTGATCTCTATTTCGGCTTCAGCGTCGTGTGGCATACAGGTCCTCCACGTCTCCCAAGTACGCCCGGATCACCTCCGGGTTCTGCTGCACCTCCGATGGCTTTCCGTCTGCGATCTTCTGGCCGAAGTTCAGCACTGCCACCCTGTCGGAAATGTCCATGACCACTCCCATGTCGTGCTCCACCAGGATGCAGGTCACCCTCCAGCGTTCCTCCTCGTTGATATCCAGTATGAAACGGGCCATGTCCTCCACCTCTTCCAGATTCAGGCCTGCCATGGGCTCGTCCAGAAGCAGAAGCTTGGGATTTAAGGCCAAGGCCCTGGCCAGCTCCACTCTTTTTTGGAGGCCGTAGGGAAGCATGCCAACCACCTTGTGTCTAATGTGCTCTATCTCCAACAGGTCAATGATCTCTTCCTCTATGAACTTCCTGCTTTCTATCTCCTCCCTGGAGGTCTTGCCCAGGTAGAAGCTGCCTGCCAGTATCCCTGAGCTGAGGTGCACGTGTCTGCCCAGCCGGATGTTGTCCAAAACTGTCATACCAGAGAAAAGCTCTATCTTCTGGAAAGTGCGGGCCAGACCCGCCTCGGCCCTCTTGTACGGGGCCCAATGGGTTATGTCCTGCCCCTGAAAGAGGATGCGACCCCTGTTGGGCTTGTAAAGTCCGTTTATGCAATTGAGGGTAACGGTCTTGCCTGCCCCGTTGGGGCCTATGATGGAGAAAATCTCTCCTTTTCTGACTTGAAAAGACACATTGTAGATGGCCTGGACCCCCCCAAAGGATATGGAAATGCCCTCCACCTGAAGCTGGACCTCAGAGTCCAATGCAACCTCCTGCGTCATGAAAAGTGCTCCTTCCATCCCCGGTTCTGGGTTTGCTTTGAGCCGTGTCCTGTTCCAAGAGGCTTGGGAGTGCACCCCCAGCCGGGGGCCACTGCCATGTTGAGCCGTTCACAAGCGACAAGAAGATCTCCTCTGGGAGGTTCGGGTCAATTTTCCCCGAGCCCCCTGATCAATCTGGGAGACCAGTTCTCCTGAGCTAGAGATCGTTCTGTGGGTTGGCAGCCCCACCTTGAAAGCTTCAACGGCGAGCAACGAGAAGGAAAACTCCGCGGGATCTGCCATAGGACCGCCAGTCGCCAAAGCACACCACATCCCATCGAATCAAGACCCCGAGAGGATCCAAAAGAACCCACCTTGTACCGTGCGCTAAGCTAATAGCAGATCTTCCGGCTGCTTGTCAAGCCATGAGCAAGCTTTAGCCCCAAAAAAATATACTTCCTTCAGGCTCAATCGGAACGGATGATCATGAAATAAATAGTGGTGGCCACTATGAAGGTTCCCCCGATGAAGATGCCAAGTATCTGATTAAAACTCATCTCCACACCTTCCTCAGGGATGGTGAAATGGAGCAGAACCACGGTGGCGCAAAGCCCCATTATGAAAACAGCAGTGCGCACCATCTTCTTGATGAGACAAATGATCACGAGCAAGGCTGTGGAACCGCACAGGATCAGGAAGCCCTGCTCGTCCAAGTTCATGATGGTTTCTTTTACTCGCTGGGTCTCGAAGAAGCCAAGGAGGGTGGAAAACCAATGGGAAAGCTTTTCCTTCATCCCAACACCTCCGCGCCGGGTGGCATTTCCGAATTATATCTGGCTGCGGGGAGGACCACAAGGCAAAAAAACAAAGAAAATGGCGGCTTGACAAGCCTTGCTGCCTTGCCCTAGATTGATCCTTTACCATAGACCGAGAGGTGGCCAAGAAGCATGGGTGCAGTGCGTTACAGGGCCAGCCGCAGTTCTTCCAAGAAGAAGAGCCGCAGCCACATCTCCAAGCGCAGCAGGAAAAAGGGTTTGGGGAAATGGTTGCTGATCTGGGCGGGTTCAGCCTTGCTCATGGCCGGGGTATGGTTTGGTTATAACTGGTGGAAACAGCAGGAGAAGGCCAAACCCGAGTTGGAGGCAAAGGGGAAGCCCTCTTTGGCCATGAAAACACTTACCCTTTTCTTCTCTGACGAGCAGGCTGAATTCCTGGTAGGGGAACCCAGAGATGTGACAGACCCAGGTTCTTCATCTGGGCTTGCACAGGCTGTGCTCCAGGAATTGATCCGGGGGCCCAAAGGCAGCCTGCAGCCCACCATTCCTGAAGGGACCCGCGTCCTGGCTCCGGTTTCCTGCTCCCAGGGCACATGCACAGTGGACCTCAGCCAGGAGTTTGTGAGCCGTCACCCAGGAGGTACTTCCGGGGAAATGATGACTGTGTACTCCATAGTGGAGAGCCTCTGTGCCAATGTACCAGGGGTAAAAAGGGTCCAGTTCTTGGTGGAGGGGAAGCCCAGAGAGACTCTGGCAGGGCACCTCTTCATAGGGGCGCCCGTGGCTTCAGAGCCTGGCCTCTTGAGGAGGGAGGCCTCGTAAGAAACCATGTTTGCCGTTGCTCAGAGGCACTGAACAATGAAGAACCAAAGGTTTACATGCTTTTTGCGAGACCTCCATGCATGAGCCGGACAATCCCCAAGGCCCCATAACATCGGGGAGCTTGGCTTACAAACCCCCGGCACGTTTAAGATGCAGGGACCCAGAAGCTTCTCTCAGGTCCGATTGCACATGCAGAGTTTTTTTATATGTGATCGAATCAGCCCAGGAAAATCCGACAGCCAACCCATATTATCCACTTTGCTTGAATAATTTGGGTTAGGAAGACCTTCATGTTTTTCCATCTTGCCTGTGACGGCTCCTGGGCCTGGGCAGTTTGATGAGTGTGGCTGTTGGTGGGGGGAGATCCAGCGTGTTTGGCGCTGTTGGTGGGCAATTCGGGCAAGAACGTTGAAGGGGAAGCTCCATGTCCAAGCGGCTTCAGCGTATACGCAATATCGGGATCATAGCTCACATAGACGCCGGTAAGACCACAGTGACGGAACGCATACTGTACTACACCGGGAAATCCTACAAGATGGGTGAGGTGGACGAGGGCACCGCCGTGATGGACTGGATGCCTCAGGAACAGGAGCGGGGAATAACCATCACGGCAGCTGTGACCACCTGCGAGTGGAGGGGGCACGAGATCCACATAGTGGACACTCCCGGCCACGTGGATTTTACCATAGAGGTGGAGAGAAGCTTGCGTGTGCTGGACGGTGCGGTGGTGGTGTTTTCAGCCGTGGAGGGGGTGGAGCCCCAGTCAGAGACGGTTTGGCACCAATCGGACAAGTATCACATTCCCAGGTTGGTGTTCGTGAACAAGATGGACAGGATAGGGGCCAGCTTCCAGAGTACTGTGGAGATGATGAAGAAAAAGCTTGGTTGCAGACCCCTGGTGCTACAGATTCCGTGGGGCCGGGAGGGTGAGTTCAAGGGAGTAATAGACCTGGTGCGCATGCTAGGCATCAGGTGGAGGGAGGAAACCCTGGGGGCCATTTTCGAGGAGGTGGAAATCCCACAGGAGTTAAGGCCCAGGGCGGAGAAGGCCCGCGAGGAGATGATAGAGCTTCTGGCAGACCGGGATGACACAGTAGCAGAACTGTACCTGGCCGGGGAGCCGGTGGGGGAGGATCTGCTGCGAAGGGAGATCAGAAATGCCACCTTGTGCTTTGATCTGGTGCCGGTGCTCTGCGGTTCAGCCTTGAAGAACAAGGGAGTGCAACCCCTCCTGGACGGGATCGTGGATTATCTGCCATCCCCCTTGGACGTCCCGCCCATCAGGGGGCGCGTGCCGGGCACGGAGAACTGGGAGGAACGCCCGGCAGACGAGAAGGCTCCTCTTGCAGCCTTGGCTTTCAAGGTGGCCATGGACCAGGGTCGCAAGATGGTTTACCTGAGAGTCTATTCGGGCATCCTCCAAAGCGGCCAAGACGTGCTGAACGCCACCCGCGGCAAGCGCGAGAAGGCGGCCAGGCTCTTGCAGATGCATGCAAACAAGAGGGAGCGCATAGAAACAGCCGGAGCAGGTAGCCTGGTTGCGGCCATGGGCTTGAAGGAGACGGTTACAGGAGACACCCTCTGTGACGAAAGACACCCCATACTCCTGGAAAGCATGGAGTTTTACGAGCCTGTGATTTCAGTGGCTGTGGAGGCTCGCACCAGGGCAGACCAGGAAAAGCTGGCCTTTGCATTGGGGAAGCTGGCAGAGGAAGACCCTACCTTCCGGGTAAAGGAGGACCCTGAGACCGGTCAGACCATCATCTCCGGCATGGGGGAGCTCCACCTGGAGGTGCTGGTGGAGAGAATGCGGCAGGAGTATAACGTGGAGGCCAATGTGGGGAAACCCCAGGTGGTTTACAGGGAAACAGTGCAGGGCCGGGGAACCGGGGAGGGCCGTTTCGAAAAGGAGATCCAGGGCGCGTTGCACAAGGCGCATGTGACAGTCAGGGTGGAACCTTTGAGCCGAGGGGCAGGCAACCGCATAGATCTGGAGGTGCCCACAGGGCAGCTTCCAGAGGTTTTTCAGCAGGCGGTGGAGCAAGGGATCCTGGAAGCCCTGGAAGGAGGTGTGAGTCGGGGCTATCCTGTGGTGGATGTGCATGCCCGGGTAGTGGGAGCCTCTTTCCAGGAAGGTTCGGGCAGCGAGTTGGCCTTCAAGGTGGCCGCCTCCATGGCCTTTCAAAACGCCTGCGAGGTGGCCGAGCCGCTCTTGCTGGAGCCAACCATGTGTCTGGATGTGATGGTCCCGCCGGAATTCCTGGGGGATGTCCTGGGAGACCTTCATTCCAGGGGAGGGAAAGTGGAGGGGATAGAACAAAGGGGCGTGGTCCAGGCCATAACTGCGCTGGTTCCTCTGAGGCGCACCTTCGGTTACTCCACTGCCCTCAGGTCCCTTACCCAAGGCAGGGGCACCTTCAGTATGCAGTTTTCCCATTACGACAAAGCTGAGCGCAGTGGATCCTGAAAAATGGGTCTGCAGCCCAAAGGGCCCCTAAAACCCTCTTCCCAGAGGGGGCGGTTCGGGACTATTTCCCTGCCAAGGCTGCCAAGCCTTTGAGATCCAACTGATTGGCCAGGGCCTTCAGATCGTCTTTGGCAGTGGCTCCATCCAGATCCAGAATCAGCACAAAGCGCTCCTTCACCAGCAGCATGAGGGTGGCGGTCTCTGACTCGTTCTCAAAAAGCTCCACCCCAGGGAATCCTCCCACAGTTACCGACTTGGCGGGATTCGGACCCTTGGCATCCACCTCGGCCTTGAGATCTTCATAATCCTCGTACGCCTGCGGGACTCCGGCCCCGTCAATAAGGGTCAGCTCCAGACCCTTGTCACCCTGCGTGTAGGATCTAAAAGCCAGGGTGTAGGAGCCCTGTGCGCTTTTCATTGTTTGCCCCTCTGCCGGTCCCTCTGCCTTCCATCCTTGGAGTTCCTTCAAGAAGGGAATGAGCTTTTCCACTGCCACGGGCTGCACTGCAGCCTTGGGCTTCTCCTGGGAGAGAACTTGTGCCTGCAAACCCAATTCCACCAAGACCAAAGCGCCCATAATGGCCAGGAGCATCTTTCTGCCCATGAGTCTCCTCCTCTCTTTTCTGACCGGAAGTCCTAGAAATCTCAAACCACATTGTACCGAAAAAACCCACATGGCAACAGCCTGAAGGTATCACCTGGCTGAGCTGAACTGTTTTCCGGCCCCCGGTGGTCCCAAGAGGAGATTGGGGCTCATCATCCCGAGCCCCCCTGGGGTGCTCCGGATTTCTGGATCCCGAAGCCTTATCCCAGGTTGATACCAGGCGCAAAGAGTTCTCAAACACAGTCCCTGTGGTGCAAGTACATTCCCTGGCCGGCCCTGCTTGGCACACTCCTCTTCACAAATGGAGGCTGGGGCCTTAGTCTCCCAGAGAGTCCGGCTGGGCCAATGAGCGGGCCACAAGGAAGAATTTTCTTGGACATGCCAGCTTTCCTTTTCCCCGGGGCTCCTTTCAGGAGGCATCCTTGGCCTTGGGCCCTTCTATTGGGAGGATCCGGCCTATTGAACTTGCCAGAGGCTGGCCCAACACTCCAGTTTCTGTGACAATCCCGGTTATGAGCCTGGCCGGGGTGACATCAAAGGCAGGATAGCGGGCCGATACCCCTTCGGGGGCCAGACGCGTCTGTCCCAAGACAAGGACTTCTTGGGGGTCTCTCTCCTCAATGGGTATCTCCTGACCTCCTGCCAACTCTGGATCAAAGGTGGACAGAGGGGCCGCAACATAAAAAGGAATGCCGTGCTCCTTGGCCAAGACCGCCAGGCTGTAAGTGCCTATCTTGTTGGCCACATCTCCGTTCCTGGCTATCCTGTCTGCCCCCACTATCACCAAGTCCACCTCCTTGGTCTTCATTAGATGCCCGGCCATGTTGTCGGTTATCACCGTGACAGGGATGTTGTCCTTTTGGAGCTCCCATGCCGTGAGTCTGGCTCCTTGCAAGAAGGGCCTGGTCTCGTCGGCCAAGACCGAAACGGCTTTGCCTTGTCTGTGAGCGGATCTGACCACTCCCAAAGCCGTACCATACCCTCCTGTGGCCAGCCCGCCGGCATTGCAGTGGGTTAATATCTTGGCCTTCTCAGGCACCAGCCTTGCTCCTGCCTCCCCCATGGAGAAATTGGCCAGCACGTCCTCCACCCATATCTTCTTGGCCTCCTGCAGCAAGGCCTCCCTTATCTCCTCCGGTGTGGCCCCAATAAGCTGCCTTGCTGCCCCAAGGCATCTTTCCAAAGCCCACCTCAGGTTCACTGCAGTGGGTCTGGTGGACAGAAGTTCCCTGGCCTTGGGTTCCAGCAGCTCCACGAGCTGGGTGCCCGTCCGGGCCTTGAGGTTTCGCGCGGCCAGGGCCAGTCCCATGGCCGCTGCTATTCCTATGGCAGGGGCCCCTCTCACAGCCAGCCCTCTGATGGCCCGTGCAACCTGCTCAGAGCTGGAGAGCTCCAGATAAACCTCCTGACCGGGCAGGAGCCTCTGGTCCAGGAGAACAAGGCGGTTTTCCCGCCACTCAAGGCTCCTGAAGTGAGGTGAGAGATATGCTTCTATTTGCTTCAGCATGGGATCTCGAAACATTGCAGCTTTCCTCAGTCGGACTTGAGTTTCTTTTCCAAGAGCCCTTGTGCCAGCTTGGGGTCCACCTGTCCCTTGGTTTTTCGCATGAGCTGTCCCATAAAGAATCCCATGAGTTTTGTCTTCCCCTGGCGATAGGCTTCCACCTCTGCGGGGTTCTCCTGGAGGATTTCCTCTATGAGGGTGGAGACAGCCCCCTGGTCCGAGACAGTGGCCCAGCCCTTCTCCAGCAGGATCTCCTCTGGATCCTTGCCGGTGTTGTACATCTCCTCAAAAAGGCCCTGCGCGATGCGGCGGCTTATGCGGCCCTGTTCCAGGAGGGCCAGCATCCGGGCCAGCTGCTCTGGACGCACCGGGCACTGCTGGATGGATCCACCCTCCCTGTTCAGAAGGGCCAAAAGCTCACCGTTAATCCAGTTGGCCACCTGTCGGGGATCCTGGAAAGCCCCCACGCAGGCTTCGAAATAGTCTGCCAGGGCTCTGGAGCTGGTAAGTAATTCTGCATCGTACGGCCTCAGGCCGTACTGGGCCAGGAACCTTTTCCTCTTGGCCTCCGGAAGCTCTGGAAGCCCCTCCTTTATCCTTGCCAGCCAATCCTCCTGGATCTTGACGGGCACCAGGTCAGGGTCGGGGAAGTAGCGGTAATCGTGTGCTTCCTCTTTACCCCTCATGGAATAGGTGATCTGTTTTTCTTCGTCCCAGAGGCGGGTCTCCTGGATTATGCTGCCTCCTTCTTGCAGAATCTGGATCTGCCTATCGATCTCATAAGATATGGCCCGGTGCACATTTCTGAAGGAGTTCATGTTCTTGAGCTCGGTGCGGGTACCGAATTCCTTCTGGCCAGCAGGACGCACCGAGACATTGGCATCGCAGCGGAAACTGCCCTCCTCCATGTTCCCGTCGCAGATCTCCAGGTAAACCAGGATTTCCCTGAGCTCCTTGAGGTAAGCCACAGCCTCCTCTGGACTCCTCATGTCCGGCTCTGAGACTATCTCCAAAAGCGGCACCCCAGTGCGGTTGAAGTCCACATAACTCACGGGTCTGCTTGGGTCGTGGATGAGTTTTCCGGCGTCTTCCTCCATGTGGATCCTGGTTATGCCGATGCGCTTGGCTAAGCCTTCTCCCGCGGGGATTTCAAGGAACCCCCCCGAAGCCAAAGGGGCTTCGTACTGGGAGATCTGGTAACCTTTGGGAAGATCCGGGTAGAAGTAATTCTTGCGGGCAAAAACGCTACTCGGGGCCACGCGGCAATTGGTGGCCAATGCCAGTTTCAAGGCGAATTCCACCACCTGGCGGTTCAGTACAGGCAAAACCCCTGGCATACCCAGGCAGACAGGGCAGGTGTGGCGGTTGGGCTCTGCCCCGAAGGAAGCCGAGCAACTGCAGAAGATCTTGCTTCTTGTGCGAAGCTGGGCATGCACCTCAAGGCCGATGACCGGCTCGTATCTGATCATGGAAGACCCCCTGACCCATGATGTTCAAGAAACTTGAACATACTGGGCACCTCAAAGACTTGTTGTTCGCATCAGGACCCAGCCTCCAAGAAAACCTTGACTAGGCAAGGGCTCAAGGTCAAAGAGTCCCCAAGCAGGGTCCCGGAGTCCTTGCAGGCCCCCACTTCCCATTGGTGGCCCTCCTGAACCACGCCGAGTAGCCTCGCTCTTCCCCTCAAAGCAGGGGCCTTTTAAGATGGTGCCCGGCAGCCTGCTCAAAGCTGTAGGCCACCTGCAAAATACGTTCTTCCTGGAAATGGGCGCCTACTATCTGAAGTCCTATGGGAAGCCCCTTACTGTCAAGTCCGCAAGGGAGGCTCAGAGCCGGAAGCCCGGCCAGGTTGACAGGGATGGTGAAGTAATCGCTCAGGTACATCTGGATGGGGTCCTGGAGTTTTTCCCCGAGGCGGAATGCAGTGGTGGGTGCAGTGGGGCTCACCACCACGTCGCAAAGCTGGAAGGCCCTACGATAGTCTTCTATGAGCAGGGTTCGGACCTGGCAGGCCTTCAGGTAGTAAGCGTCATAATAGCCGGCTGAAAGGGCGTAGGTGCCCAACATTATCCTGCGCTTGACCTCCTGCCCAAAGCCCCTGGAGCGGCTGCAGCGATACATCTCCAGTAGCCCCCCTTCTTCCCCGCATCGAAAACCGTATTTCACCCCGTCATAACGGGCCAGGTTGGAACTGGCCTCGGCCGGTGCCACAAGGTAGTAAGAGGGGAGGGCATAGCACATGCGCGGAAGACTCACAGGCACGAGTCTGGCCCCCAGGGTCTCCAGCAACTTGAGTGCCTCTTGAACTGCCCCTAGCACTTCAGGTTCGACCCCTTCTTCCTCCTGCAGGTATCCCACCCGAAGGCCCTTCAAACCCTGGCTCAGGCCCCGGGTGTAGTCCATGCCTGGAGCAGGGAATGAGGTGGAATCCTTGGTGTCGTGGCCTGCAATGACACCTAGCAACAGAGCGCAGTCCCTCACATCCTTTGTCATGGGGCCTATCTGGTCCAGGGAAGACGCAAAAGCCACAAGTCCGTACCTGGAGACCCTTCCGTAGGTGGGTTTCATCCCAACTATGCCGCAGCATGCTGCTGGTTGGCGGATGGAGCCTCCAGTGTCCGAACCCAGGGCCCCCAGACACTCCTGGGCAGCCACTGCAGCAGCAGATCCCCCGCTGGAGCCCCCTGGGATCCTCTCCAGATCCCATGGGTTTCGGGTAGGGCCAAAGGCGCTGTGCTCAGTGGAGGAGCCCATGGCGAATTCGTCCATGTTGGTCTTGCCCAAGAACACAGCTCCTGCATCTCTCATTAGCTTCACCACCGTGGCATCATAGGGAGGCACAAAATTCTCGAGTATCTTGGAGCCACAGGTGGTGGGGAAATCCCTGGTGCAAATGACATCCTTCAGGGCCAGGGGGATCCCCAGCAGTGGAGTTCGCTCCCCAGAGCCAAGCCTGCGGTCAGCCTCCTGGGCCTGTGTTATGGCTCTTTCCCCGGCCAAAGACAAGAAGGCCCTGACCCTTTGCTCCACCAAGGCGATTCTGTCCAAAAGGCAGCTGGTCAGCTCCACGGAGCTCACCTCCCTTTGGTCCAAGAGCTCCCTAGCCTGCCAGATGGTGAGTTCCCAAAGCTCCATGAGCACCCCTCTCAAGCCTCAGAATATTCCAATTTCTGCTCTTCCCAAGCAGATCCAGAGTCCTGCAATCGGCCCCTTTAGGCGGAGGCCCTGCTCCGCCTCCCCAACTGAGGGCTCCTGTGCTTGCTTCCAGTCTCGGGTAAGGGGGCCTTGCAGGTCTCATTCAATCACCCTTGGGACCTGAAAACTCTCCCCAGAGCGCCTGGGGGAGTTTGCCAGCGCTTCTTCGGGCTCCAAGGAGGGGAGCACTCGGTCCTCCCTGAAGACGTTGAAAAGCTCCATGGCATGGCTGGTAGGCTTGACCCCCTCGGTGGAGACCTGTCTTAGTTGGTCCATGTAAGTCAGGATGGAGTCCAGCTCTTGTGTAAGCCGCTCCAGTTCCTTCTCGTCAAAGCTCAGGCGAGCCAGCTCTGCCACGTGTTCCACGTCCTGCCTGGTTATCCCCATATGAGAGCTCCTTTCCATTTTTCCTTGTGGGCTTCCGAGACTTTCTTGAGGAGGGAGTCCACCCTGGATTTCCCTGAAGCTTCCACAGCCAAAGGCTCCTGGGAAGAACTAGGCCTGCCCATGAGTTCCAGGAGCACTGCCTTGCCCCCTGCCCTCAGACCCTCCAGGTTGTAGCCTCCCTCCAGGGCCACAAGCATCCTGCCCTGGCAAACCTCCTCAGCCATCTCCAGGAGAACCCTGGCCAGGAGGCCGAACCCGGCCGGAGTCACGGCCATGCCGCCCAGGGGATCTCCCTCGTATATGTCAAAGCCGGCTGAGACAATCAGCAGCTGGGGCTGGTAAGCCCTCCCCACGGCCGCGAAGATCCTCCTGTACATGCCCACGTACTCCGCATCCCCATGACCCACGGACAAGGGCACATTCATGGTATAACCGGCTCCCTCCCCCTTCCCGGTTTCCTGGAAGGAGCCGCTTCCGGGGTAATAGGGATATTGGTGGGTGGAGCCGTAGAACACCGTAGGGTCACTGTAAAAGGCCCATTGGGTGCCGTTTCCGTGATGAAGGTCCCAATCCAGTATCATGACCCTGGAGAGCCCGTGACGGGCTTGGGCGTACCTAGCCGCCACTGCCACGTTGTTAAAAAGGCAAAATCCCATGGCCCTAGTGGATTCTGCATGGTGGCCGGGAGGACGGATCATGGCAAAGGCGTTCTGGATCTCTCCTGCCATGATCCTGTCCAGAGCTTCCAGACACCCTCCTGCTGCCAGCAGGGCTGCTTCGTAAGAACGGGCCGAGGTCTGGGTGTCCGGATCCAGGGAGGTCCTTGCTCGCCCTGCGGTTGCAGCCACCTTGTCTATGTACGCAGGCTCGTGGATTCGCTCCAGGTCCTCCCGGGTGGCGCTCCTGGGAGGTATGAGAAGGAATCCGGAGCCCAGATCGGGGTCTTCTAGCATTTCATACAAGACCTTCAGGCGATGGGGGCTCTCAGGATGATAAGGCCCTGGATCATGCTCCATGAAAAGCGAATCCTTAACGATACCCGTTCTGGCAGTCACGCGCACCTCCCCCTAATATCAAATAAGGATTCCCACTCAAGAACAATCCTCTTTTACCACAGCCGAGGAGAAATCGCGAGGCTGCCTGAGTCAGGCCGAGTCCCAAGCCGGTCTTTCTTCTCCCGTGGATTCCCACCGGGAAGAGGAAACCATGAGCCCAAGAGAAATCCCAAGAAACCATGGCATCTGAGCCAGACCCCGTCCTTCAGTTCCAGCTTGAAGATAGAGCCTTTCCGCCTATATCTTGAAGCATCCCCAGGGGGCAGGGGATTGGGTTCACTTCCCCAAGCTTTTCTTCCCTGGGGAAGAGCCTCGGGCGGATTTGAGCAAAAATCTTGGAGGATTGCTACATGGAGCATATCACGGTGAAATCCGGGCAGCGAATGGAGATGATGGACATAACCCCCCAAGTGGCAGAGGCTTTGGCCAAGAGCGGCCTTACCAGAGGAGCCTGCCTGGTGTACGTTCCACACACCACTGCAGGTGTCACAGTGAACGAGGGGGCTGATCCGGATGTGCGCCTGGACATTTTGGAGTGCCTCTCCAAAATGGTTCCCAGAAAGGCTCCGTATCGCCACCGGGAGGGGAATTCCGACTCCCATATCCTGGCCACTTTGGTGGGCTCCTCTCAGCTCATTCCAGTGGAGAAGGGCAAGCTGCTCTTGGGCACTTGGCAAAGGGTATTCCTTTGCGAGTTCGATGGGCCCAGGACCAGAAGCGTGTGGGTACAAGCCCTTGAGGGCTGCTGAGTAAGGGTTACGGAAAAGCCTTGCACCACTCAGTGAGCCCTCCAGCCCCCGGGGCACTTGCTCCGAGGCCAGGGGCCTAAGTGCCTTGTTTCAAGGCCTGTTGCTCTGGATCTCAAGGGGGGCTGGGGTTTCTGCTTTGCTTTCCTTGGCAATGCCCCTCAGACCATAGAGCTCCAGCAGACGGTTGATGTCGGTGGTCCTGAGATCCAGCCCCCCAGCTGAGACAGGAAGCACAAGGATGGGTTTGTCTTTCAGGTTCTCTGCCACCTTCAGCTTGAGAAGGGTCTCCCCTCCCTTTCCTGCCAGGGCCTTGGTCATCTCTTCCAGACCCTTGGCCTCGGCCTCGGCCTCTGAGCGGATGGCCTTGGCTATCATTTGCTGCTGGTCATAATAGGCGTCCGCCTCTATCTTGGCCTGGAGATACTCTCCGTCGGCCCTTGCCACCACCTGGTTCACCTCTCCTATTGCCTCCTGGAGCTTCTGAATCCACTCCTCTTGGGCGGCCCGGGTCTCGCTCTTGGCCTTCTCGGCCAGCTGATCTGCCACTTTCCTGTCCTCTATGGCTTTCTCGTACGCGGGGTTGAAACGGTAATCCTTGGTCAGAACGTTCTCCACTATGATCCCGTAAGGGTTCAGGATCTGGTTGAGGACCTCCTTGGCCTGGGCAGCCTTCTTGGCGCGTTCCTCGGCCACGTACAACTGTTCGGTTCTGAGTTCCCCGAATATGTCCCTGGGGGTACTGCGGGTCACTGTGCGCACAAGGCTTTCCCTCAGTTCCTGGTCGCTCTTGGCCACAAAGGCCAGAATGTGGGGAGCCTTGGCCGGATCAATGCGATAGGAGATGATCACGTCCAAACTCAGGTCATTGCCGTCTATGGTCTTGAAGAGCAGGTCATCCCTGCCTTCCCTGTCCCCCCTTCCAGGTTGGAGAGTCATCTCCAGGACCTGGATCCTGGTGTCAAAGGTGTGCCAGTCGTTTATGAAGGGCACGAACCAGTATGTGGCCCCCGGTTCATAACTGCGCTGCTCCACCCCGGCACTCCTGAAGATGCCCAGCTTGATGGTACGCACCCCTACTTCCGTGGGCCCTGTGCTATAGGGGTAACAACCCGCCAGTGCAGTCAAAGCCAGGATACACAGAGGGCTCAGTCTTCTCATGGGAAACCTCATTTCGCCTCCTCAACAGCCGCCTTCCCCCAGGAGGTGGGAGGCCAACCCCGGGCCTTGTCTCAATGGCCCCTTAGCTCGAAGTTCTTTAGGGTCTGCTCCAGGTTCAAGGGATTCAACCCCCCTTGCCCATCAGAGGGCAGGATCAAGACCCGCAGTCCACGGTATACCTCAGCCATCTGGAGGCCCACCAGCACATCGGCCCCGGCTCCCCCGAGAGCCTGGTTCTTGAGGGCAGTGCGTTGGGCTTCTGCCAGTCTGACCAGCAAGTCCCCCTCTGCCTTGCGGGTACGGCTGTACAGGTCTGCCTCGGCCTTTCTCCTCACTGCATAGGCCTGGCCTTCCTGGAGTTTGACCTGCACCGAGGCCTTGCCCTCCTCCACCGTTTTTTTCAGCTTGGCCATCTCTGCGGAGGCCCTGGCCTCTGCCTGATTCTTGAAGACCAGCTGGTCTTTGAGTTTTTTCTCTTCTATGTTCTTCTGTATCTCCTCGCTGTATTGGAAATAACGGACCAGGACGTGCTCAACCTCAAGACCCTTGGGACGCAACTCCTGATTCATGATTTCCCTGGCCTGGTGGACCTTTTGAACTCTGAGAGGGCTGTTATAGAACTCCTCTGTGGTCAGCTCCCCCAAGGTCTGCTTCAATATTGCCTCTGCTCGCGGGACGATCCCGTTGTCCTCAAAGAGACGTCCTGGCCCCAAGGTCACGAAAACCTGGTAGGGATCTACTATGCGATAGAGCACCGAGGCGTCCACCTCCACAAAGAAGCCATCCGAGGTCTGGATGTAGGCGGCCCTTTCGTGCCTTGCGAACTGCGAGCGGGTTATGGGGTTGTTGCTGAGCTCCAGGACCTGGATGGACTTGGGGAATCTGTGCATCTTCTCGAATGGTTCCGGAAGCACGAAACGGTAGCCGGTCTGATAGGGTTTTTTTTGAATGCCCCTTTTCAGACCTATCATCACCTGCTTGATGCCGTACTCCTCTGGCCCTATATAGGTGAGACACGAGGCATAGCCTGTGAGAGCTGCCAGAAGGAGTACCAAGGCCAGCAACAAGGATCTTTTCCCGGCAAGAGCCCCGGAAGGGGATTCCCGGGAAGCAGGGGGCTCGGGGTTGCGCATTGCGCTCATGGTTGCTTCCCCCTCCATTTGATGTTGTTTTTCGTCCAGGATAGTGAAGGGAAATGGACTGGTTGTCAATCCCGGGATCCTACAGGGGGAGCTGTGCCTCGAGCTGATGGAAAAACTTGTAGAATGCTCCGTCCGTGAAGTTCAGAGGCACCAAAACCTCCAGGGGGCCTTGAGAGGATGCAGGCTTTGGGGGCTCCTGGGACAGGATGCAGAAGACAAGGGCTTCCTGGAAGCGCTCTTTCCCCAATCCAGATATCTGTTGGCTGGGCCGGATCAAGCCTTGCTCCCAGATGATCCAATGGCCGGATCCCCAGGAGTTTTTCTCCAGCAGGCTCGGGCAGGCCATGTCATGCGGTTGACTGGGTTTAGGGGATTTGCTAAGGTTGGATGAAGGCCCGTGGGGATGTAGCTCAGCGGGAGAGCATTGCCTTCGCAAGGCAGGGGTCGGGGGTTCAAATCCCCTCATCTCCACCATGCTCAAACCGAGCCCGGGTGGATCTCAAAGAGACCCGAGCGGATGTGACCAGCCAAGTTCCTCTATCCCGGATCGCACAGTGGAAAGAGAATCCAAGGTACAGAGGAAAAGCTCCGAGACCGACGTGGAAGTCAGGTTTGCCTTGGACGGGAATGGAACCTCGGAGATCTCCACCGGAATACCTTTTCTGGACCATATGTTGGGGCAATTGGCCCGTCACGGTTGGTTCGACTTGCAGGTGAGGGCCCGGGGGGATCTGGAGGTGGATTACCACCACACAGTGGAGGATGTGGGGATCTGCCTTGGGAAGGCCATGAGGGAGGCCCTGGGGGATGCCGCCGGGATCCGACGGTTTGGCCACGCCATGGTGCCCATGGACGAGAGCCTGGTGGGGGTTTCCCTGGATCTCAGCGGAAGGCCCTATCTGGCATGCGGCTTGCCAAAAGATATGGAAAGGGCAGGGGATTTCCCTGTGGGGCTCCTGGAGGAGTTTTTCAGGGCCTTGAGCGTCCACGCCGGGATGACCCTCCATATAGACGTTTTCCGGGGCACGGACCCACATCATCTTATGGAGGCCACCTTCAAAGCCTTTGGTAGAGCCCTGGCCGAGGCAGTGGCCCGGGAGCCCAGGAGCCGGGGAGTGCCTTCCACCAAGGGGATAGTGGATTGAAAAGGGCAAAGGGAGAGAAAAATGGGATTGGGACAGATCTGGAAGTGGTTACCCGTGGTTCTCTTGGGCCTGGGCTTGACAGCCGGTTGTTCAGGGCCGGAGAGGTTCACCTCCTACTCGCATCCTGGTCTCTCGGCCGTGCGCATAGAGAAGATGGGGGTGCTGCCCTTTTTCAAAGGCCGCCATCCCACCCAGATAGGTCAGACATTGCAGTGTGCCCTTTGCAGGCTATGGTTTGACCCGGCCAATGTTGTGCAGGGCTCGGAAGAAACCCTTACCCGCCTGGCCTACGAGATGATGCTGGATCGCTTCGGGGGTCGGATCCTGTCCATGGATCACGTGATGGCCACATACAGCTCGATTCCCCGGGACGATGAGCGGGATACTCCCCTGTCCCTGGCCAGAAAAGTTGGACAAAGCATGGGAGTGAGCGCAGTGTTGGTGGGAACGGTTTGGCGTTACAGGGAGAGAAGTGGCGGTCCGGCTGCCACCTGGAACCCGGCTTCGGTGGCCTTTGACTTGTACCTGGTGGATGTGCGCAGCGGGGAAACCCTGTGGACAGGGGGATTTGAGGAGACCCAGAAATCCCTTAGCGAAAACATATGGGATTGGGGCACCTTTTTTGACAGAGGCGCGCGCTGGCTCACCGCCCACGAGCTGGCGCGTTACGGAATGCGAGAGCTCCTGAAACAGTTGCCTTTTTGAAGGCGACGGGATCTTCCCCACATGTTGATAATTCCGGCTGTGGACCTCCTGGAAGGACAGGCTGTGAGGCTGTTGCAGGGGGATCCCCAACGAAAAACAGTCTTCTCCCCGGATCCCGTGCTTGTTGTGAGACATTGGGTCGCACTGGGGGCCCCCATGGTGCACGTGGTGGATCTGGATGGATCCCTGGCCGGAAGGCCCCGGAACAGGGAGCTGATCCGGCGCATGGTGGACGAGGCAGGGGTGCCTTTGCAGGTAGGCGGCGGCATAAGAGACTTGGAGACGGCCCGGGCCTACCTGGAGGCCGGAGTGGGTCGGGTGGTGCTGGGCACGCTGGCAGTGGAGAAACCGGAGCTGGTGAGGAGGGCCTGTGAGCTTTGGCCGGGCAGGGTGGCTGTGGCCATAGATGCCAGGAATGGACGGGTGACGGTGCGAGGCTGGAGCTTCAACACCCCCCTGGATCCGCTGGATCTGGCTCTAGATCTGGAGAAGATGGGGGTTTCGGCTCTTATTTACACGGATGTGAGCAGGGACGGTATGCAGGTGGGCCTGAACATTGAGGCTGTTCTGGAGCTGACCAAAGCGGTGAGAGTGCCTGTTATCGCCTCCGGTGGAGTGAAATCCATAGGGGACATAAGGAACTTGGTGAAGGTGGCCAAGGGTGGTATAGAGGGGGTCATTGTGGGAAGGGCTCTTTATGAAGGGGCCGTGGATCTCAGGGAGGCCATAAAGGTGGCCGGGGAGGCCGGCTAAACCATGCCCGGCTCGTGGCTGGAGCTCGTGCGTTTCGGGAAGGATGGGCTCGTGCCAGCAGTGGTGCAGGAAGTCAGCAGCGGACGGGTCCTGATGCTCGGATACATGAACCGCCAGGCTTTGGAACTCACTGCCAGCAGGGGGAGAGTCTACTTCTGGAGCCGCTCAAGGAGTCAGCTTTGGTGCAAAGGGGAAACCTCGGGGCACATCCAAAGGGTATTGGAGATGAGGCTGGACTGTGACGGAGATGCGCTTCTGGTGATGGTGGAGCAGGAAGTGGCTGCCTGCCACACAGGGCACCAAAGCTGTTTCTTCCGGGCCCTGAGAGAGGATGTTTGGGTGGAAGTGGACCCGCTGGTGTTTGACCCGAGAGAAGTTTACGGGGAAAAAAATGGTGGTAGTTGACTTGGGGGGCGATGGGGGTATATTCTAATTATTTCAAGTCGAGCAAGGAGAGGGCGCGTGAGCCTCACCGATCAAATCCACAAAGAGATGCTTCTTGCCACCAAAGCAAGGGACAAGGAGAGGCTCTCTGCGCTGCGCATGATACGCTCTGCCCTCCAGAACAAGCAGATAGAAAAACGGGCAGAGCTAACCGACGAAGAGGCCATAGGGGTTCTCACCTCTTTGGTCAAGAAGAGCAAGGAATCCATAGAGCAGTTTGAGAAGGGGAATCGTCGGGACCTGGTGGAAAAAGAGCAAAGAGAACTCCAGGTGATCCTTTCTTTCATGCCTGAACAGATGAGCCAGGAGCAGCTCAGGGCTGAACTCAGAAAGATAATACAGGAGTTGGGGGCCAAGGGTCCCAAGGATCTGGGAGCAGTGATGAAGTCGGCCATGGAGCGGCTCAAGGGAAGGGTTGAGGGGAAGCTTGTGAACCAAGTGGTCAAAGAGTTGCTCTCTTGAGGGTCTTGGTGAGTGGTCTTTGGCCAGGAGCTTTTGGCCAGCGTGCCTCAAGGCTTCCCAAGGATCCTGACAGGATCCGAGGCGGCTTTGAGCGCGAACTCAGCTCTTGGCACAGGGGCAGAGAAACAACAGCGGGCATCGGGAAGGAGTCCTAAGAGGGGGCCCTAGGGGTTGAGGGGGTGCGTTTTGGCAGGAGGGCCCATCCCAGAGGAAATCATCGCCGAGATCTTGAGTCGCTGCAGCATAGTGGATGTGTTGGGAGAGCATCTCCATCTCCGTAAGGTGGGAAACGGTTACCAGGCCCTATGTCCTTTCCATTCGGATTCCAAGCCCTCATTTTACGTGAACGAGGAGAGGGGTTTTTTCCACTGTTTTGGATGCGGGGCAGGAGGCAATGTTTTTCATTTCCTCATGAGGGCAAAGGGCATGGGTTTCCCAGAGGCCGTTCGCTTTGTGGCTGCCCGGGTGGGAGTTCAGGTTCCAGAGAAGGAGATGTCCCGAGAGGAAAGGGCTCTGAGAAGGGAAAGAGGCTTTCTCCTGGAGGTCAACAGAGCGGCAGCAGACTTCTTCCGATCGCATCTCTTGGGCCAGCAAGGGGCCAAGGCTAGGGCCTATCTGGAGGCAAGGGGGATTAGCCTGCAGACCCAGGAGAAATTCCGCCTGGGGTGGGCACCTGCGGGGTGGCGGGCTCTTCGCGACCACCTGAAGGAGAAAGGTGAGCAATTCTTGTCCAAGGCTCAGAGCTTGGGCCTCCTGATAAAGGGAAGGGATGGGTCTTTTCACGACAGGTTCAGGGCCAGGATCATTTTCCCTATCCAGGAGGAGGACGGCTCTGTGGTGGGCTTCGGGGCCAGGGCCTTGGGCTCTGAGGAACCCAAGTACCTCAACAGCCCGGAGTCACCGCTGTTCTCCAAAGGACGTTGCCTCTATGGGCTTCACTTGGCAAGGCCCATTGTCAGGGAGAGGGATGAGGCGGTCCTGGTAGAGGGTTATATGGACTTGCTAGCCCTGCATCAGGCGGGAGTGGGCAATGCAGTGGCCACCCTGGGAACCTCCATGAGCCGTGAGCACCTCATGAGGCTGAGACGATACAGCAATAACTTGCTTTGTCTGTTCGATGGGGATGAGGCTGGTGAGAGGGCCACTGTGAGGGCCGTGGATCTCTGCCTGGAGATGGGGGTATGGGGCAAGGTCCTGAGACTTCCCCCTGAACACGATCCTGACTCCTACCTGAGGGAGAGAGGAAAGGAGGAGTTTCTGAAGTCCCTGGAGGGTGCTGTGCCTCTTTTGGATTTTATGGTTCAAAGGACGCAGGAGCGTTTTGCACTCCAGGGGGTAGAGGGTAAGAGGAAGGCCCTGCAAGAGCTCTTGCCAAGACTAAGGCGCCTGAGAGACCCCATCCTGCGGGATCACTACGTGGCTCTTGTGGCAGGAAAGTTGGGTATCTCTGAGGCCAGGCTGGAGCAACTTCTGGAACAAGGGGCACAGCAGGTGGCCAGCATGCCCCAAGTTGAGAGTCCCAAGGCTTCGGGAAAACTGCCTGCTTCGGAGAAACTCCTTGTTCAGTCCTTGCTTTCGGAGCCCTCTTTGGCTAGGGGCCTGGATCAGGGTATCCTAGAAGAGATGCAGGATGAGCAACTCAGGGAACTGGCCAAGCTGATATGGGAACGGGTGAAGGGGCAAGGTGTAGAAAGCGATCTTTCCGGCCTTTTCTCATGCCTTGACAGTACGCAAACCGGGGAGCTCCTGGCAGAGCTAATGTCCGGGCTGGAGGAGGTTGGGGAAGATCCGCAGAAGGTTTGCATGGATTGTCTCAAAGACCTAAGGCGAAGAGCTTTGGAGAAGCAGATAAAGGACCTGGCAGGAAAGATAAACCAGGCCAGAGAGCGCAGCGATGCCCACGGGCTTGCTGAGCTGGAGATGAGAAGAGCCAGGTTGGTGTTGGAAAAGAAGCGCTTGGGCGCATCAGCCTGAGCCAACCTGTCCAGGGAGGTGTGGGGTTCATGGGCAAAAAACCCCCTTTTGAGGAAATGGATCCCTCAATGATGGATTTTTCGAAGACAAAGGGATACGGGCCTGTGGACGAGGTCAATGAGGTGCTTGGCTCAGACATACTTGCCTCGGCACATTACGATGATGTTATAGGAATGTTCGGGGACATAGACCTGGAGGTCTCCGATGTCATAAAAAAAGCCGAGGTGGCTCATGAGACAGGCCCCCTGCTGGAAGGCGAGAGTCTCCTGCCCGAAGAAGAAGAGGACCTCCTGGGCAAGACCAACGACCCGGTGAAGCTTTACCTCAGGGAGATGGGGGCTGTTTCCCTGCTGACCCGCGAGGGGGAGGTTCAGATTGCCAAACGCATAGAGCGGGGTCTCAAGAAGGTGGCCCAGGTAGTTTGCCACTCTCCCCTGGCCATCCGGGAAATACTGGATATGGGGGAGCAGCTTCGAAAAGGCAAGATAAAGGTCAAGGACGTCATCAAGGATCTGGAGGATGAGGACATCTACATGGTGGAGGATGTTCACCTCCGCCGGGTCCTGGAGATAGTGGACCGCATCGGGGAGCTGGACCAACAGATGCGCTCTTTGAAGGAGCAGGGCTTGTCCAACCAGGAGGTGATAAAAAAGGCCCAGGAGATATCAGAGAACTTACAGGAGGCCATCAGGGAGCTGAACCTGGATGGCCGACACGTGGAGACAATTGTTCGAAAGCTCAAGGACATGGTGGATCGTGTGGAGGCCGCGGAGGCCGTGATACGGGAGTGCGAGGAAGAGCTGAGAATGCCCCTCAAGGAGCTCCGGAAGTTCATGAGGAGGGTTAAGAAGGGAGGCAAGGAGCTGGAGAAGTCGGCCTTCGAGGTGGGAGTGGCTCCCTCCAAGCTGCTCATGCTGGAGCAAGAGCTGCGGGAGGCTGTCCAGGAGCTTCGAAAGGTTGAGGCAGAGGCTCAAATGAGCCCACAGCGCCTCAAGCGGGATCTGAAACGTGTGCTGGAGGGGGAGGCCGAGGCTTCGGCTGCCAAGAGGGAACTGGTGGAGGCAAATCTCAGGCTGGTCATAAGCATTGCCAAGAAGTACACCAACAGAGGCCTCCAATTCCTGGACTTGATCCAGGAGGGGAATATCGGCCTGATGAAGGCCGTGGACAAGTTCGAGTATCAGAGGGGTTACAAATTCAGCACTTACGCCACCTGGTGGATCAGGCAGGCCATCACTAGGGCCATAGCTGATCAAGCTCGCACCATCCGGATACCGGTGCACATGATAGAGACCATAAACAAGCTGATCCGCACCTCCCGTTACCTGGTTCAGGAAATGGGCAGGGAGCCCACCCCAGAAGAGATCGCGGAGAAGATGGAGTTGCCCATTGACAAAGTTCGCAAGGTGCTTAAGATCGCAAAAGAGCCCATCTCCCTGGAGACTCCCATAGGGGAGGAGGAGGACTCGCACCTGGGGGATTTCATAGAGGACAAGAAGATCGTATCGCCTTCCGAGGCGGTGCTGCGCAGGAACCTGGCCGAGCAGACTCGTAAGGTTCTGGCCACCCTTACGCCCAGGGAGGAGAAGGTCCTACGCATGCGCTTCGGCATAGGGGAGAAAGCGGACCACACCCTCGAAGAGGTGGGACAGGATTTTGAGGTGACCAGGGAGAGGATCCGCCAGATAGAGGCCAAGGCCTTGCGGAAACTGCGTCATCCAAGTCGAAGCAAGAGGTTGAAAACCTTCTTGGAGAGGTGAGTTGGTTTGTCCCCCTCTCCCCCCGGGGAGTGGGGGAGATTTGAAGCAAAGGGCCCATAGCTCAGTTGGAAGAGCCACCGGCTCATAACCGGTTGGTCCCTGGTTCGAGGCCAGGTGGGCCCACTCAAGACCAAAGGGAGGGACGCCCCTTGGGCAAGCCGAGCAAACAGGAACCTGCTTTCCCGTGCTGGCCCGTGGGGGCTCCCCGGCCACCATGCACCCGCCCAGGGTGCATTTTTTGTTTGGAGAGAGGCAAGCCGCTGTGGCCTGCATGGTAAAGGACGTGATGCTTTGGCTTGAGCGAGCCTTTCCTTCGCAAAGCGCTGAGCCGTGGGACTTGGTGGGTCTCCAGGTGGGGGAGCCTGAGGCTTTGGTGCAAGGGATACTGGTGAGCCTGGATGCCACCTGTGAGGCCCTGGAGGAAGCCAAGAGGTTGGGGGCATCTCTTTTGGTGACCCACCACCCGGTCTGGCTTGGAAGTCTCAAGGCGGTTCGCTGGGATGAGCCCGTGGGGAGGATCATCTACACGGCTATCAAAAGCGAAGTGCAGATCCTGTGTGTTCACACCAACCTGGACAAAGCCCCGGGAGGGCCCAACGACCTGCTTGCAGAATGCCTGGGGCTTGATGAGATCCAGCCCCTGGCAGAGGGACTCGGCAGAATAGGGGTTCTCCCACAGGAAATGGAGGTCTGTGAGCTTTGCAGGCTCCTGGCTGAGACCCGTGCGGGCTTGAGGGTGGCAGGTTCTCCAGACCTGAGGGTCAGACGTGTTGCGGTTTGCTGTGGAAGTGGGGCATCCCTCTTGGAACAAGCCAGGCAGTGCGGAGCTCAGGTCTTGGTGACGGGCGACGTGAAGTACCACGATGCGCGCAAGGCCGAGGCCATGGGAATCCCCATAGTGGATGCCGGGCACTATGCCACGGAGAAAGCCCTTGTGCCATGGCTGGCCGGGAGGTTGCAGCAGGCCTCGGTGGAGAACAAATGGGGAGTCAGGGTCTGGGAATCCCAGGGGCTTAGGGACCCTTTCTGGGAGCCCGGGGTCGGTTCGGGCGGAAAGAGGATTTCTTCTGGGGAGGTGTAGTTTGGAGGAGCAGACCAGGAGGTTGGTGGAGATCCAACAAGCGGATCTCCGCCTGGCTGAGATCCATAAGATGAGGCACCAGCTTCCTCAGGAAATGGAGAGGTTGGCAGCCCAGCTCAAGGCAGAGAAGGACCGGCTCGAGGAGGCCAGGGCAGGCCTGGAGGGCATGAAGCTGAAACGAAGGCAGCTGGAGCGAGATCTGGAGGCCGGGGGGGAGAAAGTTCGCAAGGCCCAGGCCCGGCTTTTCGAGGTGAAGACAAACAAAGAGTACCAGGCCCTCCTGAAAGAAATAGAGATGGCAAAAGAGGCCAACGGTGTTCTGGAGGAACAGATCCTCCTGTTGATGGAGCAAATGGACGAGGGTGCGAAGAGGCTCAAGGAGTTGGAGGAGCAGGTGGCCCAGGCCGAGCGTTCAATACTTGTGCGCCAAGAAAAAATACAGCATAGGCTGGCCAGCCTGGATTCAGAAGAAGCCAAGGCCCAGGAGGAAAGGGAACGGGCAGCCGCCAGTATGGATCGGGCCTGCATGGGAGTTTATGAGAGGGTCGCCCGCAGTCACGGAGGAATAGGGGTGGCTAGGGTGGACGGCGGAACCTGCCAGGGATGTTTTGTGAGCATACCTCCCCAGCTCTACAACCAGATCCTAAAAGGAGGAAGCCCGGTTCAGTGCCCTTTCTGCCAGAGATTCCTCTATTACCAGGAGAGTTCAGGTAATACCCAGGAGATGGAAGGTGATTCCCAAGTGGATTGACGTTTTCGTGGACGGGGCTTCGCGCGGCAACCCGGGCCCTGCCGGAATGGGGGTGGTCTTCAGGCAAGAGAACAGAACACTTCTCACCTTGAAGGATTACCTGGGGGAGGTCACCAACAACGTGGCAGAGTACAGGGCCCTGCTGGCCGCCCTCAAGGAGGCAACCCAAAGAGGACTCAAGAGGCTTAGAATCCACACCGACTCCCAGCTCATGGAAAGACAGCTGAAAGGCACTTATCGGGTGCGGCAGCCACACCTTCGAAGTCTCCACCAGCAGGTGCTGGAGGACTTGAGCAGCCTGGAGAAGTACGAGATCCTGCATATACCCAGGGAATTGAACAAGGAGGCCGATGAACTGGCCAACCTGGCCATAGAAGAGCATTTCAGGAGGTGAATGGCTTTCAGCAACAAAGGGAATCCAGGAAGCAGGCCAAAAGCGTGAGGAACACAGGGGCTGAAGCGTCCTGTGCGGTCGCTCGTGTAAGGTCCCTTACATGGGGCCTGAAGCGGGAGGAAAGTCCGAGCTCCCCAGGGCAGGGTGCTCCGTAACACGGAGTCCCGGTGACGGGCAGGAAAGTGCCACAGAAAAGACACCGCCCGCCGCTGCGGCGGGTAAGGGTGAAAAGGTGAGGTAAGAGCTCACCAGTCCCCTGGGCGACCGGGGGAGCTAGGCAAACCCCACCCGGAGCAAGACCAAATAGGAGGGGGCTTCCCGCCCTAGGCGGGGAGAATGGGTGGCCCGCCCAACCCCTCGGGTACGGTCGCTGGAGGGTCCGGGCAACCGGGCTCCTAGAGGAATGGCCGCAGCCTGTGGTGGGAAAACCATTCCAGGAACAGAACTCGGCTTACAGGGACGCTTCGGCCCTCTCTTCTCAAGGCCTTGCTTTTTGGTAGCGTGCCACGGCCCTGAGGTGCTCTCCCAAGGTACGGGAGAAATGGTGGGTGCCGTCATTTTTGGAGACGAAAAAGAGATAGTCGGTTTGGGCAGGGAAAAGTGCTGCCCTGAGGGATTCCTGCCCGGGGTTGCAGATGGGTCCGGGAGGAAGCCCCTGAAAAAAGTAGGTGTTGTAAGGATGGGCCATTAGAAGGTGGCTTTTCCGAAGCTCCCCTTTGAAGTTGTCCAGCCCGTAAATCACCGAGGGGTCGCTTTCAAGCTTCATGCCCATCCGAAGCCTCTTGTGAAATACCCCTGAGACCAAGGCCCTCTCCTCGGGCGCGCAGGTCTCCTTTTCTATGAGCGAGGCCAGGGTCACCGCCTGAAGAACATCCCATCCCAGTTCAAGCAGCCTGGAGTGGAACTCCGCCGGGAAAGCCCTCTGAAAACGCTTCACCATGGTATGCAAAATGGTTTGTTCCGTGGTCCCCGGCGGGAAAAGATATGTATCAGGGAAGAGAAACCCCTCCAGGGAAGCAGCATTGAACCCCAACAACCCAGAAGCCCACACAGGATCCCTGGCCTTGCTCAGAAACCCCATGACATCCACCAAGCCCATGCCGGCCAACTTCTCTGCCACCTGCAGGAGGTTCCATCCCTCTGGGATGGTGACCCTATAGAGCTCCACCGGCCCGACTGCCAGTCTTTCAAGGAGACTCAGACAGGACAAGGGTGCCTCCAGGCGATAGATGCCTGCCCTGATGCGGTGGGTTTCTCCCCTCAAGGCCGCCAGGGCCACGAAAGCATGGGAGTTCACCACAAGCCCTTCTCTTTCCAACATGAACCCGATCTCCTGGAGGGTCTTGCCTGAAGGGATTTCCAACTGGCGAGGAAATTGAGAGGCTCCATAGGGCAGGAGCCAGAAAACCCAGGCCAAATATGCCGCCCCCAGCATTATCAGACAGGCACCCAGGGCCACCTTTCCCAGCAATGGAAGGAGCCTTTTGTGAGAAGTTTTCCAGATCATGATCCCTGACCTAGATCATTGGCCAAGGCCCACAAC
Organism: Desulfarculaceae bacterium; assembly: GCA_037443445.1. Taxonomy (GTDB): domain Bacteria; phylum Desulfobacterota; class Desulfocorpusculales; order Desulfocorpusculum; family Desulfocorpusculum; genus Desulfocorpusculum. Next base: position 132,831 of record JBBIOJ010000002.1, on the reverse strand, counting down.
CTCGGGGAGCCAATGCCCCCGAGCCTCATGAAGGTTCTCAAGAATCCAGATCCCCAGGTTTATTTCAGCCACCATTGCCAGTCCCCGGTGTTTTTACACACGGTTTGCTTACCCCAGGCAGTTCCGCTGGTTGGCCCGGCTTGTGCCCGGGTGGGTAATCAAACTGACCCACCAGAACCAACTGCTCCCACGGGCCTGACTCTCCTGAGGAGATAAGGCAAACCAAAAGAAACCCAGAGGCCCAGCACCCAGTATTGAAAAAAGAGGGAATAGGCAGCCTGGGGGAGCCCCATCTTCATCCCAAGGCCCAGAAAAGTTCCTCCACCCCATCCCACAAGCAGCTTGAGCAATTGGAACCCCCAAGACTCCCTGGGAGAGAAATCCACCCAGCGACTCTCCAGAAGATACCCCAGGGAAAAACCAGACATGGCCCCGGCCACCATCACCTGAAGGGGCAGGGTCTGAGTCAGGAGCACGCCCGCCGGGACCACTACCCCCAACCAAGGCAATACCCTGCCTTCCCATGCCTTGGGGACCCTCGAAACCCTCTTGTCCACGGCCACCAGCCCCAGCAAGAGCAAGCCTCCCAAGAACCAGCCCCCCAGGATGTCGGCCGGGAAATGAAGTCCCATGTAAATCCTGGACAGGGAAATGGCCAGCACCAAGCAAGCAAGCACACCTGGCATGGCACGCCATGGAGGCCTCCTCCCAAGCCATCCCCAGAAGACCATGGCATTTTGGGCATGGCCGCTGGGGAAGGAGTATCCTCCCCCTGAAGCAGCCCAAAGCACCCTGACCTGGGATGGGTCTGGCCTGGGGATCTGAAATAACTCTTTGAAAAAGCTGTTGAAATAGACCGAGAAAAGAAACACCAGGGCAAGCCTTATCCCATGTTTCTTGTCCACACACCAGTAGAAAAACGGTACAAAAAGCACAAAGAAGGTCTCGGTGCCCAAGAAAGTAGCCAAGATGGCCACCCAGTCCAGAAACTGGTTTTGCAAGGACTGGCACCACAAGATGACTTGATATCCGGCTGTGCCACCACCCATGGAAAATTCCCTGCTTCGACAAAGATTCCACTTGCAGCGCTTTCCAAGGCTGCTCTGTTCACCCAGGTGGGCTGGAAGCCCTCTTTCCCCAGGCACCCCAGGGAGCATCCAGAATTATATCAGGGCAAGTTGGATCATGCAGCAAGACTCAAGCTCCCGAGGCATGGTGGGGGGTGAATGGCTGGTTGGCAAGGGCAAGACACCTTCAAAACCAGGACCGGAAAAAGGGATCTGCTCTGCCAGAGAAACCATGCCTGGGGGGTCATTCTATGGATTGCAATCCTCGTTGTCCGCACAGAACAGGCGTGATAGCATGAAGCCGTGAAAAGGGCCCTACCAGGCACGGGAGGAGGCTGGGATGGAGACGGTTCTTTATGTGGTGGGAGGGATTTGGATAGTGGTGGGAACCTTTGTGGTGCTCTACACCGAGAGGGCCAGGAAGTGGTGGATGGTCCTTGTAGACCCGATTCCCTTCAAGGCACTGGCTTTCTGCCCCATAGTGGTGGGGGTGCTTCTCATGATAGCAGCTCCCACGAGCCACACCTTCTGGCTGGTGGAGGCCGTGGGGGCCCTTTCGGTGATCAAAGGGCTCTTGCTGCTGCTGATCCCCAGGGAGGAACACCGTAGGTGGCTTCTGGGCTGGTGGCGGGACAGGGCTTCGGATGTCACATGGCGCTTTGGCGGGCTGCTGGGCGTGATCCTGGGAGTATTCCTGGTCCTGCGGCTCTAGCCTTGGTCTGAATTGTGCAGGCCTGTGGAAGAAGGCAGGCTGGGGATCAGGGCTAGGCCCCACCCCAAAAGAGCATCACACCGCCGGCTTTGGAACTCTCAGCTCCAGCGGCCTGACTCCCCGGCCGGCCTGGCCAGCCCCAAGAACCCCATTCCCCTTTGGTTTTCCGCGTCCTGGTACACATGGAGCAGTTGGTCCTGGTAAGCACCAGGCACATGGATCACTTTCAACACTTCCTGAAGCGCTTCCAGTTCCGGGGCGATGTTAGCCAGCAGGTTGGGTGATTCCAGGAAAAACTCCTCCCTGAATATGCTTCCCGGCTGATCCGGATAGATGGCTATGGGCACTATGCGGGCCTCCACCAGGTCATTGAAGAAGTGGGTGCCGTAGGAGACCTCAGGGGTGGCCCCTTTTTCCTCAAAGGCTATCTCAGCCAGGAAGAGGGTTCTGTTTATGTCCTCGTAACCTACCCTGACCCCCAGGTTTATGTCATTGCTTCCCCAACGGCCCGGGCCGAACAGGCCGTATCTCTTGGACTCCAAGATCCTATTCAAGCGGCCCACTGCCCTGCCAACGGCCAACTTCTGCTCGTGGCTCTGCAGCCTCCCGTACGCCTTGGGATCCACGTATACTACATACTCCACGTTGGGAATGGCCCCGTTGGAAACCCCTCGATCATTGGTGAAAAGGATCTTCTCTTCAGGAACCTCGGTGGGCACACGAACGCTGTGGTCGTTGGGCCCTATGGAAAGGGTTCTGCACTGCAGGAGGTGCAGCTTACCCTGGTCCCATGCGAACTCTATGTCCACAGGATGACCATACGCCTCCTCAAGGCGGTGCAGGATCTTTCTGAGCAGCCTCACAAAAGGGGAGCGGGTAAGGAAGTTCTGGAAGGTTACGCAGCACTTCTCCGGATCCAGGGGTTGGGTCCTGAACATGGGGGCAGCCAGATGGCCATCGTGCAGAACAGAGACCGCCTCATGGAAATCCGGGTGGCTTACCCTGGTGAGGAGCTCCCCCAATCCCACTGTCTCCACCCGGTTTTCCTTAAGATTGAGGACGTCCACCATCTTTTGGGAATATTTCCGAATCTGCTCGGCTCCCACCTCTGGCCTCAACAGTGGGTGACTCAGGGCAACCATCCTGGGATAGTCTCCGGCCACACGGTCCACTGCCCTGGTACCCAGGCCCAGTACCAACCTGACCAGACCTTCCTCCATCTTGATCCGAGGAGTCCATCGGTACGTATTCCTGGAATAAGCCACCCCGGCGGCAAAAGGGAAGAAATAATCCCCCCATCTCCTTCCCGCCACCTTCTGGACAAGAACGCTCATTCTTTCGTCGAAATCCAGCAGATCGTGATCCATGCGGTAAAGGATGGGGGCCGGGCCAAAGGTGCTCATGTGCACCCGCTTGAGACCCCTCATGAACTCCTGGAGGCGTGTTTCCAGGTCTCCCTGGTTGGCCAAGAATACCGAGTCATACTTGCCCGAGAAAGCATAACCAAAGTTGTCTTCCAAGAGGCTGGAGGAACGAAGTATCAGGGGATGTTCCCCCACCTTTTGCAGGAAGCCCCTGAACTGCTCCACCAAGTCCGGAGGGAAGGCCGCCCGCTCGAACAAGCGGGCCATGGTCTTGTATTCCTCCTCTATGGTTTCCCTGCTCTTGTACTTCTGGCTGCGGAATTCCTCCAGATTGTTGTAATCCAGGAAGTCCGAGAAGATCCCCGAGTTGAAATAGTATGACTCCGGGATCAGGATGTGTTTCTCCAGCTCAGGGTCCCTCTTGGAGAGCCTGGGCAGGAGGATCTTGTAGGCCAGCAGCATCCCGGCTGCCTTCCCCCCGATGCGACCTGAACGCCTCCTGCTCCAGTAAGACTGGTTGCACAGCTCGTTTATGTCCCTGATGGTTATGTGGTGTTTGGCTATGCCTATGAATCTCAGCTGGTTGGATATGAAGTGGTTGATGAGAGCCACTCTGGTGCCTATGGCCTCGTTGGGTGGTATGTAGAGGTCTCCCTCGGGGATCTCGCAAAAAGCGTTGAGGGCTTTCTTGATCTGGATGGATGTGGCTCCATCCATGTTTACCACCCTGTTGAGGTTCCTGAAACGCTCCATTTTTCTGGCCAGGTTGATGTAAGCTTCTATCTCTTCTTGTGAGAAGTTGTTGGAGAAGTAGAGGTCCGTGAGAGCATCCTCCACTTCCCGGAGCTCCTCCTCACTCCAAGTGCTCTTGGTGCTGGCGAGGTACTGTTCAGCCTCCCGGCGCAGCTCCTCCTGGGTTTTGATGCTCCGTTCTCCAAGGGCCTGTCTGAAAACTCTGCGCATCTCAGGCAGGAGCTTTGGATAGAGCATCATCTGCTGATACATCCGGTAGGCTCTGACCAAGTCCATCTCAAACCCAGCCCCTCAGCCTGCAGGCCTCCGCAACCCTGGCCACAGCCACCAAATAGGCAGCCTGGCGCATGTTGATGCGCTCACGGCTGCTCATCTCGTAGACCGCCCGAAAGGCATTGGTCATCTTGTCATCCAGCCTTTGGCAGACATCCCTGAACTCCCAATAGAAATTGTAAGTGTTCTGCACCTGCTCGAAATAGGAAACTGTTACGCCTCCTGCATTGGCCAGGAAGTCCGGCAGGACCACTATCCCCCTGTCGAAAAGGATCTCGTCGGCCTCAGGCGTGGTGGGGCCGTTGGCCAGCTCGCAGAGGACCTTGCAGCGTATTCGACCGGCGTTCTCCTTGCTGATGGCATTCTCCAAGGCGCAGGGGAACAAAACTGTGACATCCAGTTCCAGGAGCTCCTCGGAAGAGATTTCCTCTGCCTCGGGGAAACCCTTGAGGGTGTCGTACTTTAGCTTGTGTTCCACAAGGGCCCGGGCATCAATGCCAGAGGGGTTGTACAGAGCGCTCTTGGAGTCCGAAGCAGCCACCAGGTTTAGGCCCAGCAGCTCCTGCCCCAGCAAGGCAGCATGTTGACCGGCGTTCCCAAAACCTTGTATGGCCATGGGCTTTCCCTGCAGATCCAAGCCAAAAACCCGGGCTGCCTCTCTGGTCACGTATATGCCCCCCCTGGCAGTGGCATCCCCCCGGCCTTGGGAGCCCCCGAGGGGAAGAGGTTTTCCTGTTATCACCCCCGGGTGTTTCTCCCCTGTCATGGTTTCATATTCGTCCATCATCCAGGCCATGATCTGGGGGGTGGTGTACACGTCCGGGGCCGGTACATCCCTGGTGACCCCCAAGGAGTGTCCCAAGGCCCTCACATAGGCCCTGGCCAGCCTTTCCTTCTCAGTCTCCGAGAGTTCCTTGGGATTGCACACCACTCCTCCCTTGCCTCCGCCCAAAGGGATGTCCACCACGGATGTCTTCCAGGTCATCCAAGCCGCCAAAGCCCTAACAGTATCCAAGGTCTCGTCAGGGTGCCACCTGATTCCCCCCTTAGCAGGCCCACGGGCTGTGTTGTACTGAACCCTGAAGGCATGGAAGATCCTTGTGGTACCATCATCCATCTTGACGGGAAGGATCACTTTGATCTCCTGCATTGGCCAGCGCAACAGCTCGTGGGTCGCCGGATCCAGTCCCAGTTTCTCCGCTGCCATGTCTATCTGCTGCTGGGCGATCTTGAAGGGATTCATCTTCTGGCTCATGGTTACCTCCTCTTGCTCTCTTGGCGTCATTTTCCTGGCAGCCCCCGGCCATTATATTCCACTCGAACAAAGGCGCAAGCAGGCCTGGAGGCGGCCTTTGGGGGTCCCTCTGTTTGACAGCTTTTTTCTCAAAGAAATGGCCTGGATGATTCAAGGCCGACCCAATGGGAAATCAACCCGCCAATGCCCGGGGATGCATCGGCACAGCCCTGATGGAAGCCGGATCCGAAGCCCGAAGGGGGATTCAATTTCTCCCTGAGCAAGCTCGAGTCAGCCCTGACATGGGAAGTTGTGGGACTGTGATTCACAATGCCCTTGAAAACACGGGGAGGCAACAGCATCTTGGGCTCATCCCAGGCCGTTTGGGGGCCGGTGGAAGGTTTCTTTCTGCTCAGGTGAGGATCTCAAGGATTTCCAGCTCCTTGGTGCCGCTGGGGGTTTTCAGTTCCACCACATCCCCCGGCTCCTTTCCGACCAGCGCCTTGCCTATGGGGGATGTGACCGAAAGCAAGCCTTTTTCAGGGGCCGACTCGTACGGGCCCACCAACTGGTAAACCCCCACCTTTCCCGTGTCCAGTTCCTCCACCTTCACCTTGCTTCCAAAGACCACCCTGTCCTTGGGCAGGTTTTCTGTGCTGACTATGGTCACCTTGGAGAGCATCTCCTGGAGCTTCATGATTCTTCCGTTCAAGAAGGCCTGCTGTTCCTTGGCTGCAGAGTACTCTGAATTCTCCGAGATATCCCCGAACTCCCTGGCCTTTTGAATCTGTCCGGCATTCTTTTGAAGCTCCACTGTGCGAAGCCTCTCCAGCTCCTGGTAGAGTCGGTCGTAGCCAGCCTTGGTGATCGGCACATTCTCCATCTTTACCCAAACCTCCAACCCAGGGTCCCTGGGTGAACTCCCAGACAGGATACCCCTTTTTCAATGTGGCTATATAATACCCCAGCCTGGGCCAACCACCAAGGCTTCCAAGTTCCTAATGGGGGATCCCCGGGATCTCCCACTTCTTGGCTCATCAAGATTAAGCGGAACTGGCCTCCAAGGCCGAAGACATTTGAGGCTCCTGCACCCGAGCCTCCGGAATGCCGGCATTTCCAAACCGTTTCTCATCCCGCATCACCCCCTTCCAAGAGTTGTCAAATGGGCTCATCTGAGCTTGGGCAGGTCAATCAACCCGCCTGCATTGTCCAGTGCTTGTGAACAATGCAGCTCGAGCGCACAGGAGGGGCAGCCCTGTATCTCTTGAGCCCTCTTGAGCAAGGTATGGCTAGCTGGGACTGCTTGTGCTACATTTCCCCTCATGGGACTCAAAGAGCTTCTGGGCAAGAAGGCGGATCCTTCCAGAGTGAATGCAGGAGAGGCAGCATCTGATCCCCTTGAGGACCCCATGGTGCTCTCCATGATTTTTCACCCCAGAAAGGATCTTTCCGGGCCAGATCAGGACCAAAGAGCTCAAGACTTGGTTTTCCAGATCTCTCCAAGTCTCCAGATAGGAGCCAGGTTCTTCCCTGCGGGAAAGAAATTCCCCAATGTGATCTTTTTCCATGGAAACGGAGAGATTGCAAAGGACTATGATGACATAGCAAGGTTTTACCTGGAGCGCGGATTGAATCTCTTGGTGGTGGATTACAGGGGCTACGGTCTCAGCACTGGCACCCCCACCTTAAGGAGCATGCTGCAAGACGCCATGGATTTGATGGACCCCATCTCCGAATGGCTGGCCAAAGAAGGTTTCAGGTCAACCAGGTGGACAATGGGCCGTTCCTTGGGCAGTTGCCCTGCAATACACGTGGCCAGGCACAGGCCGGAATTGTTAAGCGGCCTGGTGGTGGAAAGTGGGTTTGCGGACACCCTGGGGCTTCTTTCCAGGATAGGACTTCCAGACAGCCTACTGCTGCAGGTTCCGAAGGAGTGGAGGGGTTTCAATTTGGAAGGAATGGCCCAGGTGGAGCTTCCCACCTTGATCATTCATGGGGAAATGGATCAGATAATCCCCTTGAGAGACGGGGTGGCCCTTTTCCAGGCTTGCAGGGCGGCGCGAAAAGAGCTGGTTGTGATCCCCCAGGCAGGGCACAATGACCTTTTTTGGGCAGGGCTCCAGAAATACATGGGGGCCTTGGAGGGCTTTATCAAGAAGGGCTGATGGGATGGATCTGAACCCCCCAAACAAGGGTGGGCGGTTCAGTCAGCTCGGGGGAAGTAGCATGATTCTGGAGGAGGCTACTTTTCCCAAGTTTGCTCTCTAGGAACTTTGGAGAACTCGGAACCGTACAGCCTGAATGATCTCTGGTGCTTTTCAGACCTTGAGAGAAAAGTGGGTGGAACAGGCTTCGACTAATTGACGCCTACAGGGGGGAGGGGATGGGGATCTGGATAGGGCTCAGTGCTTTGTCTGGGTTGGCCTTGTACTTGTCGGCCTCGTTGAGAAGAATGGATCTGGTTCTGGCCACGGGTTTTGCCACGGCCCTGGGCTTGTTCATGGTAGGGCTCAGAGTATTGTTGCAAAAAAAGGCGCGTCGCCAAATCAGGATCCGCTGATCCGGCTCTCTCATCCGGATCGGGAGCTGGCCCTCTGGAGGAAAGCCTCCAGACGCTCCCTCATTTCCCCAGGTATATCCTCTGGCCTAAGACTCTTGCAGAGTTGGGAGGTTTTCTTGTAAGTTTTCAGAAAGGCCATGCAAGGAGCACACTCCCTCATGTGGCGGTCCAGCTCCTTTTTTTCTTCCTCCGGGAGATCCCCTTCCAGGTAATCGCACAATAGCTCAACGAGTTGCTGGCAGGTGTGCTTATGCTTCTTGCCCTTTTGCTGTCCTCTCACTGCAGGCCCCTGCCTTTCCCGGAAATAGGATGCAAGAACTCCCCGCAGGGCCAGGCGTGCCCTGTGCAGCCTGGACTTCACAGCAGGAAGGCTCAGCTCCAGGGTTTGGGCTATTTCAGCCAAGGGGAAATCCTCCATGTCCTTCATCACCAGCACAACCCGTTGTTCCTCGGGCAAGGAGGCTATGGCCTGCCTGATCCTTTCTGCGGCCTCGGAGCTCAACAACCTCTCCAGAGGGGCGTCAGACCAATCCACTATCTCCTGGGCGTACCTTCCCTCCTCGGTGAACAGGGGTAGATACTCCTCAAGGGGTATGGTCTCTCCCCTCCTTCGCCTGCCCCGCACCTTGTCCAGACTGGCATTCACCGTTATACGGTACAGCCAGGTGGACAGGGAGGAACGCTCCTGGAAACCCTCAAGTCTCTTCATCATGGAGACCAAGGCGTCTTGAACCGCATCCTGGGCCTCCATGGGATCCTGGGTTATCCCGTGGGCCAGCCTGTAAAGGCCGGGGAGCATCTCTCCCAACACCTGCTCATACACCTGCGGATCCCCAAGGCGCAGCCTTCCCAAGGCTTGTTTCTGATCCATGGCTTCAGGATCTCCCCAAAAGGCCTAATCTTGATTATGGGCGGCTTCCTCTCCAGGTTCAAGCCCTCCACACAAACACGCTCCCCAAGCTTGGAGGCGAACCTGGCTCATTTCCTGTTGGCCGGAACCCTGGGGGCTCCTGCCCCCAGGGGCCGTCTCAGCCGCATGGCACTCTAGCCTTTTTCCGACCACGAAGGCCTCACCAAGAGAAAAATCCTATGCTCAGCCTGAATCCTCATATAAGTTCCTGTCAGGACAAGGGGGTCGGGGAGAAAAGATCAGACTGGTGGTGCCACTTCCTGTAGAACAGGTAGAAATTGGCTCTGCTCCTGCGGGCCCTTTCCTCCGGATCCATGCTTTCCCAAATGGTGTGTGGGTGGGTTCGAAGGGGCAACCCAGGGGTGACCACTGCCTTGAATCCAAGCTTTCTTATCCTGAAGGAGTAATCCAGATCCAGGTGTCTGTAAAAACGAAACCTCTCGTCCATGAATCCTGCGGAGCTTACCAACTGCCTGGGAAATGCCATGCAGTACAGGGTGATTGCGTGCACCTCAGGGCCTGGGGAGTCATGGAATTCCTGACAGTCCTTGGTTACCAGGCCTTTCGCCCCTGTCAGGCCCACATCGGGCCTTTCAAGAGTTCGCTCCAAAGGGCTCAGGAAATCCCCAAGGGGTTCCTGGCTGGGATCCATAAGCACCAGGATCCGGCCCAAGGCCTGGCGCAAGGCTATGTTCCTGGAGGCCGCCTCGCCCAGACGATGGTCTGCCAGCCAAAGGGCTACATCAGAATCCGCTCCCAGAGCTTCCAGGAGCACTTCTCTGCTTTGGTCTGAAGAGCCCCCTTCCACCACAATCACCTGGACTCTTCTCTGATAGCAGTGCTGTCTCAACCCCTCGTAACACCTCAGGATCTCCCCAAAGTTGTTCCAGGCCACCAGGGAAACCGTGAAATCGTACTGATCAGGTTCCCCAAGGCGGTTGCCCACTTGGTGGGAGAAAGAGATCTCCCTGGGCAAGCCTCTCCACTCGGCCTTAGACCTCCTCAAGAGGAGGGTTTCCTGGGGCAGGTCCCTGACCTCGAGACCTCCCTTCTCCAGTCTCTGGCGGATGCTGTCAGCCTCCTGAAAAAAGCCCCTGGCCCTGAAGCCTTTCCTAAGCTCCAGCTGCTCCAAGCTTCCCCGGGGAACCGCCCTGGCACGCTCGGGCCAGTCCTCCAGAGCCAGCCCCAAGACTTTGTCCATGTGAATCAACAGGCGCGCCCTGACGGGTTCCCCCAATTCTCTGTCATGCAGCATTCCCCAGACCACTGCCAGCCCTCGGGGCATGGCCAGATCATCCGATATGGCTCCAATGAAAGCCTCAAGCCACTTGAGTGCCCGGCCCCGGCAGGGAAGCTCTAGCTCTTCCCAGGCTCTTCCCTCTGCGTGTCTGCGCATGTGGGAGAGCCCTCTTTGGGCTGCCCTTAGGGCTCCAAGACTGAAGTTGAGTCTGCTTCTGTAATGGACCGTAAGGCACAGATAACGGAAGGCCAAGGGGTCGAAGCCGCGGCTCTCCAGGTCTCGGATGGTGTAGTCATTGCCCGCGCTCTTGGCCATCTTCAGACCGTCAGCCAAGAGATGCTGACCGTGAACCCAGTAATTGACCACCTCGTGCCCCACTGCAGCCTCAGACTGGGCCAGCTCATCCTCATGATGAGGAAAGATGTTGTCCACGCCTCCTGTGTGGATGTCAAAACGCTCTCCCAGGTAGTGGAGGGACATGGCCGAGCACTCTATGTGCCAGCCCGGGAAACCATCTCCCCAAGGACTTGGCCACTTCATCTCCCTGCCTGGCTCTGCGGCCTTCCAAAGGGTGAAGTCCCTGGGATCTCTCTTGTGTGGGTCAGCCTCCACCCGCACTGCTTCCATGAGTCCCTGGAGAAGGTTCCCCGAGAGCTTCCCGTATTGCTTGAAGCTTCCCACGTCAAAGTAAACATTGCCTCCGGTTATATAGGCGTGGCCCTTTTGCAGGAGTCGATCTATGAGCTGGATGCAGTGCTGGATGTGCTCCGTGGCCCTAGGGAAAAGGTCTGCCGGGAGTATATTTAGCTTGGCTTCGTCCTCCAGAAATGCCCTGGTGTAGTGCTCGGCTATTTGTCTGGAGCTCATGCCGGCTTTCCGGGCCGCGGCTATGACCTTGTCCTCTCCCCTCTCCAACAACTCCTGGCGCATATGGCCCACGTCCGTTATGTTCTTGACGTGGAAAACCCTGTAGCCCAGGAAACTCAGGACCCTTTTCAACCAGTCGGCCAAGAGAAAACTCCTAAGATTCCCCAGATGCACGTCCCGGTACACGGTGGGGCCGCAACTGTAAAGGCCAACCCGTTGTGGGTCCAGGGCTCGAAAACACTCCTTGCGCCTTGTGAGAGTGTTGAAAAGCAGCAAACGGCTGTGTCCTGAGGAGGTCATCATCCCTTTAGTTTAGCACATGTTCCTGGCTGAACTCTGGCCATGAGCTGGACACCAAGGCTCATGGGGGAATAGACTTGGGAGGGCAACCAACCTGTGAGCACCCGGGGAGGCTAGCTTCATGGAGCAGCAGATTCTGTTGGTGATGTTGGGTCTCCTGTGCTTGCTTGCAGCCCTGATTCTTCTCAAGCTGCGGGAAATCAGGGGCCTGAAAGAAGAAGACTTCAGAAGGCTTCTGGCAGATGAAAGGATGCATCTCGCAGAGGCCCTCCAGAGACAGGGTGGGGACATGGCCGAGCGCATTGTGAGGTCCTCGGCAGAGGTACGGCTGGGGCTAATGGAGAAGCTGGCAAGCGAGTTTCAGAGCATCCAGGAGCACATTCATGGGACCCTCTCCCAGGGCCGGATGGAACTCCAGGAAGGTCTTGTCCGCTCAACCCAGGCCCTGGAGAGCCGTTTTGGTGCCTTGCAGGAGGCTACCCGGGGAGAGCTGGAAGGGATCAGAAAGAGACTGGATGAGCGTCTAGAGCGCATAGGGGAGCAGGTCCAGTCCAAGCTGGACCAGAACCTGCGGGAGGGTTTCCAGCACATGGAGAAGGTTCAGGAACACCTCAAGGCAGCCGAGCTACAGCTCCAAGGGGTGGGACAGGTTGGGGCCTCCATAAAGGAGCTGAACGCTTTGCTAAGACTTCCGCATCTCAGGGGGGGGTTTGGGGAAGCAACCCTGGAGAGGCTTCTTTCGGATTTCTTGCCGGCACACATGTTCGAGCTTCAGGCCACCATCCAGGGGGCAGGCAGGGTGGATGCCCTGGTGAAATTCCCCAAGGCATACCTGCCCATTGATTCCAAGTTCCCCAGGGAGCAGGTATTAGCGCTCTTCGATGAGGCAGCAGGCCCCGAAAGTTTGGCAGAAGCCAGAAAGACGCTGGTGCAGGTGTTGAGATCTGAGGCTGTGCGTATCTCAAGGTACATTCGTCCCGAGGCTGGCACCATGGACATGGCCCTAATGTTCTTGCCCTCTGAGACCCTTTATTTCGAAGCCATCCGGGACGGGAAGCTATGGGAGGAGCTGGGGAAAAGAAAGGTGCATCCTGTCTCCCCAAACACCCTGGCGGTGACTCTGCGGGGCATAGCCATTGCCCAGCAGTACTACGAGATGGCCAGAAACGTGGAGCGTACCATAGAGGAGGTGCGAAGAGCCCAGCGCCACTTTGAGCTTTTTCAGCAACGCTTCCAGGAAATTGGGAAAGGACTGGAAAGAGCCCAGGAGGCCTTTCGCACTGCCAGCACCCACCTTGTGCATTACACGGGTGCGGTGGGCAGGCTCAGTCCTGCAGCGCAGCCGCCCGGGGGGGAAACAAGCCAGGAGAGGCCCCAACCCTGAGCTTTCTTGGCTTCAACCGGCCCTCACCAGGAGCATTTCCCTATCGCTTGCAATCCCCAGGCCCAGTTCGCTTGCAACTTTGATCTGCTGTAGATGCCAGGGATCCCCTCCCAGGTGGTTCACCGCAGCGTAATTCTGCAAGAGGCGCACCCCCTGGACGTCAATGGCCACGGGATCCCCTGATGCCAGTATTACCCCGGGGTGAACCTTCAGTCCTATGGCAGGCCCCCCGCTCACAAAGGACATTCTGCCGTCCATGATTATCAGGTCTGGCTTGACCGGGATGTTCAGCTGGGCAGCTCTCTGGGAGACAAACATGTTGTTGTCGGCATGAAGGGTCATCCTGTCGAAAAGATGCACGAGCCCCACGGTCAACTTGAGGCTCATGGAAAAACCCGCTGTAAAATGGGTCTTCATGGTGGGCAGGTACACTATCCTGTCGAATTCTTGGAGTTCCAAGGGATAGGCCACATGCTCCCAGTAGCTGGTCTGGAGGGGCACGTCCTGGTAGTAGGAAACATCGAAATCCAGAAGGGGAACCTGCAACTCTGCCATCTTTTGTGAAAGCCCGGTGTTGCGAAACACCTTCTGGGTTGGCACCCAAGGCCTGCCCGCACTCTCTCCCACCCAGATCCTTGTGCACCCGTGCTCTCTCAAGAGTTCTATGACCGCCGCGAGAAACTCCAGGCAGGTGGATCCGGGAGGGGGGTCGTCGCTGTTGAAATTGGGCTTCAGTAGAATACGGTCATGAGGCTTTATGCATGGTTCCAAACCTCCCAGGAGTTCCAGGGCCCTTGATATGTCAGACTTGAGATGGCCTTGGCAGGTGACAAAGGAGACCAAGGCTTTTCCCCCACGTACATATGGATTGGGAAGCCTGTGCTCCCAGGGGCCCTTGGCCACTGTTTTCTTGCCCAAGAGAGGCTGGTAATCCTTGGGCCTCATTCGGGCCAGGTGCTCCAGATACTCTTCCCTGTGGAAGACCACTTCCTCTTTCTTGAAATCAATCCCCATGAGCCTTTCCCCCTTGTGCGATCTGACTCCTGAAGGTAATTTTATGCCTGCAAACCTCTTTGGTCCACAAGCTGCCTTTCCCGGGATGCAGTTCAACCTTCCGAGGGTTTGCGAGGGAGGCCAGGCATGGAAGTTAAGAAGGACCCCTATGAGGAGTGCTGGAAGAGGTTCATGACCACGGGCCGCCTGCCCAGGGGTTCCCTCAGGCGGGAGATAGAAGAGTCCTGGAGGCGATGCAGGTTTGAGCACGGGTTGGATCCATACGCCACTCCCAGACCGGTGAGGCTTTCCCAACAAGAGCTTCTGCAAAGAACCCAGGCCAACCAGGTCTTGGTGGAGGCTGCCAGGCCTTTCCTAGAAGTGCTTAGCAGCTCGGTTCGGGGTTCAGGCTTTATCATCACCCTGGCCGACAAGGAGGGATACGTCCTGGAGATCTCAGGGGACCAGGAGATACTGGAGATGGCCAGGGCCAACAATTACCTGCCCGGATGCAGAAGGAGCGAAGACGAGGTGGGCACAAATGCCATAGGCCTCTCCCTGCTCCTGCGTCGCCCTGTGCAGGTGACAGGGTACGAACACTACAACGTGAACCATCACCCCTGGACCTGCTCTTCCTCCCCCATTTTCTCTCCAGAGAAGGACTTGCTGGGGAGCATAACCCTCTCTGGCAGGTCAGGGGGCATTCACAAACACACCCTGGGCATGGTGGCCTCGGCAGCCAAGGCCATGGAAAAACAGATCAGGGAAGAGCAGCTGGCCAGGGAGAAGGCAGGACTGAGCTCTTACCTGGATGCGCTGCTGGACTCTGTATCAGAGGGGATAGTGGCCATGGGGGAGCACGGCCAAGTCACCCATGTGAATCGCGTGGCAGAGAGGATGCTGGGGGTTCCGGGCAGGCAGCTCCTGGGGAAAAATTTCGGAAAGATGGCAGGGGTGGAAGAGAGGCTGTGGGAAAAGATACTCTCGGAGAGCGACTTGAGAGACTGCGAGCTGAACCTGAATCCCTCGGGCAGGCCTGCTTCGTTCCTACTATCTGTAAGGCCGGTTAAGGCCCATGGAAGGCTTTTGGGCAAGATACTGATCCTGACAGAGCGCAGGAGGGTGCATGAGCTTATACACCGGTTTGGAGGGAACCAGGCCCGTTTCACTTTCGCGGACATCAAGGGAGAGGATCCCAAGTTGAGGCGCCAGATAGAACTGGCCAGGATTGCGGCCAGGACAGGCTCCAGGGTACTGCTGGTGGGGGAGAGCGGCACAGGCAAGGAGCTTTTTGCCCAGGCCATACACAACGAGAGCCCCAGGAGAGGGGGACCCTTCGTGGCGGTGAGCTGTGCGGCAGTGCCCAGGGAGCTCATCGAGGCAGAGCTTTTTGGGTACAGGGAAGGGGCCTTCACCGGAGCCAGGAGGGGTGGGCAAATAGGGAAATTCGAACTGGCTGACGGAGGCACGATTTTCCTGGACGAGATAGGCTCCATGCCCCTTGAGATGCAGGCCAAGCTCCTCAGGGTACTGCAAGAGGGGGAGGTGATGCGCCTCGGGGAGGAGCGTCCCAGGAGGGTAGAGCTCAGGGTCATAGCAGCCGCCAACACGGATCTCATGGAAGAGGTTCGTCACAAGAACTTCAGGGAGGACCTGTACTTCAGGCTAAACGTGGTGGAGATTTTCATACCTCCCCTCAGGGAAAGGAAGGGGGACCTACCCTTGCTGGCAGAGCACATTCTGGCCAGGACCGCGGCTCAACTGAGGCGACCCACCACCAGGATCTCCCAAGAGGCCATGGATGTCCTCATTTCCTATGGCTGGCCGGGGAACGTAAGGGAGCTGGAGAACTGCCTGGAGAGGGCCTCCATCCTTTGCCAAGGGGATTTCATCGAGGTGGAGCACCTACCGAGACAGCTTCTGATGCAGCGGGAGGGAAAGGCTTGGGAAGAACAACAGGAAAGGCCTCTTCATGAGTGGGAGGAGCAAATCATTGTGAAGACCCTGGAGAGATGCGGAGGAAACATCTCCCAGTGCGCCAGAAGCCTGGGGGTATCCCGCAGCACCCTCCATCGTCGCATGAGAGAGATGGGCATGAACAGGAAACATTTTTCGATGGTGTAGCATATTGAGACATATGTGTCAGTTTGATACATAACCTCCCCAAGAGGCTTCCAGACTGGTCTTGCCCAATTCTTTAAATAGGTCGGTAGGTTGGTGGCCCAAGCCCGACCCCCCGAGCCAGGCACGAGCCTTGCTTACCTGCTCTCCATCCTGCCAAGTCGTAAGGGGGTGGCCATGGAGCTTTCCCGCCATCAGCTCTTGTCTCTCTACACCACCATGGTGAGAATCCGGCTCTTTGAGGAGAGGGTGCAGGACCTGTATGCCAGGGGTCTTATCCCCGGGCTGGCCCATCTTTACGTGGGTCAGGAAGCCGTGGCGGCCGGAGTGTGCGGCCAGCTGGAACCGCAGGATTACATAACCAGCACCCACAGGGGCCACGGCCATGTGATAGCCAAGGGGGCGGAGCTTCGCTACATGATGGCCGAGCTCTTCGGAAAGAAGACCGGGTATTGCAAAGGCAAGGGCGGCTCCATGCACATTGCAGACGTGTCCATAGGGATCCTGGGGGCCAACGGGATAGCGGGAGGAGGTATCCCCATTGCAGTGGGGGCCGCCCTTTCCAGCAAGCTGAGGGGAACAGATCAGGTGACGGTTTGTTTCTTTGGAGACGGCTCCAGCAACAACGGAGTCTTCCACGAGGGCCTCAACCTGGCTTCGGTCAGGAGGCTTCCGGTGGTTTTCGTGTGCGAGAACAATTTCTACGGTATCTCGGTCTCCCAGAAGCAGCACCAGCTCATAGAGGACATCTCGGTCAGGTCCATAGCTTACGGGATGCCCGGTGTGACCGTGGACGGCAATGACGTGGTGGCTGTTTTCCAGGAGGCAGGCAAGGCCATTCGTAGGGCCAGGGCCGGGGAAGGGCCTACACTTCTGGAGTGCAAGACTTACAGGTGGAGGGGACACCACGAGGGGGATCCAAATCAGGGCAGAAGATACAGGAGCATGGAAGAGGTACAGAAATGGATGGAGAGGTGCCCCATAAAGAGGCTGGAACAGACCCTGGTGGCCAAGAGGGTAGCCAGCAGAAAAGGGCTGCAGGAGATCTGGGAAAGGGTCAGAGGAGAGATGGAGGCTGCCGTACAGTATGCCCAGGAAAGCCCTTTCCCGGAAGCCCAGGACCTCTACGAGGACGTGTACGTTTGAGCGGGCAGGAGCCCAGCTTTGAGACCAAAGCAGGCCGGGCTCTGCCATGGGCTGAGCAGGTTGCCCCGGGTCCTGGCTTGCCAGGCTTTGGCCCCTCACGAGGGGGAAGGCCCGATATACCAAGGAGATGCCCATGAGGGAGCTCACCTATGCCCAGGCCATCAACGAAGCCCTCTTGCAGAACATGGAGCGAGATCAAAGGGTATTTCTCATGGGGGAGGACATAGGCAAGTACGGGGGCATCTTCCAGGTGACGGCGGGCCTTCTGGACAGATTCGGACCCGACAGGGTCATGGACACCCCCTTATCAGAGGCCGGGTTCGTGGGGGCAGCAGTGGGGGCTGCCATGACAGGCATGAGGCCTGTGGTGGAAGTCATGTTCATAGATTTCACCACGGTTTGCATGGACATGATAGTGAATCAAATGGCCAAGATTCACTACATGTTCGGGGGGCGGGGAAAGGTGCCCATGGTCTTGAGGACAAACATAGGGGCAGGAAGGGGGGCTGCAGCCCAGCATTCCCAAAGCTTCCACGCCTTTTTTGTACACATCCCTGGCCTCATGGTGGTGACCCCCTCCTGCCCTTACGATGCCAAAGGCCTTCTGAACACGGCAATCCAAGAGGAGAATCCTGTTCTTTTCGTGGAACACAAGAAGCTTTATGCCACCAAGGGGCCTGTGCCGGAGGAGTTCTACACCATTCCCTTTGGCCGGGCGGAGATCAGGCGCAGGGGAAGGGACATAACCATAGTGGCCACCCACGAGATGGTCAACAGGGCCCTGAGGGTGGCAGAGGATTTCTCCCGGGAAGGGGTGGAGCTGGAGATAATAGACCCCCGCACCCTGCGTCCCCTGGACCAGGAGACAATCCTGGATTCCGTGAGAAAGACTGGCAGGCTCATAGTGGCGGATGAAGGAACCGTGACCTGCGGCATCCAGGCCGAGATAGCGGCCCTGGCCGCCGAGGAGGCTGTGCAGTACTTGCAGGCCCCTGTCCTGAGAGTGGGTTCACCGGATACCCCTGTGCCTTTCAGCCCCCCCCTTGAGCAGATGTACATACCCGACGAGGAGGACATAAGGGCTGCGGTGGAGAGGCTCAGAGCATATTTGTAATCCTGGTCTGGGAGGTTTTGTATGCAGGGCCCCATAGTGCCGGCCGTGCCGGCAGCCAGGTGGAAAGCAAAGGCACAGGGCCTGGATCTGGGCAAGCTGAAGGGTTCGGGCCCAGGGGGAGTGGTGCTATTGAGGGACCTCCAGGGGGCGGAAAACGCAGTCCCCGGGGATCGGTTGAGGGTTTCTCCAGTGGCCAAGAAATTGGCAGAGGCTTTGGGTTTGCCTCTGGAGGCTCTCTCCAAGGCCGGCACCAGGGAAAGAATCATGCTGGAGGATGTGATTCTAGCTGCCAGGGATATGGCAGGGGCGGGTGAAAGCCCAGAGGCACCTCAGCCGCAACCCAGGTCAATGCCGATGGATCCCATGAGAAAGGCCATAGCTCGCCGAATGAGCCAAAGCGCCCAGACAGCCCCCCACATCCACCTGTTCTGCGATGCCGAGATGGATCGCCTGGAACAGGTGAAGGAGGAGCTTCGGCCCTTTGTCCTGGAAAAAGAGGGAGTGAAACTTTCCATCAACGATCTGATAATCAAGGCCACGGCCCTTACCCTCAGGGATTTTCCCCTGCTCAATGCCAGGCTGGAGGGAGAGCAGATACTGGTTGCGCCTGAGATAAACGTTGGGCTTGCCGTGGCCGTGCCCCAAGGTCTCATAGTGCCGGCCATCCCGAAGGC
This sequence comes from Desulfarculaceae bacterium, assembly GCA_037443445.1. Taxonomy (GTDB): domain Bacteria; phylum Desulfobacterota; class Desulfocorpusculales; order Desulfocorpusculum; family Desulfocorpusculum; genus Desulfocorpusculum. The sequence goes on along the minus strand of JBBIOJ010000002.1, from coordinate 114,119 downwards.
AGATAAATTGGGCCTGGGCAGGTTGGCCAGGCTTCGTGCGGAACTGGTGGAAAGGGCAAGAAGCGGGGGACTCAGGCTGGAGGAGCTGGAAAGGGGAACATTTACCATCAGCAGCCTTGCCCGTTATGAAATCCTGTTCTTCACGGCCATCTTGAATCCACCTCAAAGCGGCTTGTTGACGGTGGGCAAGACCCGCGAAGAGCTGAGCCTGAGGGATGGGAGGGTGACTGTTAGAAAAGTGGCCAGAGTGGGACTCTCCGCAGACCACAGAATCGTGGACGGGGCCATGGGTGCGGAGTTCCTAAAAGCCCTGAAGGTGCGTCTGGAAAGGCCAGCCGGCTTTCTGACCCGGCTGGAGTGAAAAGTGCAAGGGAGGGCTGGGCTTGAAGGCCCCAGGCAGCCTGCCTCCCTGGATTCCCCCCAAAGCGCATGTACCAGCAAACCCTCCGGGGTGCAGGAGCATGGGAATGGGAGTTTGTCATTCTTGGGAGCCGGCCGGGCCTGAGTCCCCAGATTCCACGGCCTTGGCTTAGAATCCGGGTTAGGAGCCTCTCATGGCTATAGAGGTGGTATTGCCCATGTTGGGCATAACAGTGGAGAAGGGAAGGATCCTCAAGTGGCACAAGAAAGAGGGGGAGAGGGTCCTGAAAGGGGAGGTTCTCTTTGAGGTGGAGACAGAGAAGGTGGTTACAGAAGTGGAATCCCCGGCCAGCGGGATCCTGGGCAGGATTCTGGTACAGGAAGATGTGGAGGTGCCCCTTCTCACGGTAGTTGCCCTGATCCTGGAGGAGGGCGAAGAGCTCTCCATAGCTCCTTCTGAGCTCCCTCCAGCGGCCCAGGAGCTGCAGGCAGCCACCCCGACTGGGCCCTCTGGTTCCAGGCCAGCCAGCCTAAGAGCCTGGGACCTGGCAGTTCTGGGAGGGGGGCCCGCGGGTTATTCAGCAGCCATTCGGGCCGCCCAGAGGGGGGCCAGGGTGCTCCTGGTGGAAAAGGAAAGGCTCGGGGGGACCTGTCTTCACAAGGGATGCATACCTACCAAGTGCTTCCTGTGGGATGCGGGGCTTTTCCATAAGGTGAAGACTTCCGAGCTGTTCAACGGGGGTTCGGCCCTAACCCTGGAGATCCCCAGGATGTTGGCCAGAAAGAACAAGGTCGTGGAAGGTCTTCACTCGGGCTTGGAGAGGCTGCTCAGGAGCCTGGGGGTGGAGATCCGGAAGGGGGTTGGACAACTCCTGGATTTCAAAAGGATGTCGGTCAAAGCCAATGGTGAAGAAGAATTCCATGAAGCCAGGAACCTGCTCATAGCCACGGGCTCCAGCCCTTCCACTCTTAAGAATCTCAGGCCCGACGGGAAGCTTGTGGTTTACAGTGATCACCTGGTGGAAATGGGGAGGGTGCCAGAGAGGTTGGCCGTGATAGGGGGAGGTGCCGTGGGTCTGGAATGGGCGGAAATAATGAAGGGCCTGGGAGCCCAGGTCACGGTCCTGGAAATGCTGCCTCGGCTTTTCCCAGAGGCTGACAAGGAGCTGGGAGAACTCCTCCAAAGGGGGCTTGAAAAAAGGGGGATTCGGGTCCTGACCCAGACCATGGTTGAGGAGGTGAAGCCAGGGGTACAGGAGGTAGAGGTCTGTTGCAGAAGCCGTGGAGAGCTCCTGAGATTGGAGGTGGACCAGGTGCTCCTGGCTGCAGGAAGGATTCCCAACACCCAAGGCATGGGGCTTGAAAAACTCAACCTGGAAACAAGGGGGGGGTTCATCACGACAGATCAAACCATGAGCACAAGCCTGCCAGGTGTGTACGCTGCCGGGGATGTCACTGGCCGAGCCATGCTGGCGCACGCGGCCTTTGGGGAGGCGGATGTGGCGGTCAGAAACATGTTTGGGGAATCTGCCCGGATGGAATACCAGAGGGTGCCCTATTGCATTTACACCTCCCCTGAAGCTGCCTGGGCCGGTCTGAGCGAGATGCAGGCAAGACAAGCCGGCTATGCTGTGAAGGTGGCCAGGTTTCCCTTTGGCCACAACGGAAAGGCCCTTGCCGTGGGAGAGGGGGAAGGCTTGGTTAAACTCGTGGCAGAACAAGAGCTTGGTCAGATCCTGGGGGTCTTCATGGTGGGGCCCCATGCCACCGAACTCCTGGGGGAATGCTTATTGGCCATGAGGCTGGAGGCTTCTGTGGAGGAGCTCGGGGAGATCCTGAAACCCCATCCAACCCTTTCCGAGGCAATTGCCGAGGTGGCCATGGAATTGACAGGAAGGCCTCTCCATGCTGCTGGGGGGAGAAATCCATGAGCCCTGAAGTGCATCATACCGGGATGAGCGTGACGGATCTGGAGCGTTCCATTGTTTTTTACCGGGATCTTCTGGGAATGAGACTCCTTTGGCGCCTGGAGCATAGAAAGGGCCAGGCTCTGGAGAAGGTCCTGGGGCTTTCCCAGGTGGATGTGTCCTACGCCATGCTGGAGAGCTCCGGTGGCCGGCTGGAGCTTTTCCAGTACCACTCCCCCCAGGGCAGGCCCTATCCCCCTGACAGGCCTGTTTGCGACAGGGGAATCACCCACGTGGCTTTTCAGGTGGAGGACTTGCAGAAAGTGTACGAGAGGCTGCAAGAGGCAGGGGTGAGATTCCACAGTGAGCCCCAGCTGGTTCGCGAAGGGGTGAGGGTGGCCTATATGCGCGACCCGGACGGAATAGTGGTAGAGCTGGTGGAATACAAAGGGGGCTGACTCGCATCCTTCGACCGGTTTAGGGCAGTGAGGGCCAAGGCCCCCAAACCCAGTGGGGCTTTGCCAGGGTAATGGCCCTTGGCAATGCAGGCCGAACCAGACCCAAGAAGCAGGAGCCAGACAGCGGACATGGGGGAGGGGCATGGTCTGGCTCCTGGATCTTGCACAACTCGCGGAGCCGAAACAACGGGCCTTGGAGTAAGGAGTAAAAAGTGCTCTTGATCCCTGAGCAAGACCACGTTGTAGGAGGCCTTTTCGTGAAGCAGGCCACTGCGCCCCTTCCCACAACTTTTTCCACCCCTTTGTTGATGGTTCACGGGGTTTCCCACGGCTGGTGGGCGTTTGAGAAGTGGCTCAAGTTTTTCGCGGCCTTTGGTTGGGACAGCTTTTCCATGTCCCTTCGCAACCATGAAGGTTCCTACAAGCTGCCCATGAAAGCCTATGTGAAGGTGACCCTGGAGAACTATGTTCAGGACGTGCTCCAGGTGCTCAGGTGGATAGGTCGGCCCGCAGTCCTGATTGGGCACAGCATGGGCGGGATCATAGCCCAGATGGTGGCTGAGAGACTGGAGTTGAGGGGCTTGGTGCTCGTGGCCTCGGTGGGGCCTGGCCAACTAGGGCCCATAAGGGGAGCCCTTCCCACACACAAGCCTTTCATGCTCACTGCCCAAGAGGCCAAAGAAGTCTGGTTCCACCGCATGGAGCAGAGGGAGTTCCAGGATTTGTACAGAAGGTTAATGCCTGAGTCCCCCTCTGCCATGAACGATTACGGCCTGGGGAAAACCCTGATCCAAAGGCAGAGAATCGCCTGCCCGATTCTGGTGGTGGGAGCCCAGTTCGACAGGACCGTGGTTCATCCTTTTGAGAGGCTTGCTGATTTTTATGGCTGCGAAAAACTCTTGGTGCCGGAGGCTGGTCACGACCTAATGCTGGAGCCCGCGGCCTTGGATGCGGCCATTGCCGTAAACCGCTGGTTGCTGGAAAAACTCAAGGACCAGGGGCTAGCTGCCAGCCCGCCCAGGGAGCTTTGAAAGTTCCGGGGAAAGTGAAAAGAGGGGGTTGAGGAAGGATGAAACCCCCCACAGGGCCACAGGACCCCGGGAGGGGTCAATCAAAAAGGGAGGAGGTACGGCCATGAAAAGGAAGGGTTTCCTCACTGTTCTAGGAATGGTCTTCTTGCTGGCCTTGTCCACCCAGCCATCCCAGGCAGCCAACAGGGACTTCGACAAGGCAAAAACTATCCGGATAGGCTCCTTGGGTCCTGTGCAGCTCCCTCAAGGCCAGGGGATTCACAACGCGGCCAAGATGGCTGTGGAGGAGATCAATGAGGCCGGAGGCATCCACGGCAAGAAGCTGGAGCTCTTTGTAGGCGACACAGAGGGCAAGCCCGAAAAAGGCATCACGGCCATGAAGAAGCTTGTGCTGGAGGACAAGGTGGATGTGCTCATAGGCTGCTACTCCAGCGGGGTGGCCCTGGCCATCCAGCCCTACCTTCCCCAGTACCAGATAGTGTATATGGCCACCGGAACCGCCTCCATTGATCTGACCAACAATGTGAAAAAGGAATACGAGAAGTACAAGTACTTCTTCCGAAACATGATCAATTCGGATATAAGGCAGCAAAAATGGGCGGCCAAGTTCCTTGTGGAGTTCGTGCACAAGAAGCTGGGATACAAGAAGATAGCCATCCTGGCTGAAAACGCCAAGTGGGTTCACCAGTATGCCCCAGCCCTGAAAAAGGACCTGGAAGATGCTGGCCTGGAAGTGGTTTTCTACGAGATGTTCGATGTGGATGTGAAGGATTTCTCCCCCACCTTCGCAGCCATCAGGGGCAAGGGTGCCCAGTGGATAGCCCAAATCGTCAGCCATGCGGCCAGCATCCCTCTGGTCAAGGCCTGGCAAGACAGCCAATCAGCCCCCATGGGACTTTGCGATGTGCAAGGAATGGACTCCAAGTTCTGGGAGATGACAGGGGGTAAGTGTCTGGGCGAGATAACATACAACTTCATTGCCAGGGCTCCCCTCACGGAAAAGACCATTCCAATGTGGGACAAGTATGTGAAACTCTTCGGGACCAACCCTGTGTACACGACCGGCTTCACCTACGACGGGGTGTATATGCTCGCAGAGGTCATAAGACAAAAGAAGTCCCTCAAATCCAAGGACATCATCGACGGGCTTGAGAAGATATCTTACAAGGGGGTGCTCCACCCAGAGATAGGCTTCGACAAGGAATCCCACGACCTCCTAGAGGGCCGATACGTAATGCCCATGGTGCAGTGGCAGGAAGGGGGGAAACAGGTGGTGGTCTGGCCCGAGCAGTTCAAGACCGGGGATTTCACCCCCCCTCCCTGGTGGAAGAAATGAGCAAGACAGAAAGTAGGATCCAGCCGGGCGCTGGGAGGGCCTCGGAGGTCCAACCCAGCCTGGGGGCGACATGAGCACCTTGTTGGACATCCTTGTCCTGGGAACACTTTGGGGCTCCCTGTACACCTTGATCTCCGTGGGCTTCACCCTCATTTTCGGGGTGGCCGGGATCATCAACTTGGCCCACGGGGCATTCTATATGCTGGGGGCTTACCTGGGCTACACCTTCATGAGCCTGTTGGGGATTCACGTGGTGCTCTCGGCGGCCATGGCAATAGTGGGCACCTCCTTGGCGGGGGCGGTGGTGGAGAGGCTTTTCATCAAACCCATGAGGCAGAACCACGCCTATGTGCTCCTGATCACCCTGGCCCTGGCACTTCTCTTCCAGGAGATCATGTATGTGTTTTTCGGTCCGCACGGGAAAGCAGTCCAGGATTTCCTGACAGGGGAGCTGCTCTTGGGGAACGTGCGGGTCACCTACCAGAAGTTGCTGACAATGGTGGTTTCCTGGATTTCGGTTGCAGCCCTGTGGGTGTTCATAAAGACCACCAGGACAGGCAAGTCCATCTCGGCCGTGGCCCAGAATCTGGATGCGGCGGTGCTGGTGGGAATACAGCCCGAGAAGGTTTATCTGCTTACCATGGGGATATCCGCGGCCCTGGCCGGCACAGCCGGGGTCCTGATAGCCCCAATCCTGGAGGCCGTGCCGGGGATGTGGGCATTTCCGCTGTTCAAGGCCTTTGCCGTGGTGATCATCGGGGGCCTGGGCAGCCTGGAAGGGGCCATTCTTTCAGCCATGCTACTGGGCTACGCAGAGACCCTGGTCAGCAGGCTGGTCTCGGCCAACTACCCTGACATGGTCTACCTCGTGGCCATAATACTGATCCTGGTCCTTCGACCCAGAGGCTTGATGGGCAGAAGGGCTCAATGAACCCATGATCCCTGGGGGCTAGGCAAGATGAAATCAAGGCCTGTACAGGAAAGCGCCATGGGCAGCCCCTGCCTGCAAGAGGTGGAGCTCTTTTTTGGCAGGGGTGTCATCATAAGGCGGTTGGCCAGCCTTGGGGGGTTCGGACTCCTGGTGATGCTGGCCCCCTTGGTCCTGGATGAGATCTACCACCTGGAACTGCTGTTCCTTTGCCATTATTACGTGATGCTGGCCTGCAGCTGGGACCTCCTGACGGGCTTCACAGGAAACGTGAATTTCGGGCATGCCTTTTTCATTGGAGGGGCTGGTTTTGCAGGGGCTCTCCTCAACAAACACCTGGGCTTTGGTCCATGGCTGACTCTTCCAGCAGGGGCAGTCCTGGCGGCATTTTGCGGCCTCATAGTGGGATCCTTCACCCTGAGGCTGCGGGGACCCTATTTCGCTGCAGTGACCTTCTGTTTTGCCGCGCTTCTTTACAAATGGATCATGATCCGCCACGAGATATTCGGGGGGGAAGAGGGCCTCTCTGGTCTGGATTGGTTAACACCCAGTCCATTGGGGAACTACTACCTCTCGGCTCTGCTCATGCTGGGCAGCGTGGCAGGCCTTTATTTCCTCTCCCGCTCCTCCTTTGGACTGGCTCTTCGCTCCATAGGCCAGAATGAGAGCACCAGCCAGGGCTCCGGGATCGACACCACCAGGTACAAGATCATTGCCTTTGTAATCAGCGCCAGTATAGCAGGACTGGCAGGGGCCATGTACGGGCACGCCCAGATGCATGTGGGCCCTGAGATGGCCCATGATTCCCTATCCTCCCTGGTGCTCATGATGGCGGTGGTAGGGGGAATGGGCTCCATAATCGGGCCGGTAATAGGGGCCTATTTGCTGACGCTGGTGAATGAGTCCCTTAGGTTCATGGGGGAGCTTCGCTTGCTCATCTATAGTGCTGCAGTAGTGGTGGTGATCCTTTTTGCCCCAAAGGGGCTCTTGGATCTTTTTCTCAGGGCAGGGGAAAGACTAAGGGGCTTGAGGCAGGGATGAGATGGTTCCGTGCGATTCAGGGCCGGTGAGAACAAGGGCCCAGTGCTGCAAGCAGGCTTCTCAACCGGGTGAGAGCCGGTTGGACTGTGAGCTCCTGAGCTAACGGGCCAAGGGCCCGCAGCACGCGCTCATGGGGACCCTAGGGGAACAACCAAAGGATTAGCTGAATGTCCAAGATTCTCCAAGTGAAAGGCTTGAGCAAGGCTTTCGGGGGCCTACAGGCATTGCTGGATTTCCATATGGAGGTGGAGGAAGGGGAGCTGGTGGGTGTCATAGGCCCCAACGGGGCGGGCAAGACCACTCTTTTCAACCTCATGACGGGTTTTCTGAGGCCCGACAGCGGCAAGGTCATCTTGAAGGGATCCGATATCACAGGGCTCAGGCCCCATCAGGTGGTCAACCGGGGCATGACCCGCACATTCCAGCTTGTAGAACTCTTCAAGGATATGAGCGTGCTGGAGACCGTCATGGTGCCGCTTCTATGCCCCAGGGCGAGAAAAGCCTTCAAAGGCAAGCCCTGGAAGAGGGCCATGGAGTATCTGGAAAAGATGGGTCTGGCAAATCGGGCCTTGGAGAAGACAGGGAGCCTGGCCTTTGGGGAGCTGAGACTCCTGGACATAGCCCGAGCCATGGCCACCGAGCCGGAAGTGTTGCTCCTGGATGAGCCCTTCTCAGGTCTGGATGCAGAAGACGCAACCATTCTCTCCAGGGCCATAACAGAGATGCACGACTCTGGCCAGACAATGGTCATAATCGAGCACAGGCTAAAGGATCTCTTGAGGTTGGCCGGAAGGGTGGTGGCCATGGTGTTCGGGGAGAAGGTGGCCGAGGGATCCCCCCAAGAGGTCATGGAGGACCAGAAGGTGATTTCAGCCTATCTGGGTCAGAGGAGGCCTTGAAGTGCACTTCCTGGAGGTTAGGGACATAAGGGTTTACTACGGGAAGGCTGTGGGATTGGCCGGGCTCAGCCTCCATGTGGAGCCAGGTGAAATGCTGGGAGTGGTGGGGCCCAACGGGGCCGGGAAGAGCACGCTTCTGAGGGCCATATCAGGAATGGTGCCTGTGCAGGGGGAGATACTCTTGGAGCAGGAGCCCATCCAGGCCAAAAAACCTCACGAGATAATCGCCAGGGGAATAGTCCACTGCCCTGAGAGGAGGCAGCTCTTCCCGGAATTCACCGTGGAGGAAAACCTGCAGATGGGGGCCTTCTTGCGAAGGGATAAGGAAGGGATTCGCAGTGACATGGAGAAGGTGTACGGCCTGTTCCCGGTCTTGGCTGAGCGCAAGGCCCAGATCTCGGGCACCTTGAGTGGGGGGGAACAGCAAATGCTTGCCATAGGCCGCTCCCTCATGGGCAAGCCAAGGCTCCTGATGATGGACGAGCCTTCCATAGGACTCTCCCCCCTGGTCAAGGGGCATCTGGCCGAAAGGATCATGGAGATCTGGAGATCCGGGATCATGGTTATGCTGGTGGAGCAGGACGCCAGCCTGGCCCTGGATCTCACTCAGAGGGTTTACATCCTGGAGCATGGGAAGGTGGGCCTTGAGGGTCCCAGCCAGGAGCTCATGCATGAGGAGCAGGTCAGGAGGGTCTATTTCCAGCTGGGCTGAGCCCCCCAGGAAAACAAGGGAAGGCTTCCGCATGAGGTTCGAGGGGAAAACCGTGATTGTCACAGGGGCAGGGGCAGGCATTGGAAGGGCTGTTTCCATTGCCTTTGCCCAGCAAGGGGCCAAGGTGGCTCTGTGGGACCTCAACGAAAAAACCGCCCTGGATGTTGCCCAAGAGATCTCCTGCAGAGGGGGTGAGGCGGTTGTGAGGCAGCTGGATGTTTCCAAGGGGCAGCAAGTGGAGGAGGCCCTCCAGGAACTCCTCTCCTCTTGGAAGAGGCTGGATGTGCTTGTGAACAACGCAGGGATATGCCTCGTGGGTCCCATAGAGAGCATCCAGGAGAGGGATTGGGACAGGGTCATGGAAGTGAACCTCAAAAGCGTGTTTCTTTGTTCCAGGGCCGTAATGGGTACCATGAAAGCCCAGCGGGCCGGGTGCATCATCAACATGGGCTCCGTGGCTGGCAAGCTGGGAGGAATTGCGGTGGGGGCCCACTACTCCGCGTCCAAGGCAGCGGTGATGTGCTTGACCAAGTCCCTGGCCAAAGAGCTGGCGCCTTTTGGTGTGAGAGCGAACGCCATAGCCCCTGGGGTGGTGGAGACAGACATGACCCGCATGATCACAGGGGGGGACTGGAGCCTGTACCTTTCTCAGATTCCCATGGGCAGACTGGGCAGCCCCCAGGAGGTGGCCAGGGCCGTGCTCTTCTTGGCTTCTGATGAGGCCAGTTACATAACAGGAGAGATCCTGGATGTGAACGGAGGGCAGCTGATGGACTAGGTCCGGGGTAATGGCCTGAGCTTAAGGGCCTTGATGAGACAGCAAGGTGGGGAAAATGTCCTGGTCTAAGGAGGGAGTAACAAGAGAGCTCATAGAAGGAGAAGAACTCCTCATCTACAAGGAGAGGCCCTCCAGCCTTCCTCACATGTTCAGGGAATCCCTTGCTCGAAACCCAGATAGGCTGGCTTTGATTTGTGAGGAGCTGAGGTGGAGCTACAAGGAGTTGGCCTGCCTTGTGAACAGGGCCTCATTTTCCCTTTCTGAGAGATGCAGCCTAAGAAAAGGGGACAGGGTGGCAGTGCTTCTCAACAACTGCCCTGAGTTCGTGGTCCTTTACCTGGCCGTGACCTCCTTGGGGGGCATTTTCGTGCCCCTCAATGCCAGGCTCAAGGCTCGGGAGCTTCTCCCGCAATTACTCAAGGCCAGGCCCAAGATCCTGGTTGCGGGGCAGGATACCTGGGCCGAGTTGGAAAGCCTTGAAGAGGCACTCCAGGGGATTGAGAGGATCTACAAGCTGGGGCTCCCCTCTCCAGGCGCACAGCCCTTGCAGGATCTCCTGGAAGGACCGGATGCCCCTCCGCCCTGCCTTGAGCATGTGCAGGAGGAAGATCTTTGCAGCATCATCTTCACCTCTGGGACCACCGGGAGCCCCAAAGGGGTCATGATCACCCACCGCAATGTGGTGAACACCGCCCAAGCCTGCAGCCGGGTCTTCTCCTCAGGGCCCCAGGATGTGGACCTGATAATGGTGCCCCTTTTCCACGTGACCGGGCTTCACACCCAGCTTTGTAAATCCCTTTACCTCGGCTCCACCACGGTGCTCATGAGGGCCTTCAAGGCTGAGAAGGCCCTGGAGATCATAGAAAGAGAGCGTGTCACCCTAAGTATTTCAGTTCCCACCATATACTGGCTCATGCTCCTGTCTCCCGGTTTCCAGAGTCGAGATCTGAGCAGCTTCCGCACCATAGTGTATGGTGGGGCCCCCTGCCCCCCGGAGCTCATCCTGAAACTCCAGCAGGCCTTCCCCGGGGCCTCCCTTATAAATGCCGGAGGCCTCACTGAGGGGACCTCCCTTCAGTACGCCTTGCCGCCTGAAGATGCCCTCAGAAAGGCAGGTTCAGTGGGGTTTCCCACCCCCTGCACCGAGGCCAGGGTTGTGGACGAGCAGGGAAAAGACGTGGGTGCGGGGGAGGTGGGGGAGCTTCTCCTTAAAGGAGCTGGTATAGCAAGGGGCTATTGGGAAGATCCAGAGGAGACCCTGAAGACTTTCAGGGGAGGCTGGTTGCACACCGGGGATCTGGCCAGGATGGATGAGCAGGGGTACCTCTGGCTCATGGATCGCAAGAAGGACATGATCATTCGAGGGGGTGAAAACATTTATTCCATAGAGGTGGAGAACGTCCTGTATGCTTTTCCCAAGACCCTGGAGGCTGCCGTGGTGGGCGTGGCGGATCCTGTGTTCGGGGAACAGGTCAAGGCCTTCGTGGTGCTCAAGGAGGGACAGCACAGCACCGAGCAGGAAATCCAGGGGTTTTGTTCTCAGTTCCTGGCGGACTACAAGGTGCCCAGATTCGTGGAGATTCTTCAAGAACCCCTCCCTAGAAATCCAGGAGGGAAGGTGCAAAAGGACCTACTTAGGAAAGTATTCGGGTAAATTTTTGGAAGGAGTGAGGCTGAGAAAGCTTTTCGAGCGAGGCTTGACAGACTCGTACAGGGATGATATAGAGCCGAGAACAAATCAAATCGAGCTTCAGCCAGGCCAAGAGGCTGACATAATAGGGTTTGATAGGACTCTCCAAAGGCAAAAGATCTCAAGAAAGATTGTGAGACGTTGTATTTTGGTTTCTTAAATCAGTCAGGAGGTGCGATATGAAAAAAGTTATCACGTATTTGTTGTTGGTAAGTATTCTTGTATTCGGGATTATAATGGATGCATCTGCCAAGGAAAAGCTCAAGATAGGACTTTTAAATTCCCTTACGGGTTCTTTTGCCCTGGCGGGGGCGGAGGCCGGCCACAGGGGTTCCCTTATTGCCATAGAGATGTGGAACGAGAAGGGAGGAGTGGGCGGAAAGTACGAGATCCTGCCTGTTGTTTCCGACGCCCAGTCCAATCCGGATGTGGCCATAAGGGAAGCCGAGAGGCTCATAAACGTGGAGAAGGTGCCTGTGATCCTTGGGGTTTACTCCAGCTCCATAGCGGTCCCCCTGGCCCCTATCTGCGAGCAGAACAAGACCATTCTATGGGTCACCATTGCCATTTCAGATGCCGTGGTCAAGGGCAGGCACCAGCAGTACGTTTTCAGGCCTCAGCCCATGGGCTCCCAGTGGGGGAAGACCTCAGTGGAGATGCTCAAGGACAACCTCTCCAGGTTCGGGCACAAGGAGCCCAAGCAGCTTCGAGTTGCCGTGATTTACGAGGATGGCCCATATGGCACAAGCGTCCAGGCCGCCAATCTGGAAGCTCTCAAGAAGTACGGAATGAACATGGTGCACCATGAAGGTTACAACCACAGGGCCAACGATCTCTCAGCCCTCATCCTGAAGTTGAAGGCGGCCAAGCCCGACGTGATACTCCACACGGGCTACTACCCCGACATAGTGCTTTTCACCAAGCAAGCCAGGGAACTTGGCCTGACCACCAAGGCCATCATAGGCCATGGTGCCGGCTATGCCAATTTCCCCAATTTGGAAAAGCAGCTGGGCAAGGAGCTGGTGAGCTACCTTCACAATGTGGACACCGCTCCTGCCCAAAACCTGGATGTGAAAAAACTCAAGGAGGACGTGGGCCCTGTGATCCAGGAGTTCCTGAAGCGCTATGCCCAGAAGCACAACGAGCCGTCTCCGCCAGCGCATGCTACCATGGGATTCGGGCACGCCTGGATGCTCCTGAAGACCCTGGATCATGCTGTGGAGAAATACGGCAGCCCCACTCCTGAGAACATCCGCAAAGCAGCCCTTGAGCTGGAGATACCCGAGGGGGCATCCCCTTGCGGATACGGGATGAAGTTCGCCCCGCCTGAGCATGAGTACGCAGGGCAGAACCTTTCCTCCTATCCGGTGGTCATGCAATGGGTGGATCAGAGCGTAAAGGTTGTGTGGCCTGCTGCCATGGCCACGGCAGAGTCCAAGATTCCCATGCCAGCCGGGAATCCTCTGGCGGCCAAGTGAAAAAGACAAACGAGGCTCCGGGCTTGGGGCAATCCTGAGCCCTCCAGCCTGGGGCCAAATCCACAGCGAGCAGATCCGTATGATAGAGGTGGATTCGGTCAGCAGGTTCTTTGGGAGGTTCCAGGCCTTGAGCCGGGTGAGCCTCCAGATCAGGGAAGGGGAGTTCAGGGGGCTCATCGGCCCCAACGGTTCAGGGAAAACCACCCTTTTCAACGTCATCTCAGGAGTCTATCCAGCTTCCAGCGGGCAGGTTCGATTCCAGGGCAAAGATATAACGCGCTGGACCCCGGATCGGATCTGTCACGCAGGAATAGCGCGGACCTTCCAGATCCCCAGGCCTTTCAGGGAGATGGATGTGGTGGAAAACGTGATGGTGGGGGCTCTTTTCGGGCGGAAAAAGGGGGATCTCTCTGAACTGGAGGCCAGGAAAGAGGCAATGCATTGGCTTGAGTTTGTGGGGCTGGAGGTTGAGGAGCATACCAGGCCCGGGGAGCTCACAGCAGGCAACTTGAGGCGCCTGGAGATGGCCAGGGTGCTTGCCACAAGGCCCAGCCTTTTTCTGGCCGACGAGGTGATGAGCGGACTCAACCAGGAGGAGATAGAGCGCACCTCAGGGGTACTTCGCCGGATACACCAGGAGTTGGGTATAACCATACTTTGGATCGAGCACATCATGGGGGCCCTGATGAATCTGGTGGAGAGGGTGACGGTGCTGGATTACGGCCAGGTCATAGCAGAGGGAACTCCCCAGGAGGTGGCTCGAGACAGGAAGGTCATAGAGGCATATCTGGGGCAGGAGGGAGTATGAGCCTCCGGCCGGCATTGTTGGCAAGCAGTGGATAATGCAGGCCAAGAGCTGGGTTGGTGGCGGGAAAGCGACTCTGTCTGAAACAGTCTGCCCGTGAAACAACACCCGGGAAGGGTCCTGGGCCTGGACAGCTCAAAGCAACCCGGGGGCTTGGGGGAGCATTGGCCCTGGATGTGCTGGACCTGGGTGAACAAACCGGGCTTGGAAAAGAGCGGGTCACTTCATGCTGGAAGTTCAGGGCATAGATGTCTTTTATGGGGAGTTCCAGGCCCTTTTCAACATGAGCCTGGAGGTGCGGGAGCAGGAAACTGTCATAACCGTAGGTCCCAACGGGGCGGGCAAGAGCACGCTCTTGAGGGCCATAAGCGGTCTACTGCCCTGCAGAAACGGATCCATAAGGTTTCTGGGCCAGGCTGTTCATAACCTCCAGGCCCACAGGATAGTGGAGCTGGGCATAGCCCACGTGCCAGAGGGGGGCAGGGTTTTCCCCCATTTGACGGTCCTGGAGAACCTCAAGATTGGATCGTACATAAGAAAGGCCAGAGGGGCTGCGGACAGGAACCTGGGGGAGATCTACCAGCTTTTTCCCAGGCTGGCCGAGCGCAGGTTGCAGCTGGCTGACACCCTCAGCGGAGGGGAAAGGCAGATGCTGGCCATTGCCAGAAGCCTCATGTCCGGACCCAGGCTGATCCTCCTGGACGAGCCCTCTTCGGGATTGGCCCCTCTGGTGGTGGGCATGCTATTTGATTTCATAAGCAGGATCAAGTCCCAGGGGTATTCGATTTTGATGGTGGAGCAGAATGTGCGAAAAGCCCTTGAGCTCTCGGATCGGGCTTATCTGCTGGAATCAGGCAGAGTGAGGCTCCAGGGCACCCGAGAGGAATTCTCCCAGGAGTCGTACATCAGACAGGCTTACTTGGGGCTTTGAGACATGGAAATACTTCTACTGAACGCTCTGGCCAACGGGATCCTGCTAGGGGGGGTCCTGGCCCTTCTGGCCTTTGGCCTGAACCTTATCTTCGGGGTGGTAAAGGTGATTCACATGGCCTATGGCCAGTGCGTCATGCTGGGGATGTACCTCATCTATACCCTCAGGAGCATCTATGAGGTGCCCTTGTTGGCGGCTTCAGCTGTGGCAGTGGCAGCCATGGCCATCTGGGGAGCTTTGCTTCACCTTCTGGTAATAAGACCTCTCTTGGGGGTAGAGAGGCTGAACCAGCTCTTGGCTCTGGCCGGTCTCATCATAGTCTTCGAGAACCTGGCCCACGTGATCTGGGGCGCGGACCTAAGGGGTGTGCGGGTGGATCTGCCGGTGGTGAGCCTGGGGAATCTTTTCTTGAAAACATCAAACCTCCTGGCCTTCCTGGGAGCCCTCGCAGTGTTGGGGATCCTGTACTTCGTGTTGCAGCGTACCTACGTGGGACTGGCCATAAGAGCCATAGCCCAGGACACTGAATGCGCCAGGCTCATGGGCATTGACCCTGGCCGCATATACCTTCTCACCTTGACCATAGGGGGGGCCCTCACCGGCCTCATAGCAGCCTTCTTCTCGCCCATATACTCGGTGCACCCTCATTTCGGGGGAAGCTTCACGTTGATGGCCTTCATCATAGTGGTCCTTGGGGGGATGGGGAATCTGGCCGGTGGTTTCCTGGGAGCCTTCATAATAGGTGTAGTGACCTCTGTGGCTGCGGTGTTCACCTCCACCGAGGTGGCCGAAATACTGGCTCTGGTGATCTTCATTCTGGTCGTATTGGTGCGGCCCCAGGGGCTCCTGGGGGCCAGGGGGGCGAGGTAGCCCCCAGTGCAAGGCAAGATGGAGGGAGGTGTGGATCCTTGAAGCGTTGGCTTCCAGTACTGCCGCTTTCGGCAGCCTTGATATTCCCGCTCCTCAAGGTTTCGCCTTAC
This sequence comes from Desulfarculaceae bacterium, assembly GCA_037443445.1. Lineage (GTDB taxonomy): Bacteria > Desulfobacterota > Desulfocorpusculales > Desulfocorpusculum > Desulfocorpusculum > Desulfocorpusculum. The sequence continues at coordinate 98,785 of JBBIOJ010000002.1, read as the reverse complement.
CTTCTGCACATAGCCACACTTATCTTCATCTGGGCCTTCATTGCAACTGCCTGGTCCTACATGGGACGCTTCGGCCTGGTTTCCCTGGGTCACGGGGCCTTCATAGGGATAGGAGCGTATACTGCAGGGCTCATGTTCAACCACCTGGCCCTGTCCCCCTGGGTGGGGATGCTACTGGGGGGTGGGCTGGCTGCCTTGCTGGCTCTGCTGGTGGGCTGGGCCTGCTTCCGCTTCGGCGTGATGGGGGATTACTTTGCTCTGCTCACCCTGGCCCTGGGGGAGATAGTATCCTTGCTGCTCGTGGCCTTCAGGGAACAGACCGGCGGCTCCCTGGGCTTCACCCTCAAGAGGGTGGGCACATCCTGGCTCTACCTTCAGTTCGAGGACAAGACTCACTTCTACTACGTGGCCCTGGGTTTCCTGGTGGGGGCTCTTCTGCTTTGGCGCTGGATAGATCGCTCCAAGATGCAGAAGGCCCTTAGAGCCATAGGGGAGGATGAGGTGGCCGCAGCCACCCTGGGAGTCACCACCATCCACTACAAGCTAAGGGTGACCATGATCAGTGCCTTTGTGGCTGCCATGGGAGGGGTGCTCTATGCCCAGTACGTGACCTATCTGAATCCCCACACCCTGGCAGGAGTGGGGCCCTCCCTGGACATCGCCTTCAAGGCCATTTTGGGCGGGATGTTCAGCCTCTGGGGACCCACCGTGGGAACCGGCATAATAGTGCTCCTGGAGGAATACATAAGGGTGAACTACGGGGCCAAGTACATAGGCCTTTCCCAGATCGCCTACGGGATAGCCCTGGTGAGTCTGATCATCTTCCTGCCCAAGGGAATTTACGGGAGCCTGGAGGAAAAGCTAAGGAGGAAAAGGGTTCTCCCCAAGACGTGAGCCCCTGGGTTCGCAACCCTTCAGGGAAGGAGTCTTGGGACATGAACCGGATCCCTCAGCTCGGCTGGACAAGCCCGTTGACCAGGCTTGAAAGGATTGATCCCCCGGACCCAGATCCCAGAGGCACCAGGTGGCCCGATGACGGGAAAAATCCAAAGCAGCCTTGGGAGATGGGCAAAGGGACCCCGGCCCGCATTACCCCGGAGCATGGGTCCTTGCAAGCTAAAAAACTGCTGGACCCACTAGTTGCCCAGCTCGGCCAGGAATCCGAGCCGGGTGAGTAAACAGGGTCAGGAAGGAGGTAGCGCCATGGCAGAGATGGTGCAGGAAAAGGTGCACGTGTTTTACTCCCCCCACAAGATCCTCTTCGGGCTGAATGTTGCCCGCTCCTTGGGAAGCGAGGTTCTATCCCTGGGAGGCTGTAAGCCCCTGGTGGTTACCGACCCGGGGGTGGTTGAGGCTGGGCTGCTGGAACCCGTGATCAAGAGCCTGGAGCAGGCCTCAATTCCTTATGCGGTCTTCGACCGTGTAGAGCCAGAACCTCCGGCCAGGCTCGTGGATGAGGGGGCTCGAGTGTTCAAACAAGAAGGCTGCGACATGGTGGTGGGTGTGGGTGGAGGCAGCTCCCTGGACGTGGCCAAAGGGGTCTCGGTCATGGCCACCAACGAGGGAAGCGTGCTGGATGTGTGTGGTTTCGATCTGCTCAAGAGGCGGGGAGCGCCCAAGATCCTTGTCCCCACCACCGCCGGAACCGGAAGCGAGGTGACCCGGGTCTTCGTGATCACGGATGAAAAGGAGAACACCAAAAAGGCCGTGTACAGTCCTTACGTCTTGGCTGAAGTGGGGATTGTGGATCCGTTGCTTACCCTTTCCATGCCCAAGAAGGTCACGGCGGACACCGGCCTGGACGCCCTGGTGCATGCCGTGGAAACCTATGTCTCGGCCAATGCAACCCCTTTCTCGGACATCCTGGCGGAGAAGGCCATCCAGTGGATAGGCACTTACCTACCCATGGCCTGGGCCAAAGGATCCAACCTCATTGCCAGATATTACATGTCCCTGGCTTCCACCGTGGCCGGAATGGCATTCGCAAGCGGTGGGCTGGGGGCAGTGCATGGGCTCTGTTATCCCCTGGGAACCGAGTACCACATGTCTCACGGACGCTCCAATGCCATAATGCTTCCACACGTGATGAGGTTCAACATTCCAGGCAACCCCGAGAAGTTTGCGCGCATCGCCTTCTTGATGGGAAGGGATGTGGAAGGCCTGAGTCCCCTCGAAGCGGCTGAGATGGCAGTGGAGGCCGTGGAGGAATTGCTGGATTCTGTCCAAGTGCCTTACCACTTGAGGGACTACGGGATTCCGCAAAGCGACCTGCCCAAGCTGGTGGCGGGAGGGATGAAACAGACCCGCCTCTTTGTGCCCAACCCCAGGGATCTGAGCGAGGAGGACGTCAAGGGCATCTTCCAGGAGGCTTATTGAGATGGAAAACGTAGCCCAACTCTTTTCCCTCAGAGGAAAGGTGACCCTCATAAGCGGGGGGAACAGAGGTCTAGGCCTGGGGATGGCCAGGGGGCTGGCCCAGGCCGGCTCGGATCTGGTCCTGATAGGGAGGAGCAAGGCCCAGCTGGAGGAGGCGAGCAAATCCATAGCCCAGGAAACGGGACGCAGGGTAATGGCTCTGGCAGCAGACGTCTCCCAGCTGCAGGATCTGGACCAAGTCGTGCAGAGGGCCTTGGCCGAAATGGGGGCCATACATGTGCTGGTGAACAATGCCGGGATAAATGTGCGCAAGCCCTTTGTGCAGATCTCCCCCGAGGAGTACGACTCGGTCATGGGGGTGAACTTGAGGGGGGTTTACTTCCTTACCCAAAGGGTGGTGAGACACATGCTGGAGAGGGCAGAGGGGGGGAAGATCATAAATATAGCCTCCCTCACCAGTCAGATCGGGATTCCCAACATCTCTGTGTACGGGGCCAGCAAAGGGGGGGTGTACGCCCTCACCAAGGCCTTGGCCGTGGAGCTGGCGCCCCACGGGATACGGGTAAATGCCATTGCCCCGGGGTATTTTAGGACTCCTCTCACAGAGCCTGTTTTCCAGGATCCTGCCAGGGCCGAGTGGATCCGCTCCCGTACTCCCCTGGGCAGGCCAGGGGAGCCCTGGGACCTGGCCGGGGCAGCGGTTTTTCTGGCCTCAGCAGCATCCGATTATCTCACAGGTACAGTCACTTTCGTGGACGGGGGGTGGATGTCCGGATGAAGGCCCTTCGCAAGCTGGCCCCGGGCCCGGGCAATGTGGAGGTAGTGGAGACCCAGGAGCCCAGACCCGGCCCGGGAGAGGTGCTCATAAAGGTGGGGATGGCGGGAGTCTGTGGAACTGACTTGCACATATTCCACGGCCTTTTCCCCAAGGTGCGTCCTCCTGTGACCCTGGGTCATGAGTTCTGCGGCGAGGTGCTGGAGCTGGGCAGTGGTGTGGAGGGATGGCGGCCGGGTGACCGGGTGACCGTGGAGAGCGCTGCAGGGTTTTGCGGAAGCTGTCTACATTGTCAAGAGGGCCAGACCCAGAGGTGTGAGCATAGATTGGCTTTTGGTTACGGCAGGGACGGGGGATTCGCCCCTCTTGTGGCTGTCAGGGCAGACGGGCTCCACAGGCTCCCCGAGGGGATCTCCTTCCAGGAAGGGGCCTTTTGCGAACCCTTGGCCTGCGCTACCCATGCTGTCCTGGAGAGGAGTTCCCTGAGCAAAGGCCAGGTGGCCTTGGTGGCCGGCCCCGGCCCCATCGGGCTCCTGGTGCTCCAGGTTGCCAAGGCTGCGGGAGCACAGGTGATCCTGGTGGGCACCTCCTGGGACAGGGATAGGCTGGAGCTGGGCGCGCAGTTGGGAGCCCGGCAAACTCTTTTGGCCGGAGCCCCGGAAAACGAGCAACTCCTGGGGGAATGGACCCAAGGCAAAGGGGTGGATGTGGCCTTTGAGTGCTCAGGTTCCCTCTCTTCTTTTTCCAGCTGCGTGGAATGGGTAAGAAAAGGCGGGCAAGTCGTACAGGTGGGACTTCTCGGGAAAGAAGGCCTGATGGATCTGGACCGGCTGACCTACAGGGAAGTGGAGCTCAAGGGCTGCTTTGCCCACAACCAAGGCTCCTGGAAAAGGGCCATGGAACTCTTGGAGAGGAAAAAGGTAACGCTCCTGCCCCTTGTCTCGGGCACTTATCCGCTTGAGGAGTGGAGGGAGGCTTTTGCCCGCTGCGAACGCCATGAGGGTCTCAAGTACCTCCTGAGGCCCGGGCAGTGACTAAGAGGGCTTGAGAGAGTCTCCCCCCAAGAGTGCATTCCCAGAGGTCAAGAACCGGAGAACTTCAACAGGGCTCTATGGCTCCCTTTTAGGAATCCCCAGCCTCAAAGCCATGGACAGGAAAGAGCTGCCAGGGCAAAATAAGTCCCTGCCCGGATCCTTTTGGGGAGCCGGCCAGCAAGAACAAGCAGGGAGTCAGAAATCCCGGAGAGGGTCTCATTTTAGAATCCTGCCTGAGAAGGGCTCGGGGCAGGCACATTGGAGGGCAAGACAGGGACTGGGGGAGTGACCCCTTGGAAGGGCCTGGAGCAAGACTCCCGGGGGCAAGTTTATGGCTGGAGGAGGTCTTAAGGATGAAAACCGTGAAGCTGATTCAGAAAACTCCGTCTGCTTATTCTTACCCGCTTCTCATAAAACAGCTTCTCAAGTCAGGGCTGCTCTACGCTCCCGGGCAGGAGATAGTGTACCGGGATTTGGTTCGCTACACATATCTGGAACTGGCAGAAAGGATCCATCGGCTTGCCTCTGCCTTGGCCCGCCTGGGAGTGGGCCCCGGGGACACTGTGGCGGTTCTGGACTGGGATTCCCACCGGTACCTGGAATGCTTCTTCGCGGTTCCCATGATGGGGGCCATCTTGCACACGGTGAACATCCGTTTGAGCCCAGAGCAGATCCTCTACACCATGAACCACGCCGAGGACTCGGTGGTACTGGTGAACCGGGATTTCCTACCTGTCTTGGAGCGGATTCTGCCCGAGCTCAAGACAGTGGAACAATTTGTGCTGTTAAAGGACGAGCCGGGAAGCCCACAGACATCGGTCCCCATGGCAGGAGAGTACGAGGAGCTCCTGCAAGAGGCTTCCCCCTCTTATGATTTCCCGGACTTTTCAGAGGATGCCCAGGCCACGGTCTTTTACACCACCGGGACAACAGGTGACCCCAAGGGGGTTTATTACAGCCATCGCCAGCTGGTGCTCCACACTCTGGGCCAGGCTTCCCTTGGAAATCTTGCCCCCCAAGCCCCATTTCACTGGGGGGACGTTTACATGCCCATCACCCCCATGTTCCACGTGCATGCCTGGGGCTTCCCGTACATGGCCACCATGATAGGTGCCAAGCAGGTTTACCCAGGCAGGTACGAGCCGGAGATGCTCTTGAGGCTGATAGAGAAAGAAGGGGTCACCTACTCCCATTGCGTGCCCACAATTCTCCACATGCTTCTGGAACATCCCATGGCTTCCCAAATGGACCTCTCGGGCTGGAAAGTGGTCATCGGCGGAGCTGCCTTCCCAAGGGGGCTTGCCAGAAGAGCACTCCAGATGGGGGCAGATGCCTGGGCAGGTTACGGCATGAGCGAGACCTGCCCGGTTTTGACAACCGCTCTGCTCAAGCCCCACATGAGGAAGTGGGACATGGAGGCCCAGCTGGAGTTCAGGATCAAGACAGGGATTCCCCTCCCCTTGGTGGAGATCAGAATAGCCGACGAGGAGGGCAATCCTCAGCCCATGGATGGCAGGAGTGCAGGAGAGATAGTGGTGAGGGCGCCTTGGCTTACACAGGGTTATCTGAAGGATCCTCAACGCTCGGAGGAGCTCTGGAGGGGAGGCTGGCTTCACACCGGGGACATAGCGGTTCAGGATGAGGAGGGATATGTAAAGATAACGGACAGGCTCAAAGATGTGATCAAGACCGGCGGGGAGTGGATCTCCTCCCTGGAGCTGGAGAGCTTGATAAGCCAGCACGAGGCTGTCTCAGAGGTGGCGGTCATAGGGCAGGCCCACGAGAAGTGGGGGGAGAGACCTGTGGCTCTGGTGGTGTTGAGAGCCGGGGCCCAGGCCGAGCACTTCCAGGAGCAGCTCAAGGGCTTCCTGGGCCGCTTTGTGGAGAAAGGGACCATATCCAAATGGGCCATTCCGGACAGGGTTTACGTGGTGAGCGAGATTCCCAAGACCAGCGTGGGGAAGATAAACAAACGGGAGATCAGAAAGCGCATCGCCCAAGAGGGCTGAAACCCAAGGGTGAGGAGGGAAGAGTCGGTGAATAGGCCCTTCACAAGTGCTTACGGGGACAAGTCGCCTGTGGTGGACAAAGAGGCCTGGGTGGACATCTCTGCCAGGCTACTGGGGCAGGTACGGGTGGAGAGGCAGGCCAGCGTCTGGCCCATGGCCGTGCTCAGGGCTGACAGCGAGTCCATCCTGCTCCAGGAGAGGGCTGCAGTCCTGGATTTGGCTCTGGTGGAGGCTCCCCAGGGGCATCCAGTGGTGGTGGGCCGGGAGGCCATAGTGAGCCACGGAGCCAAGGTGCACGGGGCAGTGCTGGAGCCCTGTTCCCTTGTGGGGATCGGGGCCATAGTGCTGGACGGGGCCGTGGTTTCCACAGGCTCTATTGTGGGGGCTGGCGCAGTGGTTCCACCTGGCACCGTGATCCCGCCCAACTCCCTGGTGCTGGGGGTGCCGGGAAAGGTGGTTAGGCAGACCACCGAGCAGGAGCGCTCCACTATAATGGCTCAGGTGGAGGAGCTGGTGGGCAAGAGCCGGGTGTATGCCTCAGGAGGGTGAAAAGGAAAAGAGGCCCATGCCAGGGCCAAGCCCTTTCCCCTCCGGGTCAAGATCCTGGGTGAAAAGGAGGAAGCCATGCCCAAGGGATACAATGGAAGGATTTTAAGGGTGGATCTAACGTCAGGAAAGATCTGGGAGGAGGCCCCTGAGGATCGGACATACAGGCTCTACATGGGAGGCTCGGCCCTAGCGCTTTACTACCTGCTCAAAGAGCTCAAGCCCGGGGCGGATCCTCTCGGGCCGGAGAACTTGCTGGTTTTCACCTCCAGTGTGCTTTCGGGGGTGCCTGTGGCCGGGGTTCCCAGGTACACCGTGGCTGCCCGCTCACCCTTGACCGGAGGCTTCGGGGAGGCCGAGGCAGGGGGCTTTTGGGGGCCAGAGCTGAAGCTGGCGGGCTTTGACGGGATAGTGATCCAAGGCAGATCCCAGAAGCCCGTGTACCTCTGGATCAAGGACGGGAAGGCCGAACTCAGGGATGCCTCACACCTGAGGGGGAAAGATACCGGAGAGGCCCAAAGGCTCATCCGGGAGGAACTGGGGGACGAAAGGATAAGGGTGGCTCAGTGCGGGCCTGCCGGGGAGAGGCTAGTGCGTTACGCCTGCGTTCTCAACGAGCTGAAACACGCCAACGGCCGGACCGGGATGGGGGCGGTAATGGGCTCCAAGAACCTGAGGGCTGTTGCTGTCAGAGGCACGGGGAAACTGGAGTTCGCAGATCCTGAGAAGCTAAGGGCCATAGGGAAGGAGGTGGCGGAACTGATCCCGCAGTCCCCCATGGCCAGGAACTTCAAGCAGTACGGGACCCCGGTCTTCGTGATGCCCCTGAACGACTCGGGGATCCTGCCCACCAGGAACTTCCAGGCAGGCATCTTCGAGGGAGCCCAGAAAATCTCGGCCGAAGCAATGAACAGCACAATCCTCCAAGGCACCAAGGGTTGCTACAGTTGTGCGGTCCACTGCAAGAGGGTGGTGAAGGTGGAGGGAAAGTACGCCACGGACCCCGAGTACGGTGGGCCCGAGTACGAGACCCTCGCCTCCTTAGGCTCCCTCTGCGGGGTGGACAATCTGGAGGCCATAGCCCACGGCAACGAGCTTTGCAACCGATATGGCATGGACACCATTTCAGCCGGGGTGTGCATAGCCTTTGCCATGGAATGCACAGAGCAGGGTATCTTGAGCTCCAAGGACACAGACGGAATAGAGCTCCGCTTCGGGAATGCCGACGGGATGATACAGATGCTCCACAAGATAGCCCGAAGAGAGGGCTTCGGGGAAATCCTGGCCGAGGGGGTCAGGGAGGCAGCTCGCAGGATCGGAAAAGGGGCGGAGCGTTACGCCCTGCACGTCAAGGGCCAGGAGCTACCCATGCACGACCCCAGGGGCAAGAAGGGGCTGGTCTTGAGCTATGCCACATCCCCCACCGGGGCAGACCACATAGAGGCCCCCCATGACACCTCATTCATGTCAGAGACCCCTATGCTCTACGCCGCCAACCCGGCCGGAGTCCTGGAGCCCCTGCCCTCCACAGAGCTGGGAGCCCGAAAGATAAGGCTTTTTGCGCACACACAGCAGATATGGAACTCCTTCAACTCCCTGGGGATATGCAATTTTGCAGCAGCTCCCTACTCGGCTTTCACCCTGCCCCTCATAGCAGATGCTTTGAAGGCCAGCACAGGTTGGAACACAAGCCTTTATGAGATCATGGAGCTGGGGGAGCGCACCATAACCATGGCCCGGATGTTCAACCTGAGAGAAGGCATTTCAGCCAAGGACGACGAGCTCCCTGAGAGGCTTTTCCTGCCCTTGGAGCAAGGAACGCCAAGGGAGAAAAAGATCGGGAAAGAGGACTTTGCAGAGGCCCTCAGGCTCTATTACGGGGCCATGGGCTGGGACCCTGAAACTGGGGTGCCTACAGCCGGGAGGCTGGCCTTCTTGGGGCTGGAATGGATCAAGAGCTGAGATCCTCCTGGATGAATCCAGAAGCTGCCGGACATCTGGGGGGTGGGCCTCCCATGCGGTGAGGCTCTGGAAATGAATTGGATTTATGAAGTCAGATCCAGTTGACGGCCAGCCTTTCCCACCCCCGGACGAGAAAGCTGGCCAATGCCCAAGGCATGGAGCCAGGTTTGGGCCTGGCTCCATGCACCTATTTTTTTCCCCTCTCGTATCTGCCCATGAGTTCGGCTTTCTCCAGTATGTGCCCCTCCATGGCCTTTTCCACCTGGGCCTTGCTGGAGCCGGCTGGAAGCTTGAGAAAGCTGTCCAGGGCATAAAGCTTGAAGAAATATCTGTGCTCCCTGTCGGGCGGACAAGGCCCGAAATAGGTTGTGTTGCCGCCGGTGCCCTTTCCGGCTACGCCCGGGGGCTCTTGGCCTTCAGGGATCTCCTGCACATCAGGGGGGATGTCAAAGACAACCCAGTGGTCCCACATGCCGTCCTGCCTTATGGACTTGGGCACATCCGGGTCGTCCATGATCAGCACCAGGCTCTTGGTGCCCCCTGGTATTCCCTCTATCCTGAGGGGCGGGCTCACATTGGGCCCGTCGCAGGTATACTTGGGAGGGATCCTGCCTCCGGGCTGAAAGGCCGAACTAATAAGCTTCATTGCCACACCTCCATTTCTTGGTGCCAGGCACCCAAACAGGTTTTGAATGGCTCACACCAATTTTCGTGCCTGAGATCAATTGGAGCCTAAGATATTGAAACAACAAACAGCCCACCTCCACGTCGTTCTCTTGGGCCTCTGGGCTCTAAGGTTCGATCTTTGTGCCCAACAGATCCAAGAATTTCCTGATCCACTCAGGATGGGCAGGCCAGGCCGGCGCAGTGACCAGGTTGCCGTCCACACAGGCGTTGGAAAAGGTTTCGTTGACCTCGGCCCACTTGGCTCCTGAGCGCAACAGGTCCGGTTTCACCGCCGGGTAGGCCGTGCAAACCTTCCCTTCCACCACCCCGGCTGCTACCAGAACCTGCTGACCGTGGCAGATGGAAGCAATGGGCTTGCGGGCCTCTGAGAAGTGGCGGACTATCTCCAGCACCTTTTCGTTCAACCGGATATACTCTGGGGCCCTTCCCCCTGGAATGACCAGGCCGTCATAATCCTGGACTCTGACCTCATCAAAGGTGGCGTTCAAAGTGAAGTTGTGACCCCTCTTCTCGCTGTAGGTCTGGTCCCCCTCGAAATCGTGCACAGCGGTTCGCACCTGATCCCCGGCTTTCTTCCCGGGGCAGACCGCATGCACGGTGTGGCCCACCATCAAGAGCATCTGAAAAGGCACCATGACCTCGTAGTCCTCCACATAGTCTCCCACCAGCATAAGAATCTTCTTGCTTCCCATGGCTTGTCTCCTTTCTGCGCGGTAATTGTGGCCTTTCGGGTAGGGGAAACTCCTTTGCCTCAAGATCTACATCAGCCAGTTTCCCAGGTCAAGGAACCCTTGGGAATTTCAATCTCCCCTCCTGTTAGGTTTTCAACCCAAGAATCCATCTTGAAACCTTGAGCAGAAGCACCCCCAAGAGTCCCACTCCTACCAGAAGCACCCCGAGAGCGGCCCATGTGGGCCAGGCAACATTTCTGAACCACAAGACTGGATTCCAGGTGGGGATGGATGCAGCCCTTCCCTGTGGGGTCCTGTACCTGGAGGGCACATCCGGAAGCCCGTCTTTGTCCAGGTCCGGGAGCTGCCTTATAAACTCGACTAGCGCCTCCCACTCCTTTAGCTCTTGCACTCCAGGGCTTAGGGCATCTTTGTCCACCAGGGCCTCTTTCAGGTCTTGGAGGGCTCGGCCCGAGCGGTCTTTGGGGTTTATGTCCAGGATCCCGTAAGTGAACTTTCCTATGATCTTTAGAAAACTTGCGTTGTAGAGGTTTACCCCCACCTTGTACAGGGTAGGATTGCCCGGAGAGGTGTCCAGGGGAGACAGGCTCCCGGTGGGGCTCTCCACCCACACGTCCGTGACCCTGTCAAAGGGCACCCGATTGGGGTTGTAGGAAAAACGCAGTCCCGAGATCCTCAACCTGTAATCCGAGCCTTTCATGGGGGCCACGCTGCTGTGGACCTCCAAGGCCTTGCGGATCTCGGAGCCAGTCAAATAAATGGCCAGGAGCGGGTAGCCCATTTCCCTGTCAGGCCCGAAGCCCAGGGGAAAGGTTCTGAAAAGATCGCAGAGGGCCAAGAGCCCTGTCTTGCCCGGCAGGATGGGATCCCTCAGAAGACCGCCCGATTCCACTGCGAAAGAGTTTCCCTGGGTTTTGGGCCCCTGGTCTTGAGTGTATCGGTTCAGGGCCCAGCGGATGCTGTCTGAGACCAGATCCCCTAGGTTTGAATCCCCCCAGGGCTCATCAGAAAGAGGAAAGTCCACCTTGGCCAAGGCCTCCCCGTACCTGAGTCCCCTCTTTTTCAAGAATCGGCTCTCCACTTCTGCCTTGAGCCTCTCCACCCAGGCCTGCAGCTCCGGATCCCCTGCAATGGAATCATCCACTTGCAGCAGCTCATAAGCCACCTGCTTCACGACGCCTTTTTCCAAGTCCAGGTCCAGCACACCCAGATGAGTGCCATAGGAGCCGGCCTGCACAATCCATGTCTCCCCCACCCGGATGGGCTTCTGAAGCAGCGTGTGGCTGTGGCCGTCCACTATCACGTGGATGCCTGGCACCTTCCGGGCCAGCTCCTCAGACTCGCCCCTGCCCTGCTGGGAAATCCCCAGGTGTGCCAGGCAGACCACCAGATCCACCCCCTCCTGCTCCCTGAGCCTTCTGACCTGCAACTTCGCTGCCTCTAGAGGATCCGAGAACCTAACCGGCCTGGCAAAAGGCGCAACTTGTGCGGCCTTGCGGCCCATCAGACCGAAAAGGCCCACTCTAAGACCATTCTTGTTCACCACCTTGTAGGAGCTCACCCCGGCCTTCCCAAAAGCCTCTTCCAGCTCGTCATCGTTCGGATCCGAGGGGTCGAAGATCACATTGGCCGCCAGGATGGCCGGCATTGACTCAGGGGATCCGGCCGCCCTCAAGATGGCGGCCAGCCCCGAGGGCTTGAGATCGAACTCGTGGTTTCCCAGGGTCACGGCATCGTACCCCATGGCCTTCAAGAGGCGAAGCTCTCCTCCCAATTCCCTGCTCACGGTGTGAAAGAGGCTCCCCATGGTAAAGTCTCCCGCATCCACCACCAGCACGGGGTTGTCCCTGGAGGACTTGATGCGTTCTACCAGAGTGGCTATGCGGGCGAATCCCCCCAGGGTTTGATCATCCCCGGTGGTCAGGGGAGTATAATCCAGCTCCGGGCCAAAGCCCTCCAGATGAGAGTGCAGATCATTGGTATGCACCAAGGTCAAGGACAAGCCGAAACAGACGCAACTCAAGACCGGGGAGGCACTCAGCAAAAAAATCAGTACCCCTGAGATGAGCCGTAAAGCCATGGGAACCTCTCCAGCAAGAATTTTCTCTTTCTCCCTATTTGGACCTGAGTCTTGTGCCAGGCTCCAGAGACTCGAGCAGGACTTCTCATTACAGCAAAGCACATCTTGGGGGCTCACGCCCCAGAGCCCTTGGCATGCTCAAGTAAAATGCCAGGACCCACGAAGCTTTTTCAGGGGGTCTCACCCCGGCGGTGCCTTTTCAAACACCAGCGCCTCAGCGCAAGCAAGACCCCCCTTTGCCAGTCCCATTTTGCATTGCTCTTGAACCAGCCGGCTCGGTTCTCATACCAGGGGATAACCTGTTATATCCCTGATCTCCTCGTAAAGAGGCTTCAGCCTGGAATAAAGCCTCTTGTAAACCCTTTCGTAGAGCGCATTGTACATATCGTGGTTTTCCGCTTTCGGCTCAAAGCCCTCTCCGGTTTGGGTCATGGCCGCTATGGCCTCTTGATGAGAGGGGAAGAATCCCAGGCCCACGGCTGCACATATGGCGGCACCCAGGCCGGATGTTTCGTACAGCCTGGGCCTGTAGGTGGGGAGGTTGAACACATCGGCCGTGAGCTGCATGGCGCTTCTGCTCTGGGAACCCCCTCCCGAGACCCTAAGCTCTCGGATGGGCACCTGGGTCTTTTTTTCGATCCTTTCTTTGCCCTCCCGCAAGCCAAAGGCGAGCCCTTCCAGCATTGCCCTGTACAGGTGGCCCCTGGTGTGCACATCCCCGAAGCCTATTATGCAGCCCTTGGCTTCGGGTCCCGGGAACCTGATCCCCGGGCTCCAGTAAGGCTGGAGAACCAGACCCATGCTGCCTGGGGGGACCTGTTCCACAAGCCTGTCGAAAAGCGCCTCTGCTTCCACGCCCAGTTCTTCAGCCTCCAACATCTCGGGGAGGCCGAATTCCCTTTTGAACCAGCTGACCATCCAGTAACCCCGGAAGATCTGTACTTCCAAGGAGTGATACCCCGGGACTGCCGAGGGATAGGCAGGGATCAAGGGGACTGGTTCCAGGTATTTCCTGTGGGTCACGTTGATGGTGGCAGTGGTGCCGTAGCTGATACAGCCCGAGGAAGACTCCAGGCTGCCCGAGCCTATGACCTCGCAGGCCTTGTCCGCTGCGGCTGCTATCATGGGAATGCCCTCGGGAATGCCTGTTTCCTGAGAGGCCCTGGCCGTTATTTCTCCCATGGGTTGGCCAGGCTCGACCAATTCCGGAAGCATTTCCCTTCTGATGGGAAGCTCCCATTTCCAGTCCCAGGATTTGGCCCAGCCCAGCCGCTTGTAATCAAATGGAATGTAGCCCACCTGACAGCCCACCGAGTCCAGGTACCTCTCCAGAAGCAGGAAGCTCAGGTATCCGGAAAGAAGAAGGAACTTGTGGGTTTTTTCCCAAATCTCCGGCTGGTATGTCTGGATCCAGTTGGCCTCTGCCTCGCTTTGGATATATGCCACCGTGGGCCTCAGCCCGGTCAGGAAGAATAGCAGGCCCCACCAACCCCCTATGGGTTTCACGCCCCTGGTTTTCCTCTGGTCCAGCCACAAGATGGCAGGCCTGAGCGGCCTACCCCTTCTGTCCACATTGACCACCGTTGCCCTCTGGGTGGTGAGGCTCACCCCGGCGATTCTGTCCTTGGGGAGGTGGTGTTCCTTGAAAAGCTTTTGGGTGGCCCGGCAAAGGCTCTCCCAATAATAGAGGGGATTCTGCTCGGCCCAGCCCGGATGCGGGGAATGAAAAGCCGGCTCAAAGGGAATCTTCGCGAACCCCTGCATCTGGCCCTGGACGTTGAAAGCCATGGCCTTCACACTCTGAGTACCGCAGTCGATTGCCAGAAGGAGGTCTCTGTGGGGCATGACATGCCTGCTGTCTCAAAGGGAGTTTTCCAAGCCCTGTTTCTCACGGACATCCGGGACTGCGTAGAATTTCCCGAGCGTCTCCACATAGGCTGTTTTTTCCTTTTCCCACTTGGAGCTGTCCCAGCCCAAAGCCGGCCCGCAGATTTCCCGTATTCTCTCCAGGTGCTCGAGGCCGCCTCGAGGGCTGGTGATGCCCAGCCTCACCCTTCTCAGAAGAAGGTCTTCCAAGCGCCTGACCCTTTCGCTGCGGGCCGCATGGGAAACTTCAGCCCAGAGTGTACATGTGCCTGGAATGGGCTCCAATTCTTCCCTGGGGCTTTTCTCCAGGATCTCCATGGCTTTCTTGCCGTACCTGCCCAGAAGGCGCATCCAGATTTTCGGAGAGACAGGGGACTTGATCCCAAGAGGCTGCGGCACTGGCTCGTAGGCAGGCGCCGAGAGGCTCAGCTTTCCCGAGAGACCAAGTTCTCCTGCGACAGCACTCAGGGCATCCTTGGCCAGCAGTCTGAAGGTGGTGAGCTTTCCGCCCGTGACTGTCACCAGCCCTTTGTCCTTCCAAACCGCATGTTCCCTGGACTCCCTGGAAGGCTCTTTGCCTGGGTCCTGGCTGAGCACGGCTCGAATGCCTGCATACCCGCAAAGAGCCTGCCCCAGTCCTCCCTGCCAGGAAGGAAAGTGAAAGCCCAGGCATTCCATCATGTAGGTGGCTTCCTGGGGGCTGAGGGCCGGCTCTTCTGAGAGCTCTGCGCAATGCTCCACGTCCGTGGTGCCAAGTATCAAGACTCCTTCCCAGGGGAAAATGAAAAGGGGTCTCAGATCTCGTGGATGGATCAAGGTAATGGCCGAGCGGACTGGTAAACTCCAGTGGGGAAAGACCAGATGGCCTCCCCTCAAGGGGCGCAGCCGCAGTCTGGGCTCAGGGGATCTCTGGAAGTTTTCAGCCCTGGGGCCAGTGGCATTCACCACGGCCCTTGCCAAGACTTCCCTGGTCTCCCCGCTGAGACTGTCCTCCAGAAGGGCTCCCGAGACTCTACCAGAGGTATCCCTCAAGAGGGACTTCACCCTGGTATAGTTGAGGGCCTCGGCTCCCCTTTCCATAGCCTCAAAAATGAGGCGCAACACCAGGCGAGCATCGTCTGTCTGGGCATCCTGGAAGAGAAATCCTCCCTGGAGGCCCTCCTGCTTGAGCCCTGGGGCCAAAAACGCAAAATCCTCTCTTGCCAGATAGGAATGGGCTTGCCTTCCTGCCAACATGTCGTATAGGAACAGCCCCAGCCCGGCCCCCCTTCTCCCAGGGCCAAGGTTCCTGCGAACAGGCAGGAGAAAGGCTAGGGGTGTCACGAGGCCCGGGGCCTCTGCCAGGAGTCTTTGGCGGTTTTTCACGGACTGGTAAGTGAGGTGGAACCTTCCCTCCTTGAGATAACGAAGTCCACCGTGGACCAGCTTGGAGGAGCGGCTGGAAGTGCCCCAGGCAAAGTCCCTCTCTTCGCAAAGAAGCGCCCTGATTCCCAATCGACTGGCTTCGCACAGGACTCCAGCACCTGTGATCCCTCCTCCGATCACGAGAAGATCCCACTTGGCCGGGATCTCGGAGAGTTCCAAGAGGCTCCTCCTCACCCCAGAAGCTTCCCTGGATTGAGACTGGATCGGGGATCCACTGCCGAGAAGGCTTCCTTTAGGATCCCAATTCCCAAGCTTCTCTTCTCATATGCCAAATACCTCTTGTGATCCAGTCCCACCCCATGTTGATGGCTTATGGTGCCTCCTGCCTCCAAAATGGCCAGGCTTGCGGCCTGTTTCATGGATGCCCACATGTCCAGAGTCTCCTGGGGGGAATCCTTCAGTCGGAAAAGGAACGTGGTGTAAAGACTGGATCCTGTGACATAGACGTGTGAGAGGTGAGAGAAGACCAGCACCCTTTCCTCCAAGGTTCCCAGTGCCCCCCGGATGGCCCCCTCTATGGTCTCCACCCCGGTTCTCACCCGGTCCCAGGTTAGGGCTGTCTCCAAGGTGTCCACCCCGTAGCCCAGGTCCCAGAGGGTATTGCGAAGATAAGGGGCCAGAAACCTGTTTCTCTTCCAGGCCTTTCCCACTGCCCTGCCCAGGGGTATTGCTCCATGGGACTTGAGGATCTTCCAGGCGAGCTGCTTGCCGGCCCTGAGCATCTTCTCTTCGCCTATGAGCCCCACCAGAGCCATGCACCGGGTCTGTTCCCTGAGGCCCCTGAGACCCAGGTAGCGCTCCAGGAGCCAAGTCTGATGTGGGTGGCCGGCCAGAAGCAGGCTGGTGGTGGTCTCCAGGGGATTGCTCACCCGGATCATGGAAAGTGGCAGGGACGCCCCTGCCAGTTCCCTGGCGCATGCCACTGCGGATTCCCATCTGGGGAAAAAGAAACCGTAAATCTCGTCCCTGCTGGGAATGGGCCGGATGCGCACCAAGGCGCTGGTAAGGATGCCCATTCTGCCCTCAGAGCCCAGGAAGAGCTGCCTGAGGTCCGGCCCTGCAGCCGAGGCTGGAAAGGGTAAGAGTTCCAAGAGACCCTCGGGGGTGAGCACTCTACCCCCTGCAAAGAGATCTTCAATGCGTCCGAAGTACATTGATTGCTGTCCGCTCGAGCGAGTGGCCACCCATCCTCCCAGGGTGGAGTACTCGAAAGACTGGGGGTAGTGACCCAAGGTGAAGCCCCTGGGCCTTAGGGCGGCCTCTATCTCAGCCCCCGTGATCCCTGCTTCGAAGCAGGCCAAACGCGAGCAGTCGTCCAGCTCCAGCATTCTGCGCATACGCTCAAGGGAGACGGAAACCACAGGCCTCTCGGATTCAGGCACCTCTAGGTGGCCCACCACGCTGGTCCCCCCGCCATAGGGGATGGCAACCAGATCCCGGGCCTGGACCAACTTCATGATGGATTCCATGTGGGCCTCGGATTCAGGTAAGGCCACCCCGTCCGGGAATCGGGACAGGGTTCCCATGCGCATGCCCACCCAATCCGGGAAACTCTGACCGTGTGCATGGTCCAGCCTGATGGCCGGATCCAGGCTCAACCATGGAATGGAGTCTCGGAGCCGAGATTGGGGGATCTTGGCCAGGAGTTCTTGCCTAGAAACGCTTCGTTGGGGCTGCGGGGGGCCCAGAAATTCCTCCAGCATGGCCCTGGCCCTGACTGGAAGCCTCATTTCCTTGGTTTCCTCACCCCAGCCGTTCCAGCGTCTCATGGACACAAGTCTTCTCCCAGAGCGTCAATTCTGGAACCGCACCTCGCGCTTCTCAACCAGGATCAGGACCCGGCAGGTGCCTCCATCCACCTCATCGCTTTGTGATCCCCTCCCTGAGGTGCCAGCCCGGATCACTCGCAAAGCTCGACCGGACTTGGGGTTTACGCCCGCAGGCTCACCGGGTGCTTCAATATTTCCAGGTTTCGAAACCTCTATCGGCCGGTCTCCCAGGAGGCAGGCTGTTGTTGAGCCAGGTGGCTCCAGTGAAATCAAAACCATTGATTAACCTGTATTGTTCAGCGTCTTTGAGTAATGGAGGCCAGATTTGCGGCCATTTCCCGGGAGTCCAGGGCCCCGGGGGAAGGGGGCAAAAACCCGGGGCCTGAGAAAAACAGCTCCACAGCATGGTTTTCACCACCCCTAGCCGTAAGAGGGAGGTCCTTGCTCCTTGTAAGCGGCCAGCACAGTCTCGTAGGCAGCTATGAGACGCTGGCCTATGATGGCGGCAAGGCGCTTGTAAAAGGCTGCCTGGCTGGAGGGATCCCTGGCCAGGATCCGCGAGAGCTCTTCTTTGGGGACCCTCAGGAACCTGCAGTCTTCCAAGCACTCCACCGAGGCTGTGTAGACTGGGCGGTCCACCAAGCTGGGCCAGCCGAAAATATCTCCCGGATCACAGGAAAGGAAATGGATGTGGGCCCTCTCCCCTATTGTGACTCTAGCCCTCCCTTCGGCCAGGACATAGAGGAACTCCGCGGACTGGCCCGCCCTCAAGGCAAATTCGCCCTTTGCCAGGCCGAACTCCTCAGAGGCGGCTGCTATCTCCCCCAAGACTGCCTGTGGCAGGCCCTTGAAAAGCTCCACCTCTTGCAAAAACATGGCGGCCTCCTTTCTGGTTTGACGGGAGAGAAATACCTGGAAAGCCCGCCCATCACGTCCTTCTTTCCCTTTTCCCCCCTTCCTGCCCATATGGTATCAGAAATCCTGCGGCTTGGAGCTGAACAACCCCCCCTCCCTTTTCTGTATTTCCTCCTTGGGGATTCTTCCCCGGCTGGCTTGCCTGCAAGCAAGCACCTTGCAGGCCCTTCAGCCTTCCTGGCCTGCCAGCTTTTTCCCCAGCTCATAGGCTGCTGCCTTGGCCCCTTGGTCCTTCTCTATCTCTCCTTTGGGACCTGCTGAGGCCTGCACAGCGCCCATCCACTTCATTTTGGAGAACTCTGCCGTGTTCTTGAAGCTTGTCACTATGGGATCCGAGGTGTGAATGTCTCTGTCTCCGCAGACGGCTATGAGGCCTATCTTCTTGCCCTTCATCCTGGGGTAGATGTGCTTGTGCCAGCGCCACTCGGCATCGAAAAACGAGCACCAGCGGTCCAAGTAGGCCTTCATCTGGGAGGTCATTGACCAGAAGTACACGGGCACGCTGTGAATGAGGCAGTCCGCCTCCAGGATCCTCTCCTGTATTTCCAGCATGTCGTCCTGGAT
The DNA here is from genome assembly GCA_037443445.1 of Desulfarculaceae bacterium. Classification (GTDB taxonomy): domain Bacteria; phylum Desulfobacterota; class Desulfocorpusculales; order Desulfocorpusculum; family Desulfocorpusculum; genus Desulfocorpusculum. The sequence continues at coordinate 80,085 of JBBIOJ010000002.1, read as the reverse complement.
CACGCAGACTCCGGTCTCGTCACACTGGTCGCAGTCCAGACAGCCCGAGATCTTCTTCTGGGCCAGGATTATTTTTTCCACCTGCGCTCCTGCCTCCCTGGCCCCTGCAAGGGCCTGCTCCAGGAGAATGTCACTGTTCCCTCCTATGCGGGGACTTCCCAGAATTCCGAGAACTTTCATGAGAACCGCTCCTTTCCCAAAGGTTTGGCCCAATGGCACCTATCGGCAGGAGACCCGCCATGTGCTGAGGGATCTCTTTTTCTTTATGCCGTTGAAGTTCAGATTGTTCAGCTTGGAACAAAGCCTGGCAGGCTTGCCTTTGTATTCGGCTGCCATCACAGGTTTGCCGGCTTGCACAAAAGGAAGGTACAAATCGCATTCCTCGTGTTGGACGCATTGCTCCACGAGAGCCCAGTCAAAATAGGGAAGTAGGTCCTGGATTTGGCCGGGGTTGTTCTTGTATCCGGCATTCAGCCCCCTTAGGTGCGCCTCGTTGGCTAGAAAAATATTGTATAGAAGCTGGTCCTCATAGGACAGAGGGAAGCCGGTATCGTTTAAATACCCGTCAATGTTGTCGAATTCCACTCCGTCAAAGCCCTTTTCCTTGCATTGATCCAGTCGGGCCCTCAGAATCGGCCCCAGCAAGTCCAGCCGTCTTATGTCCAGCCACCTCTCCCCTTTCCAGCCCTTGTACCTCTTCCCTTTCAACTCTTCCGGGAACTCGTCCCGGTCGGGTCTCCAGTTCTCCCAAGTCCCGGCGCTCATGTAGCAGACTGCCCTGCGGCCTGCCTTGTGCAATTCTTCAACGACTTCAGCACTGTTATCAAAAAGGTCTATGTCATACATGTGGGCCTGCACAGAGAGGTCCACTTGCCCCTGCAACTGCCACTGCCAGGTGATCTCAAGGGGAGGCAGCCAGCAGCCTGTGCAAGGCACCGGGGCCGGGCTCTGGGCCAAGGTAACCCCGGTGCAAAAGGCCAAAGCAACAAGACCCACCAGGACAACCGCAAAGCCTCTCATGGGCCTCCCTCGGGATGCTTTCTTACGCCATCTTCCCCCTAAAATAAATAACCCAAAGCTCCATGGCAATGAAAAAGGTGAGTCCGTTCTTGGCCTCCAGGGAGGCAAATCTTGCTTTTTCGGTTTTCCGGCAATTGTGCTCCTCCAGCTAAAGCCTTGTCGGAGCAATTCCAAAGCCGCGTCTGACATTGACATCCCGCGTGGATTGACCCTTGAATAGAAGTGCATCCCCACTTGATCTCATGGAGGCTGCCCGTGGGAAGGAAGTTTGACTACGACCTGGTGGTCATAGGTGCGGGTATTGGAGGATTCGTGGCGGCTGTCACTGCTAGCGGCCTGGGAAGTAAGGTGGCAATAGTAGAGAAGAGACGGCTGGGAGGAAACTGCACCTCTTTCACCTGCATTCCAAGCAAGGCCCTGGTGAGGGCGGGCCACGTGGCCAGTATCATACGCCGAGCGGAGTCCTTCGGCCTGAGGGTTCCCTTGGCCGAGGCAGTTCAGACACAGGAGGTGATGTCCAGGGTGAGGCAGGTCGTGGCCAAGGCCTACGCCAAGGACCTCCCGGAGACCTTTGAAGAAATCGGGATCAGAGTGCTCTCCGGCCGGGCCAGGTTCTTGGACGCACACCGCATCGAGGTGGATGGCGGGAGCGTCTCCAGCGACAAGTTCATCATAGCCACAGGCACCCGTCCCCTCATCCCGGAGATTCCGGGACTCCACGAGGTCCCTTTTCTGACCAATGAGAGCCTTTACGAGCTGGACTCCCTGCCCAGCTCCTTCTTGATCCTGGGCGGGGGTGCTGACGGCCTGGAATACGCCTGCGCCCTTGGCAATCTGGGCTTGGAGGTCACCGTGGTGCAAAGGGGCAGGCAACTGCTGCCCAGGCAGGATCGGGAAATGGTGAATCTCCTCGAACGGCACGTGAGGGAGTCCGGCATCCGGCTCCTTATGGGGGCCAGGCCCGTGCGTTTCTTCCAAAACGGCCAGGGGGTTTCCCTAGTCTTGAGGGACAAAGATGAGAAGACAGTGGAGATGTCGGCCTCGGCCTTGCTGGTGACCATAGGCAGGGAGCTGGACGTGGAGGAACTGGGACTGGAACAGGCCGGGGTCCGTTGGACCCCCCATGGAATAGTCACTGATGCCACCCTGAGGACCTCGGCACCGAATATTTACGCCTGCGGGGATGTCGTGGGCCCGTACCAGCTGGCCTCCACAGCCGAGTACCAGGGGATCCTGGCCGCCACCAATGCCTTCCTCCCCGTGAAACAAAGAGTGGACTACGAGAACATGGCCTTCGTCTTGTTCACTGACCCGCCCCTTGCCTACGCGGGAATGACAGAGGAGGAGGCGAGGAAGAGACACGGAGGGGACCTGCGGGTCTATCGCCTGGAGTACCAGGGGATGCGAAGGGCCATGGTGGACGGGGCAGAGGTGGGAGCGGCCAAGTTCCTTTGCGACGGCCGCGGGAGACTTGTGGGGATCCACATCCTGGGAGAGGGGGCCCCGGAGGTGGTCCACGAGGCCCAGGTCCTGAGGACCCTGGGCATCCCCCTCAGAAAGCTGCAGGCCATGACCCATGCATATCCCACCTATGCCCAGGCCCTGGTGGGAAGGGCAAGCCAGTTGGCCTTCCTGGATCACCTGGAGGGGAGCCCGTGGGTCAGGTTGGGGCTTCGACTGCTCCCGGGGAAGGAGAACCGCCTGGGGATAGCCCGCAGGAGGCTGGCGGAAAAACAAGATGCAGGGGATGTCTCCCAGACCAAGGAAATCCGGGTCCGCTCAATGGTTTCCTCGGGCCGGGAGGTCTCCTGGAGCACGATGCAGCTCGGCGACAGGGCCTCTGTGCTGCGCCTCCCCCAAGAGCTCACAGAGGCCCACCTGATGGCCCCACCTGGATCGAGAGCCTCTTTTCCTTGGCTGGTGGTGGATTTCTCCCAAGTGGAGATGATGAATGGGCTGGGGGCCGTGGCCCTTGCCAGGCTCTGGGTGGAGGCCTCCCGGAGGGGCCAGGTGCTCCTGGGCGTAAGTGTTGCCGAGCACTACAGGGGGGTGCTGAGGTTGACCGGGCTGGAGCGGGCAATGCGGGTCTGCGATGGGTGGGATCAGGTTTGGGGGGAGTTGGGATGCAGGCCTCGTATGCCTTTCTTCGAGGAGAAACCCTTGGCACAGCCTCGGGACAAGGATTTCTGGGCCAGGCCTGTGGAGAGGTTCCCGGGCCTGGGCCTCCAGGGGGAGGCACTGGACTTGAACCTGAAGGGGAGGTTTGTCAATGGGGTCGTGGCCGGCTTCGGATCCCTCTGGCAGAAAACCTACGAGTTGAGGGTGCATGGCCTGGATGCGAGCCCAGAGGAGATCATGGAGATATTCCGGGAGAACTTCTTCAGGCTTCAGGCCCCCTTCAACCGTTTTTATGGGGGGCCCTCCGGGCTTAAGCCAGGGGCTGTGGTGGCCATACATTCAAAGACACCGGGGGGTTACATCTACACGGGTGTGATGGTGCTCTTCGCAGACCCGTGCTGTTTTTCTCTCATCACCCCACAAGGACATCCAGAGGCGGGCTGGATGAGCTTCAGGGCCTTGCTGGACAAGGACATTCCGGTGGTGCAGATCATAGGATTCGGTCGGGCCTCGGACCCGTTGTTCGAGATGGCGTACAGGCTCCTGGGCTCCAAGATGCAGGTGAGGACATGGACCCATGTCCTGGCAGCCTTCGCAGAGCTGCTGGGGGTTCGAGCCGACATAAGAATAAGGCAGGAGTGCGTGGATTCGAGGTTCCAGTGGAGCCGGGCCACCAACCTGTGGACGAATGCCCAGATCAGAGCCCTCTTGCCATGGAACATGGTGAGGCTCCGCAGGGTCTGGCTGCAGCAAAGCCCGGCACACAGGGATACGCTTTGAAGAAACGAGCACGCGCTTGTGGAGCCAGACTCCCACAGGCGAGGGTTTCTTGATGGCCTCAGAGGCGCAGGGGATGGCCAAAGAGAGGCACGACGCAGTGGTGGTGGGCTCTGGGCCCAACGGGCTTGCAGCGGCCATAACATTGGCAAGGCAGAGGTTGTCGGTCCTGCTCCTGGAAGGGGATGAGAAAATAGGCGGGGGGCTTCGCTCCGCCGAGCTCACACTTCCAGGTTTCACCCATGACATCTGTGCCACAGTGCATGCCCTGGGTGTCTCCTCCCCGATCCTGCGATCCCTGGATCTCGCATGGCACGGGCTGAATTGGGTGTTTTCGCCTGCGGCGGTCGCCCACCCGCTGGACGACGGGACTGCGGTTGTCCTGAGGCCGGGCCTGGAGACGTTGAGGGAAGACCTTGGCCAGGACGGCCATGCCATGGAGAGGATCCTGGGGCCCATGGTGCAAGGCTGGGAGAGCCTGGTGGAGGGGATCCTGGGACCCTTGCAATGGCCCAGGAACCCTTTGTTGCTGGGTAAGTTCGGCATGAAGGCAGTGCTTTCGGCTGTGGGCCTGGCCAGGAGGCACCTCAGGACTAGCAGGGCTCGGGCCCTCCTGGCCGGACTGGCCGCCCACTCAGCCCTCCCCCTTGGTAAGCCCATGAGCGCCTCCGTGGGCCTTGTGCTGGGCACAGCGGCCGTTTCCGTGGGCTGGCCCCTGATCAAGGGGGGCTCGCAAGCCCTGGCCGATGCCATGGCCTCTGTGTTCCGATCCCTAGGGGGGGAAATCCGATGCAATTGTTGGGTGAGGTCTCTCGCCGAGATCCCCAAGGCCAGGGCTACCCTTTTGGACCTCACGCCCAGGAACCTGGCGAAGCTCGGTGAAGGGGTCTTCCCGCCTGCATACATGAGGCGGCTCCAGGAGCACCCCCTGGGCCCTGCGGCATTCAAGGTGGACTGGGCCTTGTCAGGGCCCATCCCCTGGAGGGCCAAGGAATGTTTCCTGGCCGCCACCGTGCATCTCGGGGGGAGCATGGAGGAGATCGCCCAGGGCGAGGCCTCTGTATGGGAGGGGAGGGCCCCGGAGAAACCCTTCGTGCTCCTGGTACAGCCGACCCTCTTCGATCCCACCCGCGCCCCTGAAGGAAGGCACGTAGCCTGGGCCTATTGCCATGTGCCCAATGGATGGGACTCGGACATCACAGAGCGCATTGAGCGGCAAGTGGAGCGCTTCGCCCCTGGTTTCAGGGAGACGATCCTGGCCAGGTCCGTCTGGGGCCCCGGCAGGTTCGAGGAACACAACCCCAACTACACGGGGGGGGACTTCCTCGGGGGTCCCCAGGATCCGGTCAAACTCCTGGTGCGACCCCTGGGGCGCTGGAGGCCCTACCGCACGCCCAGAAAAAATGTGTACATCTGTTCCTCCTCCATGCCCCCAGGAGGAGGGGCCCATGGGATGTGCGGGCACAACGCCGCTTGTTTGGCCTTGGCAGATCTGCTTCCAGCCTGATCAAGAAAAAAGGGCCGCTTAACCGCGCAGCTCAGGCTGGAGCAGCTAAGCCCTTTGTGGCGCCGAGGCCCTCCCAGAAATCCTTCAGTTTCATTGGGTTGAAAGGGAAAAAGTAAAGATGGGTCTCGCACCTGCAATCTGTGGAGCCGAACTTCCTGGCTATGGCCGCACCGCCCATGGCCTTCAAGGCAGCGGCCTTGGAACACTCTTCCCTGAGCTCCGAGGGCATGGGGATGACTCCCTTCAGCACTGCCCTGTGCAAGAGGAAGTCTATGTGCCAGCGCGTTTTCTTGCGGCTGCGGAGGTGTCTTTGCAACCTCTTCTGGATCCCGTTCATGGCAGAACCCACGTACACGTACCAGCCGCGCGGGAAGAAGGCGGAGTTCTTGCCAAAGGCCAGGAGGCAGCCCTGGCCCAGATAGGCCACCAGGCAGTAGCTTCCTTTCAGGTCTCGAAGACTGCCGAGTTTGCACCGGAGGCTGATCGTTGGGGAGGCCATGGGGGCCAGGCCCTCGGACAGGATTCGTTTGGATCGGCTCTCACCTTGGTTCATACTGAAATCCTGCGAGAAAATCAATAGAATGTGGGGGGATGCTGTGGCCCGGGAGCCCTTGGCTCAGGAAGGAGGGTGAGTCTCCTATGCAGCTTTGCCAGCCGGATCAGGGGAAGTCCTGCGGGGCTTGTTGCGGGCTTTACAACTGGCAGGATCACACCCGCTCCACCCTCACGGCTCTGCTGAGAGAAAGAAGGGCCCTTTTCCTCGGGCTCGAGGATCGCTCTCAGCTCGAGGATTACTCCCAGGAGGCAAAGGCCCTGCATCAGGGACCCAAGCTCCTGGAGGAGATATACAACTGCGAGTTCCTGGGCTTTCTGGACAATAGCGAAAGAACAGTGGGGTGTCTCCTGCATCCCTCCCTCAACCACGGGGTGGATCTCAGGGATCGCTCCTTTTACGGGCCTGGGCTTTGTGCAGCCCACCTCTGCCCCAGTTACGCTCAGCTCACCGAGCTGGAAAAGCTGGCTGCCGTCAAGGCCATAGATGATTGGTATCTCTACGGGCTGGTGATAACGGACATAGACTTTGTGAAGGAATTCCTGCGGCATGCCCAGGATCTCCTAGGGGATACCCTGAGCCCGGTGTATCTGGATGATCCAGATGTGTTGGCTGCCCTGGGGGACTATTTCCGGCTCAAAGAGAACTGGAGGTTCTCCTCGGCCGGGCCTAGGCTTGGGAGGTACTACTTCACGGAGTCTGAATACAGGGTGGCCAGGATAAATTACGAGAAAAGATGGAAGATCGAGCCATCGCGCTTGGACAGGATACTGGTCAGCCTCTCCTCAGAGTTCCAGAGCGGGGCAGAGCTCCGCGAGGCAGAAATCCTGATCCAAGGGATGATCCAAAGGTTCGTAAGGGCTTATGAGGAGGCTGCCATAAGGAGTGCCATCTCATAGGAAGGAAGGGGGCACATGAGCCTGAGGAGCAACTAGGGCCGGAGCTGAATTTCAAGCAAGGAGCAGGAATGTTTCTCAAGGGGAGGCGCCTCCAAAGGATCTCCAGGAGATTCTTCAAGGAGAAGCTGAGGTACGCTCTTGCCAAGTTGAGAGGGAAGCATTGCGTGCACTTCCTTCACATTGGAAAGACCGGGGGGACAGCCATCAAAGAAGCCCTGAAGAGAACCTCCCCCGGTGAACCTTTTGTGGTCTTCATGCATCCACACAGGGTCAGGCTAAGAGATATTCCCAGGGGGGAAGGGGTCTTCTTTGTGGTGAGAGACCCGGCCATGAGATTTGTAAGCGGCTTTTACAGCCGTAAGAGACAAGGTCGGCCGCGATATTTTGACCCCTGGTCAGCAGGTGAGAAAAAGGCCTTTTCTTTTTTCGGGACGCCCAATGAATTGGCCGAGGCACTTTACTCAGAAGATGAGAGCCTGCGAGAAAAAGCCCTCCTCGCCATGTCAGCCATAAGGCACGTGAACTCCTCCTACTGGGACTGGTTCGAAAGCCCTGAGTATTTCCTTTCCAGGAAAGATGACATATTTTTCATCGGCCGTCAGGAAAATCTGACCCAAGACTTTGAAATCCTCAAGCTTGAATTGAGCCTTCCACCTCAAACCACACTACCCAGAGAATCTGTGAGACTGCATGAAACCCCGAAGGAATTTGACACTCGCCTGTCGGAGAAAGCCATGGAAAATCTCAAACAATGGTACAAGAGGGACTACGAGTTCTTGGCCCTATGCCAGAAGGTGAGCAGGTGTGGCAACCAAATCAAGAAACCCCAGCCCTGATTTTTCGCCCAAATCCAAGCCCTTGGAGCCTCAGGTCTCCCAGATGCCGGAGAGTGCGCAGATTCCAAAGCCCTCCCCACACTTGACGGCCAGGCAGTATTTGTGATATGCATGCCCGGTGATTCGCGCTGGGAAAGCCCGCGGGAGAAGCCACGTGAGGGGCACCAGCCCCCAGGATCGCAAGTGGTGGGCCCAGCTGGGGATCCTAAGCACCATGGGGATCTCCATGGCTATCTCCGTGGCCACAGGGGTCTTGGGCGGACACTTCCTGGATCAATGGCTGGGCACCAAGGTTTTCTTCTGGGTGGGCCTCCTGGTGGGGATTATGGCCGCTTATAGGACCCTTTGGGTGTTCTACACCAAGTACATGAGGGAGCGGCCACCCCAAGCCCCAGCCCAAGGCGAGAAAAAGGAATAGGATGGTGAGTCCCCTGATTCGGAGGATAGAGAGGAGAAACTGGATCCTTTGGGGAATCCTCCTGGCGGCTAGTTTCATGTGGGGGGACTGGAGGTTCTTGCTGGGTGCGGCCGCGGGAGGCGGATTGAGCCTCTTGGGGTTCAGGGTTTTGAGAGGTGTTGTGGCGAGGGTGTTGCCTCTCCCTTCCCACAGGGCCAGGGGAAGGATCGTGGCCTACCACTATGGGTGGATGGGTGCGCTTTTTGGAGTGCTGGCGGTCTTGCTCTCCTCCAGGCTGGTGGACCCGGTGGGGCTGCTTCTGGGACTTTCGGTGGTGGTGTTGAACCTGATCTTGAGTGGCATAGTTGATTTTCGCAGAATTCAAACGGAGGTCTGAGTCGCCATGAAGGAACCCATACAGCTGTACCACCTGTTCGGACTCCACATTCCTCATCATCTGTTTTTCACCTGGCTGCTCATGGTCTGCCTGCTGGTGCTGGGACTGGCAATGCGCTCCAGGCTGCAGATAGTCCCCGGGAAGTTCCAGGTGGTCCTGGAGGCTGTGGTAGGGGGCATCTATGATTTCTTCCAGGATGTGCTCGGACACGAAACCAGACGTTTCTTCCCCCTGATAGCCACCTTGGGAATATACATCTTCTTGTGCAATGTCATGTCCCTGGTGCCCCTTTTCGACTCCCCCACCAACATGCTCAACACCACCCTGGCCATGGCAGTCCTGGTCTTCCTCTATTACAACTACGTGGGGATAAGAAAGCACGGACCGGGCTACATAAAGCATTTCCTGGGACCCATTGCCTGGCTGGCTCCTCTTTTTTTCATCGTGGAGCTGATTTCCAACTTCAGCAGGATGCTCTCGCTGTCTTTCCGACTCTTCGGAAATATCCGTGGGAAGGACATCCTGCTGGGGGTGCTTTTTTTCCTGGTGGTCATGAGCAAGGGAATTCTCTTCCTTGTACCGCTGCCGATCTTTGTGCTGGGCCTTTTTGTATCTTTTATCCAGGCCCTGATCTTCGCCCTGCTTACCGCCATGTACCTGGCAGGGGCCGTGGAGGAGGGGCACTGAGGCGAAGGGATCGGCGGGTAGGAATATGCAGATAGAGGGAACATCGGGATCGTTGAGGGAAGGAGGAAGGATCAATGCGAAAGACAGTGTTGACGTTGGGGATGGCGCTTGCGGCTGTTTTGTTTCTGGGAGCTGGTGTGGCCCTGGCTGCAGAGCCCGCAGCAGGGGCAACCAACTGGGTCAAGGTGGCGGTGATGATCGGAGCCGGCCTAGGCATCGGGATAGCGGCTCACGGAACCGGCCAGGGCATGGGAAACGCCATTGCTGCCGCCTGCGAGGGGACAGCCAGGAACCCCGAGGCTTCAGGCAAGCTCACAACCACCATGCTGATCGGTCTGGCCCTGATCGAGTCCCTGTGCATTTACGCCCTGGTCATTGCCCTGATCATGCTCTTTGTGGTGTGATTCGGGTCTGAATCCAACCAGGAAGAAAGAAGCTGGGGGCGAGAAATCGCCCCCTTATTTTTTCTGCAGCTCCTGAGGCGGGCCACCCGCTTTCTTGCACCCCCCGGCCTGAGCCAGAACTCCCCTCAGGAAGCTTCCAGTGACAGAGAAGGGGGTTGCCGCTATCTGCTCAGGGGTGCCTGCCGCCACAACACTACCTCCCCTGGGCCCTGCCCCAGGGCCCAGGTCTATAACGTAATCAGCGCACTTGATCACCTCCAGGTTGTGCTCGATGACCACGATGGTGTTGCCTGCCTCCAGGAGTCTCTCCAGAACCTCCAGGAGCCTCCTTACGTCCTCAAAGTGAAGCCCGGTGGTGGGCTCATCCAGCACATATAGGGTTCTGCCTTGCACGGGTCGGGCCAGCTCTCTTGCCAGCTTCAACCTTTGGGCCTCCCCGCCAGAGAGGCTTGGGGCAGGCTGTCCGAGGCGCAGATAACCCAGCCCCACCTCCACAAGAAGCCTCAGGCCAGGCACCAGCCTGGGGATGTTCTCGAAGAAGACAAGGGCTTCCTTCACTGCCATTTCCAGCACCTGGGCCATGTCCATTCCCTTGTACCTGACCTCCAGGGTCTCCTCATTGAACCTCTTCCCCCCGCAGACCTCGCAGGTAACATAAACATTGGGCAGGAAGAGCAGATCCACGCTCTTCGTGCCCTCGCCCATGCAAGCCTCGCACCTCCCCCCCTTCAGGTTGAAGCTGAAGCGCTCGGGCCCGTACCCACGCACCCGTGCCTCCGGCAACTGGGCAAAGAGTTCCCTGATGGGTCTGAAAAATCCCATGAAGGTGGCCGGGTTGGACCTGGCAGTTCGGCCGATGGGAGACTGGTCCACCTCCACAACCCCCTGCACCTTTTCCAGGCCTCTCACCTCCAAGGCCCCCTGGGCCCCACCTGGGGCTCGACCCCGGAGCCTTCTCTTTGCCTCCTGGCAAAGCACCTCCAGGACCAGGCTGGACTTGCCCGAGCCGCTCACCCCTGTCACGCAGGTGAGGCAGCCCATAGGGAAGCGCACGCTTATGTTCTTGAGATTGTGCTTACAGGCTCCCACTACCTGGATGGCCGGTCCCCTGCAAGGTCTCCTGGAGGCAGGCACTTGGATTCTTTTTCTGCCCGAAAGATACGCTCCGGTTAGAGAGTTATCACGGGAAAGGATGCCCTGGGGCGGGCCGCTGTACAGAAGCTCTCCTCCCAGCTGCCCTGCCCCTGGACCCAAATCCACCACCCAGTCTGCCCCCAGGATAGTGTCCGGGTCGTGCTCCACCAGGACTATGGTGTTCCCTGCCCCCCTTAGGTCCTTGAGGGCCTTGAGGAGGTTGGCCTGGTCGGCCGGGTGAAGCCCCACGCTGGGCTCATCCAGCACATAGAGCACCCCCACCAGGGGGGAGCCCATGTGCGCTGCCAGGCGAAGCCTCTGGGCCTCTCCTGCAGAAAGAGTGTCCGAGCCCCTCCCCAGGCTGAGATATCCCAACCCCAGCTCGCAAAGGGCCTTGAGCCTGCTCTGTACGCCTGGCAGGATCTCCCGGGCCACATCCTGTCTGGCTCCTGGCAACTCAAGCCCTTCCAGCAATCCCACCAGCTCTTCCAGGGGTCTGATGGAAAGCTCCTCCAGTCCCAGGGGACCCACCCTGAAAGCACGGGCCAGTTCGTTCAGCCGAGACCCATTGCAGGCCGGGCAGGGTGTCTGGGAGCTTCCAGAACCTAGGCCTGAGCATTGGGGGCAGGCCCCCATGGGATCGTTGAAGGAAAAGAGCCTGGGTGTGGGAGCCGGCAGCTCCACCTTGCAGGAAAGGCAGCATGGGTGTTGGGTAAACCACAGGGGCTGCCTGCCCTCGGGTTCCACCTCCACGATTCCCCCTGAGAGGGCTGAGGCAGTCTCCAGGGAATCCCTCAGGCGGCTCTTTTTCTCGGGTTGTACCCAGAGCCGGTCCACAAGCACCTCTATGGTATGGTGGAGCTTTGGTGAGAGGCGGATCTTCTCATCCAGTTCCACGAGACGGCCGTCTATTCGTGCCCTCACATAGCCTGCCTGGAGGAGTTGCCGAAGGGTCCCCTGGTGGCTCCCAGCCCTATCCATTACCACAGGCGCGTACAGGTGGATTCTCAAGCCTTCCAGGGCCAGGATCCTTTCTCTCATCTCGTGGAGAGTGCTGACCAGGATGGGCTTCCCGCACTTGGGGCAGTGAGGTTCCCCGAGCTTGGCAAAAAGAAGCCTCAGCAGGTCGTGTATCTCGCTCACCGTGCCCACTGTGGAGCGGCCCCGCCCGGGCAAAGGGCGCTGATCCAGGGCAATGGCCGGGGAGAGGCCTTCTATGGAAGTCACCCGGGGTCTGTCCATTCTGCCCAGAACCTGCCTGGCCTGAACCGAGAGGGTTTCCAGGAACCTGCGTTGGGCCTCGGCGTAAAGAGTGTCAAAAGCAAAGGAGGATTTCCCCGAGCCGCTCACTCCCGTTACCACGGTCACAGCTTCCCGAGGGATGGAGACATCTATGTGCTTTAGGTTGTGCTGATGAGCGCCGCGTACGAGGATCTCTCTGGGTGGCATGGCCTGTTCAGGAGGGAAAACTCATCGGCCCGGTGTGGGCCTCCCTGGGTTCCCCTGGCTTCGGAAGAACAGGTGTCCCAATGTTTTGGGCCAAGCGGGCCGCCAGCATCACAGCCTCAAGGAGGCTTCCCTCAGAGGCCTTGCCGCTCCCAGCTATATCATAGGCCGTGCCGTGGTCCACCGAGGTCCTTATTATGGGAAGCCCCAAAGTAAGATTTACTGCCTGGTCCCTTTCCAAGAGCTTGAGGGGGATAAGGCCTTGATCGTGGTACATGGCCACCACCGCATGGAAAAGCCCGTCTGCTGCCATCTTGAAGACAGCGTCCGGAACCATGGGCCCAAAGGCCTGAATTCCCTCTGCCTCAAGGAGCTTGACTGCAGGGAGGATGATCCTCTCCTCCTCATCCCCAAAGAGCCCCTGCTCCCCGGCATGGGGATTCAGGCCAGCCACAGCCAACCTGGGGGCCGCAATACCAAACCATTCCCTCAAGGCCCGGTGGGCCAAGCGGGCGGCCTGCCGGATCCCCTCTGTGGAAAGATCCTCCAAGGCCTGTCTCAAGGAGCAGTGGAGGGTGACAGGCACCACGTTGAGGCGCTTTCCGGCCAGCATCATGGCAAAGTTCTTGGCCCCGGTCCACTGGGCCAACATTTCTGTATGCCCCGGGAAAGGCACTCCGGCCATCTTTAGTCCCACCTTGTGTATAGGGGCCGTTACCATGGCCTGGATCTCGCCGGCCAAGGCCATGTCCACCGCTGTCCTGATGAAGTCCACCTGAGCCCTGCCACACCTGGGATCCAGCTTGCCCCATGAGATGTCGGTGAGGTCCTGGTCGGTACCTTTGAGAACCGTGACTTCCCGGGGATTGGAGCTTTCAGGGGGCCTCTCCAGGACTCTTATGGGAACCCTTTTCCCGAGCAGGCTGGCGGCCCTTTCCAGGATGAGAGGATCTCCCACCACCAGCGGGGTGCACACTTCCCAGACCTCTGGCCTGGTCAAGGCCTTGAGAATGATTTCCGGGCCCACCCCAGCAGGATCCCCCATGGTTATGGCTATCACAGGAGGGGCGTTCATGGCATTCTCAGGCAATCCTGGAGCCAGGCTCCGGGGCTCGAGGGGGAAATTCACAGCCTTATGTCTATGAAGGCGTTTTTGCGGAGAGATTCCACCAGCTTGCGGACCTCCTCCTGATATTGCCTCTCTTCCAGCCTGGCCCTTATCTCTGCCTTGAGCGTCTCGGGTATTTTGCCCCCGGCCTCTTCCCGGCCCATGACCCTCAAGAGGTGATAACCCACCTGGGTTTCTATGATCTGGCTCACCTCCCCGGGCTTCAGGCTGAAGGCCGCACGATCCAGCTCCGGCAGCAGATCCCCGGGTTTGAAAAACCCGCAATCACCGCCTCCCTCGGGGTTAGGTCCCTGGGTGTACTGCCTTGCCAGCTTCCCAAAGTCTTCCCCCTTCAGGATTCTCTTGCGGATATCCTCCAAGAGCTTTCTCTTTTCCTCCTTTTCCTTTTCAGAGCCGCTTTTCACCAGGAGGATGATCTGCTGAAGCCGCACCGCGTCCCCGGGGGGCTGCGTGCCTGGAGTCCGGTCCTTGTAGTTGCTCTCGTAGAACTCCTGGCACTCCTTGTCGGTGACGTGGATGTGGGAGCGCACCAGTATGTCCAGCATCCTGGCCACCATGAGTTCCCTGCGCAGTTTCTCCTTAAAACGCTCGGGAGACATTTTCTGCCTGGCCAGATCCACATAGAGCTCTTCCTTGGTGGCACCCCTGCTCTTGAGGAGCCCCTGGAGGGAGGTCTCCACCTCCTCATCAGGGATCTTCACCTTGAGACGCTCAGCCTCCTGCTCCAGAAGGGTTCTGTCTATGATCCTTTCCAGAACGGCCCTGCGGGCCTCCTGGAGCTCCCTCTCCACCCTCTCGGGGGGGGTCTGCTGGCGGATCTTTTCGAAGATTTCCCTGCCCAGGAACTCCAGATCCGAGAAAAAGATCACCTCATTGTTCACCCTTGCCACGATGCCTTCGGCACGCTGCCCCGGCGGGGCCTTGGGGGCCGAAGCAGCATCCTGCTTGCTAAGCTGGCTCTGGTGCTCCTTTTCCCAACGGGCCAGTTTCTCCTGGGTTTCCTTGGCCTCCTTGGCCTTGGAACCACAGCCCCCCAGCAGGCCTGCCAGGACCAAGATCAGTGAAATCCGCAAAATAATTTCCATTCCCCAAATCCTCTCTGCTTCACACAGCAGAAGTCTTTACTCAAGCCGCAATGCTACCATCCAGGAAGATTTGTTTCAATCTGTCCCGCACGGCCAAGGCCAAAGGCCGATCCAGGAGGCCCTGGTCCAAAGGAAACTCCATTGTGTCCTCCCCCAGCAAAAGCATCCCTTGGCCCCTACGGCTCTGAATGAGTTCCACTATCCTTTGGGGGCTGACAGGGGTCGAAGGATCGAAGGTGACCCGCAGCTTTCCTTCCTGGAGGGCCAGTTTTCTGATCCCCAGCACCTTGAGCAGGGACCTGAGCCCCATTAGCTGGAGGAGATTCAGGGTCTCCGGCGGGAGGGGGCCGTAGCGGTCTTCCAGCTCCTCCCCCAGCGCCCCAAGCTCCTCCTCCCCCTCGCACCTTGTAAGCTTCCGGTAAAGGGCCAGCCTCTGGTGAGGATCCGGCACGTACCCCTCAGGTATCCTGGCCTGGAGGGGAAGCTGCATCTCGGGCTCCACCTGTGGCTGGAGTGGCTCGCCCTTCAAGGAGGCCACGGCCCTCTGCATGAGCTGAGTGTAAAGCTCAAAGCCCACGGCCTCTATATGCCCTGACTGGGAAGGCCCCAGAAGGGTGCCAGCGCCTCTTATCTCCAGGTCCCGTGTTGCTATGCGAAAGCCGGCGCCCAGCTCGCTGAATTCCTGCAGGCTCTGGAGCCTTTGGAGGGCCTCTTGGGTGAGCCCCTTTGAGCCCTGCTTGGGCAGCAGGAGATATGCGTAAGCCTGGTGGCCCGAGCGGCCAACTCTTCCTCGGATCTGGTGCATCTCGGCCAGTCCCAGCTTGTGGGCATCATGGATGAGGATGGTATTGGCTGTGGGGATGTCCAAACCGGCCTCTATGATGGTGGTGCACACCAGCATCTGGATTTCCCGGGTGTGGAACCTTTCCATCACCCTGGCCAGCTCCCTCTCGGGCATCTGCCCGTGGGCCACCCCAAGGCTTACCTGAGGAAGCCATTCCCTCAGTGTGCCCACGATGGACTCCATGCCCTGGACCCTGTTGTGCACGAAGAAAATCTGTCCACCCCTTGCCAGCTCCCTCTCCACCGATTCTTTGACTACCCTCTGCTCGAAGGGTGCCACCACGGTGCGGATTGAAAGACGATCAGGCGGGGGCGTTTCAATGATGCTCAAGTCCCTGATTCCAACCAAGGCCATGTGAAGGGTCCGCGGAATGGGCGTGGCCGTCAGGGTGAGCACGTCCACCTCCCTGCGCAGTTTCTTAAGCCTCTCCTTGTGGGCCACGCCAAAGCGGTGCTCCTCGTCCAGGATCAGCAGCCCAAGCTCCTTGAAGCGCACGTCCTTCTGCAGGAGCCTGTGGGTCCCTATGAGGATGTCAACTTTCCCCTGGGAGCTCTGTTCCAGCACCCAGCGCTGCTGGGCCGGGGTTCTGAACCTGCTCAGCACTTCTATGAGCACGGGGTAGCCCCTGAATCTCTCCAAGAAGGCGCGGTACTGCTGCTCGGCCAGGAGGGTGGTGGGCACCAGATAGGCCACCTGTTTTCCGTCCATCACAGCCCTGAAAGCGGCCCTCATGGCCACCTCTGTCTTGCCGAAGCCCACATCCCCGCAAACAATCCTGTCCATGGGTCTGGGGCTGCCCATGTCCTCCATCACATCCTGGATGGCCCTGAGCTGGTCCGGGGTCTCCTGGTAAGGGAAACCTTTGGAGAACTCCTCGTAAAGGGAATCCGTAGGGGAGAAGGCATGGCCCGCGGTGACCTCCCTGGCAGCGTAGAGTTCCAGGAGTTCCTTGGCCATTCTCTCCACAGCCTTCTGGACCCTTTTCTTGCGGCTTTCCCAGCCCTGCCCACCCAGCCGGTCCAGCCTGGGGAGCACCCCCTCGTTACCCACATACTTGTGAACGCTCTGGAAGCGTTCCACAGGCACGTAAAGCCCGTCACCTCCCAGGTATTCCAGGTGCAGGAAATCCCCGGTGAGAGAGCCGGCCTCCAGGGTCTTGAGCCCTCTGTAAATCCCTATGCCGTGGTCAGCGTGGACCACCAGATCCCCTTCCTGCAGGTCTTCCAGGTGGGTAATGGAGAGAGGTTTTCGAGCTCGGCGGTGCGGGGGCAAAGCCCTCTGGGGCCCAAAGACCTCCTCCTCGGTCAATAGGACCACTCCCAGCTCCGGGCAGGCAAATCCTCTGGAGAGCTCTCCCACTCGGATCCAGAGTCTGGCAGGGCCCGAGGGCCACTCCCCCTGGGGCAGGTCCAGTCGGCAAGGCATACCAGTGGCGGCCATGTGCTCCCTCAGGCGTTCGGCCTGCCCCGCGGAGCGGATCACCCAGTGCACGTGGAGGCCCTCTCTGAGCCATCTTCTGAATCGCTGGGCCAACCCGCCCAAGGCCTCCCCTCCGGCTGCGCTGGCAGCCAACTCTGCCCTGAGGCCTTCGTGTCCGGAGCAATTCACCCCCACAAAGGGTCTTCTTTCCTGCGGGTGGGGCTCCTTCACCAGGGGATCCAGTAGCATGGCAGGTCTGGACTCCCACTCCAGCACCGCCTCTTGGGGCGGCACGTAGAGCTTCTCGGGCGGAACCAGCCCTGACAGAGGCAGATCCCCTTGGGAGCCTCTCCCAAGAGCCCTCTGCCAGAAGCTGGCCAGTTCCTGCTCCAAGCTCTCGGGCTCTTCCAGCACCAATGCAACCCCAGGTGGGAGGTAATCCCACAAGCCTTCCAGTCTCTCGTGGAAAAAGGGCAGCAAGAACTCCATGCCCGGGAAAGGGATTCCCTCGGCCAAAGCCTCCAGCACCGCCGTGAGAGGGGCCCTGGGCCTTTGGGGCAGGTGCGGCTCAAGCCTTCTCAAGGCAGCCTCCCTCTCCCCTTTGGACCAGGGCAGCTCCCTAACAGGAGAAATCTCCACCCAGGGGAGGCGCCTGGTAGAGCGCTGGGTGTCAGGGGAGAAAACCCTTATGGATTCCACCTCGTCTCCCAGGAAGTCCAGTCGGACAGGTTCCTCCATTTCGGGGGGGAAGCAGTCCACTATGCCTCCCCTGAGGCTGAAATCCCCAATTTCCTCCACCAGGGGCACCCTGTGGTAGCCCCAAGATTCCAGGGTTGCCACCAGCTGCTCCATGGACATGCTCTGCCCCGGGCTCAGAAAAATGCTTTGGCTCTCCAGCCAACTTCGCGGAGGCAGCCTCAAGCTCCAGGCATCCACAGGCACCACAAGCACATCTGGGGGCTCTCCCATGAGGAGCTTCCTCAGAACTTGAAGCCTGGCGCACTGCAGGCGCAGGTAAGGAGAGTTCTGGTCAAAGGGCAGGACTTCCCAGGAAGGAAACAACTCCACCCGGCTGCCCGGATTGCACAGGAAGCGCAAGTCCCTGCACCAAAGATCCGCCCTGGAGGAACTTTGCACAAGCACCACCAGGGGCCTGGGCTTCTGCTGCACAAGGCGAGAGACCAAGAAAGGGCCGCAAGCCCCGCGCAGACCCTGCACCCTTATGCCCGAGCCCGCTGCCATTACATCCTGGATTCCCTGGAGCAGACGATCCCTCATTTGCACAAAAAGCCTTGCAGGTGAAGATGGTATTCTTTGAGGGAGGCAGGGGAAAACAAGAAGGCCCAAACCCTCCCAAAGCCCGTCCGGGGCAAGAAAAGCCAAAAGCAATTTTAGCACGAGATGGCCTTCCCGATCTTCTCTCTCTGGGTGCTTTTGCCAGCGGGGGTTCGACCAGGGGGGCCAGGGAGGTCAAACCAGGTCTGCTTTCTTGGTCAGCGGAAGGCTCCCTCTTCAAATCTGGGGCCTGCGCGGGGTAGTTGACATATGGCTCCAGGGCCCTTAACGTGTAAAGAAATTTTCAAGGGGAGGGCCGGGGTGGGCGAGAGGCTGCTTTACCTTTCCCGCAGTGACGTGGAGCGCTTGTCGCTTCCCATGCGGGAGATCATAGGGGCCTTGGAGTCTGCTTTTCTTGAAAAGGCCCGTGGGCTGACAGAGGCCCCTCCCAAACCGGGGATACACCCCAGGCCTGAGTGTTTTATCCATGCCATGCCCGCTTGTGTGCCCTCCCAGAGGGCCGCAGGCATAAAATGGGTGGCCGGATATCCTTCGAACCCCTCCAAGGGGCTTCCATACATAAGTGGGCTCATAATACTTAACGATCCAGACACAGGCCTTCCCCTGGGGGTCATGGACTGCACCTGGATCACTGCCAAGAGGACAGCAGCAGCCTCTGCCCTTGCAGCCCGGTATCTGGCCAGGCCCGAGTCCCGCGTCATGGGGATATGCGGCTGCGGGGTGCAGGGAAGAAGCCACCTGGAGGCTTTTCTGGAGGTTCTTCCCGGCATAGAAGAGGTGCTCCTCTACGACATCCATCCTGAGGCCCTCGAAAGCTTCCTTGGGGAAATGAGTCCCAGATTCCCGCGGATCAGCTTCCATGAGGCCAGGAGCCCTGAGGAGGTGGCCAGAGAGGCAGAGGTGCTGGTGAGTGCGGCCCTGATCCTGAAAGAGGCAACACCCTCCATTTTTGGGGGGTGGCTGAAGCCAGGCAGTTTTGCCTCGGCCGTGGACTTCGACTGTTATTGGAGCCGGGAGGCTCTGGAGGAGATGGATCTCATTGTGACAGACGACCTGGAGCAGCTCAACTATTACAGGTCCTTGGGTTACTTCCCCAGGCTTCCCGAGGTGCAGGTTGAGCTGGCTGAGCTGGTGGCCGGTTCCCGCAGAGGCAGGACAGCTGCTTTCCAGAAGACCATGGCAGTTTTCCTGGGTCTGGCCATAGAGGACATGGTGACGGGTTTGGCCATATTGCAAAGGGCGCGTGAGCTGGGCATTGGCACGGAGTTACCCCTTTGAGCAGCCATTGGGCTCCGGCTCGGTTGACACCCCCGAGGGGGTTTGTTATAGAGGCTGACGCGTTTTCTCAGAAGGGTTGGCAGAGGCTGCTTGAAGCATCCCCGGGGCTTTGAGCCTGGCCCCCAGTTTGCTAGGCCCTGATCCTGAATGCGGCTCAGGGCTCACCGGAGCAACCGAAGAGGTTTTTTCCAGATGAACAAGTCTCCCAACTACAGGATCCTGGAAAAGATAGGGGAGGGAGGCATGGGGGTGGTGTACAGGGCCCATGACAACAGGCTCAACCGGGAGGTGGCCATAAAGGTCTTGCGGGTGGACCCTTCACGCAGGCTTGCCCCTGAGAAAGTAAGAGAGATCCAGGCCCGTTTCTACAAGGAGGCCCAGGCTGCCGCCAGATTGAATCACCCCAACATTGTTGCCATCCACCAGGTGGGCCATAGCGGAGGCCAGCCCTATATAGTCATGGAGTATCTCAGGGGGAAGAACCTCCTGGAGAAAATGGAGGAGCCCCTTCCTATCAAGGAAGTGATCCGCACAGCCATCCAGATCTGCGAGGCCTTGGACTACGCCCACTCCCAGGGGGTCATACACCGAGATGTGAAACCCGACAACATAGTGGTGATGGAAGACGGTCGGGTGAAGATAGCCGACTTTGGCATTGCCAGGATAGAGGATGCGGATGTGGGGCTCACCAAGGCGGGAGTGCTACTTGGCTCCCCGGCGTATTGCTCCCCGGAGCAGCTTAGGGATTTCAGCAACGTGGACGGCAGGGCAGATCTTTTCTCGCTGGGGGTCATACTCTATCAATGGCTCACCGGGAAACTGCCTTTCGAGGGGAACTCCTCCCCGGAAATAATAACTCGGATTCTGAGCCAGGAGCCGGCTCTCCCCAGGTCCTTGAATCCTGAGATACCCCCTTCCTTGGAGGCCCTCATAATGAGGGCCCTGGCCAAGGATCCCTCGGAAAGGGTAAGCTCGGCCAGGGAACTCCGTGCAGGCCTGGAGAGGATTCTGCGCCTCATGGAGGGAGCTGCTGCAGAGACCCTTGGCCCCACGGTCCCCATGGAGCTTCCCAAGACCAGGAAGATCCGTCTCCCCCTTGTGATCACTGTAATTCTTTTCCTGGCTCTTGCAGCCTATGGTGTCTTGAGCCTGCTTGGGGAAAAAGGAATACTGGAGCAAACCACCACCCTCAGAGGCGGGCATATGGCCCGAATGCTGGAGGCGGTGGGGGTGGAGGATACCCCTGGGGAGAAGGTGAAACTCCTGGAGGGGTATTTGAAGGCCATGGGCAGGGAGCCAGACATAGTTTTTCTGGAGGTGGCCAGGGGGGACCGCACAGTGGCCAGGTTCGCGGACAAGGGGCGCATGGCCCGCGAGGGGGACATCTATGTGAGGGGATTTCCTCTCAGGCTGGAGGGGGGGGCAGAGGCAGTCTTGCTGGTGGGCTTTTCCAGAGCCAGCTATAACGAGAAGGTTGGAAGAACCAGGACGTGGCTTTTTGCAGGAGGGGGGCTCCTGGGGGTCTTGCTTCTGGGTCAGATACTCTACTCCAGGAAGAAGCCCTCCTTGAGGAAGAGTTCCACAACAGGAGGCAGGAGTGGGTGAGAGGCCTCAAGGCTCCGCTTCGGGTCGGGCCAGATCAGTAAAGGAACTCCAAGGCCGAGTCAAGTCAATTTTGGAAAGGCTGGGGGAGCAGTACCCAGATCCAAGAACAGCCCTGGGTTTCAAGGATCCCCTCCAGTTGCTGGTGGCCACAGTGCTCTCTGCCCAGTGCACAGACGAGAGGGTGAACCAGGTCACCCAAAAGCTTTTCCAGTCGTACAGGACTGCCGAGGATTACGCCAAAGCGGAGCTGGGAAGACTCGAGGAGGAGATAAGGCCCACTGGATACTTCCGCCAGAAGGCCAGGACCCTCAAGGGCATTGGCCAGCATCTGCTGGATCGGTTCGCAGGGCAGGTGCCGCAGAGCCTGGAGGAGCTGGTAAGTCTTCCGGGTGTGGGCAGGAAGACCGCCAACCTGGTGCTTTCCGAGGCCTTTGGAATCCCGGGGATAGTGGTGGACACCCATGTGCAAAGATTGGCACGCAGGATAGGTCTCAGCGCAGGTCGGGACCCTGTGCGCATAGAGTTCGATCTGATGGAGTTGACCCCCAGGCAGGAATGGTCCAAGCTTTGCAATCTCCTGATCTGGCACGGAAGGAGGACCTGTGTGGCCAGAAAGCCCAGGTGCGGAAGGTGCGTGATCAGGGAGCTTTGTGACTATCCGGACAAGACAGATGTTGTCTGAGCCGGCCCAGGCGGCCGTGCCAATACGAATTCTCCAGGAGTTGCGCCCATGAGTACAGAGGGCTCAGAGCAGGAAAAGGCGTCCTGGGTGCAAGCCCTGGTGCGGGATTTCATTTTATTCTCTTGCGAGAACCAGTTGGGGGATTCTTTCAGGGAAAAGGCCTTTGATGCCCCACTGGTGGGAATAGCCAGGGGGGATGACCCTCTCTTTGATGCCATGAAGGAGCATGTGGGCCCCTTTCACTGGAGCCCGCTGGAGATCTTCGAGATGCACTATCCTGGCCGTGGGATTGAGGCAAGGGATTTGAGGGTAATCTCCTGGGTGCTTCCCCAGACTGAGGCCACGCGCAGGGACAACAGGGTCCAGACACTCTACCCCTCGGAAAGATGGGCCAGGGCCAGGATCTTCGGGGAAGAGGTAAACGACAAGTTGAGAAGGCACGTTGTACAAGAGCTGCAAAAGAGAGGTCATGAGGCCTTGGCCCCTGTGCTCTCCCCCGGGTTTCGAAGAGTGGAGTCCCAAAGTTTTGTTTTTGCCTCCACCTGGTCAGAGAGACATGTTGCCTTTGTGGCCGGCCTGGGCACCTTCGGGCTTTGCGACGGGCTCATCACCCCTTTGGGAAAGGCCATGAGGCTGGGCTCGGTGGTGGCCCGCATTGACCTGACCCCCTCCAGAAGGCCCTATACCCATCACCGTGAATACTGTCTGTTTTTCAGCCACGGGACCTGCGGGAAGTGCATCCCCAGGTGCCCTGTAGGGGCCCTTAGCGCCTCGGGGCACGACAAGAAGAAATGCGTGGCTCACCTGAGACCTGCCAGCAGAGAATACGTCCGGGCCACCTATGGTTTTGACGGGTACGGCTGCGGCCTGTGCCAAACAGGGGTGCCCTGCGAGGACAGAATACCGGCTCCCCAGGATGGAACCTAGGGGGAAAAGGGGCCAGGACTCCCGTACTCACCCCAGAATCTTCAAAAGCGCTCTGTGTAAGGGTGTCTGATCTGAGAAAGGCTTGGGGCTGCGGAGATCTCAAGACATCCCCGGGCTTCGGGGTATGGGCCTGCAGGCTCCTCAGGCCTGGGGAGTGACCCTGATTGAGCCTTCCAGACAGCGCAGGCAGGGGTTGCCCTGAGAAGGCAAGGCCTCTGTTTGCCAAACCTGATTCACTTGCTGGAGCTCCCTGCTTGACGTTATTTTACCGGATGGTAAAATAACAAGTAACTTTGTGAGAGGGGAGCAAAGCATGCGGGCTTTGCCCACAGCCTCCCGGGGGCGGCCCACAAGGGAGAGGATCCTGAGGGTTGCCACGGAGATTTTCTCCAGGAAGGGCTATTCAACCAGTCCCGTGGCTGAGATAGCGGCGGGGGCTGGTGTAACCAAACCTGTCCTTTACTACTATTTTGGAAGCAAGGAAGGGCTTTTTAGAGCAATCCTGGAGGAGGCCCGAAAGAGGCAGGAGGAACTCCTGGAAAGGGCAGTTTCCAGGCAGGGTCCCTTGATGCAGCGCGTACTTGAGCTTTTCAGGGAGATTTACTGGGAGGTGACACAGCGGCCCCACCTCTTCAGGCTCCTGCATCGGATGGCCTTTTCCAACCCGGAGCAGTCAATGCCCAGCTTCGACCTGGAGTGCTTTCCCCGGCGCATGAGAGAGACTCTGGCCGCCATGGCCCTTGAGGGCATGGAAACAGGGGAGCTCCCCAGGTCAAACCCCTCTGATGTGGCTTTGCTGCTCTTGGGCGTCCTGAGCCTTTGCATTGATCTGGATCAGTGCTACCCCCACAATGCGGACCCCGGGCGGCTGGACAGACTTGTGGGACTGGCCTTTTCGGGAGTGGGTTGCAATCGAGGATGAAAGCATGAACCTTTCTCTTGGGATATTTGTTGTGGGGGTGCTGCTGCCATTTCTCCTTGGGGCCTGCGGAAGGTCCGAGAGCAACGTGGGAGGTCAGCCCCAGGCCCCCAAGCCTCCCCAGGTAAGGGTTTCGGTCCTGGAAGTGCAACCCACCAGCATGAAGGATGTGCTGGTCTTGCCCGGGGAGACCCAGGCCTGGGAGGATGTGCGGGTTTCCTCAGACATGGACGGCCTGGTGGAGTGGATAGGGCCCAGGGAGGGCCAGGCCGTAAGAAAGGGGGAGCTACTGGCCAGGATAGATGTGGCTGCCCGCAAAGCTGCCCTGGACAGGGCCCAGGCCTCCTTCAAGTTGGCCCACGAGCTCTTCACCCGCAGGGAATCCCTTTTCCAGCGCGGAATAATCTCCAGGGAGGAGCTGGACAGGGCTGCCACGGAAAATACCCTTGCAGAGACCAATTTGAGGCAGGCCCAGGTGGAATACGACAGGGGGTTCCTCAAAGCGCCCATCTCCGGGGTGGTGAACCGCCTGTACGTGGATGCAGGGGAATATGTGGCCAGGGGGGCTCCGTTCCTGGACCTGGTGAACGTGGAGAAGATAAAGATCCAGCTCAATGTGCCAGAGATGGACGTGAGGTTTCTGAAGCCAGGAGATGCAGCTCTGGTGGGCATTGACGCCCTGCCCGAAAAGAGGCTTTGGGGAAAGCTGGATTTTGTGGCCTACAAGGCTGATCCTGCCACCAAGACCTTCCAGGTGCAGGTGGTAGTGGAGAACCCCACAAGGGAGATACGGCCAGGCATGATAGCCAGAGTGGGCCTCTTGAGGCGGGAGGTGCAGGGGGCCCTTGCAGTTCCGCTTTTTGCCTTGGTGGACAAGGGGGGCGAGAGGGTGCTTTTCGTGGAAAAGGACGGGGTGGCCTCGGCCAGAACCGTTTCCATCGGGATAATAGAGGGCGACAGGGTGCAGATCACCAGCGGTCTTGCTCCAGGAGAGAGGGTAATCGTCTCAGGCCAGGCAGAGGTGGAAGAGGGCATGCGGGTCCAGGTGCAATGATTGTTAATAGATTGGCTCTGGAGCGTCAGGCTGCTGTCATGGCGCTTCTGGTTTTTCTGGTGATCGGGGGGCTTTTCTCCTACAGGATCATTCCCAGGGAATCCTTCCCGGACATACCCATTCCCTTTGTTTTCGTGACCACCTTATACGAGGGGGTT
This sequence comes from Desulfarculaceae bacterium, assembly GCA_037443445.1. Taxonomy (GTDB): domain Bacteria; phylum Desulfobacterota; class Desulfocorpusculales; order Desulfocorpusculum; family Desulfocorpusculum; genus Desulfocorpusculum. The sequence goes on along the minus strand of JBBIOJ010000002.1, from coordinate 55,514 downwards.
GCCCCCGAGGACATGGAGAAGCTTGTCACCATTCCCATAGAGCGAAAGCTCAAGGGAATAGCCGACGTGGAGGAGATCCGTTCCACTTCGGCCGAGGGAATATCCACGGTGGCAGTGAAATTCTTGCCCAAAGTGAACCTGGACGATGCTGTCCAGAAGGTGCGGGATAAGGTGGACCAAGCCAAGGCCGACCTCCCCGCAGATCTCCCTGATGACCCGGTGATCAAGGAGGTGAATTTCTCAGACATCCCGGTGATAAGGGTGGTGCTTTCTGGCCCCTTCAGTTTGAAGCGCCTCAAGAGCTTTGCCGATGACTTAAAAGACAGGATTGAAGCAATCCCTGGGGTCCTGGAGGCCAGACTCACAGGCGGCCTGCAACGTGAGATACACGTGGAGTTCGATCTGGACAGGGTGGCTGCCTACAATGTGCCCTTCTCGAGCCTCATAGGGGCAGTGCAGAAGGGAAATGTGAACATGCCAGGGGGCAGCATGGACATAGGCCAGGGCAGATACCTGGTTCGGGTGCCAGAAGACTTCAAGCACCCTGCCGAGATATTCTCCCTGGTGGCCTTTGTGCAAAACGGAAAGCCCATATACCTCAGGGATGTGGCCACCATCCAGGACAGCCACCAAGACCCACTGACCAGAAGCCGGCTCAACGGTCGGCCCAGCGTGACCCTGGCCGTGCTCAAGAGAAGCGGCGAGAACATCATAAGGATCACGGATGAGGTGAAAAAGGTGGTGGAGGAGATGAGGCCCTTGTTGCCTCCTGCCCTCCAGCTGGACCTCACCTCGGACATGTCCGAGGACGTGAGGCTCATGGTGGCAGACCTGGAAAACAACATTATTTCCGGCTTGATACTGGTCCTGGCCGTGATATTTGTTTTCATAAATGCCAGGTCCGCCTTGTTCATCTCCCTGGCCATCCCCTACTCCATGTTCATAACCTTCTTGTTCTTGTGGGCCATGGGTATCACCCTGAACATGGTGGTGCTTTTCTCCTTGGTGCTGGCCTTGGGAATGCTGGTGGACAACGGCATAGTCATCGTGGAGAACATCTACAGGCACATGCAGGAGGGAAAAAGCAAGCTGCAGGCAGCCAGGCAGGCCACTGACGAGGTGGCCTGGCCAGTCATTACCTCCACCCTCACCACCCTGGGGGCCTTCTTCCCCATGCTCTTCTGGCCAGGCATAATGGGGAAGTTCATGTATTTCCTGCCTCTGACGGTGATCATGGCCCTTGGGGGCTCCCTGTTTGTGGCCCTGGTCATAAACCCTGTGCTCTCAGCCAGGTACCAGAAGGCAAGGGTGCTTCCACCAGGAAGGGCACAAGAACAAGACCTCCCTTGGGTGAAGAGGCTATACCTGAGGAGCTTGGTCTGGGCCCTGGAGCACAGGTGGGTGGTGCTGGGAAGTGCGGCAATTGCGCTTGTGGGCTGCGGGTCTCTTTTTGGAGTCTTGGGGAAAGGGGTCGAGTTTTTCCCCGAGGTGGAACCCAAGCATGCCTTTGTGTATCTCAAGGCTCCTGAAGGCACCAACTTGGACGGCTCGGACAGCCTGGTCTCCCAGGTGGAAAAAGTGCTCCTGGATTACCAGGACATTAGATATGTGGTAAGCAACATAGGCTCCCTGGGAGGGGATCCCTTTTCCCAGGGTGGCACGGGGACCCACATAAACCGGGTGGCCCTGGACTTCGTGGATATCCACCAGCGCACAAGGCCTTCTTCCCAGGTGGTGGACGAGGTAAGAACACGGCTCACCTCCACCATAAAGGGCGCGGAGCTGCAGGTGGAAAAGGAAAAACACGGCCCGCCTACAGGCCCGCCAGTGAACATAGAGATCTCGGGTGAGGATATAAAGCTCCTAGGGGAGCTGGCCGCCTCGGTCAGAAAGCAGATCCGGGACATTCCGGGACTGGTGGACCTGAAAGACAACTTCGTGAAAGGAAAGCCCGAGATCACCATCCGGGTGGACAAGGAAAAGGCGGCCCTTCTGGGATTGGATACTTACACCATCGCGTACACGGTCAAGGCTGCGGTCAGGGGAGCAAAGGTAGGAGTCTTCAGGGAGGGAAAAGAGGAGTATGATATTCTGGCCAGGCTCCCCGAGAAGGATCGCCACTCGGTGGAGAGCCTCAGAAGGCTGACCATATCAGGACCAAAGGGGGAACCCATCCCCTTGACCAGCGTGGCCAGCATCTCCCTCACCACAGGCCTGGGGGCCATACAACGCCTGGATCAGAAAAGGGTGGTCACGGTCTCCGGGAACGTCTCGGGCAGACTGGCCAACGACGTTATACGGGATATAAACAACAGGCTTCAGCAAATGCAGTGGCCAAGGGGATACAGGTTCCGCTTCAGCGGGGAACAGCAGGAACAGGACAAGGCCAAGGACTTTCTAAGCAAGGCCTTCGTGGGGGCGGTCTTCCTCATACTTCTGATCCTCATAGCCCAGTTCGACTCCTTCAAGGTGCCCCTGGTCATCATGAGCTCGGTATTGCTCTCCCTCATAGGCGTCTTTGCAGGCCTCCTCATATGCAACATGCCCTTCGGGGTCATAATGACAGGGATAGGGGTCATAAGCTTGGCAGGGGTGGTGGTGAACAATGCCATAGTTCTTATCGATTACCACCGACAGCTCCTGGAAAAAGGGCTTGGCTGCAAGGAGGCCCTGATCCAGACCGGGCTCACCCGTTTCAGGCCTGTGATGCTCACGGCAATCACCACGATCCTGGGACTCCTGCCAATGGCCACAGGAGTGAGCTTCGATTTCACCAGGATGAGATGGGACATAGGGGGAGAGTCCTCCCAGTGGTGGGGGCCCATGGCAGTGGCAGTGGTATTCGGGCTTGGGGTGGCCACCATGCTCACCCTGATCCTGGTGCCTGTGCTCTTGTCCCTGGTCCACGGGCAGGGCCTCAAGGGAGGCCCTTCAGGAAAGAATTGCTGAAAGGGAAAGGGACTGCCCATGTACCTGAGCGGTTTTGTTCACAGGGAGGCCCTGTTCCAGCTCACCAGAAGGTGGCTCTGCGCAAGACCGGAGCCCCAAGACGGCCTGCTCATAACCCGCATCCTGATCTGCGACGGTTTCGTGCTGGGGGAGTCCCTAGACGCAATTACCCGAAAGCTCCTCAAGGCAATACATCCGGAGCCCTTCCAACTGCAGCGCGTGCACCTCAAGGGGGAACTCAGGGAGGCTCTTTGCAAGAGCGCCCGGGAGCCAACCCCCAGGGTCCTGGAGCTGATCCAGGACTACAGGAGGCGGCCTGAGTTTTACTACAAAGACGTGCCGATAAACGGGGTCATGGCTTTGGATCAGGAAGAGAGGCTTCTGGGGCTTTACCGTCTCAAGAGACCCAGGAGGATAGCGGAAAAGGCCAACCGATATATAGCCAACTGGATCTTCCAGATGGTGCAGGAGAAAGCCAGGCGTCTGGCCGAGGAAAGGGCAAGGGTGCTTCGCATTCCCCTGGAGTTGCTCTTGACCCCCGAGGAGGAAATGGCCCAGGAGTTCGTCCGGGCTGAGGAGGAGATAGCCCGGAGCTTCCGGGAAGGGAGGGTTCAGATGGACCGCTCGGCCCTGACCATAAACGACATCGGGGGGATCAAGATCGTGGCAGAGCAAGAGGCACTGGACAGGCTGGAAAAAGTCCTGGAGGAACAGCCGGATCTGGAGGTGGTGGAAAAGGAAGATTACAAGGGAGAATACAGGGCAAGGAGCCTCATCCTGAAGCACACCTGGGACAGGGAAGGGGTTTGCAAGGCTTTTCTTGAGAAGGAGGCCTGGAAGCGATACCTCCACAGGGGGGTGCCAGAGAGGGAGCTTGCCCTTGGAATAGAGCCCTGGCTGGAGGATGGGGCCTCGGAACTTTACCTGGAGGTGATGTTTTCAAACTTCCCTGACATGGTGGAATCTGAGCTGGGCTGCTGCATACACGAGGAGAGGATCTTGGCCCAAAGGGACACCAAGGTTTACAAGGGTTACATTCCCACCAACGTGGAGTTCTTGGTAGAGTATCTTTTCTCTGTGGGCTTGAGCCCACAGACCCACATCGCCTCATTACCCATCCTGCTCTGGGGCAGGTACCTCCCAGAGACCATGATTTCCAGGATTCGGGAGCTCTACGGGGTGGGGGAAAACGGCCCTCTTTACTGAAGCTGACCGGTGGCACCAAAGGGGCCCTATACAACGAATGGAGGGGCAAGAAAAAAGCCATACCCGGGAACGAAAGGTATTGCGCGCTGAGGGGTCTTGGCTGCAGGAGGATTTTATGGAAAATGAGGGCTTTTGCATCGATGAGGGCTCATCCCAGGGGGAGAGCCACTATCAGCTGGACGATATGGGGTTTCTGGTCTCATCCGAGCAGTGGGCTCCCGGGTTCGTGGAGAGGTTCGCCGGGGAGGAAGGCATTGGCCTCCTCACAGGATCCCATTGGAGCCTGATCAAGTACGCCCGGTCTTTTTTCTTGAGCAACGGGCGCTCCCCCATGCCCCCTGAGTATGCCAGGCAAATTGGCCAAAGCATAAGGCGCATCCAGGAGTTGTTCCCCAAAGGACTCTTGAGCATCCATCGCCTTGCAGGGCTCCCCCAGCCCAAGAGCTGTTGATAGCCTAGGAAAGGGCCCAGGTAGGGCCCTTGTTGGAAGTTCTGTTGCCGGGATTCCAGGAGGCCCTCCATGGTTCCCAAGTCTGTGGCTCTGTTCGTGGCTGCCGGGCTGTGCGAGATAGGAGGGGGATACCTCGTGTGGCTCTGGTTGAGGGAAGGGAAAGGACTTCTGGTCGGTATAATGGGGGGGGTGGTCCTTTTCCTGTACGGCATTCTTCCCACCTTTCAGCCGGCCCACTTCGGCCGAGTTTACGCGGCCTATGGGGGGGTGTTCGTGGTGCTTTCCCTCCTTTGGGGATGGATCATCGACAACCGTGCCCCCGACCTCCTGGATGTGATCGGGGGATTGATCTGCCTGATGGCGGTCGCGGTCATAATGTACTGGCCTAGAAGTTAGCTCTGTGATAGGCCGAAGCCACTATGTGGCACTTCTTGTCAAGCCGGACAAAACAATCTCAGGCGGTGTGTTCTTTTGGATTGTGCGTCTGAAGGAGGCGGCCAAGCTTCCAGGCCGAGCGGCAAGACTCCCTCACAAGCCTGAGGGACCCGCCCTCTTGACGGGGGGGCGGGTCCCCGCCCCCAGCTTCATAGACAGCTTGAGATCAAAGGATCTATGTCCGCTTGTGGTACCCCTTGGCCCTTGCCTTCAGCTCTTGGTCGGTCTTGGGGGATGCCTTGCCGCCCTCCACGTGGCAGTGCCTGCAGGCAAAGTCCAACCCGATCTGGGACAAGGCATACTTGCCATCCTCTGTGAACTGGCCTACCTGGTCAGGATCTATGCCCATCATGTGGGTCCGGATGTCTCCTGTGAACTTCTTGGCATCCCCCCATGCGCTCTTGGTGACCCTGGGCATGTGACACTCTATGCAGGCCACCTCCATAGCCTTGTGGGCATCCGACTGATTCCTGGCCTTCTCGTAGTGGCAATTGGTGCACTGGGTTCTGGTGGTGGGTTTTCCAGCCTCCCTCAGCTGCTTTACCCCTGTGTGGGGGTCGTGGCAAATGGAGCACTTTAGGATCACGTGTTTGCTCTGGAAGAGTTCTTCGTATTGCTCATGGTGTTCTATGAAACCTCCCTTTGCGTCCACCATCTCCACTGCCCCACGGCGGTGACACTTGCCGCAAAGCTCCGAGTCTCGAACGACTCTTGGCTTCACCCCGTAGGGATTAGCAGTATGGAGGCTTCCAGGACCATGGCATGCCTCGCACTGGATTCCTGGCTCCGCCCACGTGCCCACTATCCCCGGGAGATTCTCCTGGTGCCCGGTGGGCCTGTATCCGGTGGTGTGACAGGGCCCGCAATCATACTTCATCTCCTTCTTGCCCGGGTTGTATGCAACCCAGCCGGCCTCCTTTCCCACTGCGGGATTGGCGAAGTTCCACTGGGTCTTGGCCTTCTCGTCAGGCCCTGTGATTATATAGCCCTTCTTGTCCATGAAACGGGCCTTCCAGGCATAACCCCCAATAAGGTAGGAGATATCAGACCAGGTGTAGCCCTCAGGAGGAGACGGGATTTGGGTGAAGGGGAGCTGGGGGGGCTTACCGTCCACCACCTTGGTTATCTTCCAGGGATGCCCAGATTTCATGAAAGTATCGTAGATCTGCTTGTGACAGGTGGCACACTTGGTGGACCCGACATACGCGGCTCCAAAGGGCTGCTCAGATGAGCTCCCCTTGCCCGTTGTCCCAGCCAAGGTGTCCGTGCAGAGAAGCCCCAGTGCTGTAACCACCCCCAACGCCGCCATACATCCCCTGCCCATGGACTCACCTCCCGTTTTTCCCATAGGTTGGACCGGCAGTCCCAAACAGGGCCCCTCGGGTTTTCTCACCCGGGCGATGGGTTTGTACCACGTTGTCGCACTTCCTGTCAAGCCAAACTTGAGAAAAAAGCTTTCCGCCAGGAGGCAGCCCCTCTGATTAGACCAGCCTAGAAAACTCACCTCTGGAAGCGCACCAACTCCGACGCCCTTGGGGGAAAAGAGCCTCGCCCAATCCTCGGGGGACTGTTTTGAGGTGAAAAGGAGAGCAATGGGGTTGCAGGCCGGCTGATTTCTCCAGCCTCAGAGCACCCTCATTGCCGCTCTGAGAGCCTCTTGGGTTCTCTCCAGGTCTTCCTGGCTGTGGGCCAAAGAGACGAAAGCCGCCTCGAACTGGGAAGGGGCCAAGTACACCCCACGGGCCAGAAGCTCCCTGAAAAAGCGGGCATAGCGGCTGGTATCCGCAGTCTTGGCAGATGCGTAATCCCGGACTTCATCTTGCGTAAAAAAAGCGCTCAGCATGGAGCCCACCCTGTGCTGTTGGGTAGGGACCCCGGCTTCCCTGGCCGCCTCCCCCAAGGCCTCTTCCAGTGCTTTTCCTTTTCTTTCCAGTTCCTCGTAGACCCCTTTTTCCCCAAGCACCTTGAGAGTTGCTATGCCTGCGGCCATGGCCAGGGGATTCCCCGAGAGGGTCCCGGCCTGGTAAACCGGGCCCAGGGGAGCCACCTGCTCCATGATCTTTCTGGGACCCCCGTATGCGCCCACGGGAAGTCCACCTCCCACGATCTTTCCCAAGCAGGTCAGGTCAGGCATGACTCCGTAGAGCTCCTGGGCTCCTCCCCGCGCCACCCTGAAGCCAGTTATTACCTCGTCAAAAATGAGCAGGCAGCCCCTTTTCTTGGTCTCCTCCCTCAGCGCCTCCAGAAAACCGGGCCTTGGGGGGATCACCCCCACGTTGCCGGCCACTGGCTCCACTATGACGCAGGCCACCTCCTCTCCCCACCGGGCCATGGTTTCCCTGAAGGCCTCAATGTCGTTAAAGGGAAGGGTGATGGTGAGCTCCGCGTAAGGGGCAGGCACCCCAGCGCTGTCTGGCACGCCAAAGGTCAGAGCGCCAGAGCCGGCCTTGACCAGAAGACCGTCTGCATGGCCGTGGTAGCAACCCTCGAATTTCAGGATCCGGCTTCTGCCCGTGTATCCCCTGGCCAGGCGGATGGCGGACATGGTGGCCTCCGTGCCCGAGTTCACCATCCTGACCATTTCCACAGAGGGGATCCTCTCCACTATGAGCTCGGCCAGCTCTATCTCCAGGTCCGTGGGTGCCCCGAAGCTTGTACCCCGCGCCAGTGCCGTCTGGATCGCCTCCACAACCTCTGGATGGCGGTGACCGAGGATCATGGGCCCCCAGGAGCCCACGTAGTCCACGTACATGTTCCCATCCGCATCCCAAAGGTGTGCTCCCTGAGCCTTTTCTATGAATATGGGATCCCCCCCCACGGCCCTGAAGGCCCTGACAGGGCTGTTCACGCCCGCAGGCATGAACTTCTGGGCCCGCAGGTAGAGATTTCTGGATCTGTTGATGGGGCGTTCCATTCAGACCTCCTGAATCAGACCGCTATCGGTTCTCAGGAATTCAGAAGTATTGCATGCTGGATTTCTTGTTCTCCTTGTTGCTGAAAAGAAGCACGTATTCGCCCACCCCGGTTAGACGGGCCACCTCCTGTGCTATTCTCTTGCAGTCCTCGGTGTCCTTCCCGTGGATCATGGCGTAGAGGTTGTAAGGCAACCCCGGCCCAGGGGGCCTCTCATAACAGTGGGTCACCTCCTTGTAAGAAGCCAGAAGCCTGCCCACCTCCTCCAGCCTCTCCTCCGGAACCACCCAAGCACTCATGGCATTGGCCACATAGCCCACCCTCTGGTGCCTCAATGTGGCTCCGAACCTGCGAAGCACCCCTGATTCTTTCAGGCGGCGAATGCGCTCCAGGAGTTCCTCCTGGGGTATGCCGAGGCTATTGGCCACCTCCTGGTAGGGGGTCTCCAGCAGGGGGAGATCGTCCTGCAGAGCCCTGATGATGCGGCGGTCCAGCTCTGTCAATGTGGCATGGGACTTGGGCATGGCTCGAACCTACCACGGCCTCTCGTGGAGTGTCAAGAAAGCCCCGGATCCCCGCATCCAGGGTTGACAAAACAGGGAGTCAGTTGATAGGTTGGCCGGCACAGAGTTGACCCGGAAAGCAACTGCGTTCCAAGAGAGATTCCGCCAAGCCTTCTGGAGAGGAAGCCGTGAACCTGGCCAGTCTGCTTTGGCTTACCTGCTCCAAGCATCCCCACTCTCTGGCCCTGGTGGATGGGGAGGAAAGGTGGGATTACGTTTCCCTCCTGCAGAGGGTAAGGGGCCTGGCAGGGGGATTGCTCCAAAGGGGCATAGCACAAGGGGACAGGGTGGCCATAATGCTTCCCAACTGCCACCAGTTCGTGGAGGCCTACTTTGCCTGCCTGGCCTTAGGAGCTGTGGCCACCCCGGTGAACTTCCGATTTGCGGCCCCCGAGATCCGCTTTGTCCTGGAGGACTCGGAACCCTCGGCTCTTTTTTTTCATTCCTCTTACGAGCAGAGGCTCAAGGAAGCCTTGGAGGGGCTCCCAGGCCCCAGGCTGCTTGTGTCAGTGGAGCCAGAGGCAGGGGGCCTGGGGGAGGGGTTCGAGGGGCTCATCTCTCCCCCAGATTCGGTTGGGGAACCCCTGGAGACAGCAGAAGAGGATCCATGTCAGCTCATGTACACCTCCGGAACCACAGGCACCCCCAAAGGGGCCCTGATTCCCCACAGGGCAGTGCTCTGGAACCTCATCAATACCATGCACGGCAGGGAGGACAAAGAGGGGGAGAGGGCCCTGATAATAGGGCCCATGTACCACACCGCGGCCCTCAACAACCATCTCACGATCCAGGTGGCCCTGGGCGGCACTGCCATTCTCATAAGGAGCTTTGACCCGAAGCTCGTGCTAAAGGTCATCCAGCAGGAACGGGCCACCACTATCTCAGGGGCCCCCACCATGTTCCGGATGCTCATGGAAGATCCCATGGCCCGAACCTACGACAGGAGTTCCATAACCAAGTGCACCTCTGGAGCTTCCATCCTCCCCCAGGAAACCCGCAGGAGGCTAGAGAGCTTCTTCCCGAACATAAAGGGCATCTATGACGTGTACGGTTGCACAGAGGCGGCTCCCACCATAAGCATCCTCAGAGACGAGGAGTCCAGGCGAAAGCCCGGCTCTGTGGGAAGAGCCCTGCCCTTTGTGGAGGTCAAAGTGGTGGATGAGGAGGATCGCCCCCTGCCTCCTGGAGAGGTGGGGGAACTGGTCTGCAGGGGGCCCAACGTAATGCTGGGCTATTACAGAAAGCCCCAGGCCACGAGGGAGGTCCTGAGGTCGGGCTGGCTCCATACCGGTGACCTGGCCCGCATGGACCAGGAGGGATACATCTACATAGTTGACCGCAAGAAGGACCTGATCATAAGCGGGGGAGAGAATATCTTTCCCAGGGAGATAGAAGAGGTTCTCCTGGAGCATCCGGCCATAGCCGACGCCGCTGTGGTGGGCACTCCAGATCCCCTTTGGGGGGAGGTGGTCCACGCCTTCCTGGTGCTGAGGCAGGGCCACTTTCTAACCCGGGAGATGGTGGTGGAACATTGCAGGAGAAAGCTGGCCGGGTACAAGAAGCCCAGGAGGATCACCTTCCTGGATCAGATCCCCAGAAATCCCTCGGGGAAGACCCTCAAGGGGAGCCTCAGGGAGATCGCCAGGCAACAGGGGCCGGATTGATTTCAGGAGGAGGCCATGGCAAAGGAGTCCTCCAGGGCAGTAGTGCTCACAGGACCGGGAAAAATAGAGCTTAGAAGTTTTCCCCTACCCAAAATCGGGGAGGATGAGGGGCTGCTCAGGGTGGAGCTGGTGGGAGTGTGCGGTTCTGATCCCGGCATATTCTCAGGCAGATCCACCAGGGGGCAGAGGCCTTACCCCATCATACTGGGCCATGAAATCGTGGGAAGGGTGGTGGAGATGGGCCGGGCGGCCAGAGACCGCCGGGGCCTGGAGCTGGGAGACAGGGTTGTCCTGGAATATGCCTTTGGCTGTGGCTCCTGCGACATGTGTCTGTGCGGGAACTATACCCTGTGCGAGGCGAATTTCACCTACGGTTCCATGATCTCCTGCAAGGAGCCCCCTCACCTTTTCGGGGGCTACAGCGACTACGTGTACATTCACCCCAGGGCCATGGTCCACAAGATAGGCGAGGAGATATCCCCAGAGGTGGGAGTGCTCGTATGTGCCGTGCTGGGCAATGCCATCAGATGGCTCAGGCAAATAGGCGGGGTCTCCATAGGGGATCCCGTGGTGATCATAGGCCCGGGCCAGCAGGGTCTGGCAGGGGTGGCAGTGGCCCGGGAAGCAGGGGCAGAGCCCGTGATGGTGGTGGGCCTGGGAAGGGATGCTCCCAGACTGGCCATGGCCCAGGAGCTGGGTGCCCACCTGAGCATTGATGCTGAAAAGGAGGACCCGGTACAGACAGTGGCCAAGGCCACCGGGGGGAAGATGGCAAGAGTGGTCATGGACGTTTCGGGCAGCCCTGCGGGAGCCGGCCTGGCCCTGGCCTTGGCCGGGAAAAAGGGCACAGTGGTGCTCCCGGGGATCTACAAGAAGGAGGTGACTCTCCCCCTGGACCAGGCCGTGTTCAAAGAGCTCAGGCTGCTGGGTGTTTTTTCCCACGATTTCCAGGCAGTGAGACCGGCCCTGAAGATGGCCAGGCAAGGGAAGTACCCCTTGGAGCGCCTGGTGAGCCACAGATTCCCCCTGGAACAGGCCGAGCGGGCACTCAGATTGGTTGGGGGGGAGGAACCCGGCCAGATGCCTCTCAAGGTGGTAATAGACCCAAATCTGGGGGCCAAGACTTCTTGAGCCCCCGGGACCCAGAAAACAGGAGGCGGTAGCTGTTCAAACCTGAACCAGGGTTTCGGTTCAAAGCAAGAATGAAGAACAACTCAGTCTCGGGCCTTTGGGGGTGAAGAACGCAATGGGAAACAACCTCTTTGAGCTTGGAGGCCAGGTGGCGCTTGTCACGGGTGGCTCCAAGGGCATAGGAAGACACCTGGCCAGCTTGCTTGCAAGACACGGGGCCTCTGTGGCTGTGGCCAGCCGCCATCTGGAGGAGGCCCGGGAGGCGGCAGAGGAGATAAACCAGGCCGGGGGGGAGGCCATGGCGGTTTTTGTGGACATCTCCAGGGTGGAGACCATCTTCCCCATGGTCCGGCAGGTGGCACAATGGAAGGGCCGGCTGGACGTTCTGGTGAACAACGCAGGCACCAATGTAAGAAAACCGGCTCTGGATTTCTCTGAGGAGGATTGGGACAGGATCCTGGACACAAACCTCAAGGGGGCCTTTTTCTGCTCCCAGGCAGCAGCAAGGGAAATGATCCCCGCAGGGGGTGGAAGAATTCTCAATGTCTCCTCGGCCGCAGGCGGAATGCCCGTGCCCTGGCTTGCCCCCTACAGCATAAGCAAGGCAGGCCTCAACCACCTGACCCGGATCTTGGCCCTGGAATGGGCTCAGTACAACATAAGGGTAAACGGGATCGCTCCCACCTACATAGAGACCCCCCTCACCAGGGAGTGGCTCAGCGATCCCAAACGCTACGAGATGTTGAAGAGAAGATCCCCCATGAGAAGACTTGCCAGAATGTGCGATCTGGATGGAGCGGTGTTGCTGCTGGTCACAGAGGCCTCCTCCTTCATAACGGGGCAGACCCTTTTCGTGGACGGGGGAAGCGGAGCAGGCTGGGCCCTTCAGTGGGAACCCAAGGAGCAAGGCAGCCCCGGAGGAACCCCTTGAGCTGGCCCAGCTTCTCAGAGCATCTCCAGGACAAGGCCTCCCTTTACGGCCCCAGGGTGTTCCTGGAGGACTGGGAGGGGCAGGCCAGGTACACTTACAGCCAGTTCGCAGATTGCACCTCCAGAATGGCCTGGGCTTTCTCAAGGCTCGGTGTAAGGCCTGGGGACAGGGTGGCCATCCTGCATCCAAACCACACGGATTTTGTCTTGGCCTATGCCTCCATCATCCAGGCGGGCGGGGTGGCGGTGCCCATAAACACTCTCTACACAGCGAGGGAGGTCTCTTACATACTGGGAGACTCAGGCGCCGAGACACTTGTCACAACCCGGGCCTTCAACTCCCTCTTGGAGGGGATCCGGGGAGGCCTTCCTTCTCTTCGCAGGATTCTCGTGAAGGAGCCCAAAGAGCCTCTCTTCCAGGCCCTGGAGAGGACCTGCGGGAGACTCCGGAAGCAGTTCATGCGGCCCCAAGGGCCTGAGGAGCTGGCCTTCATCTTTTACACCTCCGGCACCACTGGCAGGCCCAAGGGGGTGATGCTGAACCACAGGAACCTGGTCTTCGGAGGGGCCAACACGGCCCAGCACTACGGCTTGAGGGAGCATGATGTGGCCTTGGTCTGCCTTCCCCTGGTTCACATCTTTGCCAATGCCAGCCCGGTTCTGGGAGCGCTCAACAGCGGGGGACGGGCCGTCATAATGGAGAGATTCCAAAGCGCTCAGGCACTGGAAGCCATGGCCAAGGCAGGAATCACATGGTTTCCTGGCGTGCCCACCATGTTTGTCTATCTCATTGAGGAGATGGGGAAAAACCCCAGGCATCTGCCCACCCTTCGCATGGGCCTCTCAGGGGGAGCATCCCTCTCGGGCGAGCATCTGGCCCGTTTCCAGGAAATGTTCGGGGTTCCGGTACTGGAGGTATACGGGCTCACAGAATCCACTGGTCTGGTAACCGCCAACCCCTTGTACGGGGTTCGCAAGGTGGGATCCATCGGGGTGCAGGTCTCGGGGGTCTCGGTGAGACTGCTGGGGGAGGATGGAAATGAGGTCCCCCCCGGAGAAGTGGGGGAAATAGCCTTCAGGGGCCCCAATGCCACCCCCGGTTACTGGAGACTCCCTGAGGCCACAGGGAATGCCATAAGAAACGGCTGGGTCCTCACGAGGGACCTGGCCCGAAGGGATGAGGAGGACTACTACTTCATCGTGGGAAGAAAGGACGAACTCATAATCTGCGGGGGCTACAATCTCTACCCCAGGGAGATCGAGGAGGTTCTTTACCAGCACCAGGCAGTAGGGGAAGCCGCTGTGGTGGGAGTGGACCACCCTGAGCTGGGCCAGGTGCCCAAGGCCTTTGTGGCGCCCAAGGCAGGCTTTTCCCTGGAGCCTGGTGAAATAAGGGATTTCTGTGCCGCCCGGTTGGCCCCTTACAAGGTGCCCAGGTGCGTGGAGATCCTAAGGGAGCTACCCAAGAGCTCCACCGGGAAGATCTTGAAAAAGAGCCTTTCCTGAAAAGCAGAGGTGGGAAGCATGCGCTCGTTGCTCACAGAGGAACAAAGAGCCTTCTGGGAGAAATCTCAGAGATACGCCAGGCAGGAACTGGCCCCCCTGGCCAAGGCCCTTGGGGAGGTGAACGTGGTGCCAGAGGTGCTTCGCAGATCTCTGGCAGCCTCTGGACTCTATGCCCCCCTGTTTCCCCGGGAGTACGGGGGCTCAGGGCTGAGCCCGGTGAAGATCTGCTTGGCCAGGGAGGCCCTGGCAGGGGTTTATGGCCCGGCAGACACCACCTATGCCATGCAAGGCCTGGGAAGCCAGCCCATTGTGTTGGCCGGCTCCCCAGAGCAGAAAACCTCCTATCTGCCCTCCCTGGCCAGGGGGGAAAGGCTCACCACCTTCGCCCTGACAGAGCCCGGGGCAGGATCGGACGTGAGCTCCATGGGGAGCTTGGCTGAGGAAGTGGAGGGGGGGTTCTTGCTCACCGGTCGCAAGAGGTTCATCTCCAACGGCTACTCTGCGGACATGGCCGTGGTTTTCGCCCGCACCCCCACCCGGGAGAATCCCAATGCCATCTCGGCTTTTCTGTTGGAGAAAGGCATGAGGGGTTTTGATGTGCTTCGCAGGCTGGAGCCCACGGCAAGCCATGATCTTGTGGAATTCAGGCTGGATGGGCTGAGGCTTCCCAAGGAAAGCCTCATAGGACCTCTCGGCCAGGGTTTTCCCTTGGCCATGCAGACCCTGGAGCTCATGAGGATGTCGGTGGGGGCCGCTGCCGTGGGGATGGCCCAGGCGGCCTTGGAGGAGGCCCTGGCCTGGGCCAAGGGCCGTGTGCAGTTCGGGAAAGCCATATGCGAGTTCCAGGGAGTTTCTTTCCAGATAGCAGATGCAGCCACAGAGACCCAGGCTGCCAGGGCCCTCGTATACCTGGCGGCCCTGAAGAAGGAGAGGGGGGCCGAGGATGCCTCCATTTTTTCCTCCATGGCCAAGCTTTTCGCCACGGAGGCTGCTTTTCGGTGCATAGACAAAGCAGTGCAGGTGCACGGAGGAATGGGGGTGCTGAGAGGTTCAAGGGTGGAGCAGCTCTACAGGGAGATAAGACCCCTTAGGATTTACGAGGGCACCTCCGAGATCCAAAGGTTGGTGATCTCCAGAAATCTGCTAAAGAGCATCCAGGGCTCCAGGGGATGAGATGTCAGGATCATCTGCGGCCCCAGGCCGGGGTTGACAGGAGGGAGACTCAAATGGACCCCAAGAACATCAGGGATCTGGTCAGGACCGGGAAGCTTTACGACCTGGGAATGGAATACTACGTGGGCATGCCTCACCACCCAAATCATCCTCCCTTCGCCTTCAGCCTGATGAAGCTCCACGGCGAGATCATGTACCAAGGCGGGGTCTCGGCCTCCAACTGTCTTTTCACCACAGGGGGCCACACCGGCACCCATATGGATGCCCTGGGCCACATAAGCCTAAACAGAGAGGTACATGGCGTGGGAGACATCGGCCCTTGGCAGGACTACCACGGCTTGAGAAAGGCCGGGATCGAGACCGTGCAACCCCTGGTCACAAGGGGGATTCTCCTGGACATAGCCAGCCTGGAGGGGGTGGAGTGCCTGGATTGCGACTATCGGATAGACTCCGAAGTCCTGCAGAGGGCTTCCCAGAACCAGGGGGTGCAGGTAAGGCCCGGAAACGGGGTGCTCATTCGAACGGGCTGGATCCGGCACTTCCCGGATCCCCATGCATACATTTCCCACGAGAGGGGATGTCCTGGGCTGGTAGAGGATGGGGCCCAGTGGCTGGCCCAAAGGAGGGTGGCATGCGTGGGAGCCGACACAGTGGCCCTTGAGAAGACCCCCACCAGCAACCTCCCGGTACACGTGATCCTGCTGGTCAAAAACGGCATCCACATCCTGGAGGTACTGAACCTGGAGAGGCTGGCCGCAGACCGGGTGCACGAGTTCCTGTTGGTGGTCTCACCCCTGAAGATCCGAGGGGGAACCGCATCCCCGGTGAGGCCAATTGCAATGACATGAGAAGGCCCCGAAGGGGAGCCTGAAGGCGCAGCCAGGAAGGCCGGGAGCACCTACAACAGACAAGGAGGGAAGGAGAATGGGAAGGAAGGAAATCATCGGGATGGCGGCAATTGCTTTTTTGGTAGGGCTCCTTGCCCCAGGGGTCAGCCTCGGGGCTGAAAAGAGGCTTGTCATAGCCACTGCCTCAACCGGGGGCACCTGGTACCCGCTGGGAGGTGGGGTGGCCAACCTCATAAGCAAGTACGTGGCCAACACTTCTGCCTCTGCCAAGCCATCCGGGGCCTCGGTGGAGAACATCAGGAACGTGGGAAGCGGAAGGGTGGACCTGGCAATAGTCATGCCGGATGCAGCCTACTTCGCTTTCAAGGGGGAGGCGGATTTCAAGGCGGACAAGAAATACGACAACCTGAGGGCCCTTTTTGCCACCTACCCCATAGAGGCTTATTTCTACACGGTGGACAAGACCGGCATCAAGAGCTTCTCAGATCTCAAGGGCAAGAAGGTGGCAGTGGGGGCGGCCGGCTCCGGGACCGAGGTCTTCAACCGCATGGTGCTGGAAATGTACGGGCTAACGTACGAGAACATGAAACCACAGTTCCTCTCGGCCCCAGAGGCCACCGAAGCCCTCAAGGACGGCACTGTGGATGCTGCCATGTACCTGCTTGGCACACCCGCTCCCACCCTCATGGAGCTGGCCACCCAGAGAAAGATCGTTTTCATAAGCATGGAGCCCGAGAAGACCAAGGCCTTCTGCCAGAAATATCCTTTCTATTCCCCGGTCACGGTGAAGGCCGGGACCTACAAAGACCAGGCCCAGGACTTCCACACAGTGAACTATTACGGGATCTTCATCTGCAACAAGGACATGGAGGAGAAGCTGGCCTATGAGATCCTAAAGGCGGTCTTCGAACACAAAGAGGAGCTGGATCAGATTCACGTAGCCTTCAAGGACATAAAGCTGGAAAATGCCGCCAAGAGCATAGCCATTCCCCTCCACCCAGGGGCCGAGAAGTTCCTGAAGGAAAAGGGAGTGATCAAGTGAGACTCTTGCAGGCCCGGGGCCCAGTGCGGGCAGCCATGAGGCTCTGGGCCTTGGTTCCCTTGTTCTGGCTGGCTGAGGTCCCAACGGCCACGGCCCAGGATCCCATGGCCCTGGCCCTGAGGGAGGAGGAAACAGGAAGCTTGCTTTGGTGCGCTCCTGTCAAAGCACAGGAGGAGTTCTCCTTGGAATTCCTCCATTCCTACGAGCGGTTCCCGGTAAGAGAGAACTACAGGGTCTTGGGGCCGGGGAAAATTCTGTTTGAGGGGCTTCTCACCCGCTCAATGCTCAACGGGCAGGGTTTTGCCGCAGAAGCCGTGCACACAAGGTCGGACGGGTGGCTGGAGACAGCCTCGGAGCGTGCGGCGCAGGAGAGAGTGGAGTTTATCATGGGGGCAAGGCAACACGCGGATCACCGCATCCTGCTCCGAGGCAAGGATTACCCCCTCTCCAGAACCATAAAGAGCGGAGCCATTTTGCTGCTCAGGGTAGAGGAAGGAACATGTGCGGGGCCGCTTCCGCACAAGTGGGAGAACTTCAAAGATGGCGGAGAGCAGAGGCGATCAGGGGGGTAGGGGAATTCTGGGCTGGGTGGTGACCCTCACGGCCGTGGCCATGTGCGGTTTCCATCTTTACACGGCCCAGTTCGGCCTGAGGCCCGCAGTGGTCCAAAGGGGCATCCATCTCCTCTTCGGGGTGATGCTGGTCTTCCTCTTGTACCCAGGGGTCAAGAAAGGGCCGGCCAGGGGGATGGTGCGTTTCCTGGACATGCTTGCAATGGCGGGTGGGGCCGGGGGTCTCCTGTACATAGTCAGCCAGTATAGGCACATAGCCATGAGGGGAGGAGCTCCCAACACCCTGGATCTGATATTCGGCTCCATTGTGATCCTGGTCACCCTGGAGGCCACTCGAAGGGTGCTGGGCCCGGCCCTCAGCATAATAGGGGCCGTGAGCCTGGCCTATGCCCTTTTTGGAAACTACATCCCCGGGGAGTGGGGCCACAGGGGAGTCTTCCTGGATGAGCTTGTGGAATACCAGTTTCTGACCACAGAGGGCCTTTTCTCTGTACCCCTGGGGGCAAGTGCCAACTTCATCTTTCTCTTTATTCTTTTCGGGGCTTTCTTGGTCAGCTCCGGCACAGGGGATTTCTTCATAAAGTTCGCCAATTCCTTGGCCGGGCATTTGAGGGGCGGCCCTGCAAAGGTGGCGGTTCTCTCCTCTGCTGCCTTCGGAACCATCTCCGGCTCGGCTGTGGCCAATGTGGTCTCCACGGGCTCATTCACCATTCCTCTTATGAAGCGCATAGGTTACAGGCCAGTTTTCGCAGGGGCTGTGGAGTCGGTGGCCTCCACAGGGGGGCAGATCATGCCTCCTGTGATGGGGGCTGGGGCCTTCATAATGGCCGACATGCTGGGGGTCTCATACCTGAGGGTCTGCATGGCCGCAGCCATACCGGCTGTGCTTTACTTCTTCGCGCTTCTCTACATGGTGCACATGGAGGCCCTGAGGCAGGGCCTGAGGGGGCTTCCCAGGGCCGAGCTGCCGAGGCTGCTGCCGGTGCTCCGGGAAGGGGGCTACCTGCTGCTTCCAGCCCCGTTTCTGGTGATCCTCCTGATCCTGGGTTACTCCCCCATGAAGGCCGGGTTCTGGTCCATAGTGGCAGTGCTGCTTGTAAGCAGCCTGAAAAAAGCCAGCCGCATGAGCCCAGGGAAGATTCTCCAGACCCTGGAGAGAGGGGCCAGAGGCTCCCTGGAAGTGCTCACAGCTTGCGCCACCGCAGGGATAGTCATAGGGGTCGTGACACAGACAGGCCTGGGGCTCAAGTTCTCGAGCCTGGTGATTCAGGCCGCAGGTGGTCAGCTCTTCCTGGCCCTGATATTTGTCATGTTGACCTCCCTGGTGTTGGGGATGGGACTCACCACCTCGGCTGCGTACATCCTCACGGTGATCTTGGGGGGCCCGGTTTTGACCAAACTGGGTGTAGAGCCTCTGGCAGCCCACATGTTCGTTTTCTACTACGCCTGCCTCAGCACCATCACGCCTCCTGTGGCCCTGGCAGCCTTTGCCGGGGCAGGCATTGCAGGCTCCCCGCCTTTCCGAACCGGGTTCGAGGCCATGAGGTTGGCCCTGGTGGCCTATGTGGTGCCTTTCATCTTCGTGTTCCACCCGGCCCTCATCTGGAAGGGGGAAACCCTTACCATAGCCCAGGCAGGGCTCACCGCAATGGTGGGTTGCGCTGCCCTTGGCTCTGGGATGATGGGCTACCTGGCCGGGAAACTTCACCTGGGTACCAGGGCCGCCCTGCTGGTGGCAGGCTTGCTGCTCATAAAACCCGGAGCCGAGACTGACATCTGGGGGGCGGTCATACTGGTGGTTGTCTGGGCAATTCAGCAGACAAGGGCCCGGCTTTCCCGCAAGAGCAAGCCACAGGAGGCCGGGATCCCAAGCACGAGGTGAAATGAGAGCTCGGGGCCAGGCCACGGCCCAAGCTGATCCGTGTAAAGACCAGGAGGGGGAAAGGAGGTGCTGGGAATGCAGGTCCAGATCAAGAGGGTGTACGAGCCTTTTTCACCTCAAGACGGGCAGCGCATCCTTGTGGACAGGCTCTGGCCAAGGGGGATCTCCAAGGAGAGAGCCGGCATAGTCTTTTGGGCCAAGCAACTGGCCCCATCCACTGAGCTCAGGCAATGGTACAAACACGATCCTGCCAAGTGGGAGGAGTTCAAGTCCAGGTACTTCAGGGAGCTGGAGGCGAACCCCTCTCAGCTCGAGGAACTCCTGGAATTCGTGCGCAAAGGTCCTGTGACCTTCCTTTACAGCTCCACAGAGACAAGGATAAACAACGCCGCGGCCCTCAAGGAGTACGTGGAGGCAAGGCTCCGCAAGGGCAAGGCGATGGCCGAGTCCGGCTGAAGAAGGAACCCCAGGGCTTTTCAAGGCCTCCTGTTCAGGGCAGATTGTAGTTAGAGGGCGAGGGCAAGATCTTTCCCCGCTCGCAGGAGGTGAGTCCATGAACATCCCAGAAGAGGTCAAGAGCATGATCAAGGCGGACAGGGTGGTCTTGGTGGCCACCTCCAGCCTGGAGGGGATGCCACATCTGGCTGCAGCCAGGGGGCTCACCCTGGTGGACCGGGAGACAGTGGGCATAAAGGACTGGCTTTGCTTCCAGAGCCTTGACAATTTGGCAGAAAACCCCAGGGTGGCCCTCTCCTTGATGGAGCAGGACGGCTCTGGGGGATTCCAGTTGATCGGCACGGTGGAGATCGCTCAGGTGGAGGAAATCCTGGATGGTTACATGTCCGGGGTGGAAAGCCAGAGACTTGTGCCGCAGGCAAGGAGGTCTCTCATGGTGCGTGTGGAGAAGGTGTTGGAACTCTCGGTGGCCCCGCACCCCGATTAGGACTGGGCTGGTCCCCCCCCCCCAGGGGGCACCAGCCCCTTTGTTGCACAGGGTCTTGGCGAAGGAATGGCTTGGAGGCCTCGGGGTTGGATGTAATGCTTTCTTGGCCCCGGCGGGGTCTCTCCTCGGGTGGGGAATCATGGATAAAGGAGGTGTCCGGGATGAATCTGAAAGGGAAGCGGGTGGCCATATTGTTGGAGAACAAGTACAACGAGTTCGAGTTCTGGTACCCCTATTTCAGGATGAAGGAGGCCGGGGCCCAGGTCACGATAGTGGGAACCGGACCCAGGGAGTATTTGGGCTCCAATGGTTTGCCGGCTCCCCACCCGAGCGTGCGGGAGAGCCTGGAGGAGCTGGCCTCAGTGCAGGAGGTGAGGGCGGAGATTTTCGATGGGGTCATCATCCCCGGCGGGTTTGCCCCTGATTACATGCGCCGCAACCAGGCTCTTCTCCAGCTCGTGAGGGACATGGACTCGGCCGGGAAAGTGGTGGCGGCAATCTGCCATGCAGGGTGGGTCTTGGTCTCGGCGGGGATCCTGAAGGGGAGACAGGCCACGTGCTTTGTTGCCATCAAAGATGATGTCACAAACGCAGGGGCCATTTACATGGACAGGCCGGTGGTGAAGGATGGAAACCTCATAACCTCCCGCTGCCCGGACGATCTGCCCGAGTTCTGCAGAGCAGTCATAGAGGCCCTGAGGAAAGGCTAAAGAAGCCTTGGCCCCAGTGTCTTGAGGGGCCGGGGAGCTGGTCCTGGGAGCAAGGTCCCTTTCAGGCGAGGGGCAGCCAGGGCAGGGATACATTCTGGGGTGGGCATGGGTGCTCTTGAAAAACCAATGGGGAGGGTGCTTGTAACAGCAAGGGATCTGACTCTGGAGAGAAAGACCCGCTGGGAGCTTCTCAGGCAGTTTCCCCGGGCCCGGGTGAGAAGGAGCCCTTTCAAAGGGGTACTTTTCCTGGAGGCCGAGGGGGATCCTCTTCTCATGGCAGACAGGATTAGGGAGGCCTGTCCTGACTCCATCGGCCGTGTGACTCCTTTGCTTGTGGAGAGCGAAAGCACCCTCGAAGCGGTGAGACAATCGGCCGTGGAGGTGGGGCTTTCTCAGGTGAGGAGAAACGAATCCTTCAGCTTCAGGGTATACAAGCGCGGGTCTCACGGCCTACAGAGCCCCACCCCCGACATAGAAAGGGAAATCGGCACTGCCATCTTAGAGAGCCTGTACAGGAGAGACATGCTCAGACCGCGGGTGGAGCTGGCCTGCCCAGATGTGGTTGTGGTGGCTGAAGTTCTAGGTCCCCGCACTGCCATAGGGATCATACGGTCTCGCCAGGGATCTCGCTGATGCGGCTCAAGGGGCAGGGAAGACCCCTTCACCTTCTTCCCAGGCCCCCTCTTTCAGACCCTGTGTCTTCAAGTGCTGCTCACGCTGCCATTTCGCAGAAGCGGTGCCTTATGGCTCTCCAGGCCCCTATCTCGTAGAGGGCCGAAAGCCCAATCAGCACGTAGACGATCTTGCTCAACAAGGCCGTGCTCCCACCAAAGACCTGGGCTATCACATCCACCTCGAAGATGCCCCAAATCCCCAGGTTCAGTGCTCCTGCGAAAAGAAGCAAGTAGGAAACCCAATCCAGAAATCTCATGGGGTTCATCTTTCTCCTCCTAAGCCCCTGAACATTGCTTCAGGTGAAATCCTAGCTTTCAATAGCAGGATAGTTCGGGGCCCAGGCAGTTCAAGGGGCAGTCCGGGGGGTGCTGGCTATTTTCTCCTTCTAGGGGGAAAACAGGGACTTGGCCACCCTGGAGAGCTTTTGAAGCACTTCCTGGGGTGTGCGCCCCAGGAGCCTAACCATGGGTTCTTTGCCTACATCACCCTCATCGTAAACAGCATCTGGGACCTGCCCCAAGGCTCTTATGGCCCTATCAGTGCCCCATTCCAGGGTGGAGCCCTCCTTTTCCTTGACTTCCGCGGGCTCTTTCCTCCTGTCGAACCGGGCCAGTTTGAGCCCGGCCCTGGCACATGCCCCTATGATCTCCGGGGAATATCTGATGTTCATGGCCGAGCGCATCTCTGGATCATGGCGCATGGCAGCCAGGATCACCTTGGCTATGTGTCTGGAAGCTCCGAAGGCCGGCTCCCGCACCACCAGTATCCTTTCCCCGAACTGGCTTATGCGGCCAGGCACGCCGGCCACCTCCTCGAAGCCCTGGGCTCCGGGCAGTGCGTAACCCAGGTTGGAGCGTACCTCAGGGATGAACCCGCCCAGAGGCTCTGCCTCAAGTGTGCTCAAGGCAGATCTTAGTTCCGATAGCACGGCCTCTTTCTCTTTGCATTTCAGGATCTCCGAGTAGGGGTTGGTGGGGCCACATCCCTTTCCCAGCCGAAGGCCGGTGGCTATGGCCCTGCCCACGAACTCCTTGGCCTTGGCCACGGCCTGCTCCATGCCCTGGCCTTGGGCCAGAAACGTTGCCAGGGCGGCAGAGAAAGTACAGCCCGTGCCATGTGTGTTGCTGTTTGAGATGCGGTGTGATGGAAAGAGCCTCACAGACCTCCCATCAAAGAGTAGATCCACTGCATCTGCCTCCAAGTGGCCTCCTTTTACAACCACGTGCCTGGGACCCATGGCATGGATCCGTCGGGCAGCCTGCTCCATGCCTTCCAGGTCTCTCACTTCCATGCCTGCCAGCCTGGCCGCCTCAGGCAGGTTGGGGGTCACCACGTAGGCCAGTGGGAGCAACTCCTGGCAGAGGGCTTCCACCGCATCCGGGGAGAGAAGGGAATCCCCGCTCTTTGCCACCATCACCGGGTCCACTACCAGCAGATCCAGCTTGTGCTCCCTCAAACCCTCGGCCACAGCCCGCACGATATCTGAGGTGGCAAGCATGCCGGTCTTTGCGGCATCTGCCCCGATGTCAGAGAGGACCACGTCCAACTGCTTCCTGACGAACTCTGCCGGGACCAGCTCCACCCCATGCACCCCAAGGGTGTTCTGGGCCGTAAGGGCCGTAATGACGCTCATCCCATAGGCACCCAGCACTGTCATTGTCTTGAGATCCGCCTGTATGCCCGCTCCCCCGCCTGAGTCAGAGCCGGCGATGGTGAGAACCCTTTTCATGGATGAGCTCCCTTCTGTTGTTTCCAGAGGTGAAGAAGTAGAGGGACCTGCCCGGCTAGTGCCGGGCACCCATTTGCACCACATGCTGGAAAAGCCCAGCCAGGGCTTCCATCTGGGACCTTTCCCTCAAGGAGAGTTCCCCGCCCCCCAGCCTTTCTCCCATGTAACCATTGGCCACAACCGTCCGAAACCTCTCCAGCCAGGAATACAGCCTTGAGGCGGACCCGGCCTGTAGGTACATGCTAGCGTCGTTAAGAAAAAGAGTTTCCCCAAGGGCTTGGGGCAGGGCCATGCTCTTCTCTATGGTCGCCAGGTTTGCCCTGGCCAGTGCCCAAACCTCCTGCTGGTCCTTGCCCATGAGCCTGGGTGGAAAAAGCTTCGGCCTTAGGTACGTTACACGCTCCAGCTTGGGAGCCCTGAGCACTCCGCCTAGACCTGAAAGGCCTTTTTGGGCAGCCAGCTCCGCAGGGATCTCTGGGGCCAGATCCAGCACCAGGATCCTCCCCCCAAGCCCCTTCAAGCAAAACTCTTCCAGAATCCTCTGGGTGAGGGTGGTCTTCCCAGAGTTCACCTCCCCCACAATTAGGGTGCGTTTCCCCAGCAATCCAGAGAAATTTTCCTTTAACAAGAGCTCCATGTACCTACACCACCAGCACAAGCCCTATGAGGCTGGCGCATGGAACTTCCTCCTTTCGGGAGGAATGGCCTATGGGAACCAGGGGCCAGCCCATTGACCTGGCTATGGCAAAAACATCCAAACCGCAAGCCTCCATGGCAGGCCTGGCCTTCAGGGGGTGCGCACAGGGCTCCCCCATCAGAACCGCGCAAGGAGTGGAAGGAAGGCAAAGAGAGCACTCCCCGGCCGCGAACCCCATGGCCAAGGGGAAACCCATGTAGAAGGCACGAGCCTCCAGGCTGGCGACCATCTCCTTGTGTCTTATCTCGGTCGGCACGTGTCTGGAACGCCAGCCTTCCCCCACAAAATCCTCCACATCGGCTTCCAGCTGGAAAAGCACAGCCCAGGCATACTCCCTTAGAATTCGTCGGGTTACATCTGGAGTGAGGGGATTGTGGGGCGGGCACATGGGGCTGCTGCCGTAGAACTTGCACAGGGGGATGAAACACTTTGCCCTGGCCGCTTCCCTCACCACGAGCCGGGAAGTGGAGAGAATTTCGGCTCTGGCCGCCCCCAAACAAACCGCCTCATAGCGCAAGAGCTCCAGTTTTTCCCTGATCCCTTTCTCCAACGTCCTGAACCTCCGTGCTGGTTCGGTTCAAAAAAATCCTGCCAGAAAGAGCACCATAGCGCTCCAGAGAGCCATGAGCCCGTATTCCCAGGGCCGGATTCTCCATTTTCCCATGAGGGTCCTCTCCTTCCTTGCAAAACCCCTCAGCTCCATGGCCATGGCCAGCTCCTCGGCCAGCTGGAAGGACTGAATCAGAAAAGGTCCCAGCAAGGCGGCCAGGTTGCCCAGGGTTCCAACCCTCGGCCTGAGGTCTATGCCCCTTGCGCGCTGAGCCTCCATTATTCCCCTGAGCCTGCGGCCCAGGAGTGGAACATAGCGCATGGCCGTCACAAGCATGAAGGAAAAACCATGCGGTACCCCCATCCTGCGAAGCGCCCCTCCCAGCTCCTCTGCAGTAAGGGAGGCGAAAAGCAGGAACGAGGCCAAAAGCAGACTCTGGAACCTAAGGACCATGCCCAGGGCCTCTTGCAAGGGGAAAGCAAGGGCCCCCACCAGGAAGACAGTCCCCAGCATGGGGGCTGAGAGCTTGAGGGACTTGAGCCATGGAGCGGTCATGCCCAGCAGAACTACCCCCAGGAGCAACCCCAAGAGCTCTGCACAAAGGAGCAAGGAGTCCTGGGTGGCAAGCACCAGGCTGAGAGTGAGAAGCCCCAAGACAAGCCTGGTTCTCGGATCCAAGGCGCTCAACTCAGCCTCCCCGCGTGCCCCAGCCCGCAAGCCCCTCCATGGCCTGCGCTGAAGGGATCATGCAGCCCTCTGCCATCTCCAGGCAGCGGTCTGCCAGTGCCTGGGCAAAACTCCGATCGTGGGTGACCATGAGAATGCTTGTACCTTGTGCCTGCAACCCGTATAGCATTCTGGCCAGCTCCATGCGGGAGCGACCGTCTTGCCCGGCCGTGGGCTCGTCCAGCACCAGGATTGGGGAGCCCATGGCCAGGACAGACCCAATGGCCACCCTTCTTTTCTCCCCCTCGCTCAGCCTGTAAGGGGAGCGCTCCAGCAAAGGCCCGAGGCCAAGGGTATCGCATATGGACTCGAGTTTCCCAGCTGAGCAGAATTTCTTGGATCTGGGGCTTGCCAGGATCTCTTCCCTCACAAGGCTGCAGAAGAACTGGTCGTTGGGGTTTTGGAAGACTATCCCCACATGGCAGGCCAGGGAAGAGGGATCTTTCCCCTGGATGGGTTCCCCATGGAGAAGCACCTGGCCTTTGTCCGGGCGAAGAAGGCCGTTTAAGTGTTTGATAAGGGTGCTCTTCCCGGCTCCGTTAGGGCCCTGTACAGCCAAGATCTCCCCTTGATGAAGCTGGAAGGACACCCCTTTTAGCACCTGCCGGCCCCCCAAGCTCTTGTGGAGATCTCTTACCTCCAGCACCACCTGGGCTCCTGCAAATTTCCTCTTGGGCTTTGCCGCATAGCTCGGGATGAGCCCCACCCGGGCCAGCTCCTGCCTGGCCTGACGGGGTGAGCCCTCAAAACAGACCTTTCCGCGCTCCAATATGACACATCGGTCCACCTCTTCCAGGAGGGCTTGTACCCTGTGCTCTGCTATGAGTATGGTCCTGCCTTCGGATCGAATCTTGCGCAGCACTTGCTTCACCTTTTCCACAGAGGGCTCATCCAGGTGGGCCAGGGGTTCATCCAGAACCAATGTGGGGCAGGGCATGCAAGCCAAGGCTGCTATGCCCACAAGCCTTTTTTCTCCGCCTGAGAGATCAGTGGGAGTGCGTCCAAGCAAGTGGCCAAGGCCGAAGCGATCTGAGGTCTCTTGGATTCTCCTGAGGATTTCCCCTTCTGGAAGGCCCAGGCTCTCCAACCCGAAGGCTAGCTCCTGCCTCACCGTGGGATTGAAAAGCTGGGCATCTGCGTTTTGCATCACAAGGCCCACATGGGAAAGCAGCTCAGAGGGGGGATGGAGGCTCAGGTCAAGATTTTCCAGAAGGGCCCTTCCTTTGAGGCTGCCTCCCAGGAAATGGGGGATCAGTCCACCCAGAAGAAAGGCAAGGGTGGATTTGCCTGAGCCACTTGCTCCGGCCAGCATGATTGTCTCTGCTGGCCTCACCCTCAGCTCCAGGCCGTCCAGCACAGGGACACCAGGGGAGCCTGGGTATGCATAGAATACTTCTTGAAGCTCTATCATGCTTGCCAGATTCCGGCCTTGCGCAGCAGCTGGAGCGCAAGAACCCCCAGCACAGCCCCTGCCAGGGAACTGGCTCCAAAGGCAGCTATCATGACCGAGGCTGCCATGGTTTTCTTCATGATCACGGGGGCCACAAGCCAGACACTCACCAGGGCTCCCAGAAGGCCTGTGCCCAACAGCTCCCCCAAAGCCGCCGCATAGGTCCTGCGCAGCAAGACATAAGCCCACCCGGCCAAAAAGGCCCCTATCATGCCGCCGGGAAAGGCCAGGGGGGTTCCCACTCCAAGCAGGTTTCTGATAATGGCGGCAACAGTGGCAATTCCCACTGCGTACCAGGGCCCCAACATGACCCCGCCAATAACGTTGATCATGTGCTGGGCGGGGAACAGCTTTATGAAGCCCACGGGAATGAAAATGGGTGAGAGGGCCACTGCCATGGCCACCAGGATCACTGCTTGGGCCACCTTTCTAGTTTTCATCGCTCCCCCTGCTGTTTTCCATCAAGTTGTTCCTCCCTCTCTTCCCCCAGGATCAGCCTCAGCACCAGGTTTGCCTGGTGGTGGGCCGCGATGCCCACCCTGGGGGCCATGAGACCCCAGCCCGGCCTGGCAGCCGAGACCTGGTCGCCCACAATATAGAGCTGGGCAGAGACGCGTTCGGTTCTGATGGTGTTGCTGGGTCCGAAGCCGGCCAGCCCAGAGGCAGCCACCACTATGTGTCCCGGCATCTTCTCCAGCACCGTGGTTATGAGCATCTCTTTCATCTCGGCCTTGTCAAAGGCTTCCACTATTATCTGGGTGGAGGCGAAGATGCGAGGGGTGTTGTCCCTGTCAAGCATGACTTCGTGGCCCTCCACGAGCACGTAAGGATTGATCCTAGACAGGTTTTCCCTCATGGCCTGCACCTTGGACATGCCTATCTGCTCCACGAAGTACTGCTGGCGGTTCAGATTGCTGGGTTCCACCAGATCAAAATCGGCCAAGACCAGGCCCCCCACCCCCACCCTGGCCAGGGCTATGGCCACCGAGGAGCCGAGTCCTCCCAGGCCGGCTATCCCCACCTTGGCAGCCTTGACCTTCTCGTGCACTCCAGGACTGTGGCGGGCTGTCATCAGGGCCTCCAGCTCCTGGGCAGAAGGTATCTCCCCCCTTCGGATGAGGACCACCCGGTCTCCCTGTTTCAGGGGAAGATCTCGGCTTTGGGGAAAGCCGTTATATATGATGATGTCTGCTGCGGGCTTGAACCGGTCCCTGAGCATCTGCAAGGTGGTCCCGGGATCCAGTTCCAAAGGCTGCTCGTTGAGCAGGACCTCCAGCTTTTCCATGGCAGCTCCTAGAGGTTGTGCTGTTCTCCCCCCCCCAAAAAAAAACCGCTTTCCCAGGCAGGGAAGCGGCCTTCCATAGGTACCCCTCACACATGGGGCTGGAAAAGGGGCACTGGCTCCGAGAGTCTTCTGCTCGGAGCCCGAGTCGCTTCCCTACGCTGGTATTACCCAGATCAGGTTCCAAGGGTTGTCGCGTTTTCCGCGCGACTCTCAGTAGACCACCCCTAGCGACCTTATTTACATTAGCAGATCGGCCTGATTTGTCAATGAAAAACCCCGAGGCTTTGGGCTGGTATTTTTCTGTTTGTGGATGGAGCCCGTGGGATTATCATGGAGTCAGCAGCGGACCAAGCACAGAAAGGGGGGCAGGGTGAAATGAGGATCGAAGCAATTCTCTCTCAGGGCTGCGCCTCCCGGGAAAGCCTGGAGGCCAACATAAGGGAGGCCCTGAGTCGGGAAGGGGTGGAGGCAAAGGTAAATTTTCGCGTGGTAGGGGAAAAAGAGGCTAGGGCCATGGGACTACCAGGCTCTCCCAGCGTGTTTGTGGATGGGGAGGACCTGGAAGGGCTCAGGTTAATGGAGGGGACCGTCTCTTGAAGGACTTACAGGGACGAGGCCGGGCGCCTCGCCAATGTGCCGTCGGTTCAGCTCATACAATATGCCCTGAGAAGGGCCAGGGGGCTGAAGTCAGCTCCCCGAGATTGAAGCGGATCTGACAGGCCTTCAATATCTACTGCCTGACTCTTGGAGTCAGATCCCCTCAGGCCGGAGCCTTCTTCCCGGGCCCTGTGCAAGAGTGGACAGACCTGGAAATTCTGTTGACTTGTCTGATTAATCAGTATATTCTGATTTAGACTCCTGGCAGTAGTGGCCAGCCGAGGACTCGGTTTTTTGGCTGGGCCAAGGAGGTTTCATGCCCAGAAAAAAACAATTTCCTGATCTGCTACCCATGGCGGGCAGTTGCTGCAAGGTGGAAGCCATACTCTCGGTGGACGAGAGGGGGCAGATGGTGCTTCCCAAGGACGTGCGGCACAGGGCGGGAATAAGGCCAGGGGAAAAACTGGCCTTGGTGCTGTGGGAGAAGCAAGGGGAGGTCTGCTGCATGGTGCTTCTGAGAACCCAGGCCCTCTCCGGGCCGGTCAGGGAGATGCTGGGCCCCTTGGTGGAAGATGTGCTGGGAGCCCAAGAAGTTCCTCATTTGGCCCGGAAGGAGAAAGGAGAGGGGAATGGATGAGATAAAGATCAAGGAGAAGGTGAGGGAGCGGTACGCCAGGGTGGCCTTGGAGAGGACCTCCTGTTGCGGCCCCCAGAGCTCTTGCCGCAATAGGGCCTCTTTGCAAGACAAGAGCCAGCTCCTGGGTTACTCCGAAGAAGAGCTCTCCCAGGTGCCAGAGGGGGCCAATTTGGGGCTCGGGTGCGGGAACCCTGTGGCCCTGGCCTCCCTGAAGGAAGGCCAGACAGTGATGGACCTGGGCTCAGGGGCCGGATTCGACTGTTTCCTGGCTGCTAGGAAGGTGGGAGAGAGAGGAAAAGTTATCGGCGTGGACATGACCCCGGAGATGGTGCAGAAGGCCAGGGAAAATGCAAAGGCCGGGGGGTTCCAGAATGTGGAGTTTCGTCTGGGTGAGATAGAGCACCTCCCAGCCCCGGACAATTCCGTGGACGTGATAATCTCCAACTGCGTCATAAACCTGGCCCCTGACAAGGCCCAGGTCTTCAGGGAAGCCTACCGGGTGCTAAAGCCCGGGGGTCGGCTGATGGTTTCGGACATAGTGCTGGTGGGGGAGCTCCCGGAATTTGTGCGCAGTTCTGTGGCAGCCTATGTGGGATGTGTGGCCGGAGCCATGCAGAAGGAGGATTATCTAAAGGCCATGGAAAAGGCCGGGTTCCAGGATGTGAAGGTAGTGGAGCAGACAGGCTTCTCCCTGGATTACCTTAGCCATGACCCCACGGTGGCTGCCGTGGCCGAGTCGCTGGGCCAAAGGGCCGGGGAGGAACTGGCCCAGGCAGCCACCGCAGTGGCAAGTGTGAGGGTGCAGGCCCTCAAAGCAGAGAAAACCTGAACACAGAGCTGCTCTTCAGAATCCCCGGGCCAGGATCTATAATGAGCACCCAAGAAAAACAGGAGGCCCGAGCACCCATGAAAGAATTCTCCGGGTCCAGCAGATTCCGCAGGGTGGAGCTGGCTGTTCTGCTTCTGGCAGCAGCCTGGGTGGGATTCTCGGGTCTTTTCCTGGCGCCTTTCTCCTGGGCGCAGAGAAAAACAGAGGAAATCACGATCCTGCATACCAACAATGTCACAGGCCACCTCTTCGGCTGTCCCACATGAGGCAACCGGGTGCTGGGCGGTCTTGCCCGGCGTGTGGCTCTTGTGGAGGCAACCCGCTCCCGTGGAGGCCGGGTGCTGGTTGTGGACTCGGGGGACCTCTTCTTTGAGAAAAAGGAGGCTGTGGAGCCGCAGCAAGCCCGCGCCAAGGCGGAGATACTGGCCAAGGCATACAAGAAAATGGGAGCAGCGGCCATCAATGTGGGAGATCTGGATCTGCTTCAAGGACCGGAGTATCTGCTGGAGCTGGCCAAGGGAGGGCTTCCCCTGGTCTCGGCAAACCTGAGGGACTCTTCCTCGGGCAAGCCTCTCTTTGCGGCTTACAAGGTGGAGCAGGTGGGTTCCCTGAAAGTGGGCTTTGTGGGTCTGATTGGCCCAGAGATGAGCCCCCAGGTCCAGAAGGCCGTGGGAGGGAAAGTCACCATCTCGGATCCCTGGGAGGCAGCCACGCGCTCCTTGGAGGAGCTGGAAGGGAAGGCCGATCTATTGATCGTGCTCTCTGACATGGGCATGGCCCGGGACCAGAGGCTTGCCAGGGAACTGCCCCGGATCCATTTCATCCTGGGGGGCCACGATGGCCGTTTTCTCTCCAACCCCAATCCCGAGGGCTCGGGGTGGGTGCTACAGTCCTACAGCAAGGGAATGTACCTGGGAAGATTGCGCCTGAGCATCCAGGAGCCAGGCCAACCAGTCTTGGACCAGAACAGAGCCTCTCGCATCCAGCAGGAGCTGGCCAAGATGGACGGCCGCATAGACGCCCACAAAAAGGCCCTGGAGAGGGGCTCAAGCCCTTCTGTGGAGCGCTCCCTAAAACAGCTTCAAGAACAGAGGGCCAAGCTGGAGCAAGAGCTGGTGGAAGCAAGAAAAAAGGCTCAAGGCGGGAATCTTTTTTCCTGGAGCCTGGAGCCTCTGGATCCCTCTCTCCCAGAGGATCCCGAGGTCAAGGCCTGGATACAGGCGGCCGGCATAGAGAAGGACTGATCTTTTCTGATTGCACCCTTTACAACCTGTAAAGATCCGGGACAGGGGAGACAGCCCGGCCCGGATCCCTCCCCTCCTGTGAGAATAAGGGCTTTCCTATCCGCAGCCCCTGAGGAATGGGTGGCACATCCATTGCACAAAACCCCCTGGGGAACCGGGTGCTCCTTCCGAGGGGTCGGCCATGCACATGAGCCTGAGAAGGCGTATTTACCTCAACTTCGTCCTCCTGGTGGTCATATTCTCTGTGATGGATTCAGTTCTGGGGAGCTTTCTCATTGGCCGCACCGCCGTACAAGAGGCCCAGAGGAGCGTGAGGCTGAACCTTCGCTCGGCCTGGAGCGTGATCCAGAGCGAGTTCCAGGAACTCAGGATCCTGCTGAGCGTTCTGGGAACCGGGAAAAGGGTCGCGGTGGCCTACTCCAGCTCCTACCCTTCGGCATACAGCTCCTCTCTGGAGGCTGCCAGAAGGCAGTGCGGTCTGGATTTCCTTTCCCTCACGGACGAACACGGCCGGGTGATTCTGAGGACCCTGGATCCGTACCACGTTGGAGACGATCTCTCCCTGGACCCTTTGTGAGCGCGGCCCTAAAGGGCAAAGCCACCAGTGGCTTCGCCTTGTTGAGCGCCCAGAGGCTTAGGGCGGAAGGGGGGGACCTGGAGGAGAGGGCCTTCGTGGCCTTCGAGCCAACCCCCATGGCCAAACCCCGGGCCAAGGCCTTCGAGACCTCGGGCATGGCCATAATGGCTGCGGCCCCGGCCCGTGACGAGAGAGGAAACATCATAGGAGCCCTTTACGCGGGGGTGCTGGTGAACCGCAACCACTCCCTGGTGGATCGCATTCGCTCCTCTGTGTTCGAGGAAAGGCTTTACAAGGGGAAGCCCCTGGGCACTGTCACCATATTCCAGTGGGACGTGAGAATAGCCACCAACGTGACCCTTCCCAATGGAAACCGGGCCATAGGAACGAGAGTGAGCTCCAATGTGTATGACAAGGTCCTGGAGAACCAGGTCAGTTGGTACGACCGTGCCTTTGTGGTGGATGACTGGTACATAAGCGCTTACGATCCCATCCACGACGTGGAGGGAAGGCCCATCGGCATCCTCTACGTGGGAGTCCTGGCCCGCAAGTACGATGACATACAGGCCAATCTCTGGAAGCTCTACGCGGCACTCTCGGTGGCCACGGCAGCCCTGGTCTTGGGCGTGGGGGTGCTCTTCGCCAGGAGGCTTTCTGGATCCATAACCAGGCTGGCCCAGGCCGCAGCCCGCATAGCCACTGGGGATTACACCCTTAGGGTCCCGGAGCCCTCTTCCAGGGACGAGGTCCTGGAGCTCACCAGGGCTTTCAATGCCATGGCCGAGAGCCTCCGGGACCGCGAGGAGAGACTGAGACAGGTCAATGTCCAGCTGGAGAGCACCAACGAGAGCCTGCAGAGACTCAACTCCAATTACCTGGACATGCTGGGATTCATTTCCCACGAGCTCAAGAACACCTTGGGGTCATCTTCACCTCCGCCAAAGCCCTGGAGAAAGGCCTGGCAGGCCCCCTCAGCGAACCCCAAGCCACCTTGGTCAAGGGAATATCCAGGAGCATCCAGTCCGCTGTGTCCATGACCAGGAATTACTTGGACTTGGCCAGGATCGAAAAGGGAGAGATGGCCATGGAGGCCGGGCCCGTGGAGCTAGTGGAGGATGTCCTCAGGCCGGTTATAGAGGAACTCGCCCCTGCGGCATCGGAAAAGCAGATGCTCCTGGAGGAGAAATTCCGACCCCCTATACCCATCACAGGGGACGCGGCCCTCCTGAGGGTGGCAGTTCGAAACCTGCTGGGGAACGCCGTCCAATACGGACGAAGGGGAGGAAAGCTGCGCCTGGAGGCCAGGACAGAGGGCGAGGAAGTCTTGCTCCAGGTGTGGAACCAGGGTGAGGGCTTGAACCAGGAGCAGCTGGGTCGCCTCTTCGGGAAGTTCGTGAGATTCCACCCAGAGGGGGGGCCTGAGGCAAGAGGCACCGGTTTGGGCCTGTTCATAACAAAGGAGATAGTGGAGAGGCACTCAGGCCAGATCAAGGCAGAATCCCTCCATGGGGAATGGATGCTCTTCACGGTGCGGCTCCCTTGCCCTGGTCCGGCCGGGAACCAAGAGCCCCTCTGAGTCAGGTTGGCACCCAGGTTGACCCTCACGGTTTCCACAGGAGATAATCGGAGCTTGGGAAATGAAGGGGCCACGGGGCCCAATTGGAGCCCTGTGGCCCCCTAGGTTCTCTGGGGACTTTCTGCCGTGGCTCTTATCTATTACGGCTGGTGGGTGGTCCTGGCCGGCTTCATGATAGCTCTGTATGTGAGCGGGGCGCTCTTTTTCGGCTTCACCGCCTTCTTCGAGCCCATAGTGGCCGAGTTCGGCTGGAGCTACACTCAAGTCTCCTTGGTTGTGGCCCTAAGGGGCCTGGAGATGGGGATCTTCGCCCCTTTGGCAGGATACCTGGTGGACAAGTACGGCTCCAGGAAGCTTGTCCTGGCCGGCTCCAGCATAGTGGGACTCGGCTTCCTCCTCCTGGGGCTCACCCGTTCCCTGCTCATGTTCTACGCTGCCTTTCTGCTGCTGGCCTTTGGGGCCGGGGGGTGCACCAGCGTGGTGCTCATGACGGCCGTGGCCCGCTGGTTCAAAAGAAGGATAGGAAAGGCCCTAGGGGTCATGGCCTGCGGTTATGGGGTAGGGGGCCTTCTGATACCTGCCCTGGTCTGGTCCATAGATGCTCACGGGTGGAGGTCAACCCTCATATTCCTTGGCCTTCTCATGTGGCTCATGGGCCTCCCCCTGGGCCTCTTGATAAAGGAGAACCCCGAGCCCAATGCGGACGGGGAACCTGATCCGCCTGCCCACAAAGCCGCCCCCCATCCAACACATTTCACAGTGGCACAGGAAAGAGGCTTCCGCTCTTCCTTCTCAGACCGTTCCTTCTGGGCGCTCAACTTGGCCGAGGCCTTGCGCATGATGGTGCTCACTGCCGTGGTGACACACGTGATGCCTTACCTGAGCAGCATCGGGATGGGCAGAGGGGAAGCCGGATTCGTGGCTGCGGCCCTTCCCCTGGCAAGCATAGCAGGCAGGTTCGGCTTCGGTTGGTTGGCTGACCTCTACCAGAAGAGGTTCGTCATGATGGCAGCCTACGGGTTCATGCTGGCCGGTCTGCTCGCCTTCACCCAGGCCAAGGCCGGATGGCCCTTGATGGTATTCCTGGCTTTGTTCCCGCCGGGGTTCGGGGGCACCATGATCCTGAGGGGGGCCATGCTGAGGGAGCATTTTGGGGTGGGCTCTTTCGGGAAACTTCTGGGCATTACCATGGGGACCGCCTCCTTGGGGGGTATGGTGGGCCCGCCCCTTGCAGGATGGGTGTTCGACACATGGGGCATGTACGAACCCTTGTGGCTTGTGTTCTGCGCTCTCATGGGGCTGGGCATGCTCATAGTCTCCACCATTCGTGCCACAGTGTGACTTTTTGGCTTGACAAGACCGCCCTGTTCCTGTTTCATACTGGACCCATAAGAAAATAGCTGCAAAATCCCAGGCCCGCACAGAGCAACCCCAGGGTGCTGGAGAAGGCAAGAGGGGGTTCTTGTCCCACCTATAAGGCAAGGAGGAGAAAGCTCATGAGGTTCCGGTTCCTGGCAGTTGCGTTTCTGGTCGTTGGGGTTCCCACCGCCATGGCCGTGGTGGGTGGGGGCGATGTGGAGTTCAAGGTGCAAGGAGCAGGCCCGGTGGTGTTCAGCCACGATAGCCATGTGGGGGCTCACTTCCAGGCCTGCACGGATTGTCATGCCGGGCTTTTCACCACCCGCTTGCAACACAAGCCTGTAAGCATGGCCCAGATGGAAAAAGGAGCTTCCTGCGGGGCCTGCCACAATGGCCTAAGGGCCTTCTCGGTAAAAGAGAACTGTCAACTCTGCCATCAATAGAACCAGGAGGAATGGACCCATGTACCAAGGCAGGGACGAGCTTTCCGTCATGCAGGAGGACCTTGGCCGGGCCCTTGGCCGCCAAGGCCGAGCTTGGGCCATGCTCATCGACCTGAGAAGATGCACCGGGTGCCATGCTTGCACTGCCGCGTGTGTCTCCGAGCAGAAAAGCCCCCCGGGGGTAATGTACAGAGCAGTGTACGAGCAGGAGTTCGGGAAGTTCCCCAAGGTGACCAGGAGATTCACCCCCAGGCTCTGCAACCAGTGCGACGATCCTCCGTGTGTTGCCGTTTGCCCCAACAAGGGGGAGGGCAAGGCCACCTGGAAGGACAAGGACGGTGTGGTCATGATCAACTATGCCCAGTGCATAGGTTGCGGCCGTTGTGTGGTGGCCTGTCCTTACAAGGCCAGGGCTCTGGACGGGGGCGGTTTTTACACGGCTGGAACCCCACAGCTGCAGGAGTACGAAAAAGCCCCAAGCTGGGAGTACGGCCGCAAGTGGCCCAGGGCTGAGAACGAGCTGCCTGTGGGCACGGCCAGGAAATGCCACTTCTGCCTGCACAGATTGAAGGTGGGGATGCTGCCTGCCTGCGTGACAACATGTCCCTGCAGAGCCAATTTTTTCGGGGATCCTGAGGATTCCCAAAGCCTCATTCACATCTGGATGAAGCAGAACAGCTCCAGGCTCCGGGTGCTCAGTTCGGTCAAGGGCAAGGCAGAGAGGAAACCATCCACCTCGGAGCTTAGGGGCATGAGGGCCCACGAGCTGGCCCAGGCCATAGGTTACCCTGGCCAGGAGCCGGTCTTCGCAGGGCAGGCACCAGCCAAACCCCGTGTGTTATACATAATGCCGTAAAGGGGGAGAAGCCATGGCCAAGCAGTCAGGCAATGGGGAAAAGGGAATCAACAGGAGAGGCTTTGTGAAATGTTCGGCCCTTCTGGGAGGGACGCTCCTTGCATCTCAGATGAACTGGGCCAGGGATCTTGTGCAGAGGGCAGAGGCCGGGCTTCTCTCACCCGAGGAGGAATACGAGCTCATCAGGGCAGAGAACATCCTCTACACGGTCTGCCTTCAGTGCAACACGGGCTGCGGCATCAAGGTGAAGCTTTACAGGAAGGCAGAGAAGGCCGTGGCAGTGAAAATAGATGGGAACCCTTACAATCCCTTTGTCATGGTGCCTCACCTGCCGTTCAAGAGCAACCCCGTGGAGATGCGCAAAGTGGATGCGCCCATATGCCCCAAGGGGCAGGCTGGAATCCAGACTGCTTACGATCCTTACAGGGTCACCAGGGTGCTCAAGAGGGCTGGGAAAAGGGGGGAGGGCAAGTGGATGACAATCCCCTTTGATAAGGCCGTGGATGAAATCGTAAACGGCGGGAAACTCTTCTCCCATGTGCCCGGTGAGGAAAACAGGGTGGTGGCGGGCTTGAAGGACATCTGCGTTCTCAGGGATCCCAAGACAGCAAAGGCCATGGCCGAGGATGCCAAGGCCATTGCCAAGGCCAAGGACAAGAAGAAGGCCGTGGAGGAGTTCAAGGCAAAGCACGCGGCCAATCTGCATTATCTCATAGATCCTGAGCACCCGGACCTGGGCCCCAAGAACAACCAGTTCGTTTACTTCTGGGGAAGGAAAAAGGGCGGCAGGGGGGAATTCGCGGCCCGTTTTTTCGGGGATTACTTCGGCACGGTGAACACCCATGGGCACACAACTGTCTGCCAGGGCTCCCTGTACTTCACCTGCAAGGCCATGAGCGAGCAGTATCAGTTCAACAAGTTCGGAGGCGGTGTGAAGTTCTACTGGCAGCCTGACCTGGAGAACGCCAAGTATGTGCTCTCGGTGGGGTCGAACCTCTTCGAGGCCAACTACGGCCCGCCTAATATGAACTCCAGGCTAGTGCCGAACATAGCCTCTGGCAAGACCAAGCTGGTGGTGGTGGATCCCCGCTTCAGCAAGGCGGCTTCCAAGGCTTACAGGTACATGCCCATCAGGCCGGGTGCCGATGGAGCCTTCTTTGCTGCCCTGATCCGCTGGATAGTTGATAACAAGGCCTATGATGCCAAGTATCTGGCCAATGCCAACAAGGCTGCAGCCGCAGCTGCAGGGGAGCCCACCTGGACCAATGCTGTGCTCCTGGTGCGCATAGGGAAGGACGGAAGGCCGGGGAGCTTTGTACGGGCCCACGAAATAGGCCTCCGGGAACCGGAAAAAAGAAAGGACAAGGACGGGAAGGAAGTCACGCTGGAATTCCTTGTGGCCATGAAAGACGGCAAGCCAGTGGCAGTGGACCCCAACGACGAGAAGAACCCGGTCACAGGGGATCTGTTCGTGGACACGGAGATCAAAGGGATCAGGGTCAAAAGCGGCCTGCAGATAGTGGCGGATGCCGCCAGATCCAAGACCCTGGAGGGCTGGTCCAGGATCTGCGCAATACCCGTGGAGGAGATCCTTAAGACCGCCCGGGAGCTCACGAGCTTCGGGAAGCAGGCCGTGGTGGAAGTCCACAGGGGAGTGGCCCAGCACACAAACGGCTTTTACAATGTCACCTCCGCCATGACACTGAACCTGCTTCTGGGCAACTTCGACTGGAAAGGAGGGATGATAGCCGCCTCCACCTACAACACCACAGGGGGCAAGGAGGGCCAGCCCTTTGATCTGGGAAAGATGAAGCCAGGGGCCACAGGCAAATTCGGGATAAGTGTCATCAGGCACGGCATCAAGTACGAGGACACAACCCTGTTTTCGGGTTATCCGGCCAAGCGGAACTGGTGGCCCCTTTCCAGCGACATCTACGAGGAGATAATCCCCTCCATAGGGGACGGCTATCCCTATCCCATACTGGCCCTTTTCAGCTACATGGGGGCTCCCGCTTACTCTCTTCCAGCAGGCCACACCAACATAGAGGTGCTGGCCGATGTGAACAAGGTCCCCCTCTATTTCACCTCGGACATAATCGTGGGCACCACCTCCATGTACGCGGACTACATCTTCCCGGACCTGAGCTATCTGGAGCGCTGGGAGATGCAGGGCTCCCATCCCAACATGCCCGTCAAGGTCCAGCCCATAAGGCAACCCGTCATAGCCCCTCTCACCGAGACCGTGAAGGTGTACGGGGAAGAGATGCCTTGCTCTTACGAAGCGCTCATGCTGGCCCTGGCCGAGAAGCTAGGCTTTAAAGGGTTTGGGAAGGATGGGTTCGGCCCGGGGCAGGATTTCACAAGGCCGGATGACTTCTACATCAGGATGGTGGCCAATGTGGCCACGGACGGAAGCCCGGTCCCGGATGCAGACGAGGCAGAGGTGAAGCTTTTCCTGGAGGCCAGAAAGCATCTTCCCAAAAGCGTCTTTGACCCTGAGAGGTGGCAAAGGATCACAGGGCCCAACTGGCGCAAGGTGGTGTACGTCTTGAACCGGGGAGGGAGGTTCCAGGAGGCCAAGGACGTGTACAAGGGGGATTTCGTGGCCAACCAGTACAAGCGTCTCATCAACATGTACCAGGAGAAGACGGCCGGCACCAAGAACGCCTTCACCGGGAAGCCCAACCCGGGCCATGCCACGTACCTTCCCATCACCACAGCCCTGGGGAGATCTCCCAAGGAAGAGGGGTTCGAGGATGGATACCCCTTGAGCCTCATAACCCAAAGGGACATCCGCATGACCAAATCAAGGACAGTGACCGACTATTGGCTCCTGGCCATGCTCCCGGAAAATGCAATTATTATCAATACCCTGGATGCCACCAGGCTGGGGCTCAAGAGTGGAGACAGGGTGCAGGTGGTCTCGGCCACCAATCCCAAGGGTGTCTGGGATCTCAAGAACGGAAAGATCAAACCCATGATAGGGAAGGTGCAGGTCACAGAGACCATAATGCCGGGTGTGGTCACCTTCACCCTGGGGCACGGCCACTGGGCCACAGGGGCTGCGGACATGATTATAGACGGAGTGAAGGTTCATGGAGACGAGCGCCGTGCCACAGGCATACACGCCAATGCCGCCATGTGGGTGGATCCTCACCTCAAGAACACCTGCATGCTGGATCCAGTGGGCGGCAGCGTCTCGTTCTATGACACCAAGGTAAAGCTCATAAAGGTTTGAGGCGGCCTGGGTTCCAACTGGGGGTGGACAGCTGCGTTCTGCAGGAGGTGGCAGGGGGATGGGAGTCGCCAGCAGAATCCGGATGGCTGCAAGGGCTGTATTCAGCAGGGAGGAACTCCCGGAGGAGTCCCCTTGCGGCCCGGGAAGAGCCACTTCAGGGCAAACTTTTCTGAGCTTTCTTTTCAGACCCGAGAGCTTGGCAGAGGATCCAGAGCCTCCAGGGCCCAGGAAAGCCTATTTTTTTTCATGGCTCCTCTCCCGGGAGGAGCTCCCGGAGGATCCTGTGGAGGCTGAGGGGAAAAAAGGCTTCTGGGGAACACTCTTTCAGTTCGAGTCCCTCCCTGCAGAGCAAGGGGACACAAAAGGGGAGTGATCAATGGAACACAGCAAGCACCTGGCCAGGATGATGCTCTTGGTAGCCTTGGTGCTGGTGGTCTTCCACATCGCCCGCACGCTCTTTACTCCGAGCTCCTTCGGGAAGTACGGCCATTACAGGGCGGACAACGTGGCGGAGCAGATGGCCAAGCCAGTGCTGCACGCAGGGGCCGCCTCGTGCGAAGCCTGTCATCAAGAGCGTTATGCCCAGGTTCGAAGCGGGGCGCATGGGGCAGTGGAGTGCGAGAACTGCCATGCCCCCCTGGCAGGCCACGTGGCCGAGGGCAAGCGTGTGGCAGCCATGCTCCAGAACAGGTCGGCTAGCCTTTGCCTGAGGTGCCACGACAGGCTGGATGCCAGGCCGGAGAGATTCCCCCAGATACAGGTGGAGGAGCATCTGGAGAAGATGGGAGCCACCCTGGGGCCCGAGGTCTGTGTGGGATGCCATGACTCCCACGATCCCAAGATGGGGAGGTGAGGGCACCATGGCAGAGAAGTTCACCAGAAGAGGTTTCCTGGGGACTGCGGGTTGCCTTGTGCTGGCCGCAGCCCTTCGGCCGAGGGGGGGTGAGGCTGCGGAAGCCAGCCCAACGGAATACAACTGGGAGGAATACTCCTACGTGTATCTGGTGGATGCCAGCCGCTGCATCGGCTGCGGCATGTGCGTGCAGGCCTGCCAGAGGGAAAACAAGGTCCCGGATGGGTTTTTCCGTACCTGGGTTGAGAGGTACCGCATAGGGGAAGGGGGCCGCGTGGAGGTGGACTCCCCCAACGGAGCGATAAACGGCTTTCCTTCCACCATAGTGGATTTCAAGGTGACCAAGGGTCTGTTCGTGCCCAAGCTTTGCAACCACTGCAAGAACACCCCCTGCACCCAGGTCTGCCCGGTGGGGGCCTCGTACACCACCAAGGACGGGGTGGTGCTGGTGGACGACAAGCGCTGCATTGGCTGTGGTTATTGCGTTCAGGCCTGCCCGTACGGAAGCCGTTATCTTCACCCTGTCACCCACGTGGCAGACAAGTGCACCTGGTGTTACCACAGGATCACCAGGGGCTTGAAACCAGCCTGTGTTCAAGCCTGCCCCGTGGGGGCCAGGGCCTTCGGGAACATGAAGAACCTCCAGGATCCAGTGAGGAAGATCATAGCCACAGAGCCGGTCTCGGTGCTGCAGCCAGAGCTGCTCACCAGGCCCAACTGTTATTACAAGGGGCTCGACAAGGAGGTCCGATGATCCCTGAGATCCGCCTTCCCGAGGTTGTGGGTTTTGCCTTTCCCAACGACGTGCACATAACCTGGAGCCTGATGATCGTGCTTTATCCCTATCTTACGGGCATAGTGGCAGGGGCTTTTGTGATCTCCGCCCTTTACCACCTGTTCGGAAGAGAAGAGCTAAAGCCAATAAGCCGCTTCTCCATGGCCACCTCCTTTGCCTTCATGGTGGTGGCCACTTTGCCCCTTCTGAACCACCTTGGCCACCCGGAGCGGGCCCTCAACATCATTTTCACCCCCAATTTCTCCTCGGCCATGGCCGGCTTCGGCATCCTGTACAACACCTACCTGCTGATCTTGATTCTGGAGGTCTGGTTCGTCTGGAGAAAGGACATCATTTTGCTTGCCAGGAGAAGCCGCGGGCTCAAGCGCAAGCTTTACGCTGCCATGGCCCTTTGGACCTACGACATTTCCCCCCAGGCCCTGGAGAAGGACCACTCGGCCATAAGGGTGCTCACGGCCATAGGGATTCCGGCAGCCTGCATGCTCCACGGTTACGTGGGGTTTCTCTTCGGGGCACTGAAGGCCAACCCCTGGTGGTCCACTCCGCTCATGCCCATAATCTTCCTGGCCTCCGGGATGACCTCCGGGGTGGCAATGCTCATCATACTGTATCAGATAGCCATGAAGGCGAGCGGCCAAAAAATAGAAGGTGAGACAATAGCCTCCCTGAACCGTTGGCTCTGGCTCTTCATGATCGTGACCGTGAGCCTGGAACTCCTGGAGATCATCACCCTGGCATATGAGCAAAGCGAGGCCTGGGAGGCCATTCACCCCCTTCTCACCACAAAGCTGGCCTTCTCCTTCATATCGGTCCAGCTGATCCTGGGTTCCCTGATTCCCTTCATTCTCCTCATGATAGCCGTGACAATGAACCGCTACCTCCACGACAGGGTCAGGAACACCCTCTCTTTCGTGTCGGCTCTCCTGCTCCTCATACAGGTCTTCGCCATGAGGTGGAACGTGGTCATCGGGGGCCAGCTCCTGAGCAAGAGCTTCAGGGGGTTCAGGGAGAGCTACTCCCCGCAGCTCTTCGAGAAAGAGGGGATCCTGGCTGCAGTGGGCATCTTCTGCTTGGCTTTCATAGCTCTTTTCCTGTTCGCCAGGATTCTCCCGGTCTTCAAGGGCCTGGAAGAACCCCAGGCTGCCTCCCTGGAGGCAGAACTCAAGGGCTGAGGCAGCGCTGCCCTGGCCAAACCCAGCCAACCAGCGGGAGGATTTCCCCTCCTTAGGAGGGGTGGCTGCCCCTGCCGGCTTGTGCCTTTCCTGGGGGATGTGATAATTTCCCCAGGGATTCCAATCTCTCCTAGAGACGAGCCCTGTCATGGAAATCCACTGGCATCTCAGCGAGGGTGACTTCTTCGAGGGTCTTCCCGAGCAGAAGCAGGAGTTCGTGTCGCTTGCAAGAAGGAGGACCATCCAGAAAAACGCTTTCGTCTTTTCAGTGGGAGAACCAGGCGGTTCGGTCTTCTATCTGGATAGTGGGTACGTGAAGATCTTCAGGAGCAGCCCCTTGGGCAAAGAGCCCATAGTTTTCATCAGGAGGCCTGGGGAACTATTCGGCCTGGCAGAGGTCATGAGCGGCGGGGAACGAAAATGCCATGCCCAGGCCCTTGCCCTGTCCCAGGTGTACGAAATCGGGAAGCAGGATTTTGAGCTGGTCCTGTCCAGGCACTACTTATTGGCAAAGAGGGTGATCGGCGTCCTGGGCAGAAGGCTCAGGTTCCTGGGCGAGCAGATCGAGAATCTCATGGCCAGCGACGTGACAACGAGAGTGTTGAAGCTCCTCATTTACCTTTGCTACCAGGGGCTTCTGGATTCCAGTTCCTGGAACAGGCCCATCAAGGTGCCTTTGAAGTTGACCCAGGAGGAAATTGCCTCCATGACCGGTTCCTGCCAGCAGACTGTGAGTGAGGTGCTCAAGTCCCTGAAAGAGGAAGGCCTGATCCTTGTTTCCAAAAGGGAGATCGTCCTGGTCAAGCCTTTGGAAGCCATAGGCCGTGTTTTTTGAGATTCACCCCGCCCTGGATTGCTCACTTTCCCGTTGGTGAGGCCTGAAAGGCCTGCATCTTGACAAAGCCGGCGTCTTGCCTGCTATTGGTTCCGGCTGTGCTGGGCCTTCCAGCTCTTTCCCCCCCCCGGCTTGCCTAGGCTCATGGATTCCGGCTCGGCCGATCCATGGGGTGACCTTAGAAATTTATCGCCCAGCCGATAGAAAGGAACCTCACCCTCTGGCATATTGCGCTGCGGCAAGAGTCGTCTCATGAGCAATCGTCTCCTTTTCCACTGTGCCTCAAAGGGTGGCTCCACAGATGCTAGACCGTGCGTGCAGGTGCTTTGTCAAGAACCCGGATGGGGTCTTGGTTCTTTGGGGTTATCGCTGGGTGGAGGTGGCGGGAAAAGTATGGGTGGGTCAAGCTTGCTTGGTTTGAGCAGAGAAAGGAGATGGAGAGATGAACGGTGAGAATGTTCTGCAGGAGAGCTTTTTGGAAGAAAAGATGAGGGCCATAGAGGAGGCTGAAGAGGCAGAGGTGGCCAAGCCCACCAAGGCTCTTTTGGGGCTTGCAGCGGCCTTCGGCCTTCTTCTGGTGCTCCATTTCTCACCCACCATGCCTGGTTTGAAGCCGGCCTCCCAGTCAGCCCTGGGGGTGTTTCTCTGGTTTATCATCTGCATGGTCTCGGACGCCCTTCCCAAAGCCATAGTCGGATTGGCCACCCCGCTTTTGCTAGTGATCTTCTCGGGTCTCAAGCCGGGGGTGGCCTTCAAGGCTTTCTCCACGGATATATTCTTCCTGGGCGCAGGCGCTTTTGTCATAGCAGGCATCATGATGGGCACTCCCCTTGGAAGAAGAATAGCCTTGAGTCTTGTGACCGTGCTCAAATCCAACCGGGTCACCAAAATCCAGACGGGCCTTGGGCTGGCAGACGTGGCCGTGGGAAGCGTGCTGCCTACGGTCTCAGAGACAGCCCTTTTTCTCCCAGTGACCAAGGCCATAGGCACTCTCATGAAAGGCAAGGAGCATTTGCCCGAGGTCAAGAGGATAAACACGGCGCTCCTCCTTCAGACCCCGGGCCTGACACCCCTTTTCACAGGCACCCTGATATTGACCAGCCACTTCCCCAACATAATCCT
Organism: Desulfarculaceae bacterium; assembly: GCA_037443445.1. GTDB lineage: Bacteria > Desulfobacterota > Desulfocorpusculales > Desulfocorpusculum > Desulfocorpusculum > Desulfocorpusculum. The sequence continues at coordinate 11,350 of JBBIOJ010000002.1, read as the reverse complement.
TGCCGGCCAGCTCAAGGAGACCCACGGGGTATACATCTCCTGGCTGGACTGGCTCTGGCTGAACCTGCCCCTGTGGGGCCTGCTCCCCATCATGTTCTTTTACGTGTTCAGCTACTTCAAGCTCTGGAAGCTGGAGATACCCGGGGCAGAGGAGCAGATCCCGAAGCTCAAGAGGGAACTGGGCAGGATCACCTGGCCCGAGATATGGGGATTGATATGCATTGGGCTTGGGCTCCTGCTCTGGATCACCGAGAGCCTGCACAAGATCCAGTCAGGCATGGTGGCCTTGATCACGGCATCCCTTCTTTTCATGCCATGGGGGAAAATCAGGTTCGAGGAAGTCAACAAGCACATAATGTGGGACACCCTGATTCTGCTGGGAGGGGCCATATCCCTGGGAACAGTCCTTTACGATGTGGGGGTTGTGAAGTGGCTTTCGGATTTCATCGTGGAGCCGGTCAAGGGCCTGGGGCTTCCCACCTTGGGGATGATGGTGGTCCTGGCCTTTGCCCTGCACCTGGCCAGGGCAGGAGTGGTGAGCGCGGTGGCCATGGGGGCGGCCTTCATTCCACTTCTGATCGGAATGGCCAAGTCCTTTGAACTCAATGTGCTGCCCTTCACACTGGTTCTGACCAACTGCCTGAGTTACGCCTTTTTCCTGCCCATCTCCATAACTGCCTTTCTCATAGCCTGGGGAGCCTCAGGAGCCACGGGCTGGACTGCCATAAGGTTCGGGGCAGGGCTTTCCATCATAAGCAACCTCTATGTGATCTTTGTGCAGACAGCCTGGCTGGCCTTGATCGGGTACCCCCTATGAGGCGCGGCTGTGTCGGCCAGCTTGGAGAAGAAACATCTGCCTGCAGGGAGATCAGGTATGAAGAACCGGCTTAGCAATAACCAAATGCCATGAACCAGGAGGGAGAAGAGGTGAGCGAGAGGAATGCACCAAGAGACTTCAGTGAGATCCCCACAGAGATCATAGAGACAGACATCCTAGTCGTGGGTGGGGGAAACGCGGGCTGTTTTGCAGCCATAGAGGCCAAGAGCAAGGCCCCGTCGCTCAGGGTCACCATGATGGAGAAGGCCCACATAAGCCGAAGCGGGGCCACGGCAGCAGGCATGGACGCCATAAACACCTACATCCGCACTGACAAAGGCGAGACCCCGGAGTCCCTTGTGAGGTGGAGCCGGGCCCAGGTGGGCGGAGGGCCCATCAGGGAGGACCTTGCCCTGAGCAATGCCCAGATCCTGAACGAATCCGTGGAAATGCTGGAAGACTGGGGACTTCCCATAGTCAAGGATGAGGATGGCCACTACAAGTTGCGTGGGCGTTTTGACATCTCCATCCAGGGGGAGCAGCTCAAGCCTATCATGGCCGAGAAGGCCATGGAGATGGGGGCCAAGGTATACAATCGGGTGGCCGGTACCAACTTGCTGATGCAGGACGGGCGCTGCGTGGGGGCCATGGGTTTTGGGGTCAGGGATGGCAGATTCTATGTCTTCAGGGCCAAGGCCACCATAGTCACCACCGGGGGGGCCTGCGGGATTTACAAGAACTACACATCTGACTACTCGGGCTCGCACCACCAGACCTGGATGTGCCCTTTCAACGTGGGCACGGGTTATGCCATGGGCATCAGGGCAGGGGCAGAGATGACCTCCCTGGAGCAGAGGTGGGTGGCTGTGCGCACCAAAGATTTCAGCGGCCCAGTGGACACTCTCTCTGTGGGCTACGGATGTTTGATCACCAACGCCAGGGGGGAAAAGGTCCTCAGGGAGCGGTACGCCCACCTGGGTGGGGACAAGGCTCCCCGCTTTGTTCGCCTGAATGCCCCCATGATGGAGTGGCTGGAAGGAAGGGGGCCGGTGTACGTGGACACCACGGTGCTGGATGAGGAGGAGGCCAAGGACCTCAGGGAGGACCTGCTCAACGAGAGACCCACCTTCGTGCTCTTCCTGGCCAGCCGAGGCATAGATATCACCAAGGAGCCAGTGGAGATCTACGGAAGCGATCCTTACATCGTGGGGGGTCACACAGGAAGCGGTTTCTGGGTAGACATAAACAGGATGACCACCTTGCCCGGGCTCTTTGCCGCAGGTGAGGCCGCAGGGGGAAGCCCCAACAAGTTCGTGGGGGGCTGCGCTGCAGAGGGGAGGCTGGCGGCCAGGGGTGCCTTGGAATACCTGGCCTCTGCAAGTCTGCCAGAACCTGACCTCACAGCCCTCAGTCGAGAGAAGGAGAGGGTGTTCGCCCCGCTCATGAGAGGCCCCGCCTTTGACGGGATAACCCCTGTGGAGATGGAGGAGCGTTTGCAAAGGCTCATGGACGAGTATGCCGGGGGCATAAGCCAGTTCTACAGGATGAACGAAGAAAGGCTGGATTACGCCCTCAAGAACGTGAAGATGCTCCAGAGCCAGACCCAGTTCCTCTTTGCCAAGGACCTCCATGAACTGATGAATGCCCACGAGGTCATAGACCGCCTGGACGTGGCAGAGCTCTTGATCCACCACCTGAAGTTCAGAAAAGAGACCCGCTGGCCCGGCTGGCAGACCCGCATGGATTACCCAGAGCCCAACCCTGAGCTGGACTGTTTCGTGGAGAGCAGGCGGGATCCCGGCACCGGCTCCGTGGAGGTCTTCACCCGGCCTTACCAGCAGCTCATCCCAGGGGATCGCACCCAGGGATGAGGCTGCAAAGAGACCCAAGAGAAGAAAACGAACTTGCTAGGAGGTGTTCCCATGCCACCCAAGGTAGATAGAGAGAAGTGCGATGGTTGCAAGGCGCAGCAGGAGCCCCTGTGTGAGCAGGTCTGCCCGGGCGACCTTATGACGCTGGGAGAAGACAAGAAGGCTTACTGCCGCATGCCCAGGGACTGCTGGGACTGCATGTCCTGCACCAAGGCCTGCCCGGTGGGGGCCATAGAGACCAGAATTCCCTACCAACTGGGCTATCACCTGGCAAAGCTCATACCCATGATGGGCACCAACACCATCACCTGGACCTGCATTGACATAAACGGGAAGGTGGAAAGGTTCAGGTACGTGAACCGAGGCAGGCTGGATTGATGGAAACCCCCTCTTCCAAGACAGGCCTCTTCTTTTGGGACCAAGGCGGCCGGCTGGGCAAGGCCCTGGATCTGAACTGGTTGCTTAGCAAACTAAGCAAGACCAAGGGGATCTCATGCTGCTCCTTGCTCGAGGATCCCTGGGGACCGGAGGGCCTCTCCCAGGTGGTGGAGAAAGTGAAGAAGGGGGAGCTGGGGCGCTTGCTCTGGGTGGGCCGCTTCAGCCGGGAGCAGCAGGGCATCCTCAAAGAAAAGCTGGCAGAGGAGGGCCTCAACCCATACCTTCAGGAGTGGTGCGACCTGGAAGAGCAGGGGGTGTGCAGGGACGGCCTGGAGCAGACGGCCCGAAGCAACAAGGCCCTGCTCCTCATTCAGATGTGTTTGGCCAGAGTGCGCCTTCTGGAGCCCCTAGCCCCGGTGGAGATCCCAGCCTCTGAAAGCCTGCTCGTAATAGGGGCCGGGGCGGCCGGCCTGCACGCCGCGGTATCTCTCACGAATCTGGGGAAAGAGGTCCATCTGGTGGAGAGGCAAAGCGGTGTGGGAGGCAAGGTGGCCTCCCTCCACCGTTTTTATCCCAGGCTTTGCGATCCGCGATGCGGCCTTGAGTTTTCTATCCAGACCCTGATTGATTCAGGAAGGGCCAGGTTTCACACCCTCTCCAGGGTGGTCTCTCTGGAAGGGGGGCCAGGCAATTTCCAGGTGCGGCTGGAGAAGAGGCCCAGGTTCGTGGATGAAGCCAGGTGCAATGCCTGCGGGGAGTGCGCCAGGGTCTGCCCTGTGCAGGTCGGGGTCTCTCCAGACTCCCAGCCCCAAGGGGAGCTGCCAGGGCTCCCAGCTGCCGCCACCAAGGCCATCCATCCAAGCCTGCCCATGGGTTTCCCAATGGCCTATGTTGTGGAAAGGCAGCACTGCCCCCCTGGGTGCAGGGAGTGTGAAAGAGCATGCCCCAGCAAGGCCGTGGGGTTGGATCAGGAGCCGCGGGAAGAGGAATTGCTCGTGGGGGCGGTCCTGGTGACCACGGGCTGGGATCCCTATCCCCTCTTCAAGGTGGAGGAGTTCGGCTACGGGCTTTACCCCAATGTGATCAGCAACCTGCAGATGGAGGGGCTTCTGGGCTCACCGGTGGAGGCCCCCAAGGAAGTGGGCTTCATCCAATGCGTGGGAAGCAGGGATGAAAGACATCTTTCCTATTGCTCCACAGTGTGCTGCTCGGTCTCCCTCAAGCAGGCCCTCTATCTGAAGCAAAGAAGGCCGGATGCCAGCTGTTACGTTTTCTACCAGGACATCCGCTCCCCCGGCTTCCAAGAGGAACTCTACCAGAAGTTGAAAGATATGGAAGGGGTCACCTTTATCCGGGGCATTCCCTCCACGGTGAGGCCTGAGGCTGAAACAGGGAGGCTCAGGCTGCGGGTGGAGGACACCCTCTCTGGCAGAGAGGTGAATCTGGCCCTGGATCTCCTTGTGTTGGCCGGTGGGATGGTCCCGTCGCAAGGCTCGGAGGAGCTGGCCCAAGTGCTCAGGCTTCCCAGGAATTCTCTGGGCTTCTTCGAATCCCACCTGCAGTGTCACCCCGAAGAGAGCCAGAGAACCGGGATCTATGTGGGGGGCTGCTCCCGCGAGCCCATGGGCGTGGCCGCTTCCATTGAATCCGCCCAGCATGCGGCTCTGGAAGCCCTGCGCTTCACAGGCGGCAGTGTGCTCATCGACCCCAGGTATCCGGTTGTAGACAAGACCAAGTGCGACAAGTGCAAGAGGTGCATGGAGGAATGCCCCTTCGGGAGTTTTTACTTTGACGAGAACGAGTTCCCAACCCCCCACCTGGGCAGGTGCAGGCAGTGCGGGAACTGCGTGGGCATATGCCCCCTGGCTGCGATATCTCTGAGAAATCTGACCATCAAACAGATGGCAGCGCAGATACAGGCAGCCTCAGCTTCCTTCATGGACGGGAAGGAGCCCACAGTCTTCGCTTTTCTGTGCCAAAACGATGCCTATCACGCGGCCAAGGCTGCGGTGGAAGAGGGCTTCCCTGTTCCCCCCAATGTGGTCTTCGTAAAGGTGCCGTGCGCTGGCTATGTCAACAACGCCCTCATAGCCGACGCCCTCGCCCTGGGCATCGACGGGGTTCTGATCGGGGGTTGCGAGGACGGGCAGTGCCACTACGTGAAAGGCAACCAGCTGGTCAGAAAGAGAAGCGACGACCTGAGCGACAAGCTCCAGAAGATGATGATGGATCGAGACCGGGTGCGCTTTGTGAACCTGGAGATCAGGGACTCGGAGAAATACACGGCAGCAATAGAGCAATTCGTGCAGGATCTAAGGGCTATGGGCCCAAACCCCTTCAAGATTTGAGCAGGGGCCCACAGGGTTAGCGAGGAGCTTTCCCGGGTAAGGCTGGTATCGGGAAGGTGTGATGCCCGGGTAACGTGAAATGGATCAGGAGATGATGGAAAAAAGGGATGGCCTCCCTGAGGAACTTCTCCCGGCAATACGCTGTGTGCAATGCGGGAAGTGCTCTTCAGGTTGCCCCGTGGCCTTCGATACAGCCCACACTCCCAGGAAGGTGATCCGCCTCCTCCAGCGGGGTTGGCTTGAGGAAGCTGGCCGCAGCCCTTTCCTGGGGTTTTGCGCCCAGTGTCAGGCCTGTACGGTTAGGTGTCCCAGGGGGGTCCAGGTCTCAGAGGTGCTGCTTGCCCTTCACAGGCTTGCAAGGGCAAAGGGATGGGTGAGGCCCGATGGTTTTCACAGGAGCTTTGAAGAGATGGTCCGCCAAAGAGGCAGGATCAATGAGTTTCGCCTGGGACTTGTGGCCCAAGCCGGCAGGCTTCCCTCACATCCCCTGGAAGACCTGCTTCTTCTTGTGAAGATGCTCCTTCGAGGGAAGCTTCCATGAGGTACCTCTATTATCCGGGATGCAGCCTCAAGGGAACGGCCCGGGATTACGAGGAGTCCCTGCTGGCTGTGGCCCCGGCCCTGGGAGTGGAACTCCAAGAGGTGGAGGGGTGGAGGTGTTGCGGGGCCTCAGCCGCCCGGGCCAAGGATAGAAAATGGGCCTTGTGCCTCTCGGCAGCCACCCTTGCCAGGACTCAGGATCTGGGCATGGAGATCCTCATGCCTTGTTCATCTTGTTACGCGAACCACCTGAGGGTTCTCACTGATCTGGAAAGGGAGGCAGGCTTGGGAGCCCGGCTAGGGCTGGCTCGCCCTCCCAGGGTAAAGCACCTCTTGGAGGTCTTGGCCCTGGACTTGGGCGAGGAGGCCATCAAAGAGCGCGTGGTGCGCCCTTTGGAGGGGCTGAGAGTGCTCCCCTATTACGGGTGTCTTGTGGCCAGGCCTTTCCCCATGGGCGGAAAGGAAAGCCTCGAGAACCCGTATTCCCTGGAAAGGCTCATCCGGGCTTCGGGGGCTGATGCTTTGTTCTACCCGGAAAAGCTGGACTGCTGCGGGGGGCCGCTCCTTTTTGCAAAGGAGAGAGTGGCCTTGAGGCTGGCAGCCGGCATACTGAGGGAGGCCCAGAGGCTCTCGCCGGACTGCATTGTTGTGGTGTGCCCTCTGTGTCACCTCATGCTGGACGCAAAGCAAAGGGCCGCAAGCAGGGAATCAAGGGGAGACTTCAAGATCCCGGTCCTTTATCTGACCCAGCTCTTGGGCCTGTCCCTGGGGTTGACCCCCAGGAGACTTGGCATCCACAGGCTCATCACCTCCCCGGCCTCCCTTCTTGAAAAGCTGGGAAGTGTTGGTGCGCCTTACTCCTCTGAGAGCTAGACTGGGGCATCAAGGCAGCTCCCCCCGGTTGCGCTGTTCGGTCTAATTGGCCGGGCTATTTCATTCCTCCACAGGAGGGCTCATAAGGACCAGGCTGGAGGCCTTTCCCAGAGTGCCTTGGGAATCGTCTGCCAGGAGCTCTACGGTATAACGAAAAGGCCCCGGGGCTCTCCTTGAGCCTGTAAGCCTTTTTCTGAGCTGTAACTGGAACCTGGGCTCCCTCAAGTCCAGGGCCGTCTCCCCGCACAAGCCATACACAGGCTCGTTGTTCAAAAGTATGTCAAAACCCCCCCATCTTTTCTTTGGGGGAAGCTGGCCGCATACCCGGACCCAGGCGCCCGTGATGGGCAACCCTGTGTCCCGCAAAGAGCATGTGGGCAGAATCTCTTCCAGGCCGCCCTGTTCTTCCCTAAGCACGTACAGCAGGTCAGGCCTCAGGGAGAGTCTGAGCCTTGGAGGGCTGGACTGAACCCTTAGCCCAGTGGTATGAAAACTTGCCGCCCCCATTTGATCTTTGACCAGAAGGGTGATGATGTGCTGACCCATCCCCAGTTCCACTTCTTTGGCTATCTTCTGGTTGGAAATGAGCCTTTCTCTTCCCTCCAGGTTATAATCCTCTATCCACATGAAAGAGGGCTCTTCGTCGTCATATTCCACGGTGCCTGCCCCGTTCAGCTCCACCCGAGCCGAGTCTTGCCCGGGTTCTGTCTCAAAGGTGGCCTCATTGGCTGCCCAGGCCATGGGGGCCCGGTTGATCCAGCGGCCCTGCGCCTGAATCTCTAATTTGCCCTTTCTGCCGGGCAAGCCCATGAAGGCACCCGGAAGCTGCATCTGGAGTTGGAAGGCTGGGTTGCTCCTCTCGGTGGCACCCGCCAGGAAATTCACTTGTATGCTGAAGTCCTCCTCATCCAGGTCCACATACTCCCCGTGCAGGGTCCCATCGGCCCTCCAGGACAGGAAGATCCCCCTGGCCTGCCCCGAAAGCCGCCAAATGGCCTCACGACTAGTCTTGGAGGAAATTTGAGAGGAAGCCCTAAGCAAGATAGGCTCTGAGGCAGAGAGAACCATGTCCGAGATCTCCACCACCTGGTCTCCAAGCAGGGCTGAAAAATCTTGGAGCCTTGCATAAAGGCCGTTGAGCAGGACTTGGTCCCCGTTGCCGGTTCCCGAGTCTTCCCCCCTGATCAGGTTGAACTCCAGCAGGCCTTGGGCAACCCCTGTCCTGGCAAAGAAAAGACGTGTCCTGAGCCTGGCCTCGAGAATAACCCTGTTGCCCTCCTCCCCAGTGGATGGAATCAATTCCAGGGAGGAACCTGCCATGTTGTGCTTGTAGCTCTCCCTCATTGCCTGGAGGTTCTCCAGGCTGACCCCCCTGCTGCCTCCGCGAAAAGGGGCTGGCAACTCCTCTATGTTGATGCTAAATATCTCGGCCCTGGATGCCAGGTCTCCGAATTGGGCTTCCAGAAATCCATCCAGAAGGTGGGCCACTGCCCTCAGGGCGTCGATTTCGTTGACCTGACCATCCCCGTCCAGATCCAAGACCGGTAGCGAGGGAGCACTCCACTTCAAGCTCATGCCCGAGAGGTTACCGTCGCCACCACTCCCACCACTGCCGATGGGGCGAGTGACCAGCGCCTCGCTCCTGAAGAGCTTTGCACTTGCACCCGGCTCAGTAGGGAAAACCATGGAAGCGGTCTTCTTGTCGTACCTGCAGGAAGAGAAGAGCAGCACCAGGGAGGCCATGGCCAAGAAAAGGCAATTCAAGGATGAAACGCGTCTTTCTTTTTTGGGCATGCTCTTTCCTCCTTGGTGCGGCATTCAGTTGGCCTTTGTCATCACCACAAATGCCTGGGCGCTGCCCACGGCCCCGCCTGTATCTTGGACCCTCACCTCCGCCTTGTACTTGAAGGTTTGGTTGGCCCCGTCGTTTCTTTGCCTCAGCTTCAGGGCCACGGGGGTCGAGGGCGTGAGGGGCAGATTCACAGAGCCGCATTTCTGCTTGGGGAAGTTGATTCCGTTTATCTCCACGTCGTAGTTCTGGGAGGGGTCGTTGTTGTATTGTGACCTGGGATCCAGATCTCCGCACACTGTGAGAGAAGCAGAGGCCAGATTGTTACAATACTTGCTCAGAAGCACCGTGGTGTCAAAATTCAGCATCTTCCCAAACTGGGCCGCAGCCACCTTCACGTTGGCCGGTTTCACGCTCAGAGATGCGGCAGGCGGCTTTGCCTCCACCGTGACCTGCTTTTGCTCTTGGCCCAGGGCATCATGGTCGTCCCAGACAAAAAGGGTTATCTCGTGGGTCCCCACGGGAAGGGTGACTGTGTCGGTTTTCTGGATGGAGAGCAATTCCTCTTTTCCTTGGAGATTGTAGTCCTTGATCCACATGAACCGAAGCGGGGCGATCTGGCCGTCAAAGTCCTGTGTGGCGCTGGCGTTGAGGGTGACAGGGGCTACCCCGTCGGCCAAACAGGTCTCCACGCTATTGGGCCCAGGCTCCGCAATTGGGGCTCTGTTTTCCCAGCTGCCCGACAGTTCCACTGTGAGGCCTCCCTCGCCTTTCAGTTTCATGTCTTTGGGGCTAAAGCTCATCTTGGCCTGGAAGGGCGGCGGATTCAGGGCATTGGGACTGGCCGTGAAGTCCAAGTTGAACTGGAAGGGCAGGTTTACGTCCAGGGTGGTTCTCACAGGCCCAAGCTTCTCCACGGACATTGAAAGGAACAGGGGGGAAGGCTGCACTTTGTAAAACTCCCAGCTGGTGGCGCCGGAGGTGATCCCGGCAAGCTTGGAGCCTATCACCATCTGGAAGGGTTGGTACGAGATTAGAGACACTTGGGAGACCAGGAGCTTGTGCCCGTCAACAACCGCATCGAAGTCATTTCCCACGAGGGTCATGCCGGTGACCACAAGGCGTTCCTCGGCCTGGCTTGAGCCCACGGAGGTATAAAGCCTCGACAGATAGAACTGGATCAAACCTCCCATCAGGCTGGTTTGACCCACCACATGGTGAGTGTCGTTGCCCACCCGCAAGTCCATATCGATGGTGACCAGGTTCTGTCCAGAAGTGGAGCCGGGGATCACAACGGTTGATCCCAGTCGGCCCCCCAGGGAGGGGGGATTGTTCAGTTGGGTCACGCTGAAGCCACTGGGTGCAAGTATGGTTCCTCCATTGAAGAAACTTGATTTGTTAAGAACCCTGACCGAGGAATGGTTGCTCCTTACCTCATCGTTGATAAACTTCCCCAAGAGGGCATCCACAGCCAGATCCACATCCGCAGAGTCTTTTTGCAGGTCTCCATTCAAATCTCCGGTGCCGCAGGACTCGCAGGACCACATGAGCCTGAAGGGAGGCGGGTTTGGGACGCGGTGGGTGTCCACGTCCCTCTCGATCAGAGCCGAGGCCCTGAAGGTAGGCGAGGAAGGCTGGACAGGTGGGTTGATCCCCGAGGTATCGAAAACGCATCCTGTGGCCAGGCCCAGCATCCAGGCCGTTAAAGCAAGTCGTGAACATCTTGCTGTTTGCCTCATGCCAACCCCCTTTTGCCTTATCTGGAAGTACCAAGAGCCTTTATTCAGGCAATCCCGGCCCGACCAATGGAGATGGTCTCTTTGGAGACATCACAACTTAATGCCGGCCAACGGGAATTGCGGTTCTTTACCAATTCTCTAAAGAGAAAAACATCAGGAAATTCCTGATTTCGACATAGGAATTTTTCCGACCGAGCGGGTGAAATAAGATTGGTTTGGCCCTAGGGTATTCCCTCAACCAATTGAGATTCTGAGGGAAATATTCTTTCGAATCAGTTGAGACAGCCTTGGTTTCCCCTTGCTTGGAGGGGAATGACTCTGTTTTCTTTTCTTGACAAAGCAAGGTGGGCCGCTAGAATTTCTCGAACATCCGCCAACAAGGAGGGTTACCATGGCAAGAAGAACCCCGGTTTTGGCCGCAGTCTTTTGCCTGCTGTTTGTTTCAGTGCCACGGGCACACACTGCAAGCCTTGAGGACATAATCGGTATCTGGTCTGCCACGTACCACCCCTCCTTAAAAGTTTCGGGTTACTTGAAGAAAAAATCAGTTTCATATGGGGAGGTCCACTTTTACAATTCTATGCAGCTAATTGCCCTAGAAAATGACAACGGTACCTTGAGGGAATACTGGGGAGAGTTTCTGATTCTAGACGGAAAGAAAATCGTTGTCGAAATGAGCCTGTCCGATTTTCTTGACACAATAAAGGCCTGGATCCAAGAAAAAGCCGACGATACAGGCCACACGGTAACAGATATCGTCTTTGAAGTAGTTTCTTTTAAGGTCTCCCCCTGCAAGATAAATCAGAGGAAAATGTCCCTGGGAAAAATGAAAGTGAGCATCAAGGGCACTGTTAGCGCGCACTTCAACGGGGTCTACCAGACCAATAGACTCTCTTACAAGAGCCTGGTGGTCTTTGGTCCCAAGATCTCGGATCTGCCCGGTTGAAAAACAGAGCACAAGGCAGTATGGCCTTTCCTCACCAGGGGGCATGGGT
>JBBIOJ010000001.1:170406-268478 GCA_037443445.1 Desulfarculaceae bacterium | reverse complement strand
CGGTCCCTCATCTCCACCGGTACCGAGCGAATGCTGGTGGAGTTCGGCCGCGCCGGTTGGCTGGACAAGGCGCGGCAGCAGCCGGAGAAGGTGCGGCAGGTGCTGGAGAAGGTGCGCACCGATGGCCTCTGGGCCACGGTGGAGGCGGTGCAGCGCAAGCTCGACCAGCCCCTGCCGCTGGGGTACTCGAACGTGGGCGTGGTGGAGGAGGTGGGCGCGGGGGTCGTCGGCTTCGCGGTGGGGGATCGCGTGGTCTCGAACGGCCGGCACGCGGAGGTCGTGGCCGTGCCGGTTACGCTCTGCGCCCGGGTGCCGGACGGGGTGAGCGATGATCAGGCGGCCTTCGCCGTCGTCGGCGCGATCTCGCTCCAGGGCGTGCGGCTGCTGGCGCCGACGCTCGGCGAGTGTTTCGTCGTCACCGGGCTGGGGTTGATCGGGCTGCTGGCGGTGCAGCTCTTGCGCGCGCACGGCGGCCGCGTGCTGGGGATTGACCCCGACCCGGCGCGGCGGGCGCTGGCCGAGCGCTTCGGCGCCGAGGTGGCCCCGCCGGAGGCGGCGCTGGAGGCGGCGGAGCGCTTCTCCCGCGGCCGCGGGGTGGATGGGGTGCTCGTGGCTGCGGCCACGGCGAGCAGCGAGCCGATCCACCAGGCGGCGCGGATGTGCCGCAAGCGGGGCCGGATCGTGCTCGTGGGCGTCACCGGGCTCGAGCTGCGGCGCAGCGACTTCTACGAGAAGGAGCTCACCTTCCAGGTTTCCTGCTCCTACGGCCCCGGCCGCTACGATCCCCTCTACGAGGCGAAGGGGCAGGACTACCCCTTCGGCTTCGTGCGCTGGACGGCGCAGCGCAACATGGAGGCCGTGCTCGACATGCTGGCTGATGGCCGGCTCGACGTAGCGCCCCTGATCAGCCATCGCTTCGCCGTGCGAGATGCGGCCCTCGCGTATGAGGTGCTGGTCAACGACCGCTCGGCGCTCGGGATCGTGTTGGAGTACCCTGGCGCGGAAGCGGACCCCGGAAATCGGCGCATCGCGATGGGCCCTCAACCTGCCGTCACCGCCAGCGACGAGGCTGTGGTGGCAATGATCGGTGCCGGCAATTACGGGTCGCGCGTGCTGATTCCGGCGCTGAAGCGGGTCGGTGCCCGACTGGACACTTTGATCAGCAGTACAGGGGTTTCCGGTGTGCATCACGGCCGCAAGTCGGGCTTCGCCTACGCGTCGACGGACACCGATACGGACGCGTTCGCGAACCCGCGCGCCAACACGGTCGTGATCGCCACCCGGCACGACACGCACGCCCGCTACGTCATCGAGGCGCTTCGATGCGGCAAACATGTGTTCGTGGAGAAGCCGCTGGCCTTGACGCTGCGCGAGCTCGAAGAAATCGAGCAGGCGTATGCGGCAGCGTCCGGGCGGCTCCTGATGGTGGGTTTCAACCGCCGCTTTGCACCGCTGGTGAAGCGCATGAAGGCCCTGCTTGACGCGGTGGCTGCCCCCAAGGCGATGGTTTACACGGTGAATGCAGGCGCAATTCCTGCTGAACATTGGACGCAAGACCGTGAGATCGGTGGCGGGCGCGTTGTGGGCGAGGCGTGTCACTTCATCGATCTGTTGCGGTTCCTGGCGGGCGTACCGATTGAAAGCCACACCGTCGTGCCGATGCGCGCAGAGACGGCGGATACGGTCTCGATTGGCCTTCGCTTCGCCGACGGATCCGTGGGTACGGTGCACTACCTAGCCAATGGCCACAAGAGACTGCCAAAGGAGAGAATCGAAGTCTTTGCCGGAGGCCGAGTCCTGCAGATGGACAACTTCCGCAGCCTGCGCGGCTTCGGATGGCCGGGTTTTCGTCGCGCGTGGCTTTGGCGGCAGGACAAGGGGCAACAAGCGTGCATGGCAGCCTTTGTGGAAGCGGTGCGGCGCGGTGGAAGTGCGCCGATTCCATTTGCCGAATTGGTAGAAGTGGCGCGCCTAAGCATTGCAGCCGAGGAGGCCGCGCGCAGCGCACGCCTCTGACCACTGTGACACATCCGGGAACGCTGCTGCGCACGATCGTGCATCTGCGGCCGCAACAGATCGCGGCCCGTGTCTTGTTCCGGTTGTATCGACCGCGGCCACGCATGGCTGCGGCCCCACCGCTGTCGCCTGCGCGCGGGGCTTGGGTCAACCCGGCGCTACGCGCCCCGTCGATGGTAGGACCTGAGACTTTCCGATTTCTCAACAGCACGCGGTCGCTTTCCGAACACGGTTGGGAGGATCCTCGGGTGGAGCGGCTATGGCGCTACAACCTGCATTACTTCGACGACCTGACCGCCACGGCGGCTGAAGAGCGCAGCGCGTGGCACCGCGCGCTGATCGCCCGCTGGATCGAGGAGAACCCGCCCGGCCTAGGGACGGCGTGGGAGCCGTATCCGACGAGCCTGCGCATCGTAAATTGGATCAAGTGGTTGCTGGCGGGCAACCCACCCGTGGCGGAGATGTTGGACAGCCTGGCGGTGCAGGCGCGATGGCTCGCCCGGCGCATCGAGTGGCATCTGCTGGGCAATCATTTGTTCGCAAACGCCAAGGCGCTGGTTTTTGCGGGGGCCTTCTTTTCGGGCGAAGAGGCGCGGTGCTGGCGCGAGCGCGGTGCACGCATTCTCCTCAACGAGCTGCCCGAACAGGTGCTCGCCGACGGGGGCCACTTCGAGCGCAGCCCCATGTACCACGCGCTCGCACTCGAGGATGTGCTGGATCTCGTGAACGTCTTGCAGACCCTGGGCGACGAAGGGATGTCGCCGCTGGCGCGGGCGCTACGCGAACGCGTGCCTGCGATGCTGTACTGGCTGCGGTGCATGAGCCACCCGGACCATCGCATTGCGTCTTTCAACGACGCTGCGGAGGGGATTGCCCCGCCCAATGCCGAAATGGAAGCGTATGCGAGCCGGCTGGGTTTTTCGGCACCGCAGCCGCCGCTCGAGGGGGTCGTTCAGCTGCCAGCAAGTGGTTACGTGCGCGTGGCACGAGGCCCGGCCGTGGCGATACTCGATTGCGCACCGATCGGGCCGGACTACCTGCCCGGGCATGCGCACGCGGATACGCTTTCGTTTGAAGTGTCAGTGCATGGGCGGCGGCTCATCGTCAACGGCGGCACGTCCTGCTACGGCACGAGTGCGCAGCGTGTCCGCGAGCGCGGCACAGAGTGGCACAGCACGGTCCAGGTTGCGGGGTTCGACTCCTCGGAGGTGTGGAGCGGGTTCCGCGTGGGTCGGCGAGCGCGCCCGGGGCCGGTGAGCGTCGAGAACTTCACCGTTGAGTGCTCGCACGACGGCTACCGGTTTCTCTCTGGTGCGCCGCGCCACTATCGACGCTGGATTCTTGAGGCGGACGGGCTACGTGTCGATGATTGGCTGACAGATTCCCGTCACCCGGCTGTGGCGCGCTTTCATCTGGCGCCGGGCATCGAAGCGAGGTCCAAGGAGCATGGGCGGCATTGGTGCCTCAAATCGCTTGACGGGCTGGTCGCGCGCTGCGAGATCGCTGAGGGCAGGGCACGCGTCGAGCAGTCCGAGCATGCGCCGCAATTCGGCAAACGGGTTCCGATCCAGACTCTCGCCGTGCAACTGAACGAAGGTCGTGCCTCTGTGCGCTGGCGCTGGAAACCCTGATTTTTTGCGATGCACATCCTTTTCCTGACAGATAACTTCCCCCCTGAGGTGAATGCCCCTGCAAGCCGCACATACGAGCACTGCCGTGAGTGGGTGAGGGAAGGCAACAGAGTGACTGTTGTGACCACAGCTCCCAACTTCCCAAGCGGGAAAGTGTTTAAGGGATACAGGAACAAACCCTGGCAACAGGAGTGGATGGATGGCATTCGGGTTACAAGAGTATGGACCTACATAGCCCCCAACCAGGGGTTCGTTCCCAGGATACTGGACTACTCCAGTTTCGTGTTCTCCTCCTTCCTGGGCTCCCAGTTTGTGAGGGATGCTGATCTGGTAATAGGCACATCCCCGCAGTTTTTCACAGTCTGGGCAGCCTACCTAGTGAGCTGCACCCATGGATTACCCTTTGTGTTCGAGCTCAGGGACCTTTGGCCCGATTCCATTGTCACGGTCGGAGCCATGAGGCCGGGGCCGGCAACAAGATTGCTGGAGAAGGTGGAGCTTTTCCTGTACAGGAAAGCCTCACTGGTAGTGGCTCTCACGCCAGCATTCAAGAAAAATCTAATAGAGCGAGGCATAAGCGCTGAAAAGATAAAAGTGATCCCAAATGGGGTGAGGCTGGATTTTTTTGTCCCAGGGCCCAAACCTGTGGCACTAGAGGAGGCCATGGGCGCAAGGGGAAAAGTGGTAGTCTCTTACATAGGCACTGTCGGAATGGCTCACGCTGTCCATAGGATACTGGAGGTCTGCGAATTCCTGAAGCATGAAGAAAAAGTGCTTTTCATGATAGTGGGTGGTGGGGCCGAGTGGGAGCGGATCAAAGAAATGGCCGAGGCCAGAGGTCTCAGAAACCTGAGGATGGTCAAGACCGTTCCCAAGGATGAGGTGCTGAATTATTACCGTATGACGGACATATTTCTCGTAACCCTCAGGGACACGCCTCTTTTTAGGACGGTCATACCTTCCAAGATCTTTGAGGCCATGGCCATGGGCCTGCCCATAGTCTGTGCGGTGGACGGGCAGTGTCGGGAGATAGTCGTGGAAGAGGCCAGGGCAGGGCTGTGGGTTCAACCGGAAGATGTGGAAGAGATGGCCCAAGCGGTAATGCGCCTTGTGAACTCCCCTGGGTTGAGATCCAGCATGGGGGAGAACGGAAGGCAGTACGTGGCGGGGAACTACGACCGGGAGCTGCTAGCCAGAAAATTCCTGAATGCTTTACGAGAGCTGCCCGGGATCAAACCTGGGGGGGAACCTTGCCAGATTTGAAAATCATAATAGTAGCCGGGGCCAGACCCAATTTCATGAAGGCCGCTCCCATTGTCTGGGCTGCGAGTGCAGACGGCATCGATGCGGTCATAGTCCACACTGGGCAACACTACGATGAAAGAATGAGCAGGGTCTTCTTCCAGGAGCTGGGGCTTCCCCAACCCAAGTACAACCTGGGTGTTGGAAGCGGCAGCCACGCATGGGTCACAGCACGCTGTCTGGAGCGTCTGGAGCCGGTTCTCTTGCAAGAAAAGCCGGACTGGGTCTTGGTGGTGGGAGACGTGAACTCAACACTGGCCGGAGCCTTGGCTGCAGTCAAGTTGGGGATTCCCACTGCCCATGTAGAGGCAGGACTACGCTCATTTGACAGGACAATGCCTGAGGAGATCAACCGGATCGCGACGGATGCCATCGTGGACCTGCACTTCATAAGCGAGCCCTCGGGCCTGGAGAACTTGAGGCGGGAGGGGCATGCGGAGGAGAGACTCCATCTTGTGGGAAATGTCATGATCGACGCCTTGGACCGTTTCTTGCCCGAGGCCAGGAAGCGTTGCATGGCTGAAAAGCTCGGGCTTTCCTGTCGCGGATTTGCGCTTCTCACTTTGCACCGCCCCTCCAACGTGGACGGAAAGGAGGGCCTGAAGGCCCTGGTTGACAGACTGGTGGAGGTGGGAAAGCGGATCCCTGTTGTATTTCCTGTGCATCCTCGAACCAAGGGAAATTTGGAGAAGGCCAAACTTCTAAGCAAACTGGAAGCTGCCCAGAGAATAAAGGTTCTGGAACCCCTTGGATACCCGGATTTTTTGTGTCTCATGCAGGGGGCCAGGGTGGTCTTGACGGACTCCGGGGGCATCCAGGAGGAAACCACGGTACTGGGGGTTCCCTGCCTGACCCTCAGGGACAACACCGAAAGGCCTATCACAGTGGAGCAGGGCACCAACCAACTGGTGGGAGCAAAGGGAGAGGGCCTGCTGGATGCCCTTGAACAGGTCCTGGGCAGACCATTGCCCACCGGCAGGAGGCCGGCTCTCTGGGATGGCCGGGCCGCCCAGAGGATAATGGCCGCATTGCTGGACCGCTCAACCCCAGGGAAAAGAGTTCGGTGAAATGACCTGGCAGAGCCCTCCATGTCAGTGGGTCAATGGAGATGGCATCAGGGGGCCTGAGGCTAAGGGGCTGTGGGCCTGCTTCTGGGGAAGCAGGGCTAGGACTGTGAAACAAAGGCTCTGGGAGACGGGGGTGGTCACATGGTAAGTGTGGTGGGGGTTTTCCTCGTGGCAGTTCTGGTAACCCTGGTGAGTACTCCTGTGGTGAGCGCAGCGGCACTGAAACTCGGAATCCTGGACAGGCCCTCAGAGCGCAAGGTGCATCAGAAGGCCATGCCCCGGGCTGGGGGAGTGGCGATCTTCATGGGGGTGGTCGTCTCCATGGGGGCTTTTCTGCTCTACGGTTCTTCCCTGGGAAGCATGATCCGGCTGGAGCTTTCCGGGGTGGCCTTCTGCGTGGGGGCGCTTGTGGCTTTCGGCCTGGGGCTTTGGGACGACGTGAGGCGGGTCCCACCCAGGCTGAAGCTGGGAATGCAGGTTGTAGCAAGCCTTGTGGCCTACGCGGGGGGCATAAGGATAGGCGCAATACTTTTTCCATGGGGGACAGAACTGCCCCTGGGTTGGCTCTCCCTGCCTGCCACGGTCATTTGGTTCGTGATAATCATGAACGCCATCAACCTCATTGACGGTCTCGACGGGCTTGCCGCAGGGGTGAGCTTCTTTGTCTGCACGGTGCTGGGAGTGCTTTGCATCACAACCGGGCGCCTGCTGGAAGCCGTGGGCTTTGCAGCGGTGGCAGGGGCCTGCCTGGGTTTCCTGAGGTACAACTTCAACCCTGCCTCTGTTTTCATGGGAGACTCGGGGAGTTATCTCCTGGGCTATGTCATAGCGGGAATGAGCGTGCTGGGCTCCCTGAAGAGCCAGACTGCCACCGCTCTCCTGATACCCATAGTGGCCCTGGGAGTGCCTTTGACAGATGTGCTCTGGGCCACCATGAGAAGGTTCCTCCTGGGCCAGGGCATCTTCAAGGCTGACCGGGACCACCTTCACCACAGACTCATCAAGATGGGCTTTACCCAGAGAAGGGCCGTGCTTCTCATTTATGGGTTGACGGTCCTGCTGGGGGTGGTGTCCCTGAGCTTCGTTTACATGCGTGACTTCAGGGCTGGCCTGGTGCTCTTTCTGGTAGGGGCCGCAGCAGTGATAGGCATAACAAAGCTGGGCTACCTGGAGTACCTGGCTGCTGACAAGTTTCTGGGCTGGTTCCAGGATCTCTCTGACGAGCTGGGCCTGAGGCAGGACCGAAGGACCTTCCTGGCCAGACAGGTGGAGATATACCAGTCCTCCTCCCTGGAGGAGATGTGGGAGAGGATCCTGGCCGCTTCGCACCAGCTGGGTATGGACTTTGCCGAGATAAAGGTCTTTGACGGGAAAGACCCCCTGACCCAAAGGCAGGTTTGCCTCTGGGATGCCAGGCAGGGGCAGGACCCCTCGGAGCGCTTTGACCCTGCCAGGGCCATGTACATCTCCCTGCCCCTGGGTCAGGGAGAGCATAAGCTGGGTCTGCTTTGCCTGGCCAAGGATCTCTCGGGGAAACCTCTCTCCCGCCATGTGCTAAGAAGAGTAGAGCATCTAAGACGCACAGTTGGCGACACCCTCCTAAAGCTGAGGGAAAAGGAGCTCTCCAAAGAAGCCCAGAAGGAACATGCCCCAAAAGCGGGAAGCGCCGGCTGAGAGTTGCTCCGGCCCGGATCTTTCCCCGAGCCGAAACACTTCGGGGACTGGCCCTGCAGGGCTTTGGGGATGCTTCTGGAATCCCCGCCCCCCGACAATTCCTGGGGGGGGGTCTTCCTGGGGAAAAGCGTTTCGGGGCCAGGCAATGCAGGTGACAGGATATCAATTCCCTAGCCTGTATTGTCCAATGGTATTGATGAATGGAGGCCAAGCTGGGGCTGCCTGAATCAGGGGTTTGGGCTCCCCCTCTCAGAAGTCCTGGGCGGCCTTGAATGATCAGGGCCGGCCCACATAAGACCGCGTGGGCCTTGACCCTGGTGCCGCGCAAGGGAAATATGGGCCCGAGCCAAAGTGTTTCCCAGGGCCGGGAGGCTGGGGATCCGCCTGGCCCTAAAGCGGGAGAACATGGAATCCCGCCCCGCGTGAACGGCCTGTACCTGCAGCCGGTCTTTTGGAGCGGTTATTAAGACGTGCCTTATCGACAGGACATGAGGCCATCAAGGGCCAAGAATACATGAGCCCAAGGGTGCTTCCTACAATGAAGAGCCTCCAACCCATGCCCTGAAAGATCATCTCCTTCTTCGAGGCCCCAAAGCTGCGCCAGGCTCTCCTCCAATGTCCTGGAGACAAGGAACCCCTTAATAAGAACCCGCCTCCCGGTGCCCCCTCCCCGCAACAATCCAAAAGCCTCACCCCTCGCCCCTTACCCAAATGACGTCAAACTCGAAATGTGTAATTTTACCCAAATGAAGTCAAACACAAAATGGGTAATTTCCATCTCTCCGGTCTCGCCGGCCGAGGATAAGGGTGGTCTCTTACCCAAAATGTGTCAAACACAAAATGGGTAATTTTTGCCCAAATCGAGTCAAACTCGAAATGGGTAGGAATCCCCTTGCCGGTGGAAACGCAAGCGGCGAGGTCCTTCATCCAGGCTCCTGATCCAAGACCCGCCAGGTCCTGCAACCCAAGTTCGGCCGGAGCGAGAGGTGCCGGAGTTTGAGAGGGTTAGGCGGTATGAGCTTGGGGGTGCCTGTCAGTTTTCAGGGAAATGGCCGATTTTGAGGGCTCATTTTTCATGGATATGACCCAGCTGGTTTTCGTGTAAATGACTCACCGCGGGTCCTGGTGAAGCAGGGGAAACAATGCGGGGATGGTTCTGCTTTGATCAGAGGGCGGCCCGGACCCCGACAGGAAGGAGCAAGGTGTCATTGCGCCACATGGGGCAGATCTTGGACCATTGGGGGTGGGATCAATGTCATAGGCCTGTCCTTCGCAAAAAAGAGGTTGCCCACAGGGTAAACCCACGTATAAGATCCCAACACGAGCAGCCCCGGGGCTGGTCAACCTCCCTAAGAGCACCCAGAATCATATGAGTGAAGAGTGACATGGGCGAATATCTCGTAATTTAAAATGTTTTTCGACGGGAATCGAAAGCATTGTAGGCGCTTGCCGTACCCCTTACTAAGACTTCCCTGGAGGGTTGTGACATGGACATATTGGAACTCGTTCAAGAAGGGAAGATCAAGCGCTACTTTCGTTCCAGAAAAAAACTGAGCGCCCCGGGACTGATCTGCCACATTACCCAGCGGGCAGCGGGCAAAGAGCCCTTGTTCGTGGAGGAGGGGGACTACCTGGGCATGATCTGGCTAATCAAAGAGGCATCGCGCAAGCACTCTTTCAAGGTCTATGCCTTCTGCCTGATGCCGAACCACCTCCATTTGCTGTTGGAAATCGGAAGTGAAAGTGTTTTCAAGATCATGCAGACTCTCTTTTCCTCCTACGCCAGGAAATTCAACAAAAAGTACGAAAGAAAGGGGCATCTTTTTGCAGGCCCATACAGGCAGTCAGTATGCACGGATCCGTCATATCTCCTAGGCGCCTCCCTTTACATACACCTGAACCCAGTGAGGGCAGGCCTGAGCCAGGATCCGTACAACTACAGGTGGTCCTCTTGTAGGCTGTACGGCAGGAAGGCCAGGCGGGAGGCCTTTGTGGATCCCAAACTGGTCTTGAGTGTGCTCAGCCCGGACATGGCCGAAGCGCACAATCGCTACCGAATCCTTCTGCAAAGCGGGGCTCAGGCTGAGCTGAAACCGGCTGGGGAGGAGCCCAAGGCGGTGGAGCTGCTCCTGGCTTTCCTGGGGAAGAAGGTGCCTCTGCTCTGGTCGTGGCTGCGCCCCATCCAGAGGGAGGGAGTTGTACATTCCAATTTCCAGGAGAGGCCACAGGACTGGGAAGCATGTCTCGAGCAGTGGAAGGCCAGGGGACTCACAAAGAGGGTGGGCAAGGAAGCCTTGATGCACGCTGTGGAGCAGCTTTTGGCAAGGGGCTATAAGAGGTCCGAAATTGCAGGCATGCTTGGGGTATCGAGGAAAACCCTCTACAACAGGCTTAGATAGGTTATCCCGATCCTTTGATTCTGAATCTCCTGGGGCTTCGAGGGATCCTAGGGGGCAGACAGCCCTGACCCGTCGAGGACTGGTTGGCAGTTTCGGTGCAAAGCAAGATCGCGCAAAGCTTGGGAGAGGCCGTCCTTTTGGCCGGAGGACTGCAAGGGCTATTACCCAAGATGAGTCAAACACGAATTGGGTGGCCTGTGGAATCGGTGATGTGGTTGTGGTCTTGGTCCCTGTCCCAGGAAGAAGTTGGGCGACACCACGGTGACCGGTCTGACCGGGTCAGGTATGGACCTTCCAGGTTGAAACGGTCAGCCTCGCAGATCCCTGGCGGGCGACAGGAGGGATCGTTCCTGTGAAACAGGTCCTGCAATCCCTTGAGTCTGGCGGGATTGGGCTGGCCATTCTAGGCGTGCTTGCAGCTGGTAAGGGCCAAATACTGAGTCGCGCATCTTGTCCGCTGATCTGCGCCAGCACCGAGCGGATCCTCTTGGAGTTGGGCAAGGCCAATTGGATAGATAAGGCCAGTACGCAGGATGATAAGGCCGGGCGGTTACTTTGCGGCTTGACATTTTATCGGACACGTGAAAATCGGTACGAGATTTTGGGCTTTGGCCAAGCTCATAATCTCGGCTCCGCCCCTAATGAAGGCTCCTTGGATGCTTGTAGTCAGGGCCATGGCAGATGCCTCCGCACAGTGGGGAGTTTATGGTCGGCCTTTTTGGGTGGGCAAGACAGAGGATGAATCTGCTCAAAGGGTCGTTGAGTGTTCTGGAGGCAATTACCCAAATCGAGTCAAACACAAAATGGGTAATTTTCGCCTTTTCCATTTCCCCAGCCGAAAGCCGGACTGGCCTCTTACCCAAATCGTGTCAAACTAAGAATGAGTAATTTTACGCAAATCAAGTCAAACTCGAAATGGGTAAGAATCCCCTTGCCGGTTAAATCGAAAGCGGTGAGGTCCTGCATCCAGGGTCCTGATCCAAGACCTCCCGGGGCATGCGGCTCAAGTTCGCTCGGGCTGAGAGATACCCTAGTTTGAAAGGGTCAGGCCACGCGGAAGGGGAGGATGCCAAAGGGACTCTCGGGCTTTGGCAAAGACCTGCTGCTGGTTGGAACCGAGAGTGCAGCCTGTCCGGCAAGAGCATGCCATTGGCACTGGCTGGCACTGGACGGGCCAATGGATTTGTCTCCGAGGGGGGGGGTGAAGCAATTACCCAATTTGAGTCAAGCACAAAATGGGTAATTTTTTACCCAAAACGAGTCAAACACAAAATGGGTAAATCTGCCGGGTGAGTTTGAGGAATTGCTGCCCGGGCTATTTGTCCGGGCCACAGCCCAGGGAGGTTGGAGCAAAGAAGGTTAGCGCTCTGGGTGTTGTTCTTGCGGGTTCAGAAAATGGGCTTCCTTCTCCCCCCTAGGCCCCGTGGATACTTTCCCCTCAGAGAGGATGCCCGCGGGTTCGGCCTTGGGAGGCTTGCGGCCTTGGTTCACGCCCATGGCCAGCCCCAACCCACCGAGGAGGGAAGGACATCGGGGAGCCCCTGCAAGGCAGTGGAGCTATGCGAAGGGCTTTTCTGACCCGTTCGGCTCGGCCTGATCCCCAAGGAGCCCTTTTAGCCACTTTGCAGCCTCCTGCAGGTCCTTCTCCTCGCGCAAAACAAAACACGGGAGCCCCTCAGAAACCCCCTCCTGTGCAGGGCAGGCGGTGGCACAGCCGCAAACTACCAGGAGTGCCTGGATGGCCTCCTCCCTGTAGCCCACTGCCTGAGCCTTCCCCTCCAAAGAGCCAAAGAGGTGCTCCACAAGGGCCACCCTCTCGAAGCCGGGATTGCAGCCCCCGCAGTACCTGACCCCCACCCTCAGCAAAACCCCTCCTCTCAGATTCCAGGCAGTTTCCTACCTCCAGCTCCTGGCCAAGGGAGCAGCCTTAGTATTGCAAAGAAGATCCCTTGGGTCCAGGTTCCGGCCCGCTCTCCTTGACGGGGCTTGACTGCGGCAGATAACATGGAGCTTCCCCTGCCGGGACAGGGGGACGGGAGCGGAGGGCTCAGTCTCCTCAAGCTCCGCTCGAGGTAATTGAAAAAGGGGAGGAGGCGGTTTGCGAGAGATTCTACGGGGAATAATTCGGGATTCGCTCTTGGAGTGTCTTGGGCAGGAACACCTGGAGGCCCTGGAGCTGGCCCAGTGGGTGGTAGAGATCCCCAAGAGGGCCGACCATGGGGACTACGCCACCAATGCCGCTTTGGTCTTGGCCTCCAGATTCGGGAAAAAACCCATGGAGCTGGCCCAGCTCGTCGTGGAGCGCCTGCAGGACCCACAAGGCTATGTGCGCCAGGCCAAGACCGCTCCTCCCGGTTTCATCAACATTTTTCTGAACAGAGAAAGGGTCTTGGAAGTCCTGGCCCGCGTTCTGGAACAGGGAAGGAACTACGGCCGCTCCCAGGTGGGCCAGGGCACCCGCGTGCTGGTGGAGTTCGTGAGTGCCAACCCCACGGGCCCCCTGCACATAGGGCACGGCCGGGGGGCTGCCCTGGGGGATGTGCTTTGCAACCTGCTGGAGGCAGCGGGCTATCAGGTGAGCCGGGAATACTATGTGAACGACGTGGGAAGGCAGATGCAGATCCTGGGCCGCTCCCTTTACCTGCGTTACCTGGAGGAGACAGGTAGGAAAATTGATTTCCCCGAGGACCACTACCGCGGGGATTACATGAAGGAACTGGCCCGGGAGTTCAGGGCCCTTCACGGGGAGAAATGGGCCAGCGTGGAGGAATCCCAGGCCTTGCCCTTTTTCACGGAGTTCGCCTCTCGCAGAATACTGGAGGGGATTAGAAAGGACCTGGAGGACTTCAGGGTAGGCTACGACCGCTGGTTCCACGAGTCAGAGCTCTACTCCCAGGGAAAGGTGGCAGAGTACCTGGAGGGGCTCAGGGCCAGGGGCCTTGTGTACGAACAGGACGGAGCCCTTTGGTTCAAGAGCAGCCAGTTCGGGGATGAGAAAGACAGGGTGGTGGTGCGGCGTGACGGCCGTACCACCTATCTGGCCTCGGACATAGCCTACCATGCGGACAAGCTGGACAGGGGTTTTGATAGGCTCATAGACATCTGGGGGGCGGACCACCACGGGTACGTACCCAGGATGAAAGGGGTCATAAGTGCCCTGGAGAGGAATCCGGCCTGCTTGGACGTGATCCTGGTGCAGATGGTGAGCCTTTCCAGGGACGGGGTGCCGGTGGCCATGTCCACCAGGGCGGGGGAGTTCACGACCTTGAGGCAAGTCATGGAGGAGGTGGGGGTTGATGCGGCCCGCTACGTGTTCCTCACCAGGACTTCGGACAGCCATCTGGAGTTTGACCTGGAATTGGCCAAGAGGCAGGAGAAGGAAAACCCCGTCTATTACGTTCAGTACGCCCACGCCAGGATATGCAGCATCCTCAGGGAAGCCTCCCAAAGGGGCATAGGGCTGCCCTGTGCCGAGGAGGCCAAGGCGGAACTTCTGGAGCTCCCAGAGGAGTGGGAACTGGTCAAACACCTGGTGGGTTATCCGGACATGCTCAAGGGGGCAGCCCTCTCCCTGGAGCCCCACAGGATCACCTACTTCCTGGATTCCCTGGCCTCGGACTTCCATTCCTATTACAACCGGGGCTGGATAGATCCCAAGGCAAGGGTGATTTGCAATGACCAGGAGTTGACCCGGGCCAGGCTTTTTCTGGTTCAAGCCATAAGGCAGGTGCTGGGCAATGCCCTGGAGCTGCTGGGGGTGAGTGCCCCGGAGCAGATGTGAAAGGATGCCATGAATAGCCAGGAATCTGAGCCGCAGGAGCATGGGCAGGAGGCCTTTGGGGCCGGGTGGACTCACATGGTCTGGGCCCTTTTCCTGTCTGTTCTCATGTTTGGTCTGGGATTCCTGGCCGGGAGCCGTTGGGCCGAGCAGAGGGCCTCTGAGAACGAGAGGTTGGTGGTGGGAAGGCCAGTGCCGCCCCAGGTGGAGATAAGCCCACAGGAGCAGGAAGTGTCCCCTGACGAGGCCCAGGAGGCTCGCCTCTGGAAGATCCTGACCGGGAAGGAAAACCCCTCGGCTGTGCTGCCGCCCCTTTCCGCGACAAAGGACAGCAGGGACTCCACGGCTCAGCCCAAGCCCCCCAGAAGTTCCGGGGGAAGTCCTCCGGCCAGGCCCCAGCAAGAAACCCAGCTCCCCGCCACAGCCCAGCCCCCCCGCCCTGCGGCCCAGGCTGCTTCCCAGCCCCCAGGGGCTCCGCAGGCCACGGGCTCGCGTTTTGCTCTGCAGGTGGTATCCGTGCAGAGCCGTGAAAAGGCAGAGGCCATAGTGCGGGAGCTGAATGGAAAGGGATACCCCCTGGTGAGGATCGCCCAGGCCGAGGTGCCGGGCAAAGGCACCTGGTACAGGATCTGGGTCGGCAGCTTCGAGAAAAAGGAGGAAGCCGAGACCCTTCGAAGACAGGTCTTGGAAAGGGAGAGGCTGCAGGCCCAAGTGGTTTTGGAGAGGAGATGAGGCCCTCTTGAAGCCAAGGGGGGCCCTTGAGAACCCCCCTCCCATCCTGCTTGACATGAATCCTGGGAGGGGCGACAATGGACTCCAATCGGAGTGTTATTGGAGTCCGGATATGAGCCCAATTCCCCCATCTAGGGACAAGGTCACCATCAAGATCCCCAGAACCCTTTACCAGCGTCTCAAACTAATAGTGCAGGATTCGGGCTTTGATTCGGTCACGGACTTCGTGGTGTACGTGCTCAGGGACCTTGTGGCTGACCGGAGCAAGGGGGAAAAAGAGGAGGCCTCCCTGACACCGGAGGAAGTCCAGGCCATAAAGCGAAGACTTCGAAACCTGGGGTATCTCTGAAGGGGTTCCTGGGCCAGGCCCGAGGGTTTGAAAGGGGGCCGGCTTCCAGGGCCGGCCCTCAGCTTTGCCTGGGCTGTTGGGGGGGGCCAAGAACTCGGGGCCAAGGGGTGGGCAATGAAAGCAACCCGAAGGGTCATGATCCTGGGGCTGGACGGTGTGCCGCCAGAGCTCATCTTCCAGAGGTGGAGGGGGGATCTTCCCACCTTCTCCAGACTGGCAAGCCAGAGCCTGCACGGCCCCCTTCGCAGCGTGGATCCGCCCATTACGGTACCTGCCTGGAGTTGCATGGTCACAAGCAAAGACCCTGGGCAGCTGGGTTGCTACGGGTTCCGAAACCGGCCCGACCATGGTTACGGGCCAATGAAGCTGGCCGACTCCAGCACGGTGACCGAACCAACCCTGTGGAGGATCCTCTCCAGAAAAAACATGCGTTCCATCCTTATCGGGGTGCCCCAGACCTACCCCCCCCAGCCCTTGAGGGGGCTTCTGGCAGCAGGCTTTCTGGCCCCTGGCGAGCAGGGTGAGTTCACCTACCCGGCTTCTTTCAGAGAGGAGCTGGACAGGATCTGCAACGGCTACATGATAGACGTGCCCTCCTTCCGGCTCCAGGAGCGATCCGCCTTGTGGGGGGCCGTGGAGCAGATGACCCGAAAGCGCTTCCAGGCAGCGCGCCACCTGATGCAGAACCAGGACTGGGATTTTTTCATGCTGGTGGAGATGGGGCCCGACAGGATGCACCATGGCTTCTGGAAATTCTTCGATCCCCGTCACCCTGGCCACGAGCCCGGGAACCCATACCAGGAGGCCCTCAAGGATTACTACCTGCTCCTGGACAGGGAGCTGGGGAGCCTCCTGGAGCTGCTGGAGCCCTCGGACACTCTCCTGGTGGTTTCGGACCACGGCGCCAGGCCCATGCTGGGGGGGGTGCGCATCAACGAGTGGTTGCGCCGAAGATCCCTCCTGAAGCTGAACCAGGAGCCAGAAAAGCCCACGGCCCTGGAGCCCTCCATGGTGGATTGGGCCCGCACAAGGGTCTGGTCCGAAGGGGGATACTACGCCAGGGTCTTTATCAATGTGAGGGGCAGGGAACCCATGGGCGCGGTTCAAGCCTCGGACTATGAGAGGTTCCGTGAGGATTTGGCCTGTCAGATCCGAGAGATGCAAGGGCCCGACTCCAAGCCCTTGGGCAACAGGGTGCTTTTCCCGGAGGAGATCTACAGGGTCTGCCGGGGGGTGGCCCCTGACCTTATGGTCTACCTGGGGGATCTGGACTACCGCTCCATAGGCTCGGTGGGAGATGGAGACCTGTTCACCGCTGAGAATGACACTGGGCCTGACCATGCCAACCACGACCACATGGGCATATACCTGCTTTACGAACCATGGAGAAAAACGGGGCCGCCACCAGAAAACAAAGAGGCGCACCTGCTGGATGTGGCCCCCACGGTGCTGGAGCGGCTGGGCCTGGAGAAGCCCCCGGACATGCTGGGAGAAGTAATCCAGTAGGGCCCCGGCCATACGCGGTCTGGGTCTTGGGGGAAGTGCGCCTCTGGCCCAAAGCAAGAAAAAGGGAAGGGGAGAGAGCTCATGAGGGAAGGATTCACGGTTTGGTTCACGGGCTTCACTGCGGCGGGCAAGACCACTGTGGCCCGACTGGTTGCGAAAGAGCTCCTGGAGAGGGGTTTCAGGGTGGAGCTCCTGGACGGGGACGAGGTCAGGAAAAACCTGAGCCAGGGGCTTGGTTTCAGCAGGGAGGACCGGGACAGGAACGTGCTTCGCATCGGATATGTCTGCAAGCTTCTTTCCAGGAACGGGGTTGTGGCCATAGGGGCAGCTGTGTCCCCCTTCAAGCAGACCAGGGAGAGGCTTCGGGCCGAGATAGGCAACTTCGTGGAAGTCTATGTGTCATGCCCCTTGGGGGTATGCCGCCAGAGGGACTACAAGGGCATCTACAAGGGCGTGCAGGAAGGCCGCATCTCAGGGGTGAGCGGGGTGGACGATCCCTACGAGGAACCTGAGAATCCAGAGGTCACCATAAGGACGGACCAGGAGACCCCGGAAGAATCCGCTGCCAAGGTGCTCACAGCCTTGGAGGAGCTGGGTTACGTGCCCCCCAAGGAGGCCTCTTTTGCCGGCTACAGCGAAGAGGAGCGACTCATACTGGAAAAACGCCTCTCCGAGCTGGGATACATTTAGTCCCAGTGTCTCTGTGAGAGGCTGCTGGGGGAAATAACCGCCATCGGATCGAGGAGAAGATGGTTTTCTGGAAGCGCTCTGGAACAAGTGAGGCCAAATCAGCCCAAAGCTGCTTTGTCTTGGGTTTGGACGGTTTGGGCATGGGGCTTCTGGAGAGGCTCTTGGCCCAGGGTGCCATGCCCGTGCTCTCTGACCTGACGGGCAAGGCCAGCCTGAGCAGGATGCGCTCTGTGCTACCCACGGTCTCCTCTGTGGCCTGGGCCTCTTATGCCACGGGCGTGAATCCCGCCATGCACAACATCTTTGGCTTCCTGGACAGGGAGCCCAATCCCTTCCAAATATTCATACCCAACGCCGCTCACCTGAGGCACGAGACCCTCTGGGAAGCCCTGAGCCGTGCGGGCAAGAAGGTCATCAGCCTGAATGTGCCTGTCTCATATCCTCCCAAGCCTGTAAACGGCATCATGGTGGGCTGTTTCCTTTCCCCCAGCCTGGAGAAAGCAGTGCATCCCCCCTCCCTCCTGCCCATGCTCAAGCAGATGGGTTACTGCCTGGACGTGGATGCCTGGAAGGCCAGGCAGGACCTGGGCGGATTCCTGCAGGACCTGGAGCGCGTCCTTGAGAGCAGGTTCCAGGTGGCCTTCAGCCTCATGGAGCAGGAGTCATGGGACCTGTTCCAGCTTCACATCATGGAGACAGACAGGATAAACCACTTCCTCCTGGGGAAATGGGAAGAGGGGGAGGAGCCCTGGTGCCAAAGATTCAAGGAGTTCTACTCCAGGCTGGACTCCTGGCTGGGAAGGCTCCTGGAGAGGCTGGATGGGGCCATCCAGAGAGGGGATCTGACCCTGCTACTCCTTTCTGACCACGGCTTTTGCAGGCTGGAGGCCGAGCTGAACCTGAATTACTGGCTCCAGAAAGAGGGCTATCTCTTCTTCGAAGAAAAGGGGGAAAGGAAGCTGCAGGAATTCCTGCCCAAGAGCAAGGCGTACAGCCTCATACCCGGAAGGATCTTCATCAACCTCAAGGGTAGAGAGGACAGGGGCTCTGTGGCCCCAGGGGCTGAGTACGAAAGCCTGAGGCAAGAGCTGGCCCAAGCCCTATTGGGGTTGCGGGACCCCATCACAGGCAAAGCCATGGTGCGCAAGGTTCACCGCCGGGAGGAGATATACAAGGGGCCCTATCTGGCCAGAGCCGCGGACCTGGTCCTAGAGCCTGAGGATGGCTTTGATCCCAAAGCAAACCCGCAAAGCACATCTCTTACCGGAAGGGGAGACATCACAGGAATGCACACCCTGGAAGACGCTTTCCTGCTGAGACTTCCCGGAGAGCTTCCCAACAGGGACTTGAGCCTGCAGGATGTGGCCCCGGGCATAATGGGAATAATGGGGGAGGCAGGATGGCTCCAGACAGAAGGAAAACCCTGGTGAGGCCGAAGGATGCCCCTACCCCCCAACCCTTTGGACGGGGGTGAACCCCGCCCTATGAGATCTAACATATTGATATTACGATATGTTTCGTAGGGGAGGGGTTTATCCCCTCCCGAAACTCACCAGGCCCATTTAGCGCCGGGGGTGCGGGGCGCTCAGGTTCCGGTCCCCTGGGCGTGGGGAACAGGGAACAGAGGAGGAGAAGTCTTATGGAAAAACTCATCATCACAGTGGCTCCCACAGGCTCGGTGCCCAAGAAAAAAGACAACCCCCACGTGCCCGTGACCCCCAAAGAGGTGATCGAGTGCGCCCTGGCCTGCGAGGAGCTGGGGGCTTCCATACTCCACATCCATGCCAGGGACTCCCAGGAAAACCCCTCCGACGACCCGGCTTTTTTCCAGGAGGTGGTGGAAGGACTCAGGGGAAGAAGCCGGCTGATCCTGCAGGTCTCCACCGGAGGCAGGGCCGGCACTGACCTGGAAAGCCGCATAAAGCGCCTGCAGGTGAGGCCCGAGATGGCCAGCCTCACCACCGGCTCGGTGAATTTCCCCAACAGCGTGTACGCCAACCCCCCGGAGCTGATAGATGGCCTGGCCGGGGAGATGCTCAGGCTGGGGATCAAGCCCGAGATGGAAATCTTTGATTTGAGCATGATTTCCAATGCCGTGGCCCTGGCCCGAAGAGGGCTTGCAAAAGAGCCCCTGCACTTCAACTTCGTGATGGGGCTGAAGGGAGCTGTGCCGGCTTCCATAGGGCACCTGGTTCACATGAGGCAGTCCCTTCCTTCCCAGAGCACCTGGACTGTTTCAGGAATTGCCGCAGCTCAGCTTCCCATGGCCCTGCATGCCATTCTCATGGGGGGGCACGTGAGGGTGGGTCTGGAGGACAACCTGCTCATTAGAAGGGGAGAGCTGGCCACAAACCAGGCCCTGGTTAGCCGGGTGGCCAAATGGAGCCGCGAGTTGGGAAGAGAGGTGGCCAGCCCCCAGGAGGCCCGGGCGCTCCTGGGGCTGAGCTGAGTCAGGCTGGGGGCTGCTTGCGGGAGTAAACGGTCACCTTGTCCTTACCCCTTTTCTTGCTGAAGAACATGCATTGGTCTGCCAGGCGCATCAGCTCCTCCTTGCTGGAGGCGTCCTGGGGGTATGTGGCCAGGCCAAAGCTGGCTGTGACGCGCACACAGAGGCCATCCTCTTTGAGGAAATGGGTTCCTGCCAGGGTCTTTCTTATCTCTTCGGCCTTTTCCATGGCTTCGAGCTTGCCGCAGCCTTCCATCAAGATCACGAACTCGTCCCCGCCGTAGCGCACCAGCCGGTCCGTGGGGCCCAGCCTGGAGGCCATCACATCTGCCACTTCCTTTAGCACCTTGCTGCCCAGGAGGTGCCCGTGGGTGTCCACCACGCTCTTGAACTCATCCATGTCCACGAACACCAGGGACACCTCACTGCTTTGGACCCTGCCCGGCTCAAGAAGGTTCTCCAGAAACTCGTGGAGGAACCTGGTGTTGTAATACCCCGTGACCGTGTCTGTCATGGATAGGGCCGCGATTTTCTTGTAGTTCATGGAGTTGCCTATGGCTATGGCAAGATAGTCGGCCAGTATGGAGAGGATGGTCATGGACTCAGGTCTGAAAAGGCAGGAATCCTGGGGATTCACTATTTCCACCACTCCTATGACGGTGTCCCTGATCTTCAGGGGAAGGCATATCAGAGCCCTGGTCCTGAAGCCGCTTAACTTGTCCACCTTGTCGCTGAAGCGTGGATCCGAGCTCACATCCTCCACCAACACTGGCTCTCCGCTCAAGGCCACTGTGCCTGCTATACCCTCCCCCAAGGGAATGCTCAGCTCCTTGAGAAGCTCCGGGGCCAGGCCTACCACCACCTCGAAGCGCAGGCATGCCGTGGCCTGATCCAGGAGCAGCAAGGACCAGTTCTTGGCCGGCACCAGAAGCGAAAGCCTGGAGAGAACCGTATGGAGGATCTCCTCCATGTCAAAGGTGGATGTGAGGGCCTTGCCTATCTCCAAGCAGGCCATGAGCTGGCGCATGTGCAGGGCTGCTGGCCTTGCCTTGCTCCGGGAGTTTGCGGCTGCCGAGCGCATGGGATCTTCTCCACAAGGGGAAACTGCCCGAGGCTCCCGGGGGGGCCTCTTCCGTAATGACCCTCATTGGAGCACAGTATCTCAAGAGGCCGCAGAAGATCAAGCTTGGAGCCGGCTCCACACTGAATCCTGCAGATCGGCCCCTTGGTCAGGCAAGGCCGGGCTCCTGCCCTTGGAAACCCCTTGCCTTGACTTGAAGGCAAGGAAAACCTATACTATTGAACTGATTATCTAGTAATTCCCATATGTTATTGGCTAGGAGAGTGACCTATGGTTTTTTTTCACCAGCCTCCCAGTGGGGAGAGGCTGAGGTCCTACCTGGAGAGCTACTCCGCGGCTTGCCGCACAAGCCTTTTCCCTGCCGTTGGAGCGGTCACCAAGGTGGAGAGCTTCAATGTGGGCTCGGTACAGATCCCAAGGTATGTGAACGAGTTTTGGTCCTCCAAGCAGAGGCAGGCCGCTTCCATCCACGAGATATCCTACAGGGCCTGTTTCAAACCCCAGCTGCCTCGTTTCTTCATAGAGTTGCTCTCACTGCCCGGCCAGGTGGTCTACGATCCCTTCTCGGGCAGGGGCACCACTGCGGTGGAGACAGCCCTTTGCGCAAGGCAGGTGATATCCAACGACATAAACCCCCTGAGCCAGATCCTTACCATGCCTCGCCTGAAGGTACCCGAGCTCAAGGACGTGGCCCGCAGGCTGGGGGAAATAACCATACAGGAGGGGGCCAGGGCCGATCTGGACCTGAGCATGTTTTTCCATCCCAGGACAGAGGCAGAAATCGTATCCTTGCGCCAGTACCTGATGCACAGGAAGGCCTCCGGGGAGGAGGATGATGTGGACAGGTGGATCAGGATGGTGGCCACAAACCGCCTCACCGGGCATTCCAAGGGCTTCTTTTCGGTGTATACTCTTCCGCCCAACCAGGCCGTATCCCCACAGAGGCAGAAGGAGATAAACCTTAGGCTGGGCCAGGTTCCCCCGTACAGGAACACCAGGGAGATAATCCTCACCAAGAGCCGCCGCCTCCTGGGTAGAATGAGCCAGCGGCAGATCCAGGCCCTTCGAAAGGCCGGGGAAGGGGCCCTTTTCCTGTGCAGGGACGCCAGGTGCACCCCCGAGGTGGCCTCTGACTCGGTGCAGCTCACCGTGACCTCCCCGCCTTTCTTGGACGTGGTGCAATACGGGGATGACAATTGGCTCAGGTGCTGGTTCAATGGAATAGACCAGAAGCGGGTGGAGGCCTCCATCACCCAGACTTCGAGCCTTTTTAGGTGGTGCGGGGTCATGGGAGAAACCCTCAAGGAGCTCCACAGGCTCACCAGGCCCGGGGGCTGGGTGGCTTTTGAAGTGGGGGAGGTCAGGGGCGGCTCCTTGAACCTGGACGAGGAAATAGTGCCCCTGGGCCTGCAGGCCGGCTTCCAGTGCGTGGGAGTGGTTGTGAACCTGCAGAGTTTCACCAAGACCTCCAACATCTGGGGCGTTGAGAACCTCAAGAAGGGGACCAACAGCAACCGGGTGGCGCTCTTCCACAAGGAGTTCTGAAAACATGCACGGCAAGGGGAAAGAGACCCCAGGAACCCCTATCCTCCTGCTGGCGGCAGGGGCCAAGGGGGCTGTGGGCAGCACAGTAGCAGCGCTGGTGGCGGCCTTCTGGAAGAATCCCGCAGAGGTTCTTCCCTGGCTGACCATCTCGGAGAGCCTTCTTGGAGCCTTGGGAAGCATGTGCATGAGCTTCGCAGGTTGGGACTCCAGGGAAGAAAGCCTGTTGGAAGCACTCAGAATCAACAAGGTGCTCACTGAAAGGCAGTGGCTGCCCCTCCAGGAGCACTTGAAGGGCATGAAGGTGCTCAGGGCTCCCCAGGGGCCTCTCCTGGAGCAAACCGAGGTGCTGAGCTCCCAGATAATGGAACTGCTTGCAGAGCATCCCGGAGCAACCGCCGTGATGGTGGACCTGCTTCCAGCCTCGGCAACTCCTGGTTTTTTCAACTGTGGGTCTCTGGAGGAGCTGCTGGCCAGGGGCAACGGCGAGCTCCCCGCGGATCTGGCCTACGCAGCAGCTGCCCTTCGCTGCGGGGTGCCCTTTGTGAACTTCACCTCCAACCAGGTGGAACACCCCTTGCTCCTGCAGGAAGCTTCCCGAACAGGGGTGCCCATGTGCGGGAGGGACGGGAAAACAGGCCAGACTTTTTTCAAGGTGGTTCTGGCCTCTGCCCTCAAGGTCAGGAAGCTCAAGGTGATGGGCTGGTACAGCCTCAACATCCTGGGGAACCAGGACGGCAAGAACCTCTCGGATCCTTCCAGGGCAGCTTCCAAGCTGGCCAACAAGACACAGGTCCTGGAGGAAGTGCTGGGCTACCCTGTGGGGCAGGCCCCGGGAGAATCCAGCCACGGGGTGCACATTGCATACTACCCCCCCAGGGGGGACGCCAAGGAAGCCTGGGACGTGGTTGATTTTTCGGGAGTCTTTGATCTGCCCATGAGCCTCAGGGTCAACCTCATGGCAAGGGACTCCATCCTGGCAGCTCCCCTGGTGCTGGACCTGGCAGGCTGGATGGTGTGTCTCAAGAGGCTAGGCAGGTCGGGTCTGATCCCGGAGCTGGGTTTTTATTTCAAGAGACCTCTGGGCGAGGGGGCCCCCAAGACCTTTGAGGAACAATTAACGGCCCTTAGGCGCTTGGAGAGGCAATTGGGCATGGAAGGAGACTTGGGTGATACTGGGTTATAGCACCAACGCATACACCCGCTTTAATATTTGGGAGGCTGTCAGGCGGATAAGCCAGCTGGGCTTCCGGGGTATAGAGATCATGGGGGACAGGCCCCACCTTTACCCCCCTGATTTCGCGGAAGAAGAACTGGCCAGGCTCAGGCAGCTCCTGCAAGAGAAGAATCTTAAGGTGACCAACCTCAACAGTTTCACCCTTTTTGCAGTGGGGGACACGTACCTGCCTTCCTGGATCGAGACCGATGCTTCTTTGAGGCGCATCAGGATAGAGCATACCAAGGCCTCCTTGCGGGCAGCCGCAGCCCTCGGGTGTCCCAACATCTCGGTGCCCCCCGGCGGGCCCCTCAAGGGCATGGGCCGAGGCCAGGCCATGCGGCTCTTCCTCCAGGGTGTGGAGGAAGTGGTGTTTTTGGCCGAAGAGCTGGGAGTGCGCCTGCTGGTGGAGCCGGAGCCAGGGCTTCTGCTGGAGAACACCCGCCAGTTCAGGCAGTTCATCCGGTCGGTCTCCTCCACCATGGTGGGTCTTAATTTCGATGCAGGGCACTTCTTCTGCGTGGGGCAGGATCCTGTGGAGGCCATGGAAGAGCTCTTCGCATGGATAGGCCACATGCACCTGGAGGACATAGGCTCCAGCAGGGAACACAGGCACATGATCCCTGGTCTTGGCGCCATGGACCTGAGGTCCCTGATTCGAAGGGCAGCCAAACTGGGTTACAAGGGAGACATGAGTCTGGAGCTCTACCCGTACGTGGACATGCCCGATGAGGCCGGCAGCAAGGGATTGGCATACCTGAGGCCGATCCTGGAGGAGGTGGGATGGCCCCAGTGAAGGATCCGGAGCAAGGCAGGGCAGAGGAGCCGCAAGCTCATGTTCGGGAGAGCAGGGAAGAGGAGGCCAAGGTGCACTTCGGCTACAGGCTCGTGAGCTTGCCCGAAAAAAGGAAGCTGGTTTCGCTTCACTTTGACAAAGTGGCCCGCAAGTACGATTTCATGAACACCCTCTTGAGCCTTGGGGCCCACCTGTTGTGGAAAAAAAGGGCCATAAAGGCCTTGGGGCTCAGGCCAGGCCACAGGGTCTTGGACCTCTGCGGCGGGACCGGTGACATGGCACTTCTGGCAGCCAAAGAGGTGGGGCCCCGGGGCCTGGTGGTACTTTACGACATGAACCTTGCAATGATGGAGCAAGGCAGGAGGAAGTTGACCAGGGCAGGGCAAACCAAGGTGGTTAGCATGGTGCAAGGGGACGCGGAGCAGCTGGCTGCAAGGCAAGGAGTCTTTGACGCGGCCATCGTGGCCTTCGGCATCAGGAACCTCAGCAGGATGGAGGAGGGCTTCAGGGAGTTGTTCAGGGTGCTCAGAGCAGGGGGCACAATGGTCTGTCTGGAGTTCTCCACTCCTTGCACAGCCTGGTTCAGGAGGCTTTACGATTTCTATTCCTTTCACGTGATGCCGGGCCTGGGCAGGCTTCTTGCGGGCTCGAGGCAGGCCTACACCTATCTTCCGGAATCCATCAGGGTATTCCCAGGGCCCCAGGAGCTGGCAGGCCTCTTGGAGGAAATCGGCTTCCAAGGGGTCCGCTACAGGAGGCTCACAGATGGGATAGCCGTGATCCACATGGGGAAAAAACCCGGATGAAACTGAACTGGGCCGAGCGCTGGGCAGTTAACAATCCCCTGCGGGTGATCCAACAGGCCTGGGAGATAAGGTGGATGCGGCGCACAGCAAAGGATTTCCCCAAGGGGGCCCTGGTCCTGGAAATCGGCGGCGGCCGCGGGGCCGGAGCCAGGCAGCTCCTGGGGGAATTCGCCCCGGGCAGCATCCACCTCACTGACCTGGATCTCTCCATGCTCAGGAGGTGCTGGAGGTATCCCGGTCCGGGAAGACGCCCCGGGGTAAGGCTGGCTGTGGCGGATGCCGCGCACCTTCCCTATGCTTCAGGGAGCTTTGATGCAGTCTTCGGCTTCGGCGTCATGCACCACGTTGGCCCCTGGAGGGTGGCCCTGCAAGAGGTGGCCAGGGTGCTGAGACCCGGAGGCTTTTATTTCCTGGAGGAACTCTACCCGGCCTTGTACGCCAATTTCCTGACAAGGAGGATCCTGCTTCACCCCCAAGAGGACCGCTTTGAGGAAGGCTCTTGGCGTGAAGCCCTCGGGGCCAGCGGTCTGGTGCTCCAGAGGGCCCTGGAGCATCCCTTGTTGGGGATCTTGGGGGTGGCCCAGCGTCCAGTTGGGCAGACCTGAGGCTCTGGCCTGAGAAGTGAATTTAGATCAATAGATCATTGCCCCAAGCATGGATGCCAAGATGGCCAGGGGATAGTAGCTGGCCCTATTGAAAAGACGGCCTGCAGCCTCCAGGCTGCGTTCCTTGAAGAGCCTGGCTGAGGGCCTAACCAGCAAGAACCACCCTGCCCCCATGGCCCCCAAGGGGAAAACAGGGCTGAGCTTCCAGGGCGTGCTCCAGTAAAGCCAGACTCCCAGCAACGTGGAAAGGCACAAGGAGAGCATGACCACCCAGGCAGCCTTCTTCGGACCCAACTCCACCGGGAGGGTCCTGGCCCTGAGGGATTCGTCCTCTTGCAGGTCAGACCAGTCGTTGGGAACATTCTGCCCCCCTATTTCCCAAAGGAAAAGCCAGGTGAAAAGGTGAGCCACAAAAAAAGGCTCAGGCTCCGGATCCACTGCCAGCACAGCGGCCAAGGCGCCCGAAGTTTTCACCAAGCCGCTCACAAGGGTACGGAGGTAGCTCACCTTCAACATGGCGCAATACACGGCCTCCAGACAGCAGGCAGCCAGGAAAACAGCGGCACACACGGGCCTCAGGGAATAAGCCCCCAGAGCTGCCACCATAGCCCATCCCGAGGTCCAGGCCACGGCCTGGGGCACCGAGATCAAGCCCTGGGCCATGGGGTGTCTCATGAAGACCGCATCCACGTCTCTGCACCCCCCTGGGGCCTTCCTCATTCTGCCCAGCTTCTCTATGTCGCTTCTGTAGTCCACAAGATCGTTCAGGGCGTACACGGCAGTGTAGCCGGCAAAGGCGGTGAGCAGTCCCAGAAGGATGACCCGACCCGGGGGAAAAGAGCCCAGGGCCAGTAGCGCTCCCAGGGCCGGGCTGGCCATGTCCAGGAGCCCATGAGGGGTCCTGGAAAGAGCCAGGAACAACTTGATCTTCCTTATCCCAGCAAACTCAGCCAGCGATTGCACCTCCATGGCAACACGTCTCCGTGAGTGGGAAGTTTCCCCTATGATACTCAGAGGAGCTCTCGGGGGGCAAATCCTCAGACCTTGAGGCGGCCTGCAGCTTAGCTGATGCAGTCAAAGAATCGGCAGGCTTGCCTGAATTGCCCAAGTCTTCTGGGTTTCCTGCCAATGGTTTTTGGGGGATCGGGTATGAGGCGCCCTCCAGGAGATTGAGGCCCCGGCTCGCTCCTCCCCAGGGTAAGGAGAGGGCCCCAAGGGCTCCTGGCAGGGAAAGCTCTAACGAGAGTTGGCGGCCAGCTTGGGGAGACGGATTTCCTGGGTCTTTCCAGGGGGTTCCTCTCCGGCCAGATCAAAGGGTTCTTCCTCCAAGACCGTGAGTTTGTAAAAGGAGTTCTGGGTTTCAATAAAGCCCTCGTGCAGCCTTACCACCGGGGATGTGCGCACCACCTTGCCCGAGTCCTCGAAAAGGAGGTATTCCTGGCCGGCTCTGGGCTTCAGAGGCTCCAAGCCTTCAAAGGGGGTCCCCAGGGTCACGAACTCCTCTGTTCCACTCTGGACTATCCTCTGAAGTCTGACCCTTCTCATGCTCGAGTCCCTCCCAACCAGTGGAGTTTCATCCTGGTGTAGATGACAAGCAACGAACATGCCAGTTTCACGAGGGACTCCCTGGAAGCCCATTGAGAGAAGAAGCTCAAGGAAATGGCCCGCATTACGAGAAAAAGGGGATTTAGAAAATTCCAGGTCAGGAAAGCCCAAACAATTTAGAAAGCAGGAAAGAGTTACCATTTGGTAATTTTGAACACATGCCATTGGGGCGCCTTTGGTGGGCCTCTCAGCACTGAGCCTGGCTTGAGTCAAAGGCAAGGCTCACTGAGCCAGCCAGAGGACAAAAGGGGGGTTGGCTGGCCGGGGAGAATCAGCTCCAAGACCCTGCCGGTTTGGGATCTGCGCCAAGGAAGTGACGATTCCCAGAATTAGATTTGACAAACAGGGTCAAATTCCCGTATATGGAATAAACTTCAAGCAACGCAGCGGGTGGACACAGACTCACAAGAATTGGCCACCACCACAAACCGCAGCAAGGAGGACACCATGGGAAAGAAGCGTCGCCTGGGTCGGGATCTTGTAAGCAGAAGGGGTTTTCTTCAGGCAGCAGCAGCTGCGGGCGCCGCCACGGCCATGGGTGGGTTTCCCACTCTGCTCAGGGCAGCGCCGCCCACCATCAAGATAGGCTCAGTGCAACCCGTTACAGGTCCTTTGGCTGTGATAGGCCAAGGCCAGCGCCGGGGGGCCCAGATGGCCGTGGAGTACATAAACTCCCGAGGAGGCATCAAATCCATGGGAGGAGCCAAGCTGGAGCTTCTCTTGGGGGATAGCCAGACTTCGGCCGAAGTGGGTCGCTCAGAGGCTGACCGACTCATCAAGGAAGGGGCAAAGGTGATAGTGGGGGCCTTTGAAAGCGGCACCGGCATGGCCATAGCCACCTTGTGTGAACAAAGGGGAGTGCCTTTCCTTTGCGATGTGGCCACCTTGGACGACATAACCCAGAAGGGCTACAAGTACACGTTTCGGATCTTCCCAACGTCCACCACCTTTGCCAAGCGGATGATGGAGTTCTTGAAGACCATCCTGGAGGAAAAAAAGGTCTCTCCCAAGAGGGCCGTGGTCTCATACGTGGGGGATGCCTTTGGAAAGACCCAGGCGGCTTTGTTCATCAAGGAGTTCAAAGCCTCCAATCTGGGCATGGAGATAGTGGAGGAGATCAGTTATCCCCTCGGGGTGCCTGATCTTTCTGCAGAGGTGGCCAAGATAAAGGCTGCCAAACCGGACATTCTTTTCCCCATATGCAGGCCAGGGGACTCAACTCTTCTGACCAGGGAGCTTTTCAAGCAGAGGGTGGAGCTCATGGGGATAGTCAGCCCTGGGTCCCCAGGCTGGTATGAGCCCTCGGTCATCAAGGACTTGGACAAGCTCATCTACTACGTGATGGACAACGTTCCCTGGGTGAATCCTGAAAGCCCGGTGTACAAGGCTGCCAATGAGCTCTTCTTGAAGAACTACAACGCCTATCTAGAGACCAACAACGGCTACGCCTACACAGGCATACTGGTGGTGGCGGATGCCCTGGAAAGGGCCAAGAGCACGGATCCGGACAAGATAGTGGAAGCCTTCAAGAAGACCGAGTTCAAAGATCACCCCATGGTGGGGGAGGCCATCAAGTTTGCCCCCAACGGGGACAATGTGAATGCCACCACTGCCATGATCCAGATCCTTCCTGACCCGGATCCTCTGAAGCGAACCAAGGTGGTACTTCCCAAGAAATTTGCCCAGGCACCCTATGTTTTCCCTGCCCCGCAGCTCTGGGAAAGAGGATGAGATGTTCTGCGCAAAGGGCCGGCCAGGCCCATGAGGGGAAAAGCCGGCCCTTTGCGAGCTCCTTGTCCCCACCTTGAAAAGGGGAGTGAGGAGACATGGAACGCAAGGAGCCGGGTGGGGTTTCATGAAATACGAGTTGCCTCTTCAACTGGTGGTACAGGGTATACTCCTTGGGGGTGTTTACGGCCTCATAGCCGTGGGGCTCTCTCTGATCTTCGGAGTAATGGGGGTCATCAACTTTGCCCACGGCCCCATGATGGTCCTGGGCATGTACATAGCCTACGGCATACTGGTGCTGCTGGGCCTGGACCCTTATGTTTCCCTGCTTCTTGTTGCTGCCGCCCTGTTTCTGCTGGGCTACCTGGTGCAGGCCACTGTGGTGAACCGCATCCTGGATTTTCCAGAGGCCATGCAAGTGCTTCCCCTGGTGGCCACGGGCCTGATAATTGAAAACGCGGTCCTGTTGGGCTTCGGGCCTGACCCCAGAAGCCCCAGGACTGCCCTGGCCCTTGCCACAATACACCTGGGCCCTGTCATGATAGATGTCTCCAGGCTCATGGCCTTTGGCCTGGCAGTGCTCATCACAGGGGTGGTTTTCCTCTTTCTCAGACATTCAGACGTGGGCAAGTCCATAAGGGCGGCTGCGGACAACAGAATGGGGGCCCTGCTCGTGGGCATCCGCGTGGACAGGGTGAACAACTTTTCCTTTGGGGTGGGCGCTGCCACCACCGGGGCTGCCGGAGCGCTGCTGCTTCCCCTCATGGCCACTTCGCCCCACTTGGGGCATGACTTCACCATGACCGCTTTTGTGGTGGTGATCCTGGGTGGCCTGGGCAGCCTTCCAGGGGCACTTGTGGGTGGATTGATATTGGGGGTGGCCGAATCCGTATCCACTTTGCTTGTGCCGGCCACCATGAAGCAGGTGGTAAGCTTCGGCTTGCTGGTGGCCATCATGCTCTTTAGGCCTCAGGGGCTCTTCGGAGGCAAGGCATGAAAAGGCTCTACCTGCTTTTGGCTTCAGCCCTGCTGGTCCTGGTGCTTCTCCCCCTGGTGCTGGACAAGTACCTGCTGGGCATCTTCGTCATGATCTTTTTCTACGCATACCTGGGCCAATCCTGGAACCTTCTCACAGGCTACAGCGGGCACATATCCCTGGGGCATGCCCTGTACGTGGGGATAGGGGCTTACACCTCCACATATCTTGCCATGAACCACAACATCTCCCCCTGGATAGGAATGTGGGTGGGGGCCGTGCTGGCAATGCTGGTGGGCCTGGCCATCGGATTCCTTGGCTTCAGGTTCGGCCTGAGGGGGGTTTACTTTGTGATTCTCACCATCTCCTTTGCCGAGATCTCCCGATTGGTGGTGTCACACATCCCTGCCCTGGGAGGATTTGCAGGGATCTTCCTGGATTTCAAACCCTCCTTCTGGAATTTCCAGTTCAGGGGGAACGTGGCCTACTACTACCTTTCCCTGGGCTTCATGGTGGCCTCGGTGGGAGTAGCCAGGTTGCTGGAGCTCTCACGGGCTGGCAGGTTCATGGTGGCTGTGAGGGAGGACGAGGATGCTGCGGAGGCCCTGGGTGTGAACGCTTTCAAGTACTCCATGCTGGGCATAGCCCTGAGTGCTTTCATGACAGCCCTGGGAGGCACCTTTTACGCCAACTACATTTTTTACATAAACCCCAACTCGGTTCTGGGAATGGGGCTCTCCATAGAATTGATCCTGAGGCCCATCATAGGCGGGATGGGCACTGCCTTGGGGCCGGTCTTGGGTTCCTTCCTGCTGACCCCCCTGTCGGAAATTTCCCGTGCCTACTTCGCCAGGGGAGGCCTGGAAGGGCTGCATTTGATCCTTTATGGGATTTTGGCCATCCTGGTGGTGTTGTTCATGAGAGAGGGGATGCTGGTGTACCTGAGAAGGGCTCTGAGGTCCCTTCTGAGGCTGGAATCATGATGCTGCTCCAGGTGGAAAAACTAGAGAAGCACTTCGGCGGGCTTTGTGCAGTTGCAGAGCTGTCCTTCTTTCTGGAAGAAGCTCAGATCCTGGGGCTCATAGGGCCCAACGGGGCAGGCAAGACCACTGTGTTTCATTGCCTGACGGGTTTCCTGCCCATAGACAAAGGAGAGGTGAAGTTCAAGGGCAGATCCATAAAGGGCCTGAGGCCGCACCAGATCTGCCGCATGGGAATGGCCCGCACCTTTCAGATAGTGCGGCCTTTCCTGAACGTGAGCGTGCTGGACAATGTCATGGTGGGAGCCATGCTCAGGGAGAAATCCCTGGCTGCAGCCCGCAGGCTGGCCCACTCCACCCTGGAG
Source organism: Desulfarculaceae bacterium (assembly GCA_037443445.1). Lineage (GTDB taxonomy): Bacteria > Desulfobacterota > Desulfocorpusculales > Desulfocorpusculum > Desulfocorpusculum > Desulfocorpusculum. The sequence continues at coordinate 237,188 of JBBIOJ010000001.1, read as the reverse complement.
TTCGTGGGGCTGGAGGGTCTCTCCCAGGAGAGGGCCGGGAGTCTTCCCCTTGCTCTCAGAAAGAGATTGGAGCTGGCCCGGGCCCTGGCCACCAGGCCAGAGGTGCTGTTGCTGGACGAGGTCATGGGGGGGCTCAACCCCACTGACGTGGATGAGATGGTGAGACTACTGAGAGAGATCCACCAAAAGGGTGTGAGCATTCTGCTAATAGAGCACGTGATGCGAGGCCTCATGGCCTTGGCCCAGAGGGTGGTGGTCATCAACTACGGCAGGAAAATAGCAGAGGGTGTCCCCGGGGAGGTGGTGAGGGATCCCCAGGTGGTGGAAGCATACCTAGGCAGGGAGTTCCTGGATGCTGCAGGTTGAAGGCATCGACGTCTTCTACGGAGACATGCAGGCCTTGAGGCAGGTCAGCCTGGAGGTGCTGCCTGGAGAAATGGTGGCCCTCATTGGCTCCAACGGGGCCGGGAAGTCCACCACCCTTCGCACCATATCCGGAATCCTGAGGCCCCGCAGGGGTTCCATCAGGTTCCAAGGGCAGGATCTCTCGCATATCAGTCCTTCGGGCATAGTGGAGCTCGGTATAAGCCAAGTGCCTGAGGGAAGGCAGATATTTCCCAACATGACCGTAAGGGAAAATTTGGAGATGGGGGCCCAGTTCCCCGGCGTCAAGAAATTACGAAACCAGAGCCTGGATGAGGTCTTCGCGCTATTCCCGAGGCTAAGGGAGAGGCTTTCCCAGAAAGCCGGAACCCTAAGCGGCGGGGAGCAGCAGATGTTGGCCGTAGGCCGAAGCCTCATGTCCAAGCCCAAACTCCTGATGCTGGACGAGCCGTCTCTGGGGCTTTCCCCGCTGCTGGTTTCTTTGATCTTCGAGACCGTATCCAGGATCAACAAAGGGGGCACCATGGTGCTCCTGGTGGAACAAAACGTGTTCCACGCCCTCAAGTTATCCCAAAGGGGCTACGTGCTGGAAAACGGTTCCATACTCATGGAGGGGGCAGGGGAGGTGCTTCTCAGGCAGGACCACATTCGAAAGGCCTATCTGGGGCTCTGATCTGTCCAAGGGGGGATTGGGGAGGTTTCCCCTCAAGTTTTTTTTGAATCAACCGAAAAAAAACTTGAGATCTTTGGAAAATGGATTTATGCTTTGCTCGCTTTTTTTGGCTGGGAAGGGCTTGATTGAGACATGGCCCTGGAGGGGCTGAGAGATCTAGGAGGGGAGATGGGATCAAAAGCCATGGGAATTTTGGTGGGAGGGCTCCTGGGGATCCTGGTGGGGGTTGGTGCTTGGGCTGAACAAGAAGTACCTGCCGCAGCCCAATCGAGCGAGCTTGAGAGCAGGGATCTCGCCATAGCTGCCTTTGCCCAAAGCGGTGGGGCTGAGAAGTCAGCCGGGCTAAAGGAAGCTGAGGAGGTGCATATCTCGGATCCTCTGGAGTCCTGGAACAGGGCCATGTTTAGCTTCAACGACCGGTTCTACTTCTGGGTTTTCAAGCCCTTTGCCACAGGTTTCAACGCGGTTATACCGGAAGATTTTAGAATTTGCTTCAGAAATGCCTTTAACAATGCAGTCATGCCCGTGAGGTTCCTGAACAATGTGTTCCAGCTCAAGTTTGAAAATGCAGGCATTGAGCTGGCCCGTTTCCTTATAAACTCCACTATTGGTTTCGGGGGGCTGGTGGATGCGGCGGATTACATAAACCTCAAACCCCGCGAGGAGGATTTTGGTCAAACCTTGGGTTGGTACGGTTTGGACCACGGATTCTATTTCGTATGGCCCTTTCTAGGGGCATCTTCTGCCAGGGACACGGTGGGTATGGCTGCTGACAGCTTCATGAACCCAGTAAACTGGCTTCTTCCTGGGGCAGAGTGGGTGCTTGCAGCCAGCGCCACCAGGTACACGAACGAGCAATCCTTGCGACTTGGGGAGTACGAGGATCTCATAAAGGCGGCCTTGGATCCCTATGAGGCGGTCAAGGACGCATACGCCCAGTACAGGAAAAAGCAAGTCGCCAAGTGATCGGTTCCCCTATGTTGGGGGGGGCGGAGGCAACCCCCCGCCCCTATAATACCAACGTACAAGCCATCGGAATCAGTGGTTTTTCCCTACGGCGGGGTTTGTCCCCGCCGGTAGGGTCTAACCGCTCCCGTTTTTTTGGGGTTCAGCCCACTTTACATGCGGATCTGAAATCAGCCCCTGCGGCCCTAACCCGGGCAAGTGCCCCAGGGAGAGGAACCTTTCCCAGGCCTCTGGAACAGATGGGAACCGCCGGCATGGCGGGGCACACTGGGGTTGCTCCATGGCTTGGTGGCAGGGCTGGCAATACTCCGGTCTGAAAGCCACCTGTACCCTGCTTCCCAGGGGAGCCCACTTGTCAGGATCGCTGGGGCCGAAAATGGCCAGCGTGGGCAGCCCCAGGAAGGCTGCCAGATGGGTCACCCCTGAGTCGTTTCCCAAGAAAAAGGAGCCCTCTCTCAGGCAAGAGGCCAGAAGGGAGAGGCTCGCAGGCCTGCAAACTTCGAGAGGCTTTTTCCAGAGCCGGCAAAGGGCTCGCACTGCCTCCTGATCAGAGGGCCCTTCCAGCACAGCCCAGGAAGCCCTGGGAAAAGACCCGGAGATCTTCTCCATCAGGGCCAGGAAGTTCTCCACGGGCCAGTTCTTGATAGCAGAGCCGCTTGCGGGGTGCACAAAGAACCTCCCCGGCTCTAAGCCCAAACCCCCTTGCTGGAACCCCTGGAAGAGCCCTTGCTCAGGCTCCAATCCCATTGCGCTGAAAGGCAAGAAAGAAGCATGGGCTTGCTCAGAAGGGGAGGGCCTGGCCGGCAAGGTGGTAAGGCGGGTCGGGATTTTTTCCCTCAGGATGGAGACCAAGGGGTTTCCAGGCTCCTGCGAGAAGAGGTACACATGTTTATACTCGCAGGGATCCGGCCGCAGCCCAGAGGGGAACCCGGAGCCTGGGCCCGAGAAAAGCCGGTGCCACCCGGATCCCTCCTCGGGAAAGCTCTCATGCACAACCCCCAGAGACCTGAGGAGCTCACCCTGCTCCCCGTGGCAAAGCAGGTGGAGGGATGAGCCTGGATGCACCCTCCTTAGGGCCAGGAGCCAGGGAATGGTGAGGATCATGTCCCCAAGGGCACAGACTCTCCTCACCAGAATCTGATCACCTCTGGAACCCAACAAGGGTTTGGACTCCGGCTATCCCGAAGAATCCCTCGGGGGGGGGCTGAGCCTCCAGTGTGTGTAGGCAGGGTGAACAGTCCGGGCTTGCCTGCCTCATCCACTGCCTGGGAAGAAGCAAGGCCCCAAGATCTCATATGTACTGGCCACCTGAGACCTGGACGCACTCTCCGGTTATGTGACGGGATTTCTCCGAGCAGAGAAATGTGACCACCCAGGCCACTTCCTCTGGTTTGCCTGCCCTGCCCAGTGCTATCTCGGCCAAGGCCTGTTGCTTTACCTCCTCGGGGACTGTCTCATACATCTCGGTCAGGATGAAGCCCGGGGCCACGGCATTTACGTTCACGTTGGACCTTCCCAGTTCCTTGGCCAAGGCTTTTGTGAACCCTATCACCCCGGCCTTGGCTGCTGAATAGTTGGTCTGGCCGAACTTACCCCTCATCCCGTTTATGGAGGTGATGTTGACGATCTTGCCGTATTTCTGTTCCCTAAAAATAGGGGCCACGGCCCTGCAGTAGTTGAAGGTCCCCTTGAGGTCTATGTTGATCACAGCATCCCACTGTTCTTCGCTCATTTTCCATATGACCCCGTCCCAGTTTATGCCCGCGTTGTTGACCAAGATCTCCAGGGAGCCGAACTCCTCCAACACCTGCTGCACCATGCGCTGAGCATCTTGGAAACTGGACACATCGGCCTGCACGGCCAAAGCCTTGCGCCCCATCCTCTGGATTTCGTCCACCACATGCCTGGCTTCGCTGGCCGACTTGCGAAAGTTGAGGGCAACATTGGCCCCGTTGGCTGCCAGATCCAGGCATATGGCTGTGCCGATTCCACGACTACCACCTGTGACTATGGCATTCTTACCCTCTAGAAGCATGAGTGCTCCTCCCAGGCGGTGATTAACACAGGCGGGCTGCGGGCCCGAACCCCGGGGCATTCTACCCGTGCGGGGAAAAAGAGTCAAACCCAACCCGTTGAGAAGCCTCCAAGAAGGCAATTCCCACGGGCCAGGGAAGGGAAGAAAGGTAATTTTTCACAGGAAAGTGCGACAGGGCCAAAAAGGGAGCCTGTCTCCTAATCTGACCGGGATTTTTCAAGAAGCCCCACCGGCTCGAAGGCTAACGCCCCCAAGCTACCTGGATGCTTTGATGTTACCGGAGCTCGAAGCCCTTCTCGGCAGGTTTCCCGGGGCAGGGTGTCCGAAAGCCCCGGCCGAGTCAGCGAAGGCAGCTGCAGTGCTGGGCTTCATCATCACAAGAGTTGTGGGAAACACCTCTTGAATGCAAGGCCATGCTGAGAGAGCTTCAGAATCGTCCGTTTTTCTCAGGACCGTCTTGGGGGCTCGGAGGATTCATAAGATTTCAGGGCAAGGAGGGGGGACCTTTGGGGACAGCCCCCCCTTACCCGAGTCTCTCTCGGGCCCACGGGCTGGCTCAACGGAACATCCTTTCTTCCAGTCTGAGGCTCCAGCCAGAGCCCCTGGGGTCCACCTCGATCCGGCGCGTGTAAGACCCCACCACCCGCTCCCCGAACTTGGTGTCCACGTAAGCCGTGGCCATTATTTCGTGGGCACCTACGTCCAGCTCCAATGGTGTGACCCCCCCGGGCTCTACCCAAATGGGTTCTGTGGATTCATCCACAAAGACCTTAAGCCTCCATCCGGTCTGGTTCACCAGTTCACCCCGAGTTGGGTCCACTGTGGCCGCATACCTGGAGGCTTGGGGGGGAGGACCGGCCGCAGGGTAAGCAGGCCGTGCGACCGCCTGGCTTCTTCTTGTTTCATCAATGGCCACCCCGGTCAAGGCTCCGGCCAGGGCCCCTGCCCCTGCCCCTGCAGCTGCCCCCGCAGCCGAGCCGGTGAGCCCATAGCCCAGAAGTGCACCCCCTGCTGCGCCTATGCCGGTGCTGGCAGGAACGCTGCTGTCATAGGTCGCACATCCCCACATCAATGGGAGGGCAGCCAGGAGGGCCCCTGTTAGAAATTTGTTCTTTTTCATGCCTGGCCTCCTTACTCACCTGGATTACTGGCCCAGGGCAAGGACTTCTGGGGAGGGCCAGCCCGTCTCCCCAAACCTTCCTATTCTAAATTACCACTGCTCCCGGGCCTTTGGTAGACTGAGCTTCGGGAAAAGGGGAGTTCTTGGCTGATTTTTGAGACGTCCAGGCGCTTCCCAAGGATTACACCGGAGTGTTTTCTCGGGTTGCCCCTGGCTCGGCTGCGTGGTATAAGCCTGGGCAGGAAGGAAGAGATGGGCGTAAAGGTGCAATTTTGGCTCGAGAAGGACGGGGAGCTCATCCTGGGCAGGGGGAGAAAAGAGCTTCTCCTGCTGCTTATGGAGCTGGGCTCGCTGCGCAAGGCGGCCAGGCAACTTGGCATGTCTTACAGGGCTGCCTGGGGTAAGATCCGCGAGACGGAAAAGCTCATAGGCTGGCCGCTGGTGGAGAGCAAAGAGGGGGCCCGGAGGCTCAGCCTGACTCCAAAAGGAGCCGAACTCCTGAGGCGCTTCCAGCTTTTCGAGGAGGAAGCCACCCTGGAGGTGGAGAGGATTTTTCGCAAGCATTTCCAGGCACAGTAACCAAAAAAAACACCATTGGGCATGGGTGCATTGTCCCGCACAGGGTGATTGGCCGCATCGGGCCCGTTTCCCATGGAGACCAGGGGACATACAGACCCGGGCGGGGGTGAACCCCACCCCTACGACCCTTAACATATTGATATTACAAGGGGTATTGTAGGGGAGGGGGTTTATCCCCTCCCGTTGTGGTGAGAGCTTTGGCGCGGGTGAACCAGAGGAAAAACTCCTGGTTACCCTTGGGGCCCAGTAAGGGGGAGGGAAAGGGATTCGAGGCCTGGAATCCCAGAAGGCGGCCCTGAGCAGCTATCTCTTCCAGAACTCTCTTGTGAAGCTGACTGTCCCTGACCACTCCTCCTGGCCCCACCTCCCTCTTTCCCACCTCGAATTGGGGCTTCACCAGGGCCAGGATCCCCCCTTCGGGGGCTTTCAGCAATCCGGCCATAGCCGGAAGGACCAAACGCAGGCTTATAAAGGACACATCAATGGTTGCCAAATCAGGCAGTTCATCCAGTTCCTGGGGTGTGAGATACCTGATGTTGCACCGTTCCAGGACTCTCACTCTGGGGTCTTGCCGCAACCTTGGGTGAAGCTGGCCTCGACCCACATCAACTGCCAGAACTCTCCTGGCCCCCCTCTGGAGAAGACAGTCGGTAAATCCTCCTGTGGAGGCCCCCACATCCAGCACCAGCAGTCCCTCCACCTGAACCCCGAAATGCTCCAGGGCAGCCTCCAGTTTGAGTCCCCCGCGGCTCACATAGGGCAACTGGTGAAGCACCCGGATCCTTGCCTGGGTTTGCACTTGCTGGCCGGCCTTTGTGCAAAGGACTTCCTCCACCAGGACCTGTCCCGCCATTATCAAGGCCTGGGCCTTCTGGCGCGACTCCGCAAGCCCCCTTTCCACCATCAGAAGATCCAGCCGCTGCCTGTCTTGCCTCATGGCCATGCTCCGGCCAGTTCCCCAGGCCCCAAAAGCTCTGGGGGCTCAAGCTGAAGAGCCCCCAGCATACCCCCATGCCTCCATGTCCCAAGCCCACGGCTGAGCAAGCCCCCAGGAGTAAGGCCTCTTCAGACATGCTTCAGGTGTTGCAGGAAACTTCACCCACCATGCTGGATTCCCCACCCCCTAAACACCCCCGGCCAGGCGTTCCTCAAGCTGCTGGAGTCTTGGGCAGGATCAGGGAGTCAGCGCAGGATTCCTTTTCTTTGAAGAGCCACGAGAGAGGGCCGCTCCAGCCACTGGAGAGCCGCCTGGGCAATGGACTGGGCATCCAGCCCGTGGCGAAGCCTCAGCTCTTCCTGGGTCCCATGCTCCACAAAGAGATCCTGGATCCCCAGCCTTCTGACCTTAACCTGATGAGGCCCCACATCGTACTCATGAAGCATCTCCAGCACGGCGCTTCCAAAACCGCCTGCCAGGACGTTTTCTTCCACGGTTATGAGCCTGCCTATGCGAAGTGCCAGGGGCATTATCCTTTCCCGATCCAATGGCTTTATGAACCTGGCGTTCACCACAGCGGCCTGCAGACCGTGTCCCTCCAGAATCTGTGCTGCTTCCAGGGCCGGCTGCACGCAGGCCCCCACGGCCAGTATCAACACGTCCTGCCCTTCCTTCAAGACCTCGCATTCTCCCAAAGGCAGGGTCGGGATAGGCCCCTTGGAGAGTTCCACTCCCAGTCCTGCCCCCCTTGGATAGCGCAAGGCGCAAGGCTTTCCCAGATTCAGCGCTGTGGCCAGCATGCACTGGAGCTCTGCCTCGTCCTTGGGTGCCATGAGCACCATGTTGGGGATGTGCCTCAGGTATGAGAGGTCAAAAAGCCCGTGGTGGGTGGGGCCGTCCTCCCCCACGATTCCACCCCGGTCCAAGGCGAAGGTCACAGGCAGACCCTGTAGGCACACGTCATGGATTACCTGGTCGTAAGCCCTTTGGAGAAAAGTGGAATAAATGGCCACCACAGGGCGCATTCCCTGGGTGGCAAAGCCGGCAGCCAAGGTCACGGCATGCTGTTCGGCTATTCCCACGTCGTAGAAACGATCAGGGTAGAGCCTGGCAAACTCCTCCAAGCCCGTGCCCTGGGGCATGGCGGCGGTTATGGCTACTATCCTGGCGTCCTCAGCAGCCAATTGCACCAGGGTCTTGCCGAAAACCGAGGTGTAACTCGGCCTGGGATCTTTCTGGAGAGGCTTGCCTGTGTCTTGGTCAAACGGCCCTATGCCGTGGAACTTGGTGGGCTCCTGTTCAGCCGGCCCATAGCCTTTGCCCTTCTTGGTCACAACGTGCACCAGAATAGGCCCCGGCAGCTGCCTTACGTTTCTCAGGGTCTCTATCAAAGGACGCAATCTGTGCCCATCCAGGGGGCCCACGTACTTCAACCCCAGCTCCTCAAAGAGGATCCCTGGGGTTATCATGCCTTTGGCAAATTCCTCCCACTTCTTGACCATGCGGCTGACAGGTTCCCCCACACCCGGAAGGGTGCGTATGAAGCCCTTCATGTCATCCCGCAGACGAGTGAAAAGCTGGCCTGTGAGGATCCTGTTGAGGTAGGAGGAGAGGGCTCCCACGTTGGGGGAAATGGACATCTCGTTGTCGTTGAGGATCACTATGAGATCCCTGTCCAGTGTGCCCAGGTGGTTGAGGGCCTCGAAGGCCATGCCTGCAGTCAGGGAGCCGTCCCCTATCACTGCTATGACTTTCTGGTGCCGGCCCTGCCTGGAGAGGGCCTCGGCCATGCCCAGGGCAGCCGAGATGGAAGTGCTGCTGTGGCCCACATCAAAAGTGTCATAAGGGCTTTCCTGCCTCTTGGGAAATCCGCTCAAGCCCCCCAGCTTCCTGAGGGTGTGGAAGGCCTCCCTGCGGCCTGTCAAGAGTTTGTGGGCATAGCTCTGGTGTCCCACATCCCACACAAGGAGGTCCCTGGGGGTGTCGAACACGTAGTGCAAGGCAATGGTGAGCTCCACCACACCCAAACTGGATGCCAGGTGCCCCCCGTTCTTTGCCACGGTGGCCACGATCTCCCGGCGCAGTTCCTCTGCCAGAAGCTTCAGTTCCGAGATGCCCAAACCCCGGATCTGGGAAGGATCCTGGATCTGGGAGAGCAAACCTCCTTTCATATCCTTCCGGCCCCTTCTCCCTTCAATGGTCTCTGCTGGCTACATAAAGAGCTATTTCCCGCAGGGGTTCGGCTCCAGGGCCAAACACCCCAAGGGCCTCCACAGCCTGGTCCACCAAGGACTTCAATCTGTCTCTGCTTTGCTCGACCCCGAAGAGCCCCGGGTAAGTGGCCTTCCCTCGCGCCTGGTCTGTCTTGACCGCCTTGCCCAACCTGGCCGGGTCTCCTTCCTCGTTGAGCAAGTCGTCCCGGATCTGAAAGGCCAGTCCCAGGGCCTCGCCGTACTTGGCCAGATTTTCCAGGAGCTCACCAGAGGCCCCGGCCAGGATCCCCCCTGTCAGCACCGAGGCCCTAATGAGAGCCCCGGTCTTCCTGGTATGGATGAAAGCCAGGGTGTCTGCGTCCACAACCTTTCCCTCGTTCAAGATGTCCGCCGCTTGCCCTCCCACCATGCCCTGGGGGCCCACCGCAGCTGCCAGCTCCAAAATGGCTCTAAGCACCCGCAAAGGCTCCATACCCCCTTCAAGGGCTTCCTGGGCTATTACCCTGAAGGCCTCTGTGAGAAGCCCGTCCCCTGCCAGGAGGGCCATGGCTTCCCCGAACACCACGTGATTGGTGGGCTTGCCTCTCCTGAGCTGGTCATTGTCCATAGCCGGCAGGTCGTCGTGGATCAAAGAATAGGTGTGTATCATCTCCAAAGCGCATGCAAAGCCTAGACAGGTCTCGGGCTTCCCACCGCAGGCCTCAACCGATGCCAGATGGAGGATGGGCCTTATGCGCTTTCCTCCGGCCAGCAGGGAATAACGCATGGCTTCCTGGAGCAACGTGGAGGGCCCGTTCTGGGCAGGGATGTAATGGCCCAAGGCTCTCTCCACCAGTGTCCGCTTGGTTTCCAGATAGGCCTTCAGATTCATGCCCGCTTCACCCGCCAGATGGGGAATGCTCTTCCAGGGGGCAAAGTTTAAGCTGGCCGGCCTGATCCCTAATCAGCATCTCCACCCTGCGTTCCACCTCGTCCAACCTCTTGCTGCAGGCAGACACCAGGGCTATCCCTCTCTCGAAAAGCGCAAGGGCCTCTTCCAGAGGTTTCTCCCCCCTTTCCAGGATCTGCACTATATTTCTTAGCTCCTCCAGGGCCTCTTCGAAGCGGACCTCTTCCCCCATTCTCCCCCCTGGGCCAGAACCGTTTTCCCAAGTCTAGCCTTTTTTGCGCGAATGTCAACGAGCTTCGGCGGCCTAAGCAGTGCAAGAGCTCTCTCCCGAGGGGGGGCCTTGACACTGACTGCTTCAGGGAACTATGTTGGCCTGAAATGCGTGTGGGGAGGGAGGCAAAAGGTGAGGGCGGCCCTGACAAAGCCGGGAGGTGGGCTGGAAGTGCTGGATATACCCGCACCCAGGGCAACCCCCCATGAGCTGCTCATAAGAACTGTATGTGCGGGGCTTTGCGGTAGCGACCTCTACAAGATAAGGAACAGCACCGTGGCCCCTGGCACGGTACTGGGCCACGAGATAGTGGGCATAGTGGAAAGAGCGCCCGAGGGCCTCTGGGATAGGTTCCCTCCCGGGACCAGGGTGACTGTGTGCAACCACGTGCCCTGCGGAAACTGCCCCAGCTGTTTGAGAGGCAGGATCTCCAGCTGCAGTAATTTCAGGTCTACCAGTGTCAGACCAGGGGGCTTTGCTGAACAGATAGTGGTGCCAGAATCCCACCTGCCCGAGGGGGTAATTCCCTTCTCAGACAACTTGAAAGACTCGGAGGCCCTACTGGCAGAGCCCATTGGTTGTTGCCTTCGGGCCTTGGAGAGGTGGAAGCCACAGCCCCGCAGCAGGGTCATGGTGATAGGGCTTGGGCCCATGGGGCTTCTCATGGTGTTGCTTCTGGTCCGGGCCCAGGTGGAGGTGCTCGGGGTGGACCTCCTGGAGGAAAGAAGAAGGATGGGGAAGCAGAAAGGCTGCGCCCAGACCTGTGCGCCTTCCAGGGCTGCAAACCAGGGAAGGTTCCAGGGGGTTGTGCTCACTGCCTGCAATCTTCCGGCCCTGGAACTGGCCTTCCAGGTGGTGGAGCCAGGGGGGTGGCTAGGTCTTTTTGCCGGGCCCAGCAGGGGAGAACCTCTGGAGGTAAAGCTCCAGGAGCTGTACAAAGAGGAGGTGGACCTTCTGCCTTCCTACTCCACGGGGCCCCAACACATGCGCGAAGCCATCTCTCTTCTGGAGACCAGAACCCTGGAGGTGGATGGGGTGGTAAGTCACGAGCTTCCCATAGAGGAAATAGAAAAGGCCGTGGAGCTGGCGGAATCCAGGAGGGGCCTAAAGACCATTCTCAGGTTCTGAAAAATGCCGGCAACTCCCAGCAGCATGAAGACAGCCCTGATTTGGGGAGCCAGAGACCTGCGCATGGCAGAGGTGGCAGTTCCCGAGCCGGGCCCTGGAGAGCTGCTCGTGAGGGTCAAGGTGGCCCTCACCTGCGGGACTGATCTCAAGACTCTCAAGAGGGGCTCTCACAAGATGATCCGGAGCCTTCCTTCCCCTTTTGGGCATGAGTTCTCAGGGGTCGTGGAAAAAACAGGGGAAGGGGTCGAGGAGTTTCGGCCGGGCCAGGCGGTGGTGGCAGCCAACTCAGCTCCTTGCGGGAAGTGTGAGTATTGCAAGGCTGGAAGATGGAACCTTTGCGAGGAGCTGGAGTTTCTAAACGGAGCCTATGCTGAGTTCATAAGGATCCCTGCCTCCATCGTGCGGTGCAACTTGCATTTGCTGCCTGATTCCTTGGACCCGGTCCAGGCAGCCCTCACCGAGCCTCTGGCCTGTGTGCTCCATGGAATAGAGAGATCAGGCATAGAGATGGGCCAGAGCGTGTGTGTCATCGGCATGGGGCCCATAGGGCTCATGTTCGTGGCCCTGGCCGCACAGAAGGGAGCCTCGGTAATAGCCGTTGGGCGAAACCCCTTAAAGCTTGAAAGAGCCATGAAGCTGGGAGCTCTCCACAAGGTGGAGATGGGGGATCTGGAAAGCCTCCATGCCCGAATCAGGAGGCTGACTCCCGGCCAGAAGGGTCCTGATGTGGTGATAGAGGCGGTGGGCATGCCCCAGGTGTGGGAAGTGGCGCTGAACTTGGTGAAAAAAGGAGGACTGGTGAACCTCTTCGGAGGCTGTGCCAAGGGCACGGTGGCCAGGGTGGATGCTCATCTGCTCCACTACGAGGAAAAGTCGGTCATAAGCGTGTTTCACCACACCCCCCATTTTGTGGCTATGGCCTTGAGGTTGCTGGCCTCGCGGGTCATCCGTGCCCAGGACCTAGTGACCCATGAGTTGGCCCTGGAGGAGCTTCCCAGGGCCTTCGGGCTCATGGAGGAGGGGAAAGCCATAAAAGTGGCCATCTGGCCTGGCAGGCAAGAGGTGAGTCAGGTATGAGGGAAGAGGAGCTCAGGGTTTTCCTCTGGCCGCAGAGTGTGGCTGTGGTGGGGGCCTCTGAGACCCCCGGCACATGGGGATCTTTCATCATGGAGGGGCTCCTGACCTGGAAATATCAGGGAAAGCTTTTCCCGGTTAACCGCAATGGAAATCTGGTGTACGGGATTCCCTCTTACAGGGATATCAGGGAGATCCCTGAGCCCGCAGAGCTGGCCGTAGTGGCTGTTCCCCAGGACGCGCTGGCGGAGACTCTGGTAGGCTGCGGTTCAAGAGGGGTCAAGGGGGTCACGGTCATAAGCGCCGGATTCGCTGAGGTGGACAAGGATGGGGAAGCCAGGGAGAGGCTCTTGAGGGATCTGGCCTCTTCCATGGGCATGAGGCTGCTGGGCCCCAATGTCAGCGGTACCTTCAACTTGCACTTCGGGTTCAATGCCTCTGGGGCCCCTGCCAGACACCTCGTGCCCAGCCCCTTGGCTGCCGTTTGCCAGGGTGGTTACGCCTTCTACGATCTGCTTGCTGCAGGCAGCTCGCGAAACATGGGGGTGGGCTGGTTCGTGCACACAGGAAACGAGTGCGATCTGGAGGTGACCGATTTTTTGGAGCTTTTTGGGGGGGATCCCCAGGTCAAAGCAGTTCTCATGTACCTGGAGGGGCTCAGAAACCCCAGAAGGTTCATGGCTGTTGCCAAAAAGGTGAGTGAGCTAAAGCCCATCCTGGTCTTCAAGGCAGGGCAGACCAGCGGTGGGGCAAGGGCAGCCCGAAGCCACACAGGAGCCCTTTGCGGGGAGCAGGCCATATATTGCGGAGCATTCCAACAGGTGGGGGTGCTCATGTGTCCCAGCATGGAGCTGCTTCTTTGCCTGGGGCACGTCCTGGTGGAAAGACCCCTCATGAAGGGCAACAGGGTAGGGATCATGACCATGGGAGGCTCCTGGGGGGTCAGCCTCACCGACGAGCTGGAGAAGCGGGGGCTTTCGGTACCTGAGCTGAGCAGGGAGCTGCAGAGCAAACTGCGCAGCCTTGGAATGCCAGAGAGGGCCTCCACCAGAAACCCTGTGGACATAGGGGCAGCCGGCATCTCCTACCATCTTACCCCCCTCAACGTGGTTAGCATGGCAAAGGAGATGCTCACCTCAGGAGAGGTGGACGGCCTAATCTTCCACGGCTTGGGCAGACCTGGAATGGCCGGGGGAAGGGAGGCCGACCGGGCCAGGGGGGTCTTTTTGCAGGTGGAGGTAGAGTTGATGAGGGAGGTGCAGGCCCTGCAGGAAAAGACCGGTAAGCCGGTGCTTCTGGGATGCTGTCTCTCCCCGTGGGAAAGCCAGGCTGTGTGCGATCTGAACTCCCAGGGGATCCGAACCTACCAGCGATTGGACGAGATGGCTTGGGCCCTTGCACTTCTGGCCCAGAGGGGGCGCTACCCAAGAGCGTAAAGCTCCCCTGTGGGAATTGACACCCTCTTGGGGCATCTGTTAGGGTGAAGTGATTGTGTACAGGAAGATGGAAGAGCAAAGCCCATGTGGATTCCCGAGATTCAGGCCCTCCCGGAGGAGGAATGGTTTGATCTGTTTGCGCGCCTCATCCCCCAGGAGTGCTTTGGTCAGTTCGGCATCGATCCTGAGAGTTTCGAGGATTCTGAGGGGCGTTTGCGTCTGAGGGTGCTGTACAGGGGGCAGGGCAGGATACTCAACGTGAGGATAACCAATCCCGGGGACCCCGTGGATCCTATTTACTCCATCTTCATGCAGGAGTACGGTGATGAGGGGGTGGAGGTGCTGGGTCTGAACATAAACGACCCAGCCTCTGAGCGTTTCGAGGTGGATGTGGACGAATACGGACGTATCCCAGCGGATCTGGTCTCGGGCCGGCGCAACATACCTGAGGAGATCAGGGCCATGCACGCAGGCCTGGCACCAGGGCAGGTGAGGAGAGGGCTTCGCTGGACCGGGGCGGCCCTCAAAGGCATAGAGGATTTTCTCAAGAGCATAGGGAAGAGTTGGATCTGGTGCGAGGCCATGGCCTACCACAATGCCATAGTGTACGAGAGGCATGGCTTTGGATACCAGTTCCATACCTGGCAAGACGAGATGCACTGGATAGATGCGGAGTTCAGACCGCCCCACGGGGTTCTGTACAAGAAGCTGGACGGGGTAACCCCCTTTCGCAGACCCGGGATGGAACAGAGCGTTCGCGGGAGGAGCTGGGCCATTCACGACGGGGTTCTGGGCCGTTCCTGGATAAGGCCCACCATGCTCAAACAGGTAGGGGTGAGCGCAGCAGTGAACACGTTCCCTGATGGAACATACTGATCCCAGAGAAGGAGGTGCGAGATGATAAGTATTCAGGGAGTGCTGGTTCCGGTGGATTTCTCCAAGGAATCTCTTCTTGCAGCCAAGTTCGGGGCCTCCATGGCAGAGGAGTACAAGACCAAGCTCTACGTGCTGCATGTCATGGAGCCGGTGCACCCTTCCCTAAGGGGCTACATAGCCGACTTCGAGTCCTTCCAGCAAAAGATGATCGCCCAGGCCAAAGAGGATCTTGAGAACGTGGTGCCCAAGAGTGTGAGAGACAGGATCCCGGTGGAATGTATTCTGGAAATAGGCAACCCAACGTACCTCATAGTGGAGAAGGCCAAGGAGCTGGGCGTGGACGTGGTGGTGATAGCCACCCACGGAAGGACCGGCCTTGCCCACGTGATGCTGGGAAGCGTGGCCGAGAAAGTGATACGCCATGCTCCCTGTCCGGTGTTCGTGATAAGAAATCCCAAAGACAAGTACGTGTACGGGTGGGAGTAGGCCAGGAGGAGCTCCCTCGAGGGGCCCCAGCTAGAGGGCCGGGGATTTCCTGGAGGGGGTCTTTTTCTAGGGGCATGGGGGTTGCATGGATCAAGACAGGGGGTTGAAAGCGCTGGAGAGCCTGGTTCTGGGCCGGGGTCTCTGCACCATGTGCGGGGCCTGCGCCAGGATGTGTCCTTATTTGGAGACCTTCAACGGCCGAATAGTGAAACTGCACGAGTGCGATTTGCAGGAGGGACGCTGCTTTGCCCATTGCCCTAGGACGGCTTTGGACCTGGCGGCCCTGAACAGGAATCGTTTCGGTTCGGAAGAGGTGCCTTTGGAGCTGGGTTTCCAAAAAAGGGTTCTGATGGGAAGGGGGTTGGATCCGGGGCTCCGGGGAAAGGCCCAGACAGGGGGGACTGTGTCTTCCCTGGTGGCCTTGGCACTGGAAGAAGGCTTGGTGGACGCTGCGGTGCTGACTCAGAGAGGCAAGGATCTGCTTCCAGCCGGGAGGATAGTCAGCCGCAGGGAAGAGGTCCTGGAGTGCGCAGGATCCAGCTATGTGGCATCCCCCAGCTTGGCTGCCTTGAACAAGGGGCCGTGGCAAGGCCACGAACGCATAGCCCTGGTGGGGGTTCCATGCCAGATTTGGGCACTGGAAAAGATGCGGTCATGTGAGCTGAATCAAGATGCCCCTGCCAGGAAAGTCGTCTTGAGCATTGGGCTTTTTTGCACCTGGGCCCTGAGCTACACCCCCTTTGTCTCCTTCTTGAGGCGGAAATTTCCCTCAGAGGTCGTGGAAGCCATGGACATAACCCCCCCTCCTGAGAGGATTCTCAGGATCAGAACATCCTCGGGGAGCAGGGAAGTCCCTGTGGAAGAGATCCGCCCCTTTGTTCAGCCTGCCTGTACCGTGTGTGCGGATATGACCTCCGAGTTGGCTGATCTGTCTGTGGGAACAGTGGAAGGTGAGCCAGGATGGAACACCTTGATCATAAGGACGTCGGCCGGCGAATCCATTCTGGACAGGGCCTTGGCCAGAGGGATCCTGGAGGTAAAGGATCTGCCTGCTCCAAATGCTCAACATCTTGCCCAGGCCTCCATGTTGAAGAAGAGAAGGGCCCTTGAAGCCATCAAGCAAATGGAAGACGGGAAGGGGGGATACCTGCTTGCTGATTCCAGATGGCTGGAGAGAGTGAGGCTTGGGACAGAGGGGGGAGAGCAATGAGCCTGATCAAGACCGATGCCCCCGGCCAAAGACTCCTTCTGATGGGTAACGAGGCCATTGCCAGAGGGGCTCTTGAGGCAGGAGTTCAGGTCTGCGCCGCATACCCTGGGAACCCCTCCTCGGAGATAATAGGAACCCTTTCCCAAGTGGCCGAAGAACTGGGCATTTACGTGGAGTGGTCTGTAAATGAGAAAGTGGCCCTGGAGGTGGCTGCTGCCGCATCCCTTGCAGGCCTCAGGGGGCTTGCGGCCATGAAGCAAAACGGCCTCAACGTGGCCTCGGACTTCCTCCTGAACCTAAACCTGAGCGGAAGCAAAGGGGGCCTTGTGGTGGTGGTATGCGACGATCCCTCTGCCCTTTCTTCCAGCAACGAGGAAGATTCCAGGGCCTTTGCCAGGCTGGCTGACCTGCCCCTCCTGGAGCCCTCCGGCTTCCAAGAAGCCAAGGAGATGACCAAGTGGGCTTTCGAACTCTCAGAAGAGCTAGGACTGCCTTGCCTCATAAGAAGCGTCACAAGGGTCTCCCATGCCAGGGGAAATGTGCAATTGGGGGAGCTGCCCAAAGCAGAGAGGCGAGCCCGCTTTGACACCTCAAAACCCATTTTGCCGGTGCCCGTGATCTGGACGCACAGGCTCCTGCACGAGAAGCTGGAGAAATGCAGAAAAAGATTCGAGGCCAGTGAATTCAACCTCTACCGTGGCCCGCAAAGAGCCGAGCTGCTGATCCTTACCAGCGGGGCTGGTTGGATGTACGCCTTGGAGGCAATATCAAACCTGGGGCTGGAGGCACGTGTGGGCATAGCAAAGCTGGGCACCACCTGGCCCCTGCCCGAAGGTTTCCTAAAGGAGCAGTTGTCCAGATCCACCAAGGTGTTGTTCGTGGAAGAGGTGGATCCGTTCCTGGAGACAAATGTGAAGGGGTTTGCAGCCCAGGTTCAGGAAGAACTCGGTCCCAAGCTTTTCTTGGGCAAAAGCACCGGAACTCTCCCGGACATAGGTGAACTCACCCCCGACCATCTCATCAGGGTCTTGAAGGAGCTGCTGGAGGTAAGCTACGAGCCCAGGCCTGCCACTTACATCCAGGAGGCTGCCCAGGCGGCATCGCAGGCTGCTCCGCCCCGGACCCTGGGTTTCTGTGCCGGCTGCCCTCACAGGGCCACTTACTGGGCTGTGAAGAAGGCCCTTGCTCTGGACGGCCGGGATGGCTTTGTGCTGGGTGACATAGGTTGTTACTCCCTGGGCATGGGGCCTGCCGGCTTCTTCCAGATGAAGACCCTCCATGCCATGGGCTCTGGGGCAGGCCTGGCCAACGGGTTCGGCCAGCTGGGGAGATTTGGGCTGGAGCAGCCGGTCCTGGCTGTGTGCGGGGACTCCACCTTCTATCATGCAGCCATACCGGCGCTGGTGAATGCCAGGTACAACGGGGCAGATTTCCTCATGCTCATCCTGGACAACAGCGCCACTGCCATGACCGGTTTTCAGCCTCACCCAGGCACTGGCCGGACTGCCATGGGAGAAGTGGCAAACCCCATCGACATAGAAGCCCTTTGCAGAGCCCTGGGAGTGAGGGTCCAAAGTGCAGACCCCTTCCAACTGGATCGCACAGTGGAGCTTCTCCTGGATTTGCTCCAGGATGGTAAAGGGGTGAGGGTGCTGGTACTCAGGCAGGAGTGCGCGTTGGTGCGGGGGAAGCGGGAGGGTCGAGCCTTCAAGGTCCTGGTGGATCAGGAGCGCTGCCTGGGCCTCAAATGCGGGTGCAATCGTCTTTGCACCAGGGTTTTCCGCTGCCCTGGATTGGTTTGGGATGGGGCTTCGGGCAAGGCCAGGGTGGATGAGGCCATCTGCACCGGGTGCGGGGTTTGTGCCAGCATATGCCCGGCCTCGGCCATCCTGAAGGAGGCGATCTGAGAATGCTCTTGGAAAAAGATCCCTGGAATCTGGTGATCACGGGTGTGGGAGGACAGGGAAACGTGCTGGCCTCCCAGATCCTGGGCCAGATCTTGGTGGACAAGGGATACCTGGTGACCATAGGGGAGACCTATGGGGCCTCCCAGAGGGGTGGCTCTGTCATGAGCCACATGAGGGTCTCCACCAAGGACCAGTTCTCGCCCCTGATCCCCGAGGGACAGGCAGACCTTGTCATAGGATTGGAACCCACGGAGGTCTTGCGGGTCATGGCCCCTTATGGGAACCCCGGCACCATGGCCCTGGTCAACCTTCGTCCCATTCATCCCATCGATGTCATAGCAGGGGAGAATAGCTACCCGGAGCTCCAAAAGGTGCTGGCCAGGCTCAAGCGATTGAGCTCCAGGGTCTGGATCCTGAACGCCACGGAGATAGCCTTGGAAATGGGAGACCCTATCTTCTCCAACATAGTGATGCTGGGCGCCCTCTCAGCCCTGGAATTGCTCCCTGTGGACCAGGAGGGTTTTGCTTCGGTGGTCCAGAGACTCATGCCCGGCCACAAGGCAGAGGAGAACCTCGTGGCCTTTCAGAAGGGCAAACTGGCAGTCAGGGAATACCGGGAAACATGAGCTGAAGGCCCGGGAAAGGCAGGGGCTCTGCCGATCCTGGTGGAGGCTTTCTTGGGGGAGGCGGAGTGGTTACCCTGGGGTGCTTGAGGGGAATATCGGAGCAAGGCGGAAATTGGCAAGAGCCGAGTCAGTGGGAACAAGGGAAAAGGCTTGCAAGCCTTTGGCCCTGGAGGTGAGAAGGCACTGACTAGACACTGTGCTGCTGGAAGATTCCCTGGAGTTCCTGTATGAGAGAGATCTCCATGGGAAGATAGGAGTCGTCCTCCAGAACGAACTCCAGGATGTAGGTCAGCTTGTGTTCCACCGCGGTTGTGGGGTGTTCCACCTTCTGGGTGATGCGGATTTCCTTGAGGCCTTTGTAATCAGGCCTTTTTGCGGTTTCGGTCCTCTCCAGGATCAAAGAGAGCCCCTTCCTGGCCTCCTCCACCGTGTCTATGATCACCTCTATGCCCACCAGCCGCTTGATCGCTTTGGCCATTTGTTCTTCGTATACTTTGATCTTCATCGAGCCTCTCTCCTTGGGATTCCCCACTGAGCCCTCATTTGGCAGAGCCTGCGGCCTCGGAACTCCAGATGGCTTCTGCCTCAGGGCTCAACTTCTTTTCGAAGGATTCGCATCCTGTTCTCCATCCTGTCCATCAGGTTCTTGAGCTCCAGCTGAAGGGCGGCCAGGTTTTCGTGGCGCCTTTTGTATATTTTTTCCATCTCGGCACGCCAGTACTCCAAGGTTTTCCTCTCCCTCTCGGCCATCTCCCTCTGGAGCTTCTTTTGCATCTCAGCCAGGACAGTCCTGTCCATCCCCATAGATATTACCCCCTGCCCCAAGCAAAGGAATCTTCAACCCCCCAAAAAACGCATTTCCCGCAAATGCCCCGGAGTGGGGTGGGAAATCCGTCTGCTGGCAAAGAACGCAGCCCAGGCGCTTTGCCCCCCCCCAAGAGTTTCAACCTCCCAACTCCATGAGTCTTATGGCCTCTATCCTATGCTCCCCGAGACCCCTTTCTCCGGCCAGGGAGATGTGCACAGGGGGCCTGTTTTCCTCCTTCAGTGAGGCCAGGCCAAGCTCCTGCCGTTTGGCAGAAATTATGGATTCACCTATCCTGTCCAGGGCCACTGGGTCAGCAGACACCAATAGCCCCGAAAAGGGCCAGACCCAGCGGGCCGAGTAAGAAGGGCCTCCGTGGCATTGAGCCCTGGTGGCGTCGCAGACAACCAGACGGAGCTTGGGCCGCACCTCCGGATGTTCCAGGAGGTCCACCAGATAAGGGGCGCATGCCTGGTCGTGGTACTTGTTGGGGTTGTGGATGAGCCCAAAGAGGTTTTTCATGGACAGGCTGACTCCGGCCAGGTCGTGGTCCTTGAGTACCGGGACATTGATCAAGGCCGTGGCCCAATGGGTCATCACCTGACTGAAGCAGGATCCTATGGTACCGTGCACCCTGGGCCGCGGTTCGTAGCCCAGGCGATCCGTGCCAAAGCAAAGCGGCCCTTCCCCTTGTTCCTTGATCTGGTATCCAGCAAGGCGCAATTCACGGCTTGTGCGATCCCAGACAAGGATGTTTCGGCCAGGCACCCCGGCCTCCATGAGCTCTGCTGCCAGGGCCCCTGCCAGCTCAGGGCGTGTTGCTATGCCAGGGCCTCCCACTGCGTTGACCTTTATGGCTATGCGGTCCTGGGGGCTGAAAAGGAGCCTCCAGGCATCTCTTGCCTGCCCCCCAGTGAGTTCTCCCAAACTTTTTGTGAGCCAAGACCGAATCCGCTCCAGCCTTCCTGGTTGATCCCTGGTTCCCAACCCCTTGTCTCGCACAAGGCATACCCTGCCCCTTAGCTCTGGGAGGGAATCTTGCCCTCCCCAGGAGTCCCTCCAGGCAGCCAGCACTGCGGCTGCTGCCCCCAGGAGTCTCATGAAGAGCCTCCTGCTCAGGGCTGGGTGGGCCTCAAAAGACATCGGCCGAAAAAGTGTAGATTTCTGTGTCAGGGTCTTTCCAGGCATTTGGCGGCAAACCGGCCTTGATGCAGGTCTGGGACAAAAAAGTCTCCAGATCCCAGCCATTGTCTGTGGCCACCTGGGGCAGCAGGAGCCCTCTTCTTGCCCCCCTCACCAGGTAAAGGCCGTGGGTGCCCACTTTCACCTGGGAGGGGTCCGTGATCCGCTCCATGGGGGTCAGCACCGATATCTCTATCTCCACCTTGGGCAACTCCTCACGGGTGAGGGGAGAAAAGCGTGGATCTTCAAAAGCAGCCGCCCTGGCCGCCTCCTGCACGGTCTGGTAAAGAGGCCTTGTAGCCTGGATAAACCCTATGCAGCCCCTAAGCCTCTTCTTCTTCTCCAGGGTCACGAATGCCCCCCTGTGCTCTTGCAACCCCGGGGGCACCTCCGAGAGCCTTGGTAATGGCTTGCCCTCCAGGGCCGAGACAATGCTCTCTCTGGCCAGTTCCTTGAGGAGCTTCCTTTCCTCCTGGCTCAACCCCAGATCCACCCCCACCTTTGGGCTTGCCTGCCTGCCCTCCTGCATCACCTTTCTCCAGCAAACCGCCCCATAACCCACCACCCTGGAACGATCCCCAGAGATCTCCCCTGAATGGGAATACACCAGCACCTCGCCCTTGGTAACCCCGAGGCTCTTCACCATGCAAAGGGCAGTCAAGATTGGCCCTATGCCGCAAGCCTCCAGCCTTCCCCCTGAGACCTCCTCCCAGAGGCCCTCAGGATCCACCCTTTCCAGGTATTGAAGGACCTTTTGATCCATCCTCTGTGCGGTTTCGGCAGGATGAAAATGGGAAAGGTCAGAGGAGGCAACCACCAGGAATCTGCTTCCTGCCAGGACTTTCTCCAGCGCGCCAGCCAAGTCGCGGGCGGTTTGCAGGTCCTGGCTGCCCATCACCAAGGGTATGAGTTTCCATCCCCCTGAGAGGCTCTCCTGCAAGAAAGGGATTTGCACCTCCAAGGCATGCTCCCGGCCGTGAGCCTCAGGAAGCTCCCGGACCATGGGAGCGGATTCCAAGAGAAGAAGGCATCTTTCTTCATCCACCGGCACTACGCCCAGGGGAGTCCTATACCCTCCCTTGGGCCACACAGACACCCCTCGAAAACCCACCCTGTGACTGGGGGACAATACCACCACCGTGTCTAGGCTTCGGCCCTTCACCAGGGCATAGCTCCTGCCGGCCACAGCCCCCGAATACATATACCCGGCATGAGGAGCCAGGATGGCCAAGGGGGGTGGCTCGGCAGGGCTGAGGGGGGGAGCTTGGAGAAAATTTCTGATCTCTCTTTTGAGTGACTCGGGCTGCTCAGGGTAAAACTGACCTGCAACAGAAGGCTCCCTCACCGGCTGCATGGCCCTCACCTCCCCGTTGGCTAGAGCCGAAAGCATCAAAAGACTGGCCAAGAGTGCCAAGATGCCTGGAATCCTCATGTCCCCACCGGGAATTCGCTTCAGCAAGAAGCTCCAGGTTTGATCTTCCAGGTTGTGCCCTGAGGAGAATCCAGAAGCTGAATCCCCCTGGCTGCAAGCTCATCTCGTATTCTGTCGGCCTCGGAAAAATTTCGCTCCGCTCGAGCCTGGGACCTCCTCAGCAGCAGCTCTTGGATCTGCTCCCTTTCCAGACCCAGGCGGCCCAGGAGGAGGTCCTCTTTTTGGGTCTGGAACTCCCCAGGGTGCAGCTGCAGAATTCCCAGACAGCTCCGGGCCAGTTCATAGCAGGCCCGGGCAGCCCCAAGCAATTCCGAAACTTTGGAACCCGTGGGGAAATTTGGATTATCCATCCACTGGTTGAGTCTCCTGGTCAGGTCGAACAGCCCGGCCAAGGCCCTGGGGGTGTTGAAGTCGTCTTCCATGGCCTCCTGGAACTTTTCATGGAACTGTTGGAGCCAAGGGGCCAGCTCCGGGACGTGCCCAGGCTCTGGCCGGAGTCTCGGGGAGTCTTGGAGGCCCCGAGTCGCTACAATCTTGTCTATTCTCTCCAGGGTCCTGTAAAGGCGCTCCAGGGCTGTCTGGGCTTCTGCCATGCCTGCCTCTGTGAAATCCAAGGGCTTGCGGTAGTGGGTCATGAGAAAGAAAAGACGAAGTTCCTCTGGATGGTACCGCTCCAGGGCCGCCCGAATGCTCAGGATGTTCCCCAGGGACTTGGACATCTTCACCTTTTCCCTGGTAAGGGGCCCGTTGTGTATCCAGAACCTGGCCAAGGCCTCTCCGGTGAGGGCCTCGGATTGGGCTATTTCATTTTCGTGGTGAGGGAAAACCAGATCCAGACCGCCCCCGTGGATGTCCAGGGGCTGCCCCAGGTACTTTTGACTCATGCATGAGCACTCTATGTGCCAGCCCGGCCTGCCAGGCCCCCAGGGGCTTTCCCAGGCGGGCTCTCCGGGCTTACTGCTTTTCCACAAGGCAAAATCCAGAGGATCTTTCTTGCGCTCGTCCGGCTCCACCCTTGCCCCGGCCACCATCTGCTCCCTATCCCTTCGAGAAAGCTTCCCGTACCCGGGGAAGCTGGAAACCGAAAAGTACACGTTTCCATCAACCGCGTAGGCCGCACCTTTTTCCTGGAGAGCCTTGATCATCTCTATCATGTCGGCTATATGCTTTGTGGCAAGGGGCTCCAGAGTGGGGGGCAATACGCCCAGGGATTCCATGTCCCGCTGAAATGCAGCGATATATTTCCTGGAGATTTCATCCCAGGCAAGCCCCTCCCGGCGGGCTCTTTCCAGGATCTTATCATCTATGTCAGTGAAATTCCTGACATATGTAACATTGAACCCCATGTGTCTGAGGTATCTGTAAATCACGTCGAAGACTATTGCCGAACGGGCGTGCCCCACATGGCATTCGTCGTAAACGGTCACTCCGCAGACGTACATGCGAACATGGCCCGGCTCAAGCGGTTCGAAAAGCTCTCTGCGGTGGGTAAGAGAATTGTAAATGCGAAGCCCCATCAACCCAGCCTGTACTCTTAATAGACTTGCAAGCTTCCCAACTGCATTTTCAGCGCGCAGCAGCTCTTTCAAAGAAAACTAGGGAAACACAGCTGCTTCTCAAGGCTCCGGCATTCTAGCTTCTTTGGCATCCCCAGGGGTGAACGATCCAAACCCGCAATCCTTGTGGCATGATAGCCCTGCCGCCTCGGAAGTGTCAATCTGGGGGGCTCTTGAGCCGGCTTCAGGGGGGAAGCAGAAGCCTGCGGAAAGGCTCCGCGTAAAGGCATCCAGCCTGTTTTCCTATTTCCCCGAAGCGCTGGCGCAGGAACTTCTCCGTGGAAACGGGATCCTTTAGCTGGCTCTTGTGTGAAAGGATGGCCTTCACTTTGAGCTCCATCACGCTGGTTATGTCCTCCCAATGATTGGGTGAGTGGGTTCCGAAAAAGAAGGCCTCTTTGACCTTATGAGGCATCAAATCATCTTCCAGCAGTTCTGGAAAGAAGTTGGGATTCCCGCAGGCAGGGTACAGGGAGTCAAAAACCGCCTCTGCCACCATCCGGTGATCCCTGTGGCTCACATAAGGGTTTTCAAAAACCCTGTTGGCAGGATCTTGGCAGAATACCACCTCGGGTTTGAACTCCCTTATCCACCTTACAAGCTGCTTTCTGAGCTCTCTGGTGTTTTCCACCTCACCGTCGGGAAAACCCAGGAAAATCACCTCTCGCACACCCACCAGCCGGGCTGCCGCAAGCTGCTCTTGCCTTCTAAGTGCACTTGTTTCCTGAGGCCTGGTGGACAATTCCTCGGTGCCTTTGTCCCCATCGGTACAGATCACATAGTTGATTCTGGCTCCCGCCCTGGCCCACAAGGCCACTGTTCCGGCACACCCGAAGTCCACATCATCTGGATGCGCACTCACCACCAAGACTTCATAGGGTCTCTCCATCAAGAAGATCTCCCGCGCTCACGCTCTGCAGGCTGGGGCGTTCAGCCTTTGTCTTGACGCTTGCCACACAAGTCTAGCACCGGCCTCTTCCCAGATCCACCTCACGCCCCATTGAGCCGAGCCCAGTCTCCGGAATGAGGCAACTGGAGCCATCGCCCCCGTGGAGAAAACAGGGAACCCAGGGAGGCCTGCCTGAAATCCTGGATCCAAGAGACGCTTTGTGAGAAAATCCAGAATCGAGAGCCCGATGGAGAAGAACTTGGGAGTGAGAGGATCGCGTTCAGACTCGAGACAGGAGGATTGAGATGCCACCTTTTCTTGTGAAGGGTATAGGAATCTTTGGGGTTGCCTTGATCCTTTCTGTGGGGCTTTTGGGCTGCGGTTCCAAGCTTACCCAGGAGAATTTCGAGAAGGTCCAAAGTGGTATGAGCATGGCTCAGGTGAAGTCCATTTTGGGGGAGCCCACCGAGGCCAAAAGCTTTGAGGTGGGTCCTTTTTCAGCCCTCTCGGCCACATGGAAGGACAAGAAGACAGTGATCAACATACAGTTTGTGAATGACAAGGTCACGGTGAAAACATTGGACAGGAGTACCTGAGGATTCCAGCCGGGAAAAGGGGGCGGATGTGTTCTTGCGGGTTTGGAAATAGATGGAATCCGGGGGTAGGATGAAACGAAGCAGGTTTCAGTTTTTTGTGCCTGCTTTGGCTCTTCTAATTTGCCTTTTGGTGTGGGCTGAACCCAGGGCTCTGGCCGAAAATCCCAACAGGCTTCTTTTTTTTAACACACTGGCAGACCTTCTGAGAGGGGATCTCTGGCAGTGGATCTCCCAGCAAGATCTCCTTCGGCGCCTTTACATTTATCCAGAGAGGTTCTTGGTCATAGGCCTGGGCACCACTAACTGGCCCGAACGCATGGGGGAGGTCTTGGTGAAAGGCACCGTGGCAGAGACGGTTTTCCAGTGGGCCAACCCCGAGTACCCCTACCGGGTACAAAACATAAGGGATGGGGTCTTCCCCTGGATCCAGCTGGGGGTAGTGGATCCGAGGGGTGGGCTTGAGTGGTCAGTGGAGCGGCTCCAGGATCTTCATGCAGCCCTCATCCAGAGATTCAGACAAGAAGGCATAGAGCGCTGTGCGGTTTCCATAGAGGCCTTGACCTCCCGGGTGGAATACACCATCACCTACAGGATACCAAAGACCGGCTTCGATCTCGGCGTGCCGGCCGGAAAGGCGGATTACGTCCGCAGTTTTCAGCAGGATGGTAAAGCCAGGTGGGTCTTCCAGGGCATTTATGTGGAAGAGTCCCTGGCTGCGAGTTGCGGATTGCCTCCAGGTCAGCCTTTGCTCCTGGCGGGGTACGATCAGGAGAGTCTAAACGGGGGTCTGGTTCGACTGGCCAGGATACAGTCCGCAAGGATTGCATATTTCCCCATAGAGCGGCATGAGGTGATCAAGTCGGACTTGAGCATTGCAGATGTCAGGTTTCACGAAGGCAGGATGAGCGTAGATGTCAGGAATCAAGGGGGCTTAACAGTTGAACATCTCAAGCTGAGGCTCAGCCTTCCTGACACAAAAAGGGATCTGGAGGCAGTGCTTTCCCGCCTGAGGCCCCAGGAGGAGGTCACCGTGCGTTTCAACGTAAAGAGAAACCCCTCGGACCGCTCGGTGGTGATCCACCTGGATCCAGATGGGCAAATTCTGGAGGCTGACAGGTCTAACAATCTTGTGGAGAAAAAACAGGGCCTATTCGGGTGGTGACTCAGGCAGGTTTTTGAATCATGCCGGCTCTGATGCAACGGGTGCAGACCCTAATGCGTTTGACTCTCCCGCCTTGCAGAACTCGCACCTTCTGAAGAT
This sequence comes from Desulfarculaceae bacterium, assembly GCA_037443445.1. GTDB lineage: Bacteria > Desulfobacterota > Desulfocorpusculales > Desulfocorpusculum > Desulfocorpusculum > Desulfocorpusculum. Next base: position 210,657 of record JBBIOJ010000001.1, on the reverse strand, counting down.
TGGGCTGCCATATGCGGGTGGACTTCCTATTGGAATGGCTCACGTTATGGCCGTAGAGAATTCCCTTGTTACAGATCTCGCACCTTCTGGACATCTCCTTGCTCCCTCCCGTAAATCCTTAAAACAAAATTCTAGGCCATCGAGAGCCTTTTGGCAAGCCCCTTTACTCCAGCCTGATTTGAGGGGCCCCCAGGTCTTCAGTGGCTTCTACCTGCCCTATTAGAAAGGGGGTCTCCCCTGAGGCTTTCAAGAGGCCCAGGGCCTTCTCCACTGTTTGCTGCTCCAGCACCACCACCATGCCGAGGCCGTTGTTGAACACCCTGAGCATTTCTTTCTCCGAAAGCTTTCCCTTTTCGCGTATCAAGTGGAATATTGCAGGCACCTCCCAGGCCCCTTTCCGTAGCACCGCAACGCAGCCCCTGGGCAATACCCTGGGCAGGTTTTCCACCAGCCCACCTCCGGTGATGTGGGCCAAGGCTTTCACGTGAGCCCCTCCCAGAAGATGCAGAAGGCTCTTCACGTAGATGCGCGTGGGGGTCAGGAGTTCCTCCCCCAGGGGCCGGCCCAGCTCAGGCACGTACCTGTCCAGTTTCCATCTGAGGCGCTCCAAGAATAGTTTCCGCACCAAGGAGTAGCCATTGGAGTGCAGCCCGCTGGATGCCAGGCCCACTAGAGCGTCCCCCGGCCTCACCCCAGAGCCGTCCAAGAGTGCTGAGCGCTCGGCTATTCCCACGCAGAAGCCAGCCAAGTCGTACTCCCCGGCTCTGTACATGCCCGGCAGCTCCGCGGTCTCCCCCCCCACCAGAGCGCAACCTGCCTGCTTGCAACCCTCTGCTATGCCCCTCAGGATTTCCAGGTGCACGCTGGGCTCCAACCTGCCTGTTGCCAGATAATCCAAGAAGAACAGGGGCTCTGCACCCTGAACCACCACGTCGTTGGCGCACATGGCCACCAGATCTATCCCCACCGTGGAGTGCTGACCCGTTCTGAAGGCTATCTTCAGTTTTGTTCCAACCCCGTCGGTGGAAGACACCAGGACAGGCTCCTGGAATCTGAATTCCCCCAGAGAAAACAGGGCCCCAAACCCCCCCAGCCCGCCCAGCACACCATTTCTAAAGGTCTCACGGGCAAGGGGGCCTATTTGCTTCACGAACTCGTTGCCTGCATCTATGTCCACGCCAGCCCTTTTGTAGTCCAAGCTTGCCATGGCTCTTTGTACGCCTCCTTTTGATCTCTTGGGACGGATCTTGGGCCTTGCGACTTGCCTTGAGCCCAAGGCCCTTTGGGGAAGACCCCAGACAGGCACCATATTCCACAAGCCATGGGAAGTCAAACCGGCCTGTGCCTTCTTCTCCCAACACCCTGAAACCCAAAGCCTTCCTCTTTGACATCCTGGCCCTCTTGGCGTTAAATGTTAGAACCGGTGCGCAAGAGGATGGGAATTCCCAGCCCGGCACTATCAGCCTCACGGGGAGGGGGAAGTTGTCCAGAAAAGACCAGGATCCTTTTCATCGGGTTAAAAGACTGCCTCCTTATGTTTTTGCCATAGTCAACGAACTCAAGCAACAGGCCCGCCGAAGGGGCGAGGACATAGTGGACCTGGGAATGGGCAACCCGGACCTGCCCACTCCCAGGCACATAGTACAGAAGGTCATAGAGGCCACTCGAAACCCTCGAAATCACCGCTATTCGGCTTCCCGCGGGATTGCCAAGCTCAGGATGGCCATCTGCGACTGGTATAGAAGGCGATATGACGTGGAACTGGACCCGGAAACCGAGGCCATAGTCACCATGGGGGCCAAGGAAGGGCTTGCCCATCTGGCTTTGGCAGTGGTGGGCCCGGGGGATGTGGTTTTTTCACCCAACCCCACATACCCCATCCATCCCTATTCGGTGATCATAGCAGGGGGGGACGTGCGAAGCATTCCCATGAGCCCCGGGAGGGATTTTTTTGAAGACCTTGCCACTGCCACAAAGCTCACGTGGCCCCAGCCCAAGATGCTGATCATTTCTTTTCCCCACAACCCCACCACCCAGGTGGTGGAGCCGGAATTCTTCCAGAAGGTGGTGGATTTCGCAAAGGAACACGGAATCATAGTGATTCACGATTTCGCCTATGCCGACCTGTGCTTTGACGGGTACAAGGCCCCCAGCTTCATGCAGGCCAAAGGGGCAAAAGAGGTGGGGGTGGAGTTTTTCTCTCTGTCCAAGAGCTACAGCATGGCAGGCTGGAGGGTGGGCTTTGCAGTGGGGAACCCTGATTTGATCTACGCCCTGGCCAGAATAAAGAGCTACCTGGACTACGGCATATTTCAGCCCATCCAGATCGCCGCCATAATAGCCCTCAATGGGGAGCAGGACTGCGTGGGGGAGATAGTGCGCACGTATGAGCGCAGGAGGGACACCCTTGTCAACGGGCTGGCCAGGGCAGGCTGGCACATAGATAAGCCCAAAGGGACAATGTTCGTGTGGGCCCGTATTCCCGAACCGTACAGGGCCATGGGTTCCCTGGAGTTCTCCAAGCTGCTCCTGGAAAAAGCCAAGGTGGCTGTGTCTCCCGGGATCGGCTTTGGGGAATATGGGGATGAATTCGTGCGCTTCGCCCTTGTGGAGAACCAGCACAGGATAAACCAGGCGGTCAGGGGAATCAGGAAGGCGCTTTGAGCTGCATTGTCCAGGAGAGGATCTGCTCGGCCTAGGAAAAAAATCGGGTTGAGAGACTAGTTCCAGGAGCCGGTGATGAAACCCTTGTACGTGGGGCTCATAGGATTCGGCACAGTTGGCAGCGGGGTGGTGAGGGTGCTGCAGGAGAACCGGGAGGTGATCCGCAAGCGGCTGGGCCAGGAGCTGGTGCTGAGGCGCATCGTGGATCAGGATCTAAAAAGGCAAAGAGGTGTGAGTGTCCCGCGGGAGCTGCTTTCGGACAACCCTCAAGAGATCCTGGGGGACCCCGAGATCTCCATAGTGGTGGAGCTCATAGGGGGAGAGGAGCCAGCTCGCAGCCTGATCATGGGGGCAATCAGGGCAGGCAAGCACGTGGTCACCGCCAACAAGGCCCTTTTGGCCTCCCACGGCAACGAGATCTTTGAATTGGCCCAGAAGCAGGGGGTGGATGTGGCCTTCGAAGGAGCCGTGTGCGGGGGCATCCCGGTCATAAGGGCCATAAAAGAAGGGCTGGCGGCCAACCGCATCCGCTCCATGAGAGGAATTGTGAACGGGACCTCCAACTACATTCTCTCTGAGATGACCAGGGGAGGGCAGGACTTTCAAACCGCCCTCTCGCAAGCCCAGGCCCTGGGCTACGCAGAGGCGGATCCCACGCTGGATGTGGAGGGGATCGATGCTGCTCACAAGCTGGCGATCCTGAGCGCCCTGGCCTATGGAACCCGGATCCACTTCGGGGAAATCTACGTGGAGGGCATCTCCCGAATCCAGCCGGTGGACATTGCCTTTGCCATGGAGCTGGGGTACAAGATCAAGCTCTTGGCATTGTCCAGGTGTGAGGACGGAGAGGTGGAGGCAAGGGTGCATCCCGCCATGGTGCCGGTGGGTTCCCCCATTTCCACTGTGGAGGGCGTGTACAATGCCTTGCAGATAGAGGGGGATGTGGTGGGTTCCACCTTCTTCTACGGCCTTGGGGCTGGAATGATGCCCACTGCCAGTGCTGTGGTGGGGGACATAATGGAGCTGGCTAGAAATCTGCTAAAGGGCATCTCCCAGAGGGTGCCTTGCCTGGCCTTTGCATGGGATCAGCTGAAAGAGCGTCGCATCCGTCCCATGGAGGAGGTGACCACCAACTATTACCTTCGGTTCACTGCCATGGACAAGCCGGGTGTGCTCTCGGCCATCTCCGGCATCCTGGCTCGGTATGAGATAAGCATACTCTCGGTTGTGCAAAAGGGACGCAGAGCCGAGCCAGGGGTCCCCATAGTCATGATGACCCATGAGGCCAAGGAGGGGGGGGTGCGTCGGGCCATAGTGGAGATAGAGGCGCTTCCTGTCACCGTGGGAAAGACTCAGCTCATCAGGATTGAGGATGAAGGCTTGAAGGACACCAAGAGATGAAATACGCCATACTGGTGGGCGATGGCATGGCAGATTTCCCTGTAGAGTCCCTCGGGGGGAGGACGCCCCTGCAGGCTGCCAGAACGCCCTGGATGGACCACATTGCCTCCCGAGGGATCTTGGGACTGGTGCGAACGATACCCGAGGGCTTCTCACCAGGCAGCGACATAGCCAACCTGGTGATCCTGGGGTACGATCCTGCTGTTCACTACACAGGAAGAGGACCCCTGGAGGCAGCCAGCATGGGAGTGGAGCTCTCCCCTGGGGATGTAGCCTTCAGGTGCAATCTGGTGCATCTTTCCCTGGAAGAGCCCAAGCCTCGCATGGTGGATTTCACCTCAGGACACATAGACACCGAGAAGGCCAGGGCACTGCTCCAGGCCCTGGACAAGGCCACAGCAGAGCCGGACATAAGGTTCTACGCAGGGGTTTCATACAGGCACCTGATGGTCTGGAAGCATGGGCCGATGCGGCTCAAGACAGTCCCTCCCCACGACATAACGGGCCAGGAAATAGAGGCTTACCTGCCCCAGGGCCAAGGGGCGCATAGGCTTGTGAAATTGATGCAGCATTCCCAGGAATTCCTCAAGAGCCAACCCATTGTGGAGCTCCTGGCCGAGCATGGCACATGCCCGCCCAACTCCATCTGGCCTTGGGGACAGGGGGTGGCCCCTTGCCTGGAGCCTGCCTCAAGAAGGCTTGGTATTAAAGCTGCCATGATAACCGCGGTTGACCTTCTCAAAGGCCTGGGACGGTACGCAGGCTTTCGCATACTGAATGTGCCTGGGGCCACGGGCTACCTGGACACTGACTACTCGGCCAAAGGCAGATATGCCCTGGAGGCCCTCGGGGAGGGAGAGGACCTGGTCTTCGTGCATGTGGAGGCCCCTGACGAAGCCTCTCACCAGGGCTCCTTGGAGGAGAAGATCAAGGCCATAGAGTCCTTCGACCAGGAGGTTGTGGGACAGGTTCTCCAGGGGATCAAGGCCTGGGAGGAATGGGCTGTGCTTGTGCTGCCAGACCATGCCACCCCCTTGTGCCTCAAGACGCATTCCAGCGGGCCTGTTCCCTTTGCCATGCTCTCCTCAAAAGGGGAGTCTGGCGGACGGGAGGGGTTCAACGAGGAGGCTGCAGCACGAAGCGCCCGTGGAGTCCTGGATGGAAGGGAGATCTTGGAGAGGTTCGTGAAAGGCAGGTGGTGAGGAAGCGGGATGAAGACGGTCAGGATAGCCTACAGGGTAATTTACGGGGACACGGATGCCATGGGAGTGGCCTACTATGCCAATTACCTGCGTTGGTTCGAGATGGGCAGGAACGAATGGCTAAGATCAATAGGGATCACTTACAGGGAGATAGAGTCCTGGGGGGTGCGGGCTCCCACAAGCCAGGCTTACTGTCACTACTTCAGACCTGCAAGATATGACGATTTGGTATGGATCGAGACGGACGTGGAGTACCTGAGAAGGGCATCCATAAAGTTCCTTTACCGTATTGTTCTGGATGGGGACGGAGGCGAGCTGGCAAAGGGTTATACGATTCACGCCTTCGTGGATCCGCAAGGCAGGATCCTCAGCACCCCGGCCCTCTTGAAAGAGCGGATCCAGGCCCTTGGGCAGAAGTCTGAATGAGTCGGGAAAGAGGCGTGAAAGCACCTGTGCGGTGGGGGTTTGACATAGACAGCGTTGTGGGGGACCTCTCTGCCATCCTGGAGAGGGTGGCCTGGGAGGAGTTCGGTGTGAGAGTCTCCAGGAGCCAGTTTACGGACTTCCAGTTGGAAAACTGCCTTCCTTTCGAGTCGGAGTTCATCCTGAGGTGGATATCAGCAGCCTTGGAGCCACGCTGGACCCTTCAGATGGAACCATATCCAGGCGCGGTGGAGGCACTCATGGAGATCTCAAGAATGCAGCCCCTTTACTTCGTGACAGCCAGGCCCGATTCAGAGGGTGTATCCCTTTGGCTGAGGGAAAGACTGGTGGGAGTCCCCCCGGAAAGCATCCACGTGAAGGCCGTGGGGATATCTGAAACCAAACTCCCGGCCCTCCAGGAGTGGGAGATAACACACTTTGTGGAGGACCGTTTGGAGACCTGCGGGATCATTGCCTCCAGCGGAATCGTGCCCATAGTGTTTGATCAGCCCTGGAACCTGCGTCCCCACCCCTGGGAAAGGGTGAGGAGCTGGGATGAAGTCCTTGGACTGGTGAGGGAGCTGGCATTGGGAGGTGCGCAATGCCCAGGATGAGGGGCAAGGGCGGGCCCGTGGGGGCAGGGCAGGGGAGAAGGAAAAGCCCCTTGCCCGAAGCAGCAGCCAAGGAGCCTGCCGGTGGTGCTTCGGGAAAAGGCATGGACAGGGGCTCAAGGATTGTGGTCAGAAGCCTGATGTTGGGGCTTCTGGGGGTTTTCCTGCTCATAGGGCTTTTGGCCCCTGATCCTCTAGATCATGAGGGGAAGCCCGGGGGAGCCACTGTCTTGTGGAGGCTCCTTTTTCTTCTGGTTCCCCTGGCAGTGATGTACGGCCTGCTTTGGGGGGAGAGTTTCCTGGGCTTTTTCAGACGTCCAAAGGTGCGCAGAGGACCTTGACAGGGAGCCAGGCTTTTCTTGAGCCTCCAGCCCAGGTGCTGGAGGTTCTGCTAAGACTCTCCACGGCAGGCCACGAGGCTTTTGTTGTGGGTGGGGCTGTCAGGGACCTTGTCCTGGGAAGAGTCCCCCAGGACTGGGATGTGGCCACCAGCGCATCCCCTTCCCAGATCTCCTCGCTCTTTCCCAGGGTCATCCTGACCGGAGCCCGTCACGGCACGGTCACCGTAAGGTTAACCAGTCAAAACATAGAGGTGAGCAGCTTCAGGGGAAAATCCATATGGGATGATCTCTCCCACAGGGATTTTACCCTGGACGCCATGGCTTACGACCTGCAGGCAGGCTCCATCCTGGATCCCCACGGCGGAAGAGCAGATGCACAGGCCGGGCTTCTCAAAGCCGTGGGGCAGGCCTCCGAGAGAATGGCCGAAGATCCCCTGAGGGCCTTGAGAGGGATTAGGCTGGCAGCCGAGCTGGGACTGCGTCTGGATCCCGAGCTGAGGGCTGCCATCAGGGCAGCTGCAGCAAGCCTGAAAAAAGTTGCTCTGGAGCGGATCAGACAGGAGCTGGAGAGGATTCTGCTTGTGAAAAACCCTTCTGGAGCCTTGAAGCTCCTGGTGGAATCCTCTCTCATGAAAGAGATACTGCCGGAGCTGGAGTCCGGAGGCAAGCCCTCCAGCCTCTCCTGGTTGCTGAATACGGCTGATCTTTTGCCTGCACGCGTACCCCTGAGGTGGGCTGCATTGATGTTGGGGCTGGATAGGGATTTCTCCCCTCTTACAGCAGAAGGTCCCCAGGAGGCTTTGGCTTCCAAGGCCAGGGAGGTGCTCTGGAGGCTGAGGGTGAGCCGCAGGCAGACGGAGCAAACAGCCAGGATACTTTACCACCATGCCCTTTCCCCCAGGGGCCCGTGGGATGAAGGCCGTTTGCGCAGGCTCATCTTCCAGGCAGGGATCTTGTGCGTGGAAGACGCAATCCTCCTCAGAAAGGCAAGTCTGGAGGCTGTGGGTGCACCCAGCCAAGTGGTCTGCTCTTTGGGAGGGCTTCTGGAGAAGCTCCGGCTCATCCTGAGCGAGCCCGAGGCCTTGGGGAAGATGCGCCCGGTCCTGGATGGCAGGGAGGTGATGAGGTTGCTGGGACTGGAGCCTGGTCCAAGGGTCGGGGAGATCCTGGCACAGATGCAAGAGGCCGTGCTCCTGGAGCCGGAGCTGAACCAAGAAGAGGCCCTCAAAAAATGGCTTCTGGAAAGGCTTCAAACCCCTGCCCAGGCGGGATCAACATAGTTTTCCCTGCCAGGTGTCCCGCTGCAGCATCCGAAGCCGAATCCGCTCCAGGGTGGCCTGCTTCTGGAGCATCCAGAAAGGTGCCACCAAGGTGCGCGGGTCAGGGTCTGAGCAGAGCCTGTGGATGACCCAGTCATGCGGGATCAACTCCAACACGTCGCAAACCCCCTCCACATACTCCTCAAGACTCCAAGGCTCGTAAAGACCATCCCTGTACAGGGATTCCATGTGCGTGCCCCTCACCACGTAAAGCCCGTGGAGCTTGAGACCATGGATGGGCAGCCCGGAGATCCTCCTGGCCGTGGCTCTGACATGCTCCCTGGTCTCCCCAGGCAGCCCTATGATTAGGTGGGTGCACACCAGGAGACCCCTTGAACTTGCACGCTGCACAGCCTCTTTGAAAACCTCGAAGCCGTGTCCCCTTTGGATTTTCCTGAGGGTCTCCTCGTGGGCGCTTTGGAGCCCCAGCTCCAGCCAGACCATGGCCCTGAGATTTATTTCAGAGAGGAGTTCCAAGACCGGCTCATCCAGACAGTCCGGCCTGGTGCCCACGCACAAACCCACCACCTGAGGGAAGTCCAGGGCCTCTTGGTACAGGGCCCGGAGCTTTTCCACGGGGGCATAGGTGTTGGTGAAAGACTGGAAGTAGGCCAAGTAGCCTCCAGCCCTGACCTTACGGGCCCGGCTCAGATAGGCCCGGATTTGTTGCTCGATGCCCATGCCCTGGGCCCATGCCCCTGTGCCTGAACCCAGGGAGTCGCAGTAGGAGCAGCCTTGCCTTCCCACTTTTCCGTCCCGGTTGGGACAGCCCAGCCCTGCATCCAGTGGTATCTTTTGAACCCTGAAGCCGAACCTTTCTTTCAGAAAACCGCTCAGCTCCCTGTAACGAGGAGGAAAAGGCATCGGTTTTCCGGAGGCTTCCAACAAGAGGAAGTTTCCTGTTCCCGGCAGCAAGGCCCGGGGCTGTTTCAGATGAACTCGTTTCTCAGCTGGTTGAATGCCGAATCCAGATCCTGGGAATGCTCTTCCATGAAACTGTCCAGGGCTGCCTCCACCCGCCTTCTCAGGGCCAGATCCGCCAGGTCCTTTACGCTTCTGTACTCATGCCCCCTGCGTCCCAGGTTATACACCAGCTTGTCTCTCTGGCTCAAACCCAGGTACTCGTCTATCACTTCCAGCATGCGTGGTTTGTCCTCGGGGAGCTTTCCCTCCACTTCTTCCAGAAGATTCAGGATGTGGTCGCTGGCCACCCGGCTTGTGATTCCCTCCAGATTTTCTATGAAGAGCCTTTCCTCCCGCACTATCTCCTCCTCTGACTGGAGCTGGAAATCCCCGCAGAGGATCTTCTCATTGAGGGGCATCCCAGGCCTCACCGTAAGGGTCCTTATCCTGATGAAGTGGGGATTTATCTGATTCAGGACCCTGGCGCTCTCTATGGCATGCTCTCTCCACCATCTTTTCCCGCCCAGACCCAGGAGCATGTATTCCGAGAGGGAAATCCCTGCCTCCACCACTTTCCTTCCAGCCTCCACATGCCCCTGGGCGGTGACCCCTTTCTGCATGAACTTCAGCAGGGGGTCATAGCCGGATTCCATGCCCACATGGATACGGTTCAAACCTGCTTCTCTGAGGGCTTTGAGATCCTCCAGGCTCTTTCGCCGCAAGGTGGAGGAGCGGGCATAAGAGGTGATGCGCTCCACTGATGGAAAAGTCCGCTTGAGGAACTCAAGTATCTCCACCAGCTCCCCGGTTTCCAGGATGAGGCTGTTGGCGTCCTGTAGGAACACGTTGCGGGCCCCGAAATACATCCAGGCGGCCACTGACCTGTGGGCCTCCCCGTAGCGGCGGGGATCGCTCCAAAGAACCTGAATGAGCCCCTCTTCCACGCGGCCGGCCATGCCCATGCGCCATGAAAGGGCCTGTATCTCCTCGTAGGCTGCCCTGGCTGCCTGGATGTCCGCCTTCACCTCCTGGACGCTTCGCCTGCTGAAGCTCTTTCCCTTGTATATGTTGCAGAACTCACACCTGTTCCAGGGGCAGTTTCGCGTAACCCTGATCAGCAGGCTTCTGGCCTCGCTGGGCGGCCTTATGGGTCCCTGTTCCAAAGCGTAGGCCATGGAGCGCCTCCCTCTTCTGAATGGATGTTTGCGAGCCAGCCTCACTCTCTGGTATCCCTAATATATCAACCCCGGGGCTTGTTTTCAATGTTGAGAGTCACCTTCCAGAAGGTATTATATTGAATTGACTGCCTTTTGTGCCTTGGGAAAGAGGCTTCCCCGTGGCCTCCAGCCCGGGAAGCACAGGGAACTGCTGCCCGGGCTTTTGAGCCAAGAGGGTTGGCCTGCACGGCCTCATGTAGCATAATTGCTTTTTCGGAGTTTGCGGGAGCCCTGGAGGGAGAGCATGGGCAAGGCTAGGGCGGGTGTCTTGGCGCTCATAGGTCACACTCCCATGGTGGAGTTGAGAAGAATTCACACAAACAGGCGGGTGCGTGTGTTTGTCAAGTTGGAGTCTCGAAACCCCGGGGGGTCTGTGAAGGACAGGGCGGCCCTTTCCATGATAGAGGGAGCAGAGGCCAGGGGAGAGTTGAGAGCCGGGATGACGGTCCTGGAGGCCACCAGCGGAAACACAGGCATAGGCTTGGCCTTGGTGTGCGCGGTGAAGGGCTACAAGCTCATGCTCACCATGTCCGAGGGGGCCAGTCTGGAGCGCAGGAAGATCCTGCGGGCCCTCGGGGCTGAGATAATACTGACTCCAGCACAGCGGGGCACTGACGGGGCCATAGAGCGTGCATACCTGATGGCCAGGGAGGAACCTGAAAGATTCTACGTGCCTGACCAGTTCAACAACCCTGACAACTGGAGGGCTCATTACCTGGGCACTGCCGAAGAGATATGGAAAGATACCCATGGCCGGATCACCCACGTGGTGGCGTCCCTGGGTACCACCGGAACCGTGATGGGGTTGGCCAGGAGGCTCAAGGAGCTAAACCCCAATGTAGGCGTGGTGGCCGTGGAGCCGGTGCCCGGCCACAAGATACAAGGGCTCAAGAATCTCAAGGAATCCTATGTCCCGGGAATATTTGAAAAGGAACGTATAGACACCAAGCTCGTTGTGGAAGACGAGGAAGCCTTCGAGATGACCCGGCGTCTGGCCAGGGAGGAAGGTATTTTCGCCGGGATGAGCTCCGGAGCAGCCCTGGCCGGTGCCCTCAGGATGGCCCGGGGCCTGGAGCAGGGTCTTATAGTTGTCATCCTGCCCGACGGTGGGGACAGGTACCTTAGCACCTCCTTGTTCGTGCCCAGGGAGATCCCTTCTTTCTGCTTTTACAACACTCTGAGCCGTCGCAAGGAGAACTTCGAGCCTTTGGAGCCCGGCAGGGTTCGGATGTACTCCTGTGGACCCACGGTGGATGGCCCGGTGGACCTGGAGTTCTGCCGCAGGGCGGTGGTGGCGGACCTGCTCAAGCGATACCTGCAGTACAAGGGGTTTCAGGTGCGCCACGTCATGAACGTTACAGATCTGGACGACAGGACCATCCAGGGGGCCCAGGCTTCAGGGGTTGCGCTGAGACAGTTCACAGAGGCCCACATAACCTCTTTTCTTGAAGACATGGCAGTGCTTTCCATCCAACCGGCCCATGAGTATCCAAGGGCCAGCCAGTACGTGGAGGCCATGGTGAAGATGGGGCAGCTCCTGGAGCAGAAGGGCCTGGCGTACTGCCAGCATGGCTCCCTTTACTTCGACATTTCCAAGTTCCCTTCCTACGGCCATCTCTCCAGGGTGGACCTGCGCAAGATCAGGCTGGGCCTGACCGTGGATCTGGATGATTATGAGAAGGACAACCCCAGGGATTTCACTTTGTTCAAGCGCTCGACCCTGGCCGAGCTGAAGCAGGGGATCACCTACTCCTCCCCTTGGGGGCAGGTGAGACCTGGATGGCACATCGAGTGCGCGGCCATGGCCAGCCACATCCTGGGAGAAACCATAGACATTCACACAAGTGGACGCGCCCTGATGTTTCCACACCATGAAAACGAGATCGCCATATGCGAGTCCCTGAGTGGTAAGAGGTTCTGTCGTTACTGGATCCACTCCGAGCGCGTGTTGCTGGACGGGAAGAGCGTATCGGGCAGGTTGAGCTTGAAAGAATTGCTTGCCCGTGGATTCAAGGGTAGGGAGATCAGGTTTCTGCTTCTGGGGACTCACTACCGCAAACCGCTGCATTTCTCAGTGCAGGCCCTTCACGCTGCCAGAAAAAGCCTGGCAAGATTGGATCGCCTGGTTCTGAGATTGAGGTGGACAGAAGGGCAGGAGGCCGGGAAGGAGGTTTCTGGCTGGATTTCCCGGGCCGGGGAAGAGTTCGAGTCAGCCATGGATGACGATCTGAACGTATCGGTGGCGCTGGCTGCCATTTTCACCCTGGCCAAGCAGTTGAATCAGGCTCTGGATGAGGGTGCCGTGAGCCCCAACCAGGCCCAAAGCGCCCTGAGTTTCCTGCAGAAGGCCAACACAGTGCTTCAGGTTCTGGAGCCGGAGGCCAGGGTTCCCCAAGAAGGGGAGATCCTGGAGCTGATTGCCAGGAGGGAAAAGGCGCGCCAAGTTCGGAACTGGGCAGAGGCGGACCGTATCCGGGAGGAGCTCTCCAGGATGGGAGTTCTCCTGGTGGACACCCCCTCTGGAACCAGATGGGTCCCCAAGAATATGCCATGAGCTCCCACAAGGAACCGAAACAGTTTGACAAGGAAGCCGAAAATGCTGGCCGAGGCTGCGGATTCTTGGAAGGGGAGAGGTATCCTTGAGAAGGAGCCACTCCCCCAAAGGGCTCTGTTTTCTGATGCTCCTGGGCCTTTCTGCCTGGTGGGTGCGCTACCACCCTCCTGGTGTGGATTCCTTGGTCTTCGACGACGACGCCCGGCAGCACGTGTACTGGACCGCCAAGTTCCAGGACCCAGAGCTTTTCCGGGAAGATCTCCTGACTGAATTCATCTCCTCCCCCATGATGGATCCCCCTGGTTACCAGTTCATTTACAGGCTGGGCACCGAGTTGCTTGACCCTCTTTCCTTGAGCCAACTGATAAGCCTCCTGCTTCTCATGGCGTCCCTCTGGTTGCTGGAGCTCTGGTGCAGAAGCCTCATTCCCCATTCTGGCGGCCGGTTCTTCCTGCAGATCCTTTTCTTGTTCTTTAGCTTGTATGCCTCTTCAGGGGGATTCCCCAGGGGTTTTGCCTTCCCTCTGCTCATAGGTTTTCTGGCCCTCTTGCAAAGGGGGGCTTCAGCCTGGGCTGGGCTGATGCTGGTCCTGGAAGCGCTGCTGTACCCTCCCATACTTCTTAACACGCTGGCCATGGCTGTGCTCTGGGTCATGGGCCGGCTGGGAAAAGCTGGAAAAGAGACAAGACTGCTTAAGGATGCCGCTTTCTTGGCAGGAGGCTTCTTGGTATCTGTAGCGCTGCTTGTTTCTGTGTACGCTTCCTCCCAGGGCAATTTGTTCGGCCCCCAGGTCAGCCCGCAGGATGCTAGAGCCATGCCTGAATTTCAAGAAGGGGGGAGAAGCGCCTTTTTCCGGGGGAATACTCTGGAATTCCTTCTGTTGGGAAGAAGCGGGATAGGAGCCGAATACCTCATCGGTTTTGGAATCATTCTGGCCGCCATGGCTCTCCTGGGAGGAGTCCGGGTAATCAGGCTACCTTCTCAGGCACTGCATCTTTGCTGGACCTCACTTCTGCTCTTCGGCATGGCCCACATCCTGCTCTTCAAGTTGCATCTTCCATCCAGGTACACCATTTACACCCTGCCTCTGGCTTTCATGCTGGTGATCGGGGCCAGCACGGGCCCCTTCCTGGAGGCCGCACAGGGGCTCTGGATCAGGCATGGGGGCAGGAGTCTCTTGCGCTCTTTGCGCTCAAGATGGGTTGCGGGGGGGGTTCTGGGCGGAGTCATGGTGGTTTATGCGTGGGCCCAAGGGCATGTGATCTTGAGGTTCGACACCCAGATGGTGGCCTTGGACAAAACCCAAATGGAAATGCTGGAGTTCCTCCGGGGCCTTCCCAAAGGCACCTTGGTGGCTGCCCAACCCCTGGATGCAAACAATGTGCCTTTGGTGAGCCTCAGGAAAGTGCTTGCAAACCAAGAACTTTCACTGCCTTACCAGATAGGCTACTATAGAGAAGTCAGGCAGAGGATTTTCGACTTGTTCGGGGCTTATTATGCCAGGGACTGGGTGGAGATAGAGGAGTTCGTGAAAAAATACGGTATCGGGGCTCTGGTTGTGAACAAGACGCATTTCACACCCTCCTTCCTGCAAGGCACAATATACTTCGAACCATTTCACAGCTTCGTCAAGGGGAGAATAGAAGGAGCCGAGGAATTTGCGCTGCTTGCCCCGCCCAGGGAGAAAGTTTGTTTTGAAAACTCTAGGTTCCTTGTGCTTTGCTGGCAGGGCAAGGGGGAGAGATGAGAGACATGGAAAGCGCATCCGGGGATTGCAAGGTGAGTGCCGTGATTCCGGCCTACAACGAGCAAGGGGCCATCGCCCGAGTGGTGCAAGAGGTGAGGGCCGCCTTGCAGCAGGCGGGGTACACCCATGAAATTCTGGTTGTGGACGATGGCTCCTCGGATTTGACAGCCCTGAGGGCTGAAGAGGCCGGCGCCAGGGTGATTCGCCACAAGGAGAACAGGGGCTCCGGGGCTTCCCGGAAAAGCGGGATACTGGCCTCCAGGGGAGAGTGGGTCCTGATGATCGACGCTGACGGCACATACCCGGCCGGAGCAATACCACAGATCCTTTCTCCCTTGGAGGAGTTCTCCCAGGTCATAGGAGCCAGGGTTGTGGAAAGGGGGACGCACAGGTGGCTCCGTACCTTTGCAAAGGAGGTAATCAGAAGGCTTGCCGTGTTCCTGGTGGGAAAGGCTATCCCTGATTTGAACTCGGGCCTGAGGGCCTTCAGAAAAAAGGAAATGCTCCCCTTTTTGCACCTGGTGCCCGACGGGTTTTCTTGCGTTTCTTCCATGACCCTGGCCTTTTTGACAAACGGGCTTCCTGTGGCCTTCGTGCCCGTGGAATACTTCTCCCGCGTAGGGAAATCCAAGTTCCACCCCGTGAAAGACACCTACAGGTATCTTCTGACCGTGCTCAGGATCGTGACCTACTTTGCACCCCTTAAGGTTTTCATGCCTCTTTGCCTCGTGTTGCTGGGCCTGGGAATCCTGAAGGGGTTGGTGGACTTGGTTCTTACCGGCTCGCTCCAGGAGTCGGACATCATACTCTTTCTCACAGCCGTGATGGTGGGGGCCATGGGGCTGCTGGCAGATCTAATCGTTGCCCAGGGAAAAGCCAGGCATGAATCGCAAGGGTAGGGAACTCTACGCCAGGACCGGCCTGGCTCAGATCCCACACATCTTGGCCATGGTGGACAGGCACCGCTTGAGCCCCACGTACGGCTGTTTTGACCGTTCCTACTGGCACTACAGGACGGCCTCCTTCCCCAGCGGGATGTACCAGGAATTCGTGTTGCCTTTGGCCTTGGTGTTCAAGTTTCCATTCCCAGGAGGAGAGGGATTTTATCTCCAGCCCAGGTTGAAGGAGTTGGTGAGAGCGGGGATTCGATTTGCAGCCCGTTCTTCCCACAAGGACGGCTCCTGCGACGACTACTTCCCCCATGAGCGGGCCCTGGGGGCAGTGGCCTTCTCCCTCTACGCCATGGCGGAAAGCTGCCGACTCCTGGAATTCCAGGATGGGGACCTGCTGGATTTCTTGTGCAAGAGGGCCGAGTGGCTCATGAAAAACCAGGAGTCGGGAAGGCTTTCCAACCACCAGGCCTTGGCGGCCCTGGCCCTTGGGACTGTGTTCGTCTTGACAGGAAAAGAGAAGTTTCTCCAGGGTGCAAGAAACAGGATAGAGACGCTTCTGGGATGGCAGAGCCCAGA
Source organism: Desulfarculaceae bacterium (assembly GCA_037443445.1). Lineage (GTDB taxonomy): Bacteria > Desulfobacterota > Desulfocorpusculales > Desulfocorpusculum > Desulfocorpusculum > Desulfocorpusculum. The sequence continues at coordinate 194,806 of JBBIOJ010000001.1, read as the reverse complement.
AGGCTGGTTCCCCGAGTATGAGGGTTGCGACCCGGGTTATCTCACAGCCACGGTGGATTTCCTGGCAAAATACATGAGCCTTTCAGATTCCAGGGAACTGCAAGGCCCCCTTGGGAAGGCCTTGGAATTCCTGTCTTTACTCATGCATCCCGACGGTACCTGCGGCGGGGAGTACGGAAGTCGCAACACTTACCTGCTTTTCCCCCACGGTCTGGAGCTATGTGCCCGATTTTCTCCGGCCGCAGCCCAAATGGCGGCTCTTTACTTGAAGGCTTTGGAACAGGGAAGAAGGGTCTACCTCGAGGATGACCGAATGTGCGCTCATCTAAGCTACGACCATCTCCAGGCATACCTGGATTTCATGGAGAAGCCCCTTCAAGAGAGTACAGTTCCAATGGGACAGGACTCCGGGCTTTCCAAATACTTTCCCGAGGCCAGGGTCTTTGTGCATCGGGACAGGAAACGTCACTTGGTGGTTTCGGCGGCAAAGGGGGGGGCCTTCATCTACCATTTGGAGGGGGAACTCGCCTATGGAGACAGTGGGGTTGTGGCCAAGCTTTCCTCCGGTGAGGTCCTGGTGAGTCATCTCGTGGACGAATACGAGGTGAGGATCCTGGAGAAAGGAATAAGGGTAGGGGGGCATTTCGGAGTTTCCAATTTCAAGATGCCCACACCCTTCACGCAGGCCTTGTTTCACCTGGGCATGCTTCTTGTGGGCAGCTGGGGCAGCGATCTTGTGAGGCGCATTCTTCAGAGGCTCCTCATAGTGGGCAAGAGAAAGCACCAGATGAAGTTTGCCAGGACAGTGGAGATAGACTCCGGAGTCCGCCTGACAGAGGAGATCTGGATGGGGCAGGGCAGGGGGGGGGGCCCCAAAGTGATGGAGCTTTGGGCTGGCACGGATCACACCTCCATATACGTGGCCATGAGCCGAATGTACAGGCCGGGCTGCCTGTTGCCCTGGACAGACTACGGGGAAATGATCCCGGCTCTAGACAGGGAGGGGTATGCAAGGCTCACCAGGTGGATACCATGAAAAGGCTGGCCTTACGTTGGGGGGGGCTGGCCTGCTCCGTGGTGATCCTGGGGGTCATTTACGCCCACGTAGACCTGCATGCCATGGCCGGGAGGCTTTGGAGGGCTGAGCCTGCTTGGCTCATAGCAGCTTTGGTCTGTTTCCTGCCCCAGGTCCTGGTGAGTGCGACCCGCTGGTGGTTGATGGGGGAAGGCTGGGCCAACATGAACTGGGTGGAGTCCTTGGGGATGGTCATGGCCGGGAAGGCCCTCAACGCTCTGTTGCCCTCCAAGCTTGGGGAGATGAGCAAGGCCTATTTCTTGAGGGAGCGCTCTTCCCAAGCCGTGGCCAAAGGAGTGCCGGCGGTCCTTATGGAAAAGGTCCTGGATCTGGCCGGCCTGTGCGCATGGATGCTCCTTGGGGCCGCTTTGGCGCCTCGGGGTTCACAGGCCCTCACAGCGGCCTGGATCATTTCACTGGGAGTGATGGGGGCCACCACCTTGATGTTTCTTCTTCCCATGGGGAGGTGGGCGGGTTTGCTGGCGGGAGAGGGCAGGGGTATCAGGGTCCGCCTCGGGGAGATGCTTCTGGGCTGGGACTGGATCTTGGCCAGGTGGCGTGCCAAGAAAGTTCTTCTGGCGGGTATAGCGGGCCTTTCTTTGCTCCTCTGGGGCCTTCACCTGCTCCAGATTTACCTGTTTTTCCCCAGCCTGGGGCAATCCATTGAGCCGGGCCCGGTTCTGGCCTATGTGCCCCTTTCCTTGCTGGTGGGTTTGTTGCCTGTCAGCATGGCTGGCATGGGCACCAGGGACACGGCCTTGATAGTTCTTTTCGCCCCCTATGTTGACGGGGCCACCATGGCCGGAATAGGGATTCTTTGCACAATGCGCTACTGGGCAGACACCCTCATGGGCGTGCCTTTCTTGCAACGATATACTTCAAGAGCGATCAAAAACAAGAAATTGGAGTCTGGAGGATGATTCGTGTGCTGAACAGACAGACAGGCCTGGAGAAAGAGATGGACGGGCCCAAGACGGTTCATGAGCTACTTCGGGAGATGTCCATGGTGGAGGGCTCGGTGCTGGTGATGCGAAGCGGTGAACTTCTCACAAGGGACATCCGAATAGATGACGGGGATCAGGTGGAGATAATTCCGGTTATCTCCGGAGGCTGAAACCGATGAAGTGCAGACGTTGCCAGCAAAAAGCGCTCGTGGACTTGAAACACCATCACACCGCATTCTGCAAGGAGTGTTTCTTCGAGTTCGTAAGGAGGCAGGTGCGCCGTGCCATCCAGGAGCACAGGATGATGGAGCAGGGCGAGAGGGTGCTTGTTTGCGTCTCAGGGGGAAAGGACTCCCTGGCCTTGTGGGATCTGCTCTGCAACCTGGGGTACGAGGCCCACGGGCTGCACGTGGATTTGGGCATAGAGGATTATTCAAGACACTCGCGCCAGAAGGTGGAGGGGTTCGCAAAGCAAAGGGGCCTGACCCTGAGGTGCGTTTCCCTTGAGGAGCTGCAGATCCCCATACCCTTGCTGGCCCGCAGGAGCCGCAGGCCCGAATGCTCTGTCTGCGGCATAGTAAAAAGGCACTTTTTCAACAAGCTGGCGGTGGAAGGGGGTTACAGGGTTGTGGCCACAGGTCACAACCTGGACGACGAGGCAGGAAGGCTCCTGGGAAATCTGCTTCACTGGCAGTGGGAATACCTCCTTAAGCAAAGGCCGGTTCTGGAAGCCGTGGGGGAACTATTGGCCCGGAAGGTGCAGCCCCTTTGCAGGCTCACGGAACGTGAGACAGCTGCGTACGCCATCTTGCGCAACATAGACTACGTGATCCAGGAGTGCCCCATGAGCCGAGGGGCCACCTCCCTGCGGTACAAGGAGGTGCTCAATCTTCTGGAGGACCGGATGCCAGGCACCAAGGCCAGTTTCTACCAGGGTTTTCTCAAAGAGGCCGCCAAGCTCCTTGAGGTTTGGAAAGGAAAACAAGGCCCACAGCCCCCCCCAGAGGGAGAACTCAGCCGATGCTCCCTTTGCGGGGCAGCCTCCTTCGGAGATCCCTGCAATTTCTGCAGGCTTACCAGCGTATGAGGGCGCCTCCCCAGGTGAGTCCGCCGCCGAAGGCAGTCAGGAGAACCAGGTCTCCTTTCTTTATTCTGCCTGAGCGCACAGCATCATCCAGGGCTATGGGAACCGTGGCCGAAGAGCTGTTTCCGTACTTTTCTATGGTCATGACCACCTTGTCCATGGACACGTCCAGCTTTTTTGCCATGGCTTGGATAATCCTGGCATTGGCCTGGTGAGGCACTATGTGGTCCACGTCGTGGATGGTGCAGCCTGCCATCTCCACAGCCTCAAGACAGGCCTCTGCAAAGCAATTCACTGCCACCTTGAAGGACCTGTTGGCCTCTATCATGCGCAGGGTGTGCATGTTTTTCTCCACGCTCTCGTGGCTTATGGGGGTTGTCCTGGAGCCGCCTCCCGGAAGGAGCAGGTTCTCTCCCGCTGCTCCGTCCGTGTGAAGGGAAAGGGAAAGAAGCCCTGCCTCCTCTCCGTCCAAAGTGGGCACCACCACAGAGGCCCCGGCCCCGTCACCCCAGAGAATGCAGCTGGAGCGGTCCGTGTAGTCCACTGTGCGGCTCATTATCTCGGCGCCTATGACCAGGGCGTTCCTGAAGGTCCCGTTTTTCACGTACTGTTCGGCCACGGACAGGGCGAAGATGAAGCCCGAGCAGGCCGCTGCTATGTCAAAGGTGACGGCCTTGGGGGCGTTCAACTTGGCCTGGAGCCAGTTGGCCCCTGCCGGACACTGGGTGTCCGGGGTTATGGTGGCCATGACTATGAGCTCCAGCTCCTCGGCCGAAAGGCCGGCCATCTCCAGGGCAGGAAGGCTAGCCCTGAGGGCCAAATCCGAAGTGTTCTCGTCCGCCCTTGCTATCCTGCGTTCTCTTATTCCGGTCCTGGTATAAATCCACTCATCCGTGGTATCTACCATCTTCTCCAAGTCGTGGTTGGAAAGAACTCCCTCTGGAAGGTATGATCCGGTCCCGGCTATCCTGATTTTCCTGTTGGTCACTGAATCCTCCCGTCTTGCCTGAATGATCGGAAAGAGACCATAGCCCAAGCCTTGTTGCTTGTCAACTGGCGGGCTTTGGAAGGTGGTGAAGGGGTTCGGGCGCAAGGGGCCAATTGATAACGTCTGATAATATATCTTATGTTAACTAAACTCCAGATCCCAGAAATCCCCGGAATCGGCACCCTGTTCAGAAGCTTTTTTTTCTCTTAGAATCGAATCTTCTGCTCCACCTGCAACCCGGGGAAAGAGATCATCACCAATCCAGGGAGGTCCTGAGCTTGAGCAACCCCACGAATGACTCCATCCAACAACTTCCCGGCTTCCAGCTAAAGGCCCTATTGCTCCTGGGCCTGGGGCATCTGGTGACAGATCTCAGCCAGGGGGGTCTTCCTGTTCTCCTGCCTTTTATCAGGGAATCCTTCGGGCTTACTTACGCGGCAGCCGGAGCCGTCTTAATGACAAGCAATCTGACCTCATCCATAGTGCAGCCGCTCTTTGGTTATTTTTCGGATCGCTGGGGGAGCAGCTGGCTTCTCCCGGTTGGGATTTTCACAGCCACTTTGGGCTTCTCCGCCTTGGGTTACGTCCCAGGGTTTTGGGCTTTGCTCTTGGTTGTTTTTCTAAGCGGTCTCGGAGTGGCCAGTTTCCACCCCGAGGGCTTCAAGGCAGCCCGTTTCTTCACCGGGGAGAAACGAGCCACAGGCATTTCCATCTTCGCGGTGGGAGGCAATGTGGGCATAGCCCTTGGCCCCCTTCTGGCTGTGGCGGGCTACGGGTGGCTGCAGCTTAAAGGCACCGTGGTATTTCTGGCTCCGGGTCTCCTGGTGGGCACCATGATACTTGTTTCCATGGGTTGGCTTTCAGCTCCCCAGAAGGCTGCCATGGCACAGGTTACAAAGGATTCGAGACAAGGGCCCAAGCCCCTGGGGAAAAGGTGGATCCCCCTGCTTATTCTGATACTGGCGGTCACTGTGCGCTCCCTAATCCACATGGGCATAGTGGCCTTCGTGCCTTTCTATTTCGTGGATGTGCTCAAGGCCGGGGCAGGCACTGCAGCCAAGATGGTGACTGTGTTCTTGATGTCCGGGGCGGCCGGCACCTTGATCGGGGCCCCTATAGCAGACAGGTTGGGTCACAAGAAGTTCTTCGTGGGGAGCATGGCGGTCCTGCTGCCCTTGCTCTGGGCATTTCTGGCTGCGGAAGGTATTGCGGCCTTTGCCTTGCTGGGGCTGGCAGGGGCTGTTTTGGTATCCAGTTTTTCCGTGACCATAGTCATGGCTCAACATGTGCTGCCGGACAGGTTGGGGATGGCCTCAGGGCTCATGGTGGGCTTTGCCATAGGGACAGGGGGAATAGCAGCCACGGTGCTGGGCTCGGTGGCGGATGTCTGGGGGGTGCTGAGGGTGTTGCAGATCACCTCCGCCCTGCCCGTCCTGGGCCTGGTTCTCGCCTTGGCCGTCCCCTATCCATACAGGGAGACCCAAGAGGCTCGGGCTTGAGCAGTCAGTGTTGCAAGGGAAGCCTCAGGCCAAAAAAACATCACTTGCAAGGAGGTGCAAAGAGATGATGATCCCGGCAAAAGATTCCATAGACCTGGGAGTGGTGGTGAGCAACATTGAGGCCAGCCTCTCTTTCTACAGGGACACCCTGGGGCTCAGCTTCGTTGAGGAGATACCTGTCTGGTTCGGAACCATGTACAGGCTCAGGTTCGGGACCAGCGACTTCAAGCTCATCCAGCCCAAGAGTGTTCCACCCAGGGGACCGGCCGGGCTGGAAACCCAGCTGGGCTTCAGGTACGTGACTTTCCTGGTTCGGAATCTCTCAGAAATTTGTGAAAAGCTGCAGGGGAAAGGGGTGGTCTTTCACATACCTCCCAAGGAGATTCGACCAGGGGTCAAGATCGCCATGGTCATGGATCCGGATGGGAACGTTGTGGAGTTCGTGGAGCGCTCCTGAGCATATTGTAGAGGGGCCCCAGCCTTCAGGCTCCGGTCAAAATCTCCTTGGCCTTCTTGAGCACCCTTTCCGGGGTAAAGCCGAACTGAGCAAAGAGCACCTTGGCCGGGGCCGAGGCCCCAAAGCGGTCCATCCCTATGATCCTGGAGCGTGAACCCGTGTACCTCTCCCAGCCCAGGCTAACCCCTGCCTCCACGGCCAGCACAGGAACCCCCTCGGGAAAGACCTCCTGCTTGTAGCCCTCGCTTTGGGCCTCGAAAAGCTCCCAGCAGGGGAATGCCACCACCCTGACCCCGCGCCCTTCCCTCTCCAGCTCTTCCCTGGCATTTAACAGAAGATGCACCTCGGAGCCGCTACCCGTGAGGATCAACTCCGGGGCTGGGCTGCTGGCCTCGGCCAAAATGTACGCCCCTTTTTTAAGGCCGCTTGCAGAAGAGTATTTGGTTCTGTCAATGACCGGGAGAGCCTGGCGGCTCAAAACCAAAGCCGTGGGCCCATGTTTCCTCTCTATCCCCACTAGCCAGGCCTCCACTGTCTCGTTTGCGTCCGAAGGCCTGATCACACAAAGGTTGGGGATGGCCCTCAGGCTCATTATGTGCTCCACGGGCTGGTGGGTGGGACCGTCTTCTCCCAGGCCTATGGAGTCGTGGGTGAAGATGTAGATCACCCCAAGCCCCATCATGGCCGCAAGGCGAAGCGCAGGCCTCATGTAGTCTGAAAAGACCAGGAAGGTCCCCCCATAAGGGATAAGGCAGCCGCTCAGGGCCAAGCCGTTGAGAATGGCCCCCATGGCGTGCTCGCGGACTCCGAAGTGTATGTTGGGGCCGCACTCATCCTGGAAATCCCCCCTTTGGGCTATGTAGGTGTTGTTGGAAGGGGTCAGGTCCGCAGATCCTCCCATGAGCCCAGGCAAGTACTTGGCCAAGACGTTGAGGGTCTTCCCAGAGGCCACCCTGGTGGCCACTTGCTGGCCGGGCTGAAAGACCGGGAGGGCTTCCTTGCAACCATCGGCAGGTTTTCTCTGGGCCATGCTTTCCCACAAGGAGACTAGTTCCGGATACTTCCTGGAATAACTATTCCAAAGCTCCCCCCAGCTTCTCTCCAGCTCATCCCCCCGCCTTCCGGCAGCCCTGAAGTGCCGCAGCACTTCCTCCGGAACCAGGAAAGGAGGATTTTCCGGCCAGCCCAAGTTCTGTTTGGTGAGGGCCACCTCTTTTTCCCCAAGGGGGGCCCCATGGGCCTCTGAGGTGTTCTCCTTGTTGGGGCTCCCATACCCTATACGAGTCTTGGCTATGATCAGACTGGGGCGCCTATCCTCTTTCTGGGAAAGCCTGAAGGAGGATTCCAAAGCCTCCAAGTCATATCCATCCACCTCCACCACCTGCCAGCCGTAAGCCCTGAATCGGGCCCCCACGTCCTCGCTCATGGTGAGGCTGGTAGGTCCGTCTATGGAGATCCCGTTGTCCAGATACACGTAAATGAGACTGCCAAGTCCCAGGTGCCCCGCCAGGGAGGCGGCTTCAGAGGATATGCCCTCCATCATGTCCCCGTCGCTCACAAAGCCGTAGATCCTGTAGTCCAGCACAGGGTAGCCATCCCTGTTGAAAAGCTTGGACAGGTAACGCTGGGCCATGGCCATGCCCACCCCTGTGGCAAAGCCCTGGCCCAGGGGCCCAGTGGTGGTCTCCACCCCTGGGGCGCAGCCGTATTCAGGGTGACCTGGAGTGCGGCTTCCCCATTGGCGGAAGTTCTTGATCTCCTCCAGGGGAAGCTCGTAGCCTGTCAGAAACAAGACAGCATAAAGAAGCATCGAGCCGTGGCCCGCCGAGAGGACAAACCTGTCCCGGTTGGGCCAATGGGGGTTGCTGGGGCTGAAACGCAGTATTCTGCTCCAGAGCACATAGGCCAAGGCTGCAGCCTCCATGGGCATCCCGGGGTGCCCGGAGTTGGCCTTTTCCACTGCATCCACAGCCAGAAAGCGGATGGTGTTGATGCAGCGCTCCTCCAAGGATCCATTCTTGTTTGAGTTTTTCGTCACCTAAGACCTCCTCAACCCAGATGAGCCCTCGGCCCGGGAAAGCTCCGGGAACGAGTCAAGTTCCGGGCATTATACCTCTGTCCTGTCCTGGGTGCGAGACCTCAAGGCTTGCCTGGACATTGACACGGGCACTGGATCCAACTAGAGTAAAAAACTTTGAAGGCCAGCTCTGTGGGAGAGGGCCTCCTCCCAAAGGACCAAAGGAAAGTGTTGTTAGTCAAGGGGGGTTTATGAGAGTTCTCATAGCCGGCGTGGATGGTTACTTGGGTTGGTCCCTTGCCATGTACCTCGCTGCCCGCGGCCACGAGGTGTACGGCCTGGACAACTACATGAGAAGGGATTGGGTTGCGGAGGTGGGCTCCCAGTCGGCCACTCCCATAAGGAGAATGACCGAGCGGCTGGAGGCCTTCAGGGACCGCTTCGGGAGCAACCTGAATTTCAGGAGGGGGGACCTGAGGGACTATAACTTCGTCTGGAATGTTTTTAGGACCTTCGAGCCAGAGGCGGTGGTCCACCTGGCCGAGATGCCTTCTGCCCCGTACAGCATGATGGACGTGAACCACGCGGTCTTCACCCAGACCAACAACATAGTGGGCACGCTTCACATAATTCACGCCATGAGGGATGTGTGCCCGGAAGCGCATCTGGTGAAGTTGGGGACAATGGGGGAATACGGAACTCCGGGAATAGACATCCCTGAGGGCTTTTTCACCATAGAGTTCAGGGGCCGTACAGCCACCCTCCCCTTCCCAAGGCAGGCTTCCAGTTGGTATCACCAAAGCAAGGTCCACGACAGCCACAATGTGATGATGGCCTGCCAGCTTTGGGGGCTTCGCTCCACGGACATAATGCAGGGAGTTGTTTACGGAACGCGCATAGACGAAATGGGCCAGGACGATCGCCTGTTCACGCGATTCGATTTTGATCAGTGCTTCGGCACTGCCATAAACAGGTTTTGCGCGCAGGCCGTCATAGGCCATCCCCTCTCCCCTTACGGCAAGGGTCATCAGAAAAGGGGTTTTCTGCCCCTCAGGGACTCCATGCAATGCCTGACCCTGGCCCTGGAAAATCCACCTGCCAAAGGCGAATACAGGGTCTTCAACCAGTTCGAGGAGGTCTACGATCTTACGGAAATAGCCCTGAAAGTCCAAAAGGTGGCCCGCTCCATGGACCTGGAGGTACATATAAGGAACACCGAAAACCCCAGGATGGAATTGGAAGAGCACTACTACAATCCGGACCACCAGAAGCTCCTGGAGCTGGGCTACAAGCCCACCCACGACATGGAAAGGGAGCTGGCGCTCATGCTGGGGGACCTGCTTCGTTTCCGCCAAAGAATAGAGGCCCGTCGCTACGCGCTCATACCAGACATAAGGTGGGATGGCTCCAGGAAAAAAGTGAGGTTCCTAAGCTGAGGAAACAGCAAGGGGTTGAAAACTGTAATCTCTTCAACTCCCATGAAGCAAGCCCACTCTTTCCGCAGGGATGTGCATGAGTCTCATTGATTTGACGACCTTTTTCTACTGGGTGAGCTTGCTTTGCGTTTCGCACACCTGGGGGCTTTACTGGGTGGTGCTTTTTCTTTGGTGCCGGTTCAAGCCGGATCCCCAGGAGGAGCAATCCACCGAGGCCTATCCTCCTCCCAAAGTGTCTTTCATAATAGCCGCACGCAACGAGGAGAAATCCATTGGTGAAAGGATAGAGAATCTGAGGGAGCTCTCCCGCGGTCTGGATTGGGTGGAGGTCTTGGTGGGTTCCGACGGCTCCCAGGACAGAACCTGTGCCGAGGTCCTCAAGGCAAAAGAACAATGGCCTGCGGTCAAGCTTTTTGATTTCCCAGCCCCCAGAGGACGCTCGGCAGTGCACAACGACACCGTGGCGCAGGCCAAGGGCGATTTGCTGGTTTTTACGGATGCTGAAACCAGATTCGATCCTTTGTTCCTTTGCCACATAATCCCCAGGTTTCGAGATCCAAGGGTGGGGGCGGTAAGCGGGAGGATACAGTATCGAAACCTGGAGGATTCCTCCATCACCCTGTCGGCCGGGCTGTACTGGGAGCTGGAAGAAAGACTTCGCACCATGGAGAGTCGCCTGGGCATATTGGCTTTTGGGACAGGGGCGGCCTTTTGCATGAGGCGGGAGCTGTACATGCCCATGAGGACAGCCCACGATGATGTGGATTTTTGGGAAACCCTCTCTGTGGTGGGCAGGGGCTTCAAGGTGGAATACGAGCCCAGGGCCAAGGCTTACGATACCATCTGCGCTTCTTTGGCTCCCACCCATAAGGTGCGCGTGCGAAGAACCTCCAGGGCTTTCAGAAGCATTCTGCGCGGGGTGCTGGAGTTTGGTTTGTGGAGAAGGCCCTTGGTCTTTTTCTCGGTGCTTTCCCACAAGCTGCTCAGGCACCTATCCCCCTTTCTGCTCCTGCTCTTGTTGATAAGCAACCTCCTGGTGGCCGGCCGTGGAAGCTGGTATGCGATGACACTCCTTGCACAGGGTGTTCTCTACGGGCTGGGATGTTTGGGATGGGTGGCCCACCTGTGGGGAGTCAAGTTCAAGCCCCTTGCCCTGCCCTTCAACTTTCTCTTGCTGAATTACAGTCGTTTTTTTGGAGTCTTGAACGGGCTTGTGAGAAAGCCTCCGTCCAGCATACGCTGAGGGAGATGTGAGGTTCTTACCTTGTGGAATTACTTGATAAAACGATCTGTTCACAAGGCTTTAATCCTGTTGGCCGTGGATCTGTTTCTTTTGTGCATGGGGATCTACGGCGGGTACGTTTTGAAATTTTCCTTTAAGACATTGAGGATTTCATTGGATCTGGCTTTGGAGAGGGTTAACCTTTTTTTCTTCCTGACCATCATTTCCCACGTTGTTTTTCTGTATTTGTACGGGCTTTACTCCGTGGTTCGGCTTTGGGCACCCCTCAGGTTGTTTCTTGCCATTTTCTGGGCCGTCACCACATCCACACTTTTCTTGATGGTCCTGCAGTTCTTTGTGCCGGGCTATTGGATAGGCCGGGTGGTCTTGAGCGTGCAGGTGCCGCTTTGTGTGGCAGCCCTATATGTGTGGAGGACCCTGTTTTACAAGAGCAGGCTTTCCTGGATAAACAGAAAAAGATTGGCCTTGGTGGGTTCTTCCGAGCTGATCTCAGAGTTTCTGGAAAGAGCTCTCCCCGCCCTCTCCTTCCGGTACACAGTGCAGGGGGTGTTGCCCACCAACGACACTACTCCTTTTCGCCGCAACCCGGATGAAAGCCCCCACGTATACCAGGGTGTGGAGGAACTCCTGGGGGATCAAAGGGTTGAGGCCCTGGCCTTCCAGTTCATGGACCCGGGGCTTACCAGGGAGGACCTACGGGCCTTGTTGCACAAGAGTTGCGAGGGTATGGAGATAAGCGATCTCATAACCCTTTACAAGAGCGTCACGGGCAAGGTCCCCATTACTTACGTGGATGAGGGATGGCTGGTATCGCATCTGGGCATGCTGGGAGGGCCGAGCCCTTACTACCTGAAGACAAAGAGGTTGCTGGACGTATCCATCTCCGCATTGGCCATGATTCTCCTGCTGCCCCTTATGGGCCTGGTGGCCTTGCTCATAAGGCTGGACAGCCCTGGGCCTGCCCTTTTCCGACAGGAGAGGCTGGGGAGGTTCAGACGGCCTTTTGAGTGCTTGAAATTCAGAACCATGGTCAAGGGGGCAGAGAGCAGAACAGGACCTGTCTGGTCCAGCCCCCAGGACCCTCGAATAACAAGGGTGGGGAAATGGCTAAGACGCTTGAGAATGGACGAGCTTCCCCAGTTCATCAACGTGCTCAAGGGAGACATGAGCCTCATAGGTCCCCGTCCCATCAGGGCACATTTTGCAGACCAGCTTGCCCGCGAAATTCCCCTCTACGAGCTGCGTTTCGCCCTCAAGCCCGGGCTTACCGGATGGGCTCAGGTGAACCACTCCTATGCCGATAGCAGGGAGTCCCAAATAGAGAAGTTCGAGTACGAGCTGTTCTACATTCAAAACGCCTCTTTTGTGCTGGATATCATGATCTTGGTCATGACATTGCGCACCGTGTTCCTCAGGAAGGGGCAGTAGGGCCATGGCCTCAATACAGGGTGGAAAAGGGGCCTGGTCCGGCAAGGAAACTTTTCTCCTAGCCGGGCTATTGATGGCCGGCCTGGCCGTGCGCGTGCCCCACCTCACGGCCCCCTATGTCATAAACCCGGATGCCATAGACTACATCAACTCAGCCAAAGCCCTGGCCTTGGGGAGATGGACTGAGGGCTTTGGGGCCTCCCATGTTTCCATCTTCCCTGTCCTGATCGCCCTCTTGCAGCCTGTTTCAGGGGACTGGCTTGGGACTGCCAGGGGAATTTCGGTCTTCTTCGGTCTTTTGACAGTAATACCTATTTACCTGGTTGCAAGGAAACTCCTGGAGGGGTCCTGGGCCCTGCTCCCTGCCCTCTTCTACTGCCTCTGCCCTTCCCTGACCCACTATTCCATGGACGTCATCAGGGAACCCCTTTCCTGGTTTCTTCTATTGCTGGGCCTTTGGGCCTTGTTGAGAGGCAGGGAGTCTGGAAGCGGAGCTTGGTTTTTCCTGGCCGGTGTCACATTCCTGATGGGGACTGCCAACAGGCTGGATGGGCTGGTGGCGCTGGGGGTGGGGCTGGGCTGGATCTTGGGAGTGGGCATTTTGAGAGGGCAGCCTTTCAGAGCCCTGAGGGGGGTCCTCCTGCTCATGCTTCCATCTCTGGTGGCTTTCTCGGCTGCGGTGGTCGTCCAGGGGGTGGGCATCCAAGAGCAGGGGCTCGGGGAGCTCAAAACATACCAGAAACAGATCCGGCTCTCTTTAGCCGGGCCCGAGCAGGCACAGAAGGCCAAGATAGAAAACATCCTGGAGAATATCCCCCAGCCTCGCCTTCGCAACTTCTTCTCCTCAGCCTGGGAGAACCGCCATGCCGTGGCGGCCCTGGAGCTGATTAAGCACTGGATCAAGGCTGCCCACCCGGCCCTGTGGGGGCTTGGCCTGTTGGGCCTATTGGCATTGGGGAGATGGAAAGGCAGGGAATCCTGGTGGCTCGTGGGGCTTCTATTGGGGGCCTGGTTGGCCCTGGGGTACGTGCGGGTCTCGGGAGCTTTTGCCATCAGCAAGAGGCACTTAGGCCCGGCAGTGCTATCCGGGCATCTTTTCGCCGCCTTGGGCTTTTTCCAGGTCTCCCTGTGGGCGGCCAAGGGCGGCCTGGTAAGAGTTTCCAAGGCCTTCCCAATTCTTCTGTTGTGCGCTCTGGGGCTTCTGACTCTGCCCTGGACCCTCAGCCCCCAGAGACAGGACAAGCTGGTGCGGCGCCTGGCAGGGGAATGGATAAGGTCGCAGGGGGTTCCAAAGCCGCTTGTGGCCACAGAACACCAGACAGTGGCCTTTTATTCTGAAGGCTCCTGGCTTCCTCTAAAGGATGTGTTAGAAGGCTATACTGCCCGGCCGGACTTCCTTGTGCTGGAAAAGGAAGGCACAATCGGGGAAAAGGTGATGGAGAGGCTCAAACAGGCCGGAATCAATAGCCATCTTCTTCGCGAGGTGCAATATCCCGGGAACTCCGCCCTACTGGTATACAGGCTCGAGGCTCCGGCAAGTTCCCCTGGCCTGAGCGGAAGCATAGGCACCGGTGGGTTCAACCTCGAGAGTTTCAGGAAACCGCGCAGATGAGCCGGCTCTCGGTTATCATAGCCACCATGGACCGGGAAGAGGAGCTTTACCGTTGTCTGGATTCCCTCTGGGCCCAGAGCCGACTTCCCCAGGAGCTGGTAATAGTGGACGATGGGGCCCTGGATTTGGAGGCCTTGAAACTGAGGGTACCGAAGGGGGTGGAATTCCAGTACCACCGCAAGTCCCCCCCGGGGCTTTCGGCCTCCCGCAACCTGGGGGCAAGGGTGGCCAGGGGGGATTTGCTGCTTTTTCTGGACGACGATGTGGTCTTGGAACCCCTTTTTGTAGAGGAAATCCTGAAGGTTTTCGGGGAGGACAAGACCGGTAGGCTGGGTGGGGTGAGCGGAGTCATAACCAACCGAAGGCCCAAACCCAAGTGGTTCCGGATTTGGGCCTGGTTTTTCCTCATGGAAAAGGGGCCGCCAGGCCAGCTCTTGCCCTGGGGTTACTTCACCCCTGTTGGGATTCCTCAGGCCGTGACAGAGGTCCAGTGGATCCCAGGCGGGCTGAGTTGCTTTAGGGCGGAGGTGCTAAGAGAGTTCAGGCTTTCTGATATGAATCAGGAGGGACGCCACGGGCTGGAGGATGTGGAATTCGGCTGGAGGGTGTCTGGCAGGTACAGCTTGAAGGTTACCCCCTTTGCCAGGTTAGCTCACTATCCCCCCCGGAGGGAAACAGCAAGGGCAGTCAAGCGCGGCATGAAGCAGCTCATGGGGCACGCCTACTTGTTTTGCCTCCACGGAGAAAAGAGTTTCACCAACAAGGCCAGGTTCCTTTGGGCCACAACGGGATTGGTGCTCGGGAATCTGGGGGCTGCCATGGTGGTTCCAGGTAGGAAAGAAAGGGCCTGGCGGATCCTGCTGGCAATGGGCAACCTGCAAGGGGCCATAAGGGTGCTCCCTGAGGTCTTGAAGGCGAAAGCCTTGGGCTAAAAGGCCGCTGGGCTGGCTCAACGGACTTGTCTGGAGCAAAGGAATCCTGCCTGGAGAGAGTCCGTACAGCTACAAGAGCGCGCAGGGGTTTTGAGTCTGGACAACTTGAAACATCTTGGGGGCTCTGGGAGGCAAGCCCCTGATCCGGTGGAGCTGGGTAGATGGTCAGGGTTAGGCCTTGATCAGCACTCCCGGAAGAGTGTTGCGGGTCCATGTCTTCACAGCTGGAAAAGGCAGGCAGCCTGGAGGGGCCTTTGGAATGATCCAAGTTGACCCAAGCATCAAAGCCAACTACCCAGTGATCATCATGGGAATGCATCGTTCAGGCACGTCCATTCTGACAACCATGCTCAGGGAGTGCGGTCTTTTCGTGGGCTGGGAGCTGGACGAGACCCAGGAGGCCTTGTTTTTCAGGAGGCGCAACGAAAAGTTGATCGGCATCTGCGGAGGCAGATGGGACAATCCCCTCCCGGTGGGACTATTACTTTACAATTCTGAGCTGAGCGGGGAGGTTACCTCATCCCTGAAAAGGGATGTTTCCTCATTCAGGGTGCTCTCTTTCTTGGGACTCAGACTCTACTGGAGGTTCCGCACCTTGTGCGCCATGGACTCGCCTTGGGGCTGGAAGGACCCTAGAAACGCGTTCCTCTTGCCCCTTTGGCTGGATGTTTTTCCCAGCGCCAGGGTCGTGCACATAGTGAGAAATGGGGTGGATGTGGCCAGGAGCCTGGCGGTCAGGGAGAAGAGAAGAATTGGGAATCCGGCGCGGAAAGACCACAGCCTCCAGGGCAGGTTCAAGAGGCGTGCCTCCCAGATGGGAAAGAGGCCGTGGCTGCTTTACTTCTTGGAGACTTCTCAAAGGTTCCTGGAACATATGAGTCCCCTGCACCGGTACAACAGAATGAGGGTCTACGGATGTGACACCTTGGAGGGAGCCTTCCAGCTTTGGAACACGTACGTGGCCAGGGAAATGGAGGTCCTGGCCCAGCTCAAGGATCGGGCTATCTCCGTGCGTTATGAGGACTTCTTGGAGGCCCCGGAAAAAATCCTGGCCAGGCTGGTTGATTTCTGCGGGCTGGATGCAGGCCTGGGGCGGATTAGTGGACTTTGCAACAGGCTGAACAAGCAAAGAAAGTACGCATTTCTGGAGGACCAGGGACTGAGAGAGTTTTACCAAGAAGTGAGGGGTTGCCCCTTGATGGAGCGCTTGGGATACTCTGATCTCTAGCTCTTCTCCTTTCTGGCTCTGGACCTAGATGAAAAAGCTCTCAATCGGCTTTGCTCTCTGCCCAGGCCTCCTGACACTTTGGGTAGGTATCGAAAGGTGGACCTGGGCTGTTTTGATGAGGAAGACATCGAAGAGGTTGAAAACATGGGCTTTGAAGTGGAGCGTGGGCGCTGAGATGGAACCTGCGGTGCTTTTTTGGTTTTACAAGAAACATGGGGTCTGCGCCCAAAGGCTAAGGGGTTTGAGGGAGATGAACCCCACAGCGAGGATTTACGGGCTTTACGGAGGACCTGGGACCGGCATCCAGGAGGCTGGGGCCAAATTGAGCCGCTATCTGGATGATCTGTATGTGTTTCCCGAGCAACGCAGTGCAGCCTGGAAATGGAGAAACGGGGATCAGCTCATAGCAAGATGGTACCGGGACAGGGGCAGGTATCTGGAATGGGAAACGGTTTTCGTAATGCAGTGGGACATGCTTCCCCTGGCTCCCCTGAGAGAGCTGTTTCACACCTTGGAGCCCGGGCAGTTGTTGCTCTCTGGATTTCGGCCCATTGCCGAGGTTGAATCCTGGTGGCCCTGGGTGGGAGGGAAGAATCCCCTCAAGCAGAAAGACTTCGAGTCCTTCAAGGAGTTCTTGAGTATCAGGTTTGGCTACGAAGGGCCCCTTTTCGCCTGTCTTTTCGTGGTGGTGTGTTTCCCCAGATCCTTTCTGCAAAGGTACAGCCAAGAGTCCATTCCGGAGACAGGATTCCTGGAGTACAAGATTCCGACCCTGGCAAAGGTTTTCGGAACTCCCATTTGTTTAGACCACCCCTATGAGCCTTGGTGGGCCGCAAATCCGCTCACAGGCTCGGTGCCTCCCCACAAAAGGATACTGAACGGTGTGGGGAAAGAGGTCCCCACATCAGTGATTCTGAGGGAGTTCTCCAGACCGAATGGAGCAAGGCTCTTTCATCCGGTTTCCAGGAAGGTACCCCGGTGGCTTCTGGCCAACGCAGGAAGATGGTGGACAAGAGGCCTTGCCCCCTTTCTGGACCTGCACGCCAGAGTCCTGACAGCCCGGGCACTCTTGCCAAGACGGTGATGCCCATTGGATGAGCTTGCAAGGGAAAGCGACCTGTTGAGGGCCCCAAACAAGGATTCCAAGGTTTCTCCTGAGATCAGGAAGACCGCCAAAGGGGCTGGACTGACTATTCTGGGAGGTGGAATCGGGGCTGCCTTGGACCTGGCAGGCCAGATCCTGCTGGCCAGATTCCTGGGAATGGGGGGGCTGGGTCTGTACTCCCTTGGCATGGCAGCCGTGCGCATCTCGGAGGTATTCGCAAGACTTGGAATCCCCTTGGGTGGCACCAGGCTGGTTTCCATCTACAAGGGCAAAGACCCCCGAAGATTGAAAGGAGTCCTGATTTCCTCAACCGGGGTCTGCCTGCTAAGCGGGTGCCTGACTGGATTCATGCTCTGGCTCCTGGCAGGAGACATTGCCCAGAGGATCTTTCAGGATTCCCAAATGGCTCAGGTTCTTAGGGCCTTGGCCCCGGCCGTGCCCTGCGTCACTTTGTTGGCTGTGAGCAGTTCCCTTCTTACGGGCTTTCACACCACCAGGTTCACGGTTCTTTCGCGAAACCTGATAGAGCCGGGGGCGAATCTGGGGCTTGTGGCCCTGTTGCTGATCCTGGGACAAGGTCTCAAGGGGGTCATATGGGCTTTCATAGCTTCCAATGCGCTGGCTGCCGTATTCGCACTGCGTTTCATGCTCTTGCTTTTCCCCGGCCTCAGGGACAGGTCTTTGGAGCCAGTATACGACCTAGGAGAGCTCATGGGGAATTCTGTGCCCATCCTCCTTATCGGGATGCTCAATTATCTGCTCTCCTGGACAGACACCTTGATGTTGGGGATGCTGGGTTCGAGTGAGGCAGTCGGTCTATACAGGGCCTCCTCCAGGATTCCTCTGTTGTTGCCCTTGGTTCTCAACGCCACCAACTCCATTTACGGACCTCTGGCAGCCAGCCTTCACGCCGAGGGGAAGGGGGAACGCCTATCCCAGGTACTGAAAACCACAACCCGCTGGGTAACATACTGCACTGTGCCAGCTTTCCTGATAATGCTGCTGGGGGCAGAGGAACTCATGGGTCTGTTCGGCAGGGAATTCACCCACGGGGGGAAAGTGGTGATGGCCATCCTGGGGGTGGGCAGTCTTGTCAATTCTGTCACGGGGGGAACAGGGCTCACCCTGATCATGGTCGGGAAGCAAAATGTACAGCTTTGCATTACTGTGGCATGTGTGGGTCTGAACATTCTGTTGAACCTTTTTCTTATCCCAAGCCACGGGGCCATGGGGGCGGCCATAGCCACCTCCACTTCCATTTCTGCGGTGAACATTTTCAAGGTGGTTGTTCTTTGGCGCATCTTGAAGCTGCATCCTTTCTCTTCCCGCAGCCTGGGTTTCATTGGATTGGCCCTGGGGCTTTGCTGTATATTCTTGGGAATGGGAGACCTGTGGCTAATCCTGGGGCCCTGGTCTCTGCCCGTGCGTTTGCTGCTGGTGGCTGCTGTTTTGGGATTTTTTTTGAAGCGGTGGGGTCTGGACAGGGAGGACAAGATGCTCTGGGAGCAGCTCCTTTACAAGTTCTCGGGAAGGCGGAGAAGCGGCTGATCCCAGTGGCCTGCCAAGACACACCAATCAGGTGGGAAAAGGTTGCCTTGTAATCCTCGATGGCCTGGAGAAGAATGATTTGCCTGTCCCGACAAGTATTGTTTCTTGATAGGGGTCACCTTGGGGCTCCCACCCCTGGGCCCTGCAGCACATACACCAAGGCTCTGAGGAATGCTAACAGGAATTCCCCGGGAGCATCTCCTGGATCCCCGGGATTTCCCTTGGTGCTTTTCATAGCCAGTGCCTCCAGGTCAGGCTCCACACTACTGGACCTGATGCTAGGCAGCCATCCCCTGGGGGTCTCCACAGGGGAGGTAAGAAGGCTGCAGGGCTTTGTGAGCAGGGACAGGCAACTCCTCTCCCTGGAAGAAGATTACCCTCTGACTTGCTCCTGCGGGAAGCCGGTTGGGGAATGTGATTTTTGGAAGGAGGTTGAGAGGCGTTTTGGGACCTCCTTTGGGAACACCGTTTTCAAGACCAGGCAGAAGCGTATCTGGAGATCTGTGCTGATGGCCTTTTACCTATCAGGGGGTGTGGCGGGAATGCGTGTACTGGCCCAAGCCTGGCCCCCCCTAAGGCAGGAAGTAGGGATTGGCCTTAACTGCTTTAGGCTTCATCAGGCAATATCATCTGCTTCAGGGGCCAGCTTTGTGGTGGATTCCTCCAAGTCCATCTATCATTACATGCTCCTCCATTTGGCAGCCCCGGAAATGATGAGGCTGGTGGTTCTTGTGCGGGACGGCCGTGCTGTGGCCCATTCCATGACACGAGGCCCCAGGGCCAGGCAGTGGGAAAAGAGCTCCCTTCATCCCTTCCTGCAGGCTTCCCGGCAATGGGCACTCACAACCAGGAGTATTCTAGTTCTTTCCCGGCGGACCAGGCCTTCCCAACGGATTTTTCTCCGCTATGAGGATTTCTGCCAAGATCATATGCAAGTCCTGAGACAAGTGGCCGAGAGATGGGGGCTTTCTCCCTGGGAGGATCCAATCCAGGTAGAATCGAGAGAAAGGCACATTGTAGGGGGCTCTCCTTCTGTGCGTTTTGAGAAATCCCCGGGAACCATCAAAGTGGACAACTCCTGGAGGGATTCGCTTGAACCAGAACTCCTGGAGGGCTTTGAACGGATCGCTGGAAAGCTGAACCGGAAACTGGGGTATTTCTGATGAAATTGGGTTCCATCCAAACCTTCCGCAGCGGAGAGAATGCTGGGGGAATAAGAACCTGGGCGAGGCGCAAAGTCGAGAAGGTGTCGCACAAGATTTGGTGGAGGCTAAAGAGAGGCTACAGACTGGCCACCGGTGGCCACCAACTCCACAGAAAGGTAGACTTCCTGATATGCGGGGCTCAAAAGGCGGGCACTTCCGCCCTTGCCTCCTATCTGGATGAGCATCCTGAGATTTGCCTGGCCGATGCCAAGGAACTGCACTTCTTCGACAACGAGGATCTCTTCCAAAGTGTCTTTTTAGACTATGCCATGTACCATTGCGCCTTCAATCCCAAACCCTCGCACAAGCTTCTAGGGGAGGCGACTCCCATCTACATGTATTGGTACACGGCCCCCCGAAGGATGTGGGAGTACAATCCGAACTTGAAGCTAATAGTGATTCTCAGAAACCCCATCACAAGAGCTTATTCTCATTGGAACATGCAACGATCGAGGGGAATTGAGCCGCTTTCATTCTGGGAAGCCATCCAGAGGGAGAAAGAAAGGTGTAGAGAAGCCCTCCCTTATCAGCACAGGTTGTATTCCTATGTGGACCGAGGGTTCTATTCAGAACAATTGAGAAGGCTTTGGTTCTACTTCCCGAGGGATCAGGTCTTGGTCCTGAGAGCTGAAGAGCTGAGGAAATCCCCGCTGGGGTCGCTGGAGAAGGTCTGTGGGTTCTTGGGTATCGGTTCTCCGGGAAAGGTGCTTCCCAGGGAAGTCCATTCGAGGCCGTACCTTTCACCCATGCAGGAAAAAGAGAAAAATTACCTTCTGGACATATACGAGTATGAGATAAGGCATCTGGAAAGGATCCTTGGTTGGGACTGTGCTGATTGGCTTAACTTGTGAAAGGGAAGTCCTCACGGTGCTGTTCTTTCAGCACCTCTGGATAGCACGAGAACCCCCTTTGCCTCACACACTGTTACCCATGGGCCTCCGTAGGAAGGAACCAGGGGCTGGCAAGCCATCAGGCCAGGACAAAAGATCACCGCGTACATGGGGGATGCGGACTTGAACCTCTCAGGGAGCGAAAAGGAATCCTCAATGGCATCCCTGCTAGCCCATCCTGCCTTGCCGGACCTGGTTTGTTTTTTCCCCTTTTTTGAATTCAGGGTTCCTATTGACTCCTTTTCTCTGGAAACTTGCAGGTGCAGTACGGGTACTTTGCCTTTCAGGAAAAAATAAAGTGCACGGTCGAAGTTGCTGGCAAAGAGAGCGGCATCGGAGGCGCAGGAGAGGGCTTCTCTGGCTTCCTTTTCAAGAAAACCCTGGGAAGGACTCTGCAGTAATTTTCCTATGGTTACCTGAGGCCAGGTTTGGGGAGGCATGTTGAGGAGTGCAAGGCCCAGGACAGCCGTGGATCCCGCGATGAAATTGGTCTTGGGGCGGATTCTGTCTTGAAAAAAGCGGGAGATGAGAAAATCCCGGCCTTTGATCAACACAAATGCCGCAATCAGATTGTGCGCCGGGAAAAGAGGCAACAGTTGCCTTCTTGTGAGAGGAAGGTGCACGAAGGTCTGGAACACTCCCACCCAAACCAATATCAAGAAAAGGGGAAGAAGGAGCTCCTTGGGGGCTCTTCTTCTCCAGGCAAGAAGCAGGCAGGCCAAGAGAGAAACCCCGTAGATCACCCGGAAAGCGCCTGAGGGCATTCCCCTCAAGAGCAGATTGTTCCCCAGTTCCCCCAGTCCCCTGAATCCCCAGCTCCTTGAATCCACAAGTGCTGAAAGGTTCCCGGCCCTCAAACCTTGTCTTGGGGCACCTTTTTCTGCTCCTGGCCCATAGGCTTTGTAGCGCTGAAAGAGCAAAGGGGCTGTCAGAGAACCTGCCACTGCAATTGCGATAAGAAATTGAAGGAACCTTGTTTTCCTAGATTTTTCCCCCAGCAGAAAAGCCGCGCACAGGATGGGAAGTGTCAGAAGCATGGATTCCTTGGTGAGGGTCCCGAGCCCGAGGAATAATCCCATGCCCAATGCCGTCCAAGCACTTCCCCTCTTTACATACGCTACTGCACAAAGCAGCACGCAACTCACCCACAAGGTGAGGTGGATGTCGTTGAGCACCCTGTTGGAGTATTCCCATATCTCTCCCTTCCCGGAGGTGATCATCAAAAGGGAGGCCAGAACCCCTCCTCCCAGCCCAAGCATCAGGTAACCCAGCAGGAAACAGACTCCAACGCACAAGGCCCCCCCGATGACACTGACGGCCTGTGCAACTTCTGTCTCCACCCCCAGGCTCTTGAAGGCCACTCCCACCATGAGCGTGTGAAGGGGCGGGACGCTTTTGCTTATGTTTCGACCGTCAGGCTCCGCGATCTTGCCTTCCAAGGCAAAGGAAAGTGCCCATGCAAGGTAAGCCTGTTCGTCTGGGCTTCTGGGAGAGGCCCTGAGGTGAGAAAAAAGCAAAGCGGCCCCTAGGACTACCAGGGCGAACCCCAAGAGACAGTCCCTTGGCTTCCAGGCCAGGCCATGGGGATCCCAAATCCCCGATTTTTTCAGCTGGGGTGGGCTTTCCTTTTTACCTGCTGCCCCGGGCCTGCACAAGGTCCTGTGCATGCAGTTCCTCATATGTCTCTGCATCCAGAGGAATAAATTCTATTCCTACTCTTTTTAGTTCCTTGTACCACATCTCATAGATGCGGGGTAAATCCAAGACACCATATGCAAAGGCCCAGCGTCTTGCTGGATAATTTTTCTTCGGACTACCAAACGCCGTGGAATTGCTTTCCCTTTCTTTCCTGTCCAAAACCCGTCTTATCAGGATGTGGTAATCAGCTACCAATACTATGGCCTTCTTTGGAATATCTTCCCTTGCCAATAGCATCCATTTACTATCCAATTTATAATCCCATTTGTCGTGGATAAATGAATAGCTGGATCTATTTGTCCTGAATAGTTGTAGGAATAGCCAATTGGGATACAGAAGTGTCATGTAGGCTATGGGTCGCCTTCTAACCACTTTCCAAAGAGGGCGAAGAATGTTGTAGTGAAAGAATGCATTTTGAACATTTTTCAGTGATCTAAAGTCTTTTTGAAAAGGAAAGATAACTTGTTGGTCATGGCCTAATCCGGTTATCTGGAAAGCTGTTGGACTCTTAATAAAAGTGCTTTTTCCGGAACAACTAGGTCCACTTACTATCCAAATCACTTCTTAGCCCTCATCCATAATTCCTAAACTGGAGACCAACTGCGGATCCGAATATCGACTTACCCACCATTTTGGGTTCTCATTCCACGCTTGTATGATATCGGTTCCTTGAGCCATGAAGCAACTCCAGAAAGATGAAATATCATGTTCCAAAGAAACGATAAGAATCCCAGCGCCACCGCAGCCTCGCGGCTCAAACCTGCCAGTGGGAATGTGAGGATCAAGACCGCTTCCCTGGTCCCCAGGCCCCCGACCGTCACAGGAGCTAACTGTACCACTCCGAGGAGGGCCCTGCAGGCAAAGGCAAAGGGCACCGAGATGTCCAAACCCAGAGCCTTGGCCAAGACAAAGAACACTGTTGCCCTGGACAGCTCCAAACAAAGTGAGACCATGGCAAGTCTCATAAAATCCCACGGACGCATCCTTTCCCAGAGGGTACCCACTGCCTCATCCGATTGCAGAAAAAGATCTTTTGCCTTTGTTCCCAATCTCCCCACATAGTTGTCCACGGTGTCCCGGACCTTATCCCAAAACCATTTCCCCTTGAGAAGCAAAATGACCGACATGAGAGCACAAGCTGCCAGGCCAAGCCACATTCCCTCTCCACGGAGAATTCTCCCCTG
Organism: Desulfarculaceae bacterium; assembly: GCA_037443445.1. Classification (GTDB taxonomy): domain Bacteria; phylum Desulfobacterota; class Desulfocorpusculales; order Desulfocorpusculum; family Desulfocorpusculum; genus Desulfocorpusculum. Next base: position 171,233 of record JBBIOJ010000001.1, on the reverse strand, counting down.
GAAGTAAAAAAGACCGTATATGGCAAAAACCGCTGTGCTTATGAGGTCAAAGAGCTTGTCCACCCCCAGGGAGACCGAAGTTCGGCCTACAGGCTCCCCATCCCTCTTGAGATAGAGTATTTTGGCGAGCAATGCCACTCCCCCTGGAGGCAGGAACCCCAGAAACCACCCAGCATAGTAGACCTGGAAAAGCCTCTTGAGGGTTGAGTTCATCCCCACCAATCTTCCGACCATCCACCACCTGAGGGCATGGACCCATGTCAGCCACGGGAAAAAAAGAAGGCTGAGCACGCTGAGGTCCCAACGGACCCCCCTCAGGAGCTCCCAGGCTGCCCTTGTATCCACTGCTCGCAAGGCCAAGACCAGAAACAGGATGGGTCCCAGACATTTGATGAAAGCTTTTCCTGTCTTCCCCATACGGAGCATCTTCAACTCTTCTCGTACAAGGCAATGGATTTTGCTGGTGCTGGATCCAGGACCCCGGGTCTAGCTCAACCGTCTTCAGAATCTGCGTTTCTTGTGGTTTGGAACTCTTTTCATCAAAGGTAACCCAGCCCCTCCAGCTGCTTCCTGACAGCGCTTTCCTCTTCTGGCGCGAATCCATGGAATTCACTCTGAGCAGGGTCCCAGGGCTCTGAAAATCGCAGCCTGTTTTCTTTCAGGAAGGATTCTGTGAAAGCCTCCTCCAATACCCTCCCGTCCATGTCCCTTGGAATCGGAAACCCCAACAGGTGAAGCACCGTGGGGGCTAGATCCTCTATCCCAGGGCCGTTCAACTCCTTGTTCCTCTCGCAGGGCTCCCCGGCCATGATCAAGATTCCCTCTGG
>JBBIOJ010000001.1:0-170306 GCA_037443445.1 Desulfarculaceae bacterium | reverse complement strand
TCCTCCCGCAGGCGGCCTACCAGGGTGTCCACAAGCCAGGGAGCCACCCTGGAGATCTGGCCCAGCAGGTTGAAGGGGGTGATGCCCAATCGGTACATGGCATACCTGAGCGTTGAGAAAGCTCCCTTTCGGACCTTCATGAAACCTTCCCGGATGAGCCAGTTGTTGAGATAAACATATTTGTAAAGGGGTGCTGCGCCGTGGTCGGACATTATGATAAAGACTGTGCCCTGGGGGGCCTCTTTTATGAGACGCCCCAATGATTCATCCACTCTTCTGTAGACCTCCTCTATGGCCTTCCGAAAAAGCTCCGGGGCCTTGGGCTCGTAACGGGGATGCTGTGGATCAACGAACCTCCAGAACTTGTGCTGGACAGCGTCCGTGGCCCCGTAAACCAGGACCATCAGGTCGGGTTCGTACTTGCGGGCCAGATAAGATGCGGCCTTGGTGCGCATGGGGATCTCTTCCAGGATCCCCCGGAGGGCAGTGTCCAGATTCTCCTTGGATCGCCCGCCAATGACCTTGTAGCCCCCTATGGCCTCCCTGAGCTCCCGAGCCAGCTCCGGGGGGTAGGTGAAGGGGTGCTCATCAGAAGGAGTGTACATGCCTGTGACCATGAACCCGTTGACAGGCTCGGCCGGGTAGGTGAGAGGCACATTTATTATTCCCACCTTCTTGCCCTGCCGGCTCAAGAAGCTCCATATGGGAGTGGCCCCCCTCAAGCTGCTGTTGACAAAAGAAAAATCATAGGTTCCCTCCAGGCGATAGAGATGGTCCAGCACCCCGTGTTTCCCAGGCTTCTTCCCAGTAGCAAAGCTAGTCCATGCCGCAGGACTGAGAGGCGGTTCAGTGGAGCGAAGCTTGGCCCAAACCCCTTTGCTCTTGAGTTTTTCCAGGCAAGGAAGCTTACCTTGACCCATGTACCGGTCCAAGAAGGCCCAGCTGGCCCCGTCCAGGCCTATTATCCACACCCGCCTGCCTACCAACGCCTGCCTCTCCGCACTTGTGACACTCAAGATCGGTAGCCCCCCTCAGTCAGAAACCAACCCGCCTCTTGTTCATAACCCAGTTTACCCAAGGCCTCCTGGATTATGGGACCAATCCCAGCCAGCTCTTCTGGGGAGAACTCTTTTCGCCACTTCCCGGCATTGTCCGACATGATGGCGGGTAGCCGATCCATGAAACCTGGGGGAAGCCCAAGCCCCATGAAGGAGAAAACCCGGGCCAGAGTCTCCTCGGGCCGGGAGATGAACTCCTCGTATCTGACCAGGATCCTTCTCTCCTCAGAAATAATTCCAAGCCCTTGCAGCAGCCCTTGGGCGCAGTGGAGCCATTGGTAAGCTGCGAACTCAAGGGGGGAGACCCTGTCGATCAACTCTTCCCACCCCCGGAAGCGCGGCCCCCAGCCGAAACGTCCTTTCCAGCGACCCCTGCTCAGAGGCCCCGCCCGAAGCCACTGATAGGGCGAGCCCAGCTCGAACCAAAGAGCCCTAAGCCGGTGGCGCCACAAGGGCTGCCTTCTAAGCCAGCGAATGAGAAGCCGGCCTCTTGCCTCAAGAAGCCCTTCTTCCCTGGAACCCTCTACCACCCCCCTCTTGGCTTTCCACTGCTTGGCCATGGAAAGCACTGAGTCCCTGCCGTCACGCACGAGGAATAGGTAGCGTGCCTCCGGGAAAACGGCCCCGACAAAGGGCACCCTCAAGCAACTCCTTGGGGACTTGTCCACAACCCATCTGACCCTCATGGATTGACGGAAACTTTGAAAAGACCTCCGGATGCGCTCCCTCACTCTTGGAGTGGCATCCTCTTCTGTGCGGCAGTCATCAACGGCATCTCTGAAGTCCCGGTCCCACACAAAATAGGGTTCGATCCACGTGCCCACCTCTGGATGCAGGCCCAGAGTCCTTCCCATGACAGATGTCCCTGATCTGGGAGGGCCCACAATGACCAGTAAGGGTATGGCTTTTTCATCTGGGAGGCTATCAGACATATCCAAGTCCCTTGAGCCGGCGCTGGATCTCCTCTGTCTCCTCCTCTGTAAGTCCATCCCCTGGAGCCTCGCCACTTTGATGGGGATCCGAGTATCTGATCTCTTTTCCGCTCCAGACCTCCTCTTGGAAGGCCTCCTTTAGCACTCTCCCGTCCATGTCTTGCGGAATCGGGGTATCCAGAAGTGCCAGAAGGCTAGGGGCCACATCTGTCATGTCGGCCTTGGCCAGGGTGCCTTTTTTCACCCCTGCTCCCCAGAAAAGGAGAATCCCGTTCATGCGATGCCCGCCTGAGCGGTCGAAACTGGGTTCAAACCAGTTGTTGGAGGTGAACTGGAGCAAACCAAAGCCCTGGTGCCTCAGATCCCTCGGCATGAAAAAGAGGTCCGGGGCCTCCTCAAGTGCCGGGCCGCTGTAGAGCTCCTCCTTCCTGTAGACTCTCTCCACCAGCGGAAGACCCGTGTGGGGTTCGCGAAGCTCCAAGAGCCTGCGGGCTATCTCTTCCCTTACCTTTTCATACTCAGCCCCTGGCTCCACCCTCCCCAGGGGTTCCCGACCCTTCACGTTAAGGTAAATGGGTCCCACGTTTCCATAGGAATAAGCCGTTGTTTTGGGCCAGTCCACGTCCCTGAAAGACAAGAACACCCTGCCCAAGAGGCTCCTCACCTGGCTTTTCCTCTCTCGAACCATGCTCCCCACATTTCTCTTTAGACCGGTGCGCATCAGCGCCCGATAAAGCCTCCTGGGGGTCACCCCCGAACGGAACATTGCCAGCTTGCCCCTTGAAAAGACCGAAGGCTTGATCCTGAGGTATCCTTCCCCCAGGAGCCATGTGTTGACGTGGATATAGGCATCCAAGGGGCCGGCTCCATGATCTGACATGAGCACCAAAGTGGTCCCCTGTGGGAGGAGTTCCAGGAAGGACGCCAGGATTGCATCAAGCCTCTTGTACACCTCCAGTATCCCTTCTCCCAGCCCCCCTGGGGCTTTCGCATCCTGCATGTACTTCCAAAGCCAGTGTTGCACCAGATCCGGTCCCCTGAAGACCACCATGAAGAAGTCCCAGTCCAGCCTGCCCATCAGATAACGGGCAGCAGCGAACCTCATCTCGGTGAGTTCCTGTACCACCCTCAGGAATTCCGACTCCCGGCCCATGGGGTGAAAAACTCCCTCCGGCCAGATCTCATATCCTGGCACAGCCTTTAGAAGCTCAGAGGCCAGCTCCGGCGGATGGGTGAAGTTGGAGGCATTGGGCGGGGTGAGCATGCCTGTGACCAGCAGACCGTTTACCCTTGGGGGGGGGTAGGTCATGGGCACGTTGAGGACCACCACCTTTTTCCCCTGGGTGCTTAGTATCTCCCAGAGGGTGGAGGCCCTGAGGGAGGAAGCGTCCAAAGGAAGCATCTCATAGGTTCCCTTTTTCCTGCCGGCGAAGTCATACAGGCCATGTTTCCCGGGGTTCTTGCCTGTGGCAAAAGTGCACCAGGCTGGGGCTGTGAAAGGAGGGATCGTGGAGGTAAGCTCGCCCCAGCAGCCCTCCTCCATCATCCTTGCAAAAGTGGGAAGCCTTCCCTCCTGGGCCCAGGGTTGAATAAGGTCAAAGGTGGCCCCGTCCAGGCCCACCACCATGACTCTTTGTCTCTTATGCTCAGCCTTCACTCGCGTCCTCCCGGGCAATTCTCCCAAACAAAAAAGCCAATCACATCCAAGTCCAAGAACAGGCAGCAGTCCCTTCCGGCTTGAATCCAGGCCCCCCTTTAGCCTGAAGGGGAATCTCATGAAAGGTCCCTGGCCAGCAGTTGTCCCAGCACCCAGAAGGGAGGAGCCTTTCTGAAAGAGATGAGCCTTTCCCTCTCAGGGCGGCTTTCCGGGAACCGCACCATGGCAAGAATAAGTGCAGCCAGGGCCACCGGGAACATTCCCAGGCCCATGGCTACCCTAAGGGGCAATGGCATTTGAAGGTGAAGGGGCTTCAGAATCATGTCCATCAGCAGCAAGGGAAGTAGCAAAGAGAACTCAGCCGAGCTGCAGTTCCTCCAAAAAGCCATGAGCCTGTTTCTGCTGGCCACCAAGGCCTTCTTGAGATCGCTTTTCCCAGGCACGCGGCCCATTTCCTGGTCGTGAAACACCACCGAACGGCCGCAGAGAAACACCTTGTGACCGGAACACCACACCCTCAAGCCCAAGTCCAGATCTTCGCAGTAGGCACTGAAGGTTTCGTCGAACACATAGCCGTAGCGCTCCAGGACTGATCGCCTCATGAGAAAGGCTCCACCCGTGAGCCCAAAAGTGGGCTTCTCCGGGCACTTGGCATCCTCACTGAGATACCTGTAGCTCCCCAGCCCACCCACATCGTAGAAGCAGACCCGCGGGTGGTCAGCGTGCAGGTCCATCCTGGAGAACTCCTCGGTCCACGGCATAAAGGTGCAGGAGTGACAGATCCACCTTTTTTCGTCCTTCTCCAGGCATTCCACCAAAGCTGCCAGCCAGTGCTTGTGGAGCACCGTATCCTGGTTCAAGAACCCTATGAAATTTCCCTTCGAGAGTCTGGCCCCTTCATTGCAGCCCTTGGCAAATCCCAGGTTTTTTCCGGTTTCCAAAAGTTTTACCTGGGGGTAGGATTCCCTTACCCACCTGCCGGTGCCGTCCTTGGAGCCGTTGTCCACCAGGATCACCTCCACCTGCCCCATGGGATAGGACTGATCAAACAGGGACTTCAGACAAGGGCCCAAAAACCTCTTCCCGTTGTAGCTCACTATTACCAAGCTGACCGAGGCTTCTCTTGAGGAAGCCATCAGTCCCTCCACCAGCTCTTGAAGATGGCCTTCAGAAAACCCCACCCGTAGAACAAACTGGGAGGTTTCTTGGAGGAACCGGATATTCTCCCTGTCACGGTGACCGGCACCTCCATGACCCTGAATCCTTTTTTCATGGCCTCGATGAGGATTTCCGTAGTATGGAACTGATCCTGTTCCAGTCTGAGCTGGGACAGGCATTCTGTCTTTATGGCCCTGAAGGCATTGGAACAGTCTGTTATCCTTCTTCGCATCAGGATGCTGATGAGGGTGTTAAAGAAGAGTATCCCCATGATCCTCAAAGGCTCTATTCCTGAGTGCTTTCCAAGCATGCGTGAGCCGCAGACGAAATCCGCCTCCCCCCTTAGGATGGGCTCCACCAGTCTCTGAATCTCCTCAGGCTGGTGTTGCCCGTCAGCGTCCATGGTCACAACGATCTGGGCAGAATCCTCCACGGCCACAGCGTACCCAACCCTCAGGGCAGCCCCTCCCCCCCGGTTTATGGGATGGATGACCACCGGGAATCCGGCTGTGCGGGCCACATCCGCGGTTGTGTCAGTGGCCCCGTCCACCACTACCAGGGCCTTGATTTTCCTCCCATTGATCTGGTGGGGAATCCTGCCTAGTATGAGGGGGAGGTTTTCGGCCTCGTTGAAGGCCGGGATAACCACCAGGATACAGTCCCTGAAACTGGGTCTGCCCTCCTGGGCTCGAAAACGGTCCATGGCCAGGGCTGAAACCAGTTTGGTGAGATGACGGTCACTGGCACTTTGCTTGGCCATGAGCCTGAGCACCAGCAGGAAAAGAACAAAGTTGGAGGCAATCACCACAGACAACAATCTGCCCGACTTGACACCGTACCTTCCGGCCAGCAGGTAGGAAACCTCATTGAAGATCCCCGGATACAGGGAAAGGGCGATGGCTCCTGCGGAGAGCAGGAAGGATATGCTAAGATCCGTTTTGGTGAACTTGCCCCCTCTAAACCTCCAGATGGCAAAAAGCATTACTCCAAGACCAAAAAGGAGTCCACTTATTCTTATGCTGCTCAAGAATCCGTTCCTCTCCCGGATATCCGCTAGGAGGTCCGTTGAATCGGAATTCACAAACGAAAAAGGCCTTGGCCGTCCGTGTCCGTCCGGTTGGAGTATTATTTCGTAGAGCCCCTGCAGAAGCAAGGGTTGGGGCTGGAGTGAAGTTACGGTGGGGAAGCAGCCTGCCCAAGCATCCCGTGAGGCCTGGGGAACTGATTCAGCATTATCAGATGGTTATGAGTGATGCGAGTCAGGTCTCCTCTGGCTTCTTGAGGTTTGCAGCCTTGGCCAAAGCCACATAATGTGCCACGTCTATTTCTTTGGGGCACACCTGGGAGCAGGCCTTTGAGGTGTGGCAATGGCGGACCCCCTGGGGGCCGTGCAGCGCTTTCAGCCTTTCCTCCACAGCAGCTTCCCTGGGATCCAAGGCTCTGAGCACGGAGGCCATGACGGCATTGGGCCCGAGGAAGCTCCTGGGCCCGCTCATGCAGGCAGTGGCGCAACAAAAGCAGTTGATGCAGCGGGTAGCCTCCAGATAAGCATCCATTTCCTGGGGGGCTATCCTGTACTCATCCGCTCCGTATAGGTTTTCCTTTCTTCGTATGATGTAAGGCTTTGTGGTTTCCACCCTTTGGTACGCAGGCTCCAAATCCACTATCAGGTCCCTAACCACCGGACCCACTGTGATGGGCTCCACCAAGAAATGGCTGGTCCCAAATCTCTGGATGGCGTTGGCCACCAGGAGCTCACAGGCCAGAAGCGGCATGCCGTTCACCTTCACGGCGCAGCTTCCACACTGGCCATGTTCGCAAGATGAGTTCCAGGCCAATGTGGGATCCTGTTCCAGGTTGATTCTCCTGAAGAGGTCTGTGAACCTAAGTATTCCGCCCGTCCTGAGGCTGTAAGACTGGGTCCATTTTTTCCCTGTGGAAGGGTCGTATCTCAGGATCTTCAAGGTGATCTCATAGGAATCGCTCATGGGTATCTTTTTCCCTTTCCTTTCCGACTACTTCTCTTTTCAGTTCGGCTTGGGAGGCCCAGGCAGTTTCAGTACTTCCTCTCTATCATCCCGAATTTCTCAGCATTTGGTCCGCCTTCCCTGTAAAGGCTCATGTCCACCGGTTTCTTCTCTATTCTCACCTCACCGAAGCTCTCCATGTAAAGGAGGCTGTGGCTGTCGTAATCGGGGCTTCTTTGGGGATAGTCCTCCCGAAAATGCCCTCCCCTGGAGTCCCTTCTGTTAAGCGCCCCTGTTGCTATGAGCATGGCCGAACTGAGCAGGTTATCCAGCTCCCATCTCTCCACCAGCTCCTGGTTCATGGGAAGCTCTTTGGTGAACAGGGCTACCTCCATGGCCTGGGCTTGGAGCTCCTTGATCTGGTAGAGAGCCTCCTGGAGGGCCTTTTCCTCACGGAACACACCTACTTTTTCTGTCATCAGGGCTCTGAGTTTCTCTCTCAAATCCCCGAGTCTGGCTTGCCCCTGTGATTCCAGGTACCCGGAAAATCTCTGGAAGGTCTTTTCCCCGGCATTGGCAGGCATATCCGGAGGCTCTCCCTGGAGGTATTCCATGGCCTTTTGCCCCGCAAACCTGCCCATGGTGATTAGCTCCAGGAGGGAATTGGTACCCAGCCTGTTGAAGCCGTGGAAGCTCGCGCACGCGCACTCTCCCACAGCGAACAGACCGGGCACTGTGTTGGCAGCGTCTCTCAAGACCTCTGCATCAATGTTGGTGGGAACCCCTCCCATGTGATAGTGGTTGCTGGGTCTTATGGGGCAGAGTTCCCTTCTGGAATCCACGTTTACGAATTTCTTGAAGAAGCTGGCCACCTCCGGGATCTGGGTCTTGTGCACATGCTCCGGGAGGTGCCTCAGGTCAATCCAAACATGCTGGATCCCGTGGTCTGGGTTGAGGACTCCCCTGCCCTCTCGGATCTCCGTCTCTATGGCCCGGGCCACCAAGTCCCTGGGAGCCAGTTCCTTCATCTTTGGGGCATATTTTCCCATGAAGGCCTCCAGATCCCGGTTGCGCAGGATCCCGCCCACCGAGCGGAGGGTCTCGCTGGCCAAGATTCCAGGCCCCACAATTCCCGTGGGATGGAACTGCACGGCCTCTGGATCCATAACAGGCAGAGCTGCCTGTACGGCCAGGGCCAGGTGGTCCCCGGTGTTTTGGCGGCAGTTGGTGGTTACCTTGAAGACCTGACCGCATCCCCCCATGGCCAGAACCGTGGCCTTGGCCCTGACAGCCACGAACTCCCCGGTTTTCTGGCAGAACAGGACCGCCCCGGCACAGCGCTCCCCGGAGAAGAGGAGCTCGGTGGCCATGGTCTGGTGCATAAAGGAAATACCTCCCTTGAGCACCTCGCCCCAGAGGGTGTCCATTATTCCCTTGCCCGTGCGATCTGCCTCAAAAACAGCCCTGTATGCCGAAGCTTCCCCAAAATGAATGGTGTGGCCCCCGAAGGTGCGCTTGGCAAGTCTGCCGTCTATGTCCCGGCTGAAGTGCATCCCTCGGTTCTCGAGCCAGATGATCTCATCCCAGCCAGCCTCCACGATCCTGCGCACCACGTTCTGGTCAGCCATGCAGTCCGAGCCTTTCCAGGTGTCGAACATGTGATACACAGGTTTGTCCACCGGATCCTTGGGATCCACGGCAGCCAGCCCCCCTTGGGCAGTGCTGGTATGGGATTTCTGGGGGTGCGCCACCTTGGTGACGGCCACCACTCTTGCCCCTGGGCTTTTCTCCAGAACTTCGGCCGCACACCTGAGCCCTGCCCCGCCTGCCCCCAGGATCAGCAAATCACAGGATATAGTCTTGGAAAGCCTGAGTTTCACCCTACGGACCCCCCTTTCACACCAAAGAGCACCCCGAGCGCTGTCCAGGCCAGAAAAAGCACAAGGGCTGTCAAAAAAACCCCCAAGGCCGCTCTTGCAACCCGGGAGCCCAGGTAATCCCCCAGCACAGAAAAGGCGCCGTAGCCCCCGTGGAATAGCACTGCACCCAGCAACAACAGATCCACGCCCTTGATGAAGGGACTCTGGAGCCTCTGGAGCACCACCTGGGAATCATGTCCAAGAGGGAAAGCCAAGTGCATGAAAAACATGTGGGCCGGGACCAGTACCATGAGAAGGGCTCCCGAGATCCTCTGCAGCCTCCATCCAAGCCTCTGGGGAGCTGCCCAAAACCTGGTCGCAGCCCCGGAGGCTGCGAATCCGGCCAGCAAGAGCGCCCCAAGCCAGAAAAGACTGGGAGAAACTGATTGATCCCCCCTTAGCATGGCCCACCCCAGGAGGGCCATGTAAGCCAGACTCAGAGAGAGCAACCAACGCAGCATCACCCTGTCATCCCTTACTCCGAACCCCTCGTAAAGGATCAATCTCCCGCCATTGAGGGCGTGAAATATCACTGGCAGGGCCAGGGCCCACTCCAAGAAGGCCAGTAGGAAGAAACTGAAGATTCTCATCTTGGCGTCATAAAGGGCCGGATCTGAGAGGCTGGAGAGGGTCCAGATGTGCGCCACCAAGAAGAACAAAAGGATCAAGCCGCTTAGCCTGTGGCACCAGCTAATTAGAAAAGCCACACCCCTGACCCTGGCCAGATGCCTCACCAGCGGGAGAAGACTGGCCGCTTTGTAAGAGACCCGCCCTGGCAGCAAACCCAGATTCCGGTTCATGTATGCCTCCCCAAGGGGGAAAGAGCCCTCTCGCCTTTGAGACAAGCCGAATCTGGAAACGGGTTCCCCTTTGCATCCTGTTCCCCCAGATAACTCAAGAATCTCTCCATGGCTTCCTCTATGTGTGTTCGCACCATTTTCTCCAAGTCCCCGGCCCTCTCCGGGTCCCTGGAAGAAAAGATTTCCAGTATCCGTTCATGTATGTCCAGGGAACGGGCTAGGTCTTCCTGGTAATACTGGTAGGAAAAGCGGTACCAAAGGGCATGGGTGCGCAGGTCTTTGAGAAGCCCAATCAGAAGCTGATTCCCACATGCTCCTATGAAGGCTTCATGGAATGACCTGTGGTGTTCCCAGTAGGATTTCCCGTCCTTGAGTGCCACTGCCCCTTTCATACTCTGGAGAGCTTTTTCCATTTCCCGTATGTGCTCGGGCTGCAACCTTTCCAGTGCCTCCTTGGCGGCCAGGCCTTCCAGAACAGCCCGCACCGGGAAGTTCTCCTTTACGTCTCTGCTGCTTATGGCCCTGACAAAGGCCCCTTTCCTGGGCACAATTTCAACCAGACCCTTTTTTTCCAGATCCCTCAAGGCCTCCCTGATGGGCGAGCGGCTTATCCCGAACTGCTCCTTGAGCTCCGTTTCCACAAGCTGCTCCCCTCCCTTGAGGGCCCCTTCCAAGATGGCCTCCCTGAGCACTCGGGAGACCTCCTCCACAAGGGATACTGGCCGAAGGGGCTGGCTTGGCAATCTTTCTGCCAGGTTGCTTTGAAACCTGTCTCTTGAGCGCTTCATCTCAATTTTCTTGGCTAGGCAAGCCCGGAAGGAGCTCCCCCATGTCAGGCAATTCCTCTATCCCCATGACCAGTTTCAAAAGAACGCTTCCGTGGCTCTGTGCAAGAGTTCCCTGGGTCATCCACTTGAATTTTTGATGTGCTTCCTCAGTTGTGAGAGGGTTCCCAGGATCTCCCTTGGGGTAGTCACAAGCTCCAACCCGTAGCTCTCCTTCGGAGCTCAGGATCTCCACCCTGGCCGGCCAAATGCGAGGAAAGAGCGAAGTCAGTGTGGGATCGGGCTGGATTTGGATCTTGTGCATGAGAGCCCTCAATTTCTCGTCTTTGAGCCTTTCTTCGCAGAAGGCTTCCAGGCCCACCCGGCCGTAAAGCAGGGCTGTGGCTATGCAAAAAGGAAGGCAGAACTTGGCCAGGTAGGGACTTGCGGGCTCAACCTTCCCCAGCAGATCCAAGGCAGCCTGGTACAGGCTCACCTTCACGGAGGAGACCTGCTCGGGTCCGGTTGGCTTTGCTCCTGTTGCCCTCAGCACCGCGTCTATGGCCGAGTGGGTGTGGCCGCAAGAGGCATGGTACTTGAGGGAGTTCTGTTCGAAGAAAAACCTCCGGCCCAATTCCTGCACACATCTGGTTTCCTGGAAATCCTGGGATGTGGCCCTGAAGAACCCCTTTTCGCTCTCCAGGATGCTCTTGGCCCCTGTGAAGCCTTCCTTGGCCAGGAGAGCTGCCAAAAGTCCGTTGGCAGCTGCCTTTCCTGGGTGAAGTTGCTTGCTCATGGCGTTTTCCACCAGAAAAGCCCAAAGCCCTGAGGCCTGGGTGCCTGCCGAGCCCAGAGCCCAGGTCATTTGCTCTGGGGACAGCTTGAGAATTCTACCGGCCCCGGCTGCCGCCCCAAACGTGCCGCAGGTGCCAGTGGTATGCCAGAAGTTGTAATGGGAGGTTCCGGCTGCCAAGGCCACCCTTATCCCCACCTCGTAGCCCACGGCCAGGGCTGCCAGAAAGTCCTTTCCTGAGGCGTGCTCAGCTTCGGCTGCCGCGAACACAGCAGGGATTATGGCGGCAGCCGGGTGAAGTATGGATTCCCTGTGCAGATCGTCCATCTCCACCACGTGGGAGGAGGCCCCATTGACCAGGGCGGCCATCAATGCACTGCTTTTGGAGCCATCCGGAATGAGGGTGGACTGTGCCCGTCCACCTTGGCTCTTGGCCACTGCCAGAACCTTTTGAACAGGTTTTTCCCTGGCCCCGGCATAGGCAGAACCCAGCCAATCCAGAAAATAGAGCTTGAGCTTTGAGACCTGGTCCTGGCTTAGATTCTCGTAACAAAACTTGCATGAAAACTCGGCCAGTTGCTCTGTGATGGTGCTCAAGGGCTCACTCCTCCTTGGAATCTCTTTTCTTTAAAGTTCAAAGGAGATTTCCAGCTCCATTCTCTGGAGGAATTCCTCCATGAATTTGAGTCTCCCTTGCCCTATGGCCCGAGCCTCTTCTGTCTGGAAGGCTCCTTCCAGCTTGCCCATGACCTTGCGAAGAAACTCTGGGAAATCCTCTGCCCGTCCGCTGAAAGAACCGTCTGTAAGCCCCCTCACCACTGCCCTGACTATGCCTATGGCTCCCAGGTATTCTATGGCGTCTGCATCCCTGGCCACTTTGGCCTCCAGGCTTTGGGGCTCAGGACCCCCGTAGCGGCTGTGGCATTCCATGACGTGGAGCGCTCCTTGAATGGCCTCCTGGGAAAGCCCTGCCCTAGTGAGTATCTCCCGGGCCAATTCTTTCCCGGCCGTGAAATGGAGCTTTCTGTCCACCGTGACCCCCACATCGTGAACCAGGCCTCCGGCCAGAAGGACTTCCATGTCAGCTCCCAGAGTCGCCCCCAGCCTCTCGCACCATTGAGTCATCCGCTGCACATGGTCGATGCTGGCCACCCGCTCCTGGGCGAGCACTTGCCTCACACTGTCCCAAATGGCCTCTCGAACTGCTTCTGCTAGCTCTCCCAATGCGACCCACTCCGAAAGTTTGTCGACAGTCGACCATATACTTCAGCAAAAGAAAACTGTCAAGACAGAAAATCTCGCCTGTGGGTATTACATGAAATGTCCGGCTGGTATAGCAAGTGATGTCTCCGCTTTTCTGAAAAGGGGGTAAGCCAGCGCGTTTGGAAAGAAGCGCCTTGGGATGGGGAGCTACTTCTACCCTTGTACAGCAGGGGCACCCGGGCATGGAGTTGATCCAGGCTGGTTCGCCCCAGGCCGGAGGCAGGATGGAGCGGCTTTCCGTGCTGCAGGACTCTCACAAGGCGTGCAGGTGGGCCCATGGATCTTCACAGAAATTCCCAAGCGGGAATACCCCTCGGCCTTGCTTGAGAGAGCAACAAGCTTTGGCTTTCCCACGGCCAAGGCCTCCCCGCAGTTCCCAGCCTATGGTCCGGATCCCTCTTAGGCTTCCTCAAACAGGCTCACCTTTCTGAATTCCCTCACATCCACCAACCCCAAGTCAGTGAGCTTCAACTCGGGTATCACGGGAAGGGCCAGGAAGGAAAGCACCATGAATGGGTCGGGCAGGTTGCAGCCCAGCCTTGCGGCTTCCTTAAGCACCTTTTCATGTCTTCCCACCACTTTTTCCAGGGGCCAAGGGGAGATCAACCCTGCCACTGGAAGGGGCATTCTCTCGAGAGCCCTGCCCTCTTTCATCACGGCCAGGCCGCCTCCCATGGATGCCACCTCCTTCAAGGCAGCCAGTATGTCCCTGTCCTCCACTCCCACGGCCACCAGGTTGTGGGAGTCATGGGCCACAGAGGAGGCCAGGGCCCCCTGCCGGAGCCCGAACCCCCTCACAAAGCCAATCCCTAGGTTTCCTGTTCCCTTATGCCTTTCCGCAACCACCAGCTTGAGAATATCCCTCCCCGGATCCGAGACCACCACACCCCCCTGCACCTTGGGCTGCGCCCAGTCCTGGAGGGTGAGAAGCTGCCCTGGGATTATTCTAATGACGCGAATCTTTCCTCCCCGCGCTTCCACCCTGAGTTGTTCCAGAGAGACCGGGGCCATGCGAAAAGCTCTTGGGGCAGGGGGGGCCTGCACCTTCCCCAGGCCCCTGAAGCCCTCTTGGCGGCTCCAGGCTACCCTTCCCCCCACCATGACCATGGAAGCCTCAAAGGTTTCAAGAGAATCCAATGCCACGGCATCGGCGGCGTAGCCTGGGGCAATGGCGCCCCTCTGTGCAAAGCCGAAGTATCTGCAAGGATTGATCGTGACCATCTGCAAGGCAAGCACAGGATCCAGACCCATTCCCACAGCCTTCTTGAGAATCCAGTCCAAGTGGCCTTCCTTCCTCAAGCCTTCGGGTGTCTTGTCATCTGTCACCAGCAAGCAGCGTCCCACGCTCCTTTGGTTCACAAGGGGAAGCAAGGCCTCCAGATTCTTGGCTGTGCTTCCCTCTCTAATCATTATCCACATGCCCAGGCTCAGTTTCTCCTGGGCCTCTTCTAGAGTTGTGCACTCGTGATCCGAAAGGATGCCGCATCCCACATAAGCATTGAGGGGTTTGCCGCTCCAACCCGGGGCGTGCCCGTCCACAACCCGGCCCTTAAACAAGGCCAGTTTCTCATGCACCTGTGGCTCACCCAGGAGCACTCCCGGAGCGTTCATCACCTCACCCAACCCGGCCACCCAGGGTTCCTTGGCCAGGAGGGCCAGCTCGGCAGCCGAAAGCCTGGCCCCTGAAGACTCCAGATGTGTTGCGGGCACACAGGATGGAAGAGTGAAATAAAACTTCACGGGCAATCCCTGGCTGGCCTCCACCAAGTAACAGATGCCCTCCAGGCCAAGGACATTGGCTATTTCGTGTGGGTCCGCCACCACGGCCGTTGTGCCACGCGGCAGGGTTGCGCGGGCGAACTCCTTGGGCGTGAGCATGCTGGACTCCAGGTGGCAATGGGCATCCATGAAACCCGGGACAAGATACCTCCCCTCCAAGTCCAGGACCCGTCTGGCCTTGTACGAGCCTGGGCCTGTGAATCGGCCCTGATGAACCCCCAGATCCCCTTGCCTGAAAAGACCGCTGAAAACATCCAGCCAGCATGCCCTTCTCAGCAAGAGATCCACCGGGATCTTCCCGCTAGCGGCTTGCACCCATTCCATGTCAGGCATGTAAGCCCCCCCCCGCATTCATCACCACTTTGGCTTCACCACTCAACCAGGCCATGATATCATCCCTTACCCCGAGCCTGCATTAACCAAAATGCGGGGATGATGAAGCCCCACAAGCTTAAAGCCCCGAGAGCGGCCTTGGTCCGATGGAGGCAGTCTGATTTTCTTGTTGGGCGTTTTCCAGCAGGGAATCTGGGTAGGGATGTTCAAGGGGAGAGAGCGAACCGGCGCCTGGGTTTCAAAGCAGAACCGGTACCATATGGGGGGGATGGAAATGGCCGAGCTTAGCGAGATGCTGCAGGAAGCCAGGGCATGGATCGGGTCCAAGAGCAACTCTGAGCCCCTGGTGGGTGTGGTTCTGGGCTCGGGCCTGGGAGAAGTGAATCTCCCCCTGGAAATGCCTATGAGGATCCCTTATTCGGAGATACCTCACTTTCCCAAATCCACAGCTCCCGGGCACCCAGGGGCTTTGTTGCTGGGCTCAATGAAGGGGATGGATGTGGCTGTGCTGCAAGGGCGTTTCCACTACTATGAAGGCTATTCCACCTCCAAGATCGCTTTTCCTGTAAGGGTTCTGGGTGCCTTGGGCGTAAGGACCCTCATCCTGACCAATGCCGCAGGAGGCCTCAACCCCCTGTTTCAGCCAGGGGACATAATGGGCATAGTGGACCACATAAACCTGATCCCGGAGAACCCTTTGAGAGGCCTCCGGGAGGGAGTTCACGGGGAGCGCTTCCCGGACATGTCCAGGGCTTACGAGCCCAAGCTGCTTGAGCTGGCAGAGCAGGTGGCCCTGGAACAAGGCCTTTTCCTGCGCAAGGGTGTTTACGTGGCTGTGCCGGGCCCCAGCCTGGAGACGCCTGCTGAAACTCGATTCCTGCGCATGGCAGGGGCGGATGCTGTGGGCATGTCCACAACCCCTGAGGTGGTAGTGGCCCGCTCCCTGGGGCTCAGGGTTTTGGGCTTGTCGGTCATATCCAATGTGAACCGGCCCGATTGCATGGCACCCATACTGGTGGAGGAGATCCTGGAGTGCTCCCTGAGGGCAGCCCCCAAACTGGCCGGGTTGATAAAGGGCATCCTGGAAAGACTTTTTCCCAAAGACGGTTGAACTGCATGGAGCCACTGGATCTCTTGGTGGAAAACGGCCTGGTCCTAACCATGAATCCTTCCATGGAGATCCTGGAGGGAGGAGCCGTGGGGGTGAGGGAGGGGCGCATAGTGGAGGTGGGGCCCACACGTCAGCTCAAGGAGCGCTATCTGCCCTCCAGGCTCCTGGATGCAACGGGCTGCGCCGTATTGCCAGGGCTCATAAACGCCCATACCCACGCCCCCATGACCATATTCAGGGGTTTGGCAGATGACCTTCCATTAATGCAGTGGCTGGAGGACTACATTTTCCCGGCAGAGGCCCACCTGTGCGAGCAATGGGTGCGTTATGGGGCCCTCCTGGCCTGCGCCGAGATGTTGCTCTCAGGCACCACCACCTTCTGCGACATGTATCTTTTCGAGGAGGAGGTGGCCAAGGCTGCAAAGCAGGCCGGTATCAGAGCCTTGGTGGGGGAGGTCCTGTACGACTTCCCGTCCCCCAACTACGGCCCCATAGAGGAAGGCTTCAGATACACCGAAGAGCTGATTTCGAGGTGGAAGGGGGATCCCCTGGTGAGCATAGCGGTGGAACCCCACGCCCCTTTCACCTGTAGCCCGGAGCTCCTCAAGAAATCCCGAAGGCTTGCTGACCGGCACCAGGTGCCTCTGGTAACCCATGTTTCAGAAAGCCGCCAGGAGCTGGAAATCATACAACAGGTCTATGGCCGAACCCCGGTGGTCCATCTCGGGGAGCTGGGAATCCTGGAGGGCCCTACCATAGTTGATCATGCGGTCTGGGTGGAGGAGAAAGAAATAGAGATTTTGAAAGCACATGGAGTGGGAGTGGTACATAACCCGGAAAGCAATATGAAGCTGGCCTCGGGGGTTGCCCCTGTGGGAAGGATGCTCAAGGCCGGCCTGGCCGTGGGCCTGGGCACAGATGGAGCGGCCAGCAACAATGACCTGGACCTATTCCGGGAGATGGACTCGGCAGCAAAGCTGCAAAAGGTTTTCGCAGGGGATCCGGCCATCCTGGAGGCTTCCACTGTGCTTGAGATGGCTACCTGCCTTGGGGCCAAGGCTCTGGGCATGGATTCGCTGGTGGGTTCCCTGGAGCCTGGGAAGCGGGCTGACATGATATTGCTGGAGCTTGGAAGAGCGCATTTGACCCCAAGGTACAACCTCGTGTCGCATCTGGTATATTCGGCCCGGGGTTCTGACGTGAGAAGTGTGGTGGTGGAAGGCCGGCTCCTGGTGGAGGAGGGAAAGCTCCTAAGCCTGGATCTCAAGAGCATCCTGGAGGCGGTGGCGGAGATTTCCATGGAGATCAGGAGCCTTGTACAAAAAGAGGGATGGAAGCCGTGACTAGGCAACTGAAGGGATCCGGCGCAACCTCTCTGGGAACCACTCTCATAATCAATGCCGTGTTGGTAAGTCCGAGCTTGCCGCCCAGGGTCA
The DNA here is from genome assembly GCA_037443445.1 of Desulfarculaceae bacterium. Lineage (GTDB taxonomy): Bacteria > Desulfobacterota > Desulfocorpusculales > Desulfocorpusculum > Desulfocorpusculum > Desulfocorpusculum. The sequence goes on along the minus strand of JBBIOJ010000001.1, from coordinate 153,336 downwards.
TGGAGAGGGGTTGGCTTGCTTTTTCAGGTGAGCTGATCCTTGGCCTGGGTCCGGGAGAGCCTCCCCAAGAGCTCTTGGAGGAGGCTGAGAGGGTTTTGGACGCCCAGGGGGGAATACTGATGCCCGGGCTGGTCAATGCCCATACGCATGCGGCCATGAGCCTCTTTAGGGGCCTGGCAGACGATCTACCTCTGAAGCAGTGGCTCCAGGAACACATATTCCCTGCAGAGGCCAAGCTCGTGGACGAGGATTTTGTCTTCTGGGGAACCCTCCTGGCCTGTGCGGAAATGCTCCTTTCAGGTACGACTACCTTTGCCGACGGTTACTTCTATGAGGACAGCGCCTTGGAGGCCGCGCGCAGCTCAGGCATGAGGGCTGTGCTGGCCCAGGGGGTCGTGGATTTCCCTGCCCCAGGCTGTCCTGATCCATCCTTCAATCTGGAAAACGCCATAGGGTTCCTGAACCGCTCCTGGGGGGAGGAGCCCTTGCGGCCGGGAATCTTCTGCCACAGTGCGTACAGCTGTTCCCCCCAAACCATCCAGAAAGCCAAGGAAGCCTGCAGGGTGCACAATGCCCTCTTTTTCATGCACGTTGCAGAAACACGGGAGGAACTCCAGGAGATCAAGGCCAGGTACGGGGTTTCTCCCCTGGAGCATCTGGCCAGGCTGGAGGTGCTGGACCAGGACACGGTCCTGGTACATGGGGTCTGGATCCAGGAGGCGGAGATGGACCTGCTGGCCTCCTCAGGGGCCGGGCTGGTGATATGCACCGAGAGCAACATGAAGCTGGCCTCAGGCATAGCACCTGTGTCCCGGCTCTTGGCACGAGGGGTGAGGCTTGGACTGGGCACGGACGGCCCTGCCTCCAACAACGATCTGGATCTTTTTGGGGAGATGGATCTGACCGCCAAGCTTCACAAGGTGGCAGAGCTGGATCCCACTGCCATAAACGCCTCAACCGTGCTGCACATGGCCACCAGGGGGGGGGCCAGCATCCTGGGTCTGAGGGACGTGGGGTTGTTGGAAACCGGCTTCCAGGCAGACCTAGTGCTGGTGTCAACCGACAGGCCCCACATGCAACCTCTTTATCACCCGGTCTCACAGCTGGTTTATGCTGCCAGGGGCTCCGACGTGGAGAGCGTATGGGTCAGGGGCAGGCAACTGCTCCAGAAAAGGCGCCTGCTGAGTATGGATCTCCAGGAGGTGATGGAGCGGGCTTGGAGGCTGGCACCGAGAATCCAGCTAGGATGATCCCCAAGCTCGACCCCACTGGGGCTTTGGAAGCAGGCCCCCCCCTCGATGTGCTCTGCTCTTGCGAACAAGGCTAAGCCGAGAATTGATCTGGTTCTCGGCCTGCATTTTTTTACCCTGCTTAACAGTGCAGGCTGATCCCGAGACTTCAGGATGCCGGCTCTGGTGTCAGAACACTCAAGGGAAATACGCTCTATCCTTGCCTGAGGCCAGGTTGTTTCACATCAGGGCTGGCCGTATTGGGCTTTCACCTTTTCCCGGTCCACAGAGCCATCCTGGGTCTTGGGAAGGGCTTCCACCAGGACCACGTACTTGGGTTTCTTGTAACGGGCTATCCTGGAGGCCACGAAATCAATGAGTTCTTGGGGTTCCAAGCAGCTGCCCGGCTTCACAGAGCAAACCGCCTTTATGGCCTCCCCCCATTGCTTGTCCGGCACACCGAACACGCATGCCTCCAGCAGTTCCGGATGCTCCAGAAGTGCCTTTTCCACCTCTGCGGGATAAACGTTCTCACCTCCCGGCTTTATGAGCTCCTTCTCTGCCTTTCGCTTCAGGTACCAGAGGTATCCATCCTGGTCCAGTCTTCCTATGTCACCTGTGTGGTGCCATCCTTCTCTGAAGGTATAGTCCGTTTCCTTGGGAAGGTTCCAGTAACCCAGGAAAACAAGGGGACCCCTTACCGTTATCTCCCCGGGGGTTCCCATGGGGACCTCCCGGTCGTAGTCGTCCACCAATCTCACCCGTACCAAGGGCCCTTCCCTTCCGGCCGAGCCCGGCTTCTCGTCCAAGGGGCAGATGGTGCAGAAGCCAGAGGTCTCTGTCTGGCCGAAACCCACGAAGAAACGCGCCCCGGTCATGCTCTGGCATCTCTGCATGGTCTCTGGGTGATCCAGCCCCCCAACGGCCCTGAGGCTCTTGAGCCCCAGGCCGCTCTCCTGGGCCGCATCAAGAAGCGTGGAGAGCATGGGCGGGAAAGTCTCTATCGTGGTGACACCCTCCCTTTCTATGAGCTGGGCTGCCTCCTTTGCGTCGAACTTTTTCATGATCACATTGGTGCCTCCGGCGTGCATGACGTGCATGGCCATGCCCAAGCCTGCTATGTGGAAAAGCGGTAACATGGCAAGATGCACGGAGTCATCCTGGATTCCCATCACGGCCATGGACTGCACGTTGGCAGCCACTATGTTCCCGTGGCTAAGCACAGCTCCCCGGGGCCTTCCTTCCACGGCAGCAGTGTGTATGATCACAAAGGGGTCATTGGCATGGACCTGCGCTTCTGGGGCAGGCTCCTTTCCGGGCCCCAGTTCCCTGATAGGCACAAACCCATGCCCACCTTCCCCCACAGCCAGCCTTGTTTCCACAAAGGCACATTTTTCTGCCAGCTGCGCCAGCACTTCCAGGTACTCGGAGCTTCCCACCAGGACCTTGGGTGTACAGTCTTCCAGGATCACCTGCATCTCTTCGGGCTTCAGCCTCCAGTTGATTGGAAGCATTATGGCCCCCAGCTTGGCAGCCACCCCGTAAAGAATGAGGAACTCGTGGCAATTCATGGCCACCACCGCTATTCGATCCCCTTTGCTCACCCCAAGCTCGGCCAATCCCGAGGCCACCCTGTCCACTTCCTGGGCAATCTGGGCGAAGCTCATGCGCACATCCCCGCAGACCAGGCCCACCTTGCCGCCCCTTAACATAGCGTTCTTTCTTACAATGTCGTACACGGTGAAATCATAGAGCCCCATTTCTGACCTCCTGGAAGTTGCAGGCCTTTTACCACAGTTAGTGTGCCTGAAGCCGAGGAACCGGTTTCCCAACAGAGCCCAACGGGAAGGATATATGTCATTGTTTACCTGCCTGTCAAGGAGCATCGGCGGGAATATTTCAATTCTTCAGAAATTATCACCCTGGTGTGATATCACTGGCTGGTTTGCCTGGGAAGGCTCTTGGTGATATCATCCTGCTTCATTGAACTTCTGGATTGGAGAGGTAATGGATGCAAGGCGATCACCCCAACAATGCAAGGAAAAATGATCAAAACCCAAAGCAGATTGGCCCCAGATCCAACAGGTACGAGCCTCATCAGATAGAGGCAAAATGGCAACGCAGGTGGGAGGAGGCACGGGTATTTGAAGTCTCAAGCCATCCTTCCCGCCCCAAGTTCTACCTGCTGGAGATGTTCCCCTACCCCTCAGGCCGAATTCATATGGGACATGTGCGCAATTACAGTATCGGGGACGTGATGGCCCGTTTTCGCAGGATGCAGGGCTTCAACGTGTTGCATCCCATGGGATGGGACGCCTTCGGGCTCCCGGCAGAAAACGCAGCCATTGACCAGAAGGTGCACCCTGCGGTCTGGACCTTTCAGAACATAGACTTCATGCGCAACCAGCTCAAGAAATTGGGGTACAGCTATGACTGGAGCAGGGAGTTTGCTACCTGCACCCCAGAGTACTACAAGTGGAACCAATGGGTTTTTCTGAAGATGTACGAGAGGGGCCTGGCTTTCCGCAAGAAAAGCTTTGTGAACTGGTGTCCCTCCTGCCAGACTGTCCTGGCCAACGAGCAAGTGGAGGCCGGGCTTTGCTGGCGTTGTAACGCGGAGGTGACCCAAAAGGAACTGGAACAGTGGTTTCTGAAAATAACCGCATACGCAGAGGAACTTCTCAAGGGTTGTGAGGAGCTTGCAGGTGGCTGGCCTGAAAGAGTGCTCACCATGCAGAGCAACTGGATAGGGAAAAGCCATGGGGCCGAGGTGGATTTCCCCCTGGCAGAGCTCCATGGCTGCATTCGCATCTATACCACCAGACAGGACACCCTTTATGGGGCCACATTCATGGTGCTGGCCCCTGAGCACCCCATGGCCAAGGAGCTCTGCAGAGGAACATTGCAGGAAGCAAAGGTCATGGAATTCATAGAACGCCAAAGCCGAGTGGAGAAGTTCGTCAGAGAGGCCGAATCCACGGAAAAAGAGGGGGTCTTCACAGGCCAGTGGGCCATCAACCCGCTGACCCGGGAGCGGATTCCCATATGGGTCGCAAACTTCGTGCTCATGGAATACGGCACTGGGGCCATAATGGCAGTGCCCGCCCACGACCAGAGAGACCTGGACTTTGCCCGCAAGTACTCCCTCCCGGTGAGGGTTGTGATTCAACCCCAAGAAGGCACTCTGGACCAGGAAAACATGACAGTGGCCTACACCCAGGAGGGCACCCTGGTCCAGTCAGGGCCCTTTGATGGAATGCCCAGCAGCAAAGCCAGGGAGGCCATTGGTCAATACCTGGAGGAGCAGGGAATAGGAAGACGCACTGTGAACTATCGCCTCAGGGACTGGGGGATATCCAGGCAGCGTTACTGGGGGACCCCTATCCCCATGATCTACTGCCAGCGTTGCGGGACCGTGCCTGTGCCTTACGAGCAGCTCCCTGTAATTCTGCCCCTGGACCTGGATCTTCTGGAGGGAGGCAGGTCTCCTCTGCCCGCCTCAGAGGAATTCCTGAAGGTGGCCTGTCCCGAATGCGGCAGGCAGGCCAGACGGGAAACCGACACCATGGACACCTTCGTGGATTCCTCGTGGTACTTCGGGCGGTATACATGTCCGCACTACACACAGGGTCCCCTGGATCCACAGGAGGTGGGTTACTGGATGCCAGTGGACCAGTACATCGGGGGTATCGAGCATGCCATACTTCACCTGCTCTACTCCCGTTTCTGGACCATGTTCATGAGAGACCTCGGGCTTTACAGGGAAGGAGAACCCTATCGCAGACTTCTGACCCAGGGCATGGTCTGCAAGGAGAGCCATTATTGCCCGGAGCATGAATACCTTTTCCCGGAAGAAGTGGAGGAGCGTGATGGGATGCCCCACTGTCTGAAGTGCGGGAGCCCTGTGAGGGTGGGACGGGTGGAAAAGATGTCCAAGTCCAAGAAGAACGTTGTGGACCCTGACAGGATTGTGAGCCGCTACGGAGCCGACACAGTGCGGCTCTTCTGTCTTTCGGACTCCCCTCCGGAGAAGGATCTTGAATGGAGCGATCAGAATGTGGAGGGCTGTTACAGGTTCCTCAACAGATTCTGGAACCTGGTGTGTGACAGGCTGGAGGTCACAAAGGATGTGGAACCTTACAGGGGGGAGCTTCCTCCTGAGGGCCCTGCCCGTTCCCTGCTTCAGGCCACCCACGCTGCCATCAAGAAAGTGACAGAGGAGATAGAGGAACGATACCACCTGAATACCGCCATCAGTGCCATCAGGACCCTTGTGAACCAAATACAGGAGCTGGAGCCCCAGGGGCTGGACTCCAGGTCCAGATCTGTACTACGTCTGGCCATGGAGACAGCTCTGGTGCTTCTCTACCCCTTCGTGCCCCACATATGTGAGGAGCTCTGGGAGAGGCTGGGGCAGCCTGATTCCCTGGTGGATCATCCCTGGCCAAAATGGGATGAGGCCATGCTTCTCAGAGAAGAGGTCCAAGTGGTGGTGCAGGTAAACGGGAAGGTGAGGGCCCAGCTTACCCTTCCCGCAGGAGCTTCCCAGCAGAGGGTTCTGGAGGCTGCCATGGCTGACCCCAGGGTACAGAAGCACACAGGCGGGAGATCCCCACGCAAGGTTGTACATGTGCCTGACCGGTTGTTGAACTTGGTGCTTTGAGGAGGTTTTCCCATGGAGAGGGTTCTGAGGGGGGTTCCCCTGGCTTTGCTCGTGCTGGCTGCCTGGGGATGCGGATACAATTTTCAGGGAGCCAAGGCTCCTGAAGGGGCCTTCCTGGAGGTGCCGGTTTTCCTGAACAAGACCGTGGAGACCGGGATAGAAGCCCTTTTCACAGAGCAGTTCATATCCGAGATGAGAAAAGCCCCTGGCTGGAAGGTCGTGGAGCCGGGCCAGGGTCGCTACTTGCTCAAGGGGAGCATCCTGAGCTTTGTCTCGGAGCCCCATGCGGTCTCCCTGAGGAAACTTGCCGTAGAGCACAGGGCCACCATAGTGCTGGACGTGAGCCTTGTGGAAAAATCCTCGGGGAAGGAGCTCTGGAGGGATAGGAACTTAAGGAGTTTTGCAGACTACCCGGTAGGCCCCGATGTGCTGGCTGCAGAGAGGGCCAAGAGGGAGGCCATAGCTCGCATAGCCCAGGAAATGGCCTCCCGGCTGCGCACCAGAGTACAGGACACCTGGTGAGGGGCACGCCACACCAAGAGCTCCAGCCCTAGGGCCCCTGGTCCCCCAACTGGATGAAAACTCCAAACCAGGATCAGAAGAAAATGGCAGGACTCCCTCAGGACAGGTGGGAAGCCCTCATGGAGGGGGTAAGAAAGGGAGAAGCCCCAGCCGTGATCTGGCTTCACGGGGAAGACCAGGGAAGAGGCAAGAGCCTCCTGGAGGAGTTGCGCTCCAGCCTTGTTCCTGAGGCGGTTAGAGCCTTCAACTACCTGTTTCTGGACGGCCGGGAGGTGCCATTGGAAAGGATACTGGAGATGGCCAGATCCATGCCCATGCTCTCGGGCCGCAGGCTGGTGGTGGTGCAGAACGCCTCGGAATTGCGCAAGACAGATCTGGAGCGTTCCCTGAGCTACTTCGAGAAGCCCTGCCCCACCACCTGTCTGGTTTTCTGGGCCCAGAGGCCTCCCCAGTCCGAGAGGTTGGCAAGGCTCCTCGGGGAAAAGGGGGCTCTGCTGGAGCTCAGGGCCCGCTCCGAGCAGGAAGCTCAGTCTTGGGTGAGGAATCGGGTGCGCAAAGAGGGCAAGGACATAACTGCAGAAGCCTGCAGGGCCCTGATCCAAAGGGCGGGTACCCACGAGGGGGTGCTGGAGGGGGAAGTGCAGAAACTCCTGGCCTTTGCAGGGGAGAAAACACTCATCCAGGATTTGGACGTGGAGGATGTGGCAGCAGAGGCTCGGTCCAGCACCCTGTTCCAGCTCACAGATGCCCTTTCTGAAAAAAGAACAGCAGATGCCGTCAGGATCCTTCACCGGATCCTGGAGCAAGGGACAGCTCCTTTGGCTGTGGTGGGCATGCTGGCCAGGCAACTCAGACTGCTCTTGGCAGCCTTGGGCGCCAGAAAGGGATCCTCCCCCCCGGCCGAGCTGCAGGTACCCCGTTTTGTTTGGGACAGGCTTCTCCTTCAGGCCAGGCTCTGGAGCGAGCCCAGGCTGCTGGCGGCCCTCAAAGCCCTCCTGGAAGTGGATGAAGCCATGAAAAGCGGGAGACTGGATCCAGAGGTGCTCCTGGACCGATGGGCCATCAGGGTGGCTCTTGCTCGAGAAGACTTATCCGGGGCAAGGCCTCGGGGCCCCTCCAGGAGAAAGGTTCCTGCGGGTTCAGCTGGCCGCTAGGGCATTGACTTTCCGGGTCAGTCTGGAGACCTGTCGGGAGACCCTGTTGGGATGGTGCACGCCCTTGGATGCACTCTTGTGGAGAATGGCTGTGGTCTCACGCAGCAAGAGCCTGGCTTGTTCAGTCTTGTTCTCTTCCACGGCCGAGAGAAGCTTCTTTACCCTTGTTTTCACAAGGGTTTTCATCATGCGGTTACGCAGCCTTCGCTTACGATTCTGTCGCATTCTCTTGAGGGCTGAGGGATGGTTCGCCAATTCTTCCTCCTTCACAAAAGGCAAAATGATCTTATTTTTTACCAAAACTGAGCCTTCCTGTCAATGCCCATGAGCTCTTCCAACCCTACTTCCATGGCCCGCTCCCTGGCCGTTGTCAGCCTGGCAACTCTGGCAAGCAGGCTCACTGGGCTCCTGAGGGATGTGGTGCTGGCCTGGGTCCTGGGAGCCTCCATGTCTGCAGACTGCTTCTTCGCAGCCTTCAGGATCCCCAATTTCCTAAGAAGGATATTTGCCGAAGGTTCCATGAGCACTGCCTTCATACCGGTTTTCACAGAGTTGCAGGCTGGCCGTGGCCAGGCAGCTGCCTTCAGGTTGGGCTCCATTCTGTTGAGCTGGCTCTTGCCACTGCTGAGCCTGGTTTCCACGGCGGGTGTGCTACTGGCCCCGCAGATCGTCTCCATCATGACTCCCGGATGGCTTCAGGACCCGGAGAAGTTCTCCCTGACGGTCACCCTGACCAGGGTCATGTTCCCTTACATACTGCTAATTTCGGTGGCGGCCTTGGCCATGGGCATGCTGAATGCCCACGGGCATTTTGCAGCCCCTGCCTTTGCCCCGGTACTGCTTAACCTGGCCATGATCGCCTCAGGGGTAGCAGCCAGCAGGCTCATGGATCAACCGGTGCTGGGCATAGCAGTTGGGGTCTTGGTGGGGGGGGTGGGTCAGATCCTGCTCCAGTTGCCTGCCTTGAGGGCCAGAGGGTTTCGTTTCCATGGAGAGTTGGCTCCCAGGGATCCGTACCTGCGGAAGGTGGGAAAGCTGTTTGTACCCTCACTTGTGGGCTCCACCGTATACCAGGTGAACATGGTGGTGATAACGATCCTGGCCTCCCTCCTTCCAGAAGGCAGCCTGAGCTACCTTTTTTACGCGGACAGGCTCATGGAATTCCCCCTCGGGGTATTTGCCATAGCCCTTGGGACCGTGGCGCTTCCGGCCATGTCCCGTCAGGCAGCCAGGGGCGACATGGAGGCCTTGAAACAAACCCTGGGCTTCTCCTTCAGACAAGTCACACTCTTGATGGTGCCGGCCACCGTAGGCCTAATAGTGCTCAGGGAGCCCCTGATGGAGGTGATATTCCAGAGGGGTCGCTTCGACCCAATGGCCACTAGACTGAGTGCCCAGGCTCTCTTGTGCTATGCTGCAGGCCTGTGGTTCGTGGCGCAGATCAGGGTGGTGGCCCCCTTTTTCTACGCCCTGCAGGACACCCGCACACCCATGTGGGCAGCCATGGTCTCCCTGGGAGGCAACGTGGGGTTTGCCTTGCTGCTCATGGAGCCCTTTTCCCATGCAGGACTGGCCCTGGCAGTCTCCCTTGCCGCGGCGCTCCAGCTGGGGATCCTGTTGGAGAGGCTGGGCCGCAAGTTGAGGGGAATCCCATGGAAACTCCTTCTCAGATACCTGCCCAAGGTGATCCTGGCCTCTGCCGTGATGGGAGGGGGATGCGCCCTGGCAGCAGCCTACCTGCCATGGGGCTCGGGGGTGCCTTTGTTCAGGAGAGCTCTTTGCCTGGGAGGAACGGTCCTACTGGGAGCGCTTCTGTACGGGGGGGCCCTGGCTCTGTTGGGAGTGGAGGACCTAAAGGAGCTTCTAAGAGGTCTTCTGGCAAGGCGTGGGAGTCCAAGCCAGGGGGTTGAAGGGCCAGGGGGTGCTGTTTGAAATGAAACAAGCTTTGTGGCATATGTTTCCCAAGGAAGAAGCACCATTCAATTCCGAGCAAGGCAAGGGCACAGCCCAGGGAAAGCAAATCAGGAGGGCGAGCCTTGAGTGAGAGATTCCTTGACAAGAAAAGGCCGAAGCCCCTCCCCTGGCGCTTTGGAATGGCGCATCAGATAGCCGCATTGGTACTTCTCAGCCTCATAGTGTTCGGCACCATCACCGCGGTCATCATCAGAACCAAGTATGTGGCCTCTCTCAGGGAAGACCTGAAGGCCAGGGGGGAGAGCATAGCTTTGAGCATTGCCAGGGGCATTCAAAGAGGGGCCATCAAACAGGATCCCTCCTCCCTAGGCCTTTTGCTTCAGGAGTTGGCTCAGATTCACGGGGTTTCTTACATCGCCATCCTGGGGCAAAACGGGGAGGTGATGGCCGTTGGACCCAGGGGGGTTGCTTTGGAAGCCCTGGGGATGGCCCAGGCGGGGGTCGGGGAGACCCCGGTGGTGGATCTGGCCGTGCCTGTTTCCTATGAAATGATGGGGAGTGTGCATGTGGGTGTGGATTTGGGGGTTGTGGAAAAGGGACTCGAGAACGTGCCGGCCATAGTCTGGCGAATAGTCCTGGTCTCAATTCTTTGCGCCATGTCTGTGGCCGTGATCGTTTATTTCAGTACCATCAGGCCTATACATGTTCTGACCGCGTCGGTGAGGCAGATAGGCCAGGGAAGGTTTCCGAGGGCCATCTCCATTACCTCCAGGGGAGAGCTGGGAATGCTGGCCCGTTCCCTGGAGCAGATGAGCGCTGATTTGGCCAGGTATCACGAGCAACTGGAATCCAAGACCCGTGAACTGGAACTCAGCAAGGAGGAACTGCAAAGGCAAAACGAGGAGATCAGGAAAGCCCAGTCCCACATGATCCGTTCGGAGAAATTCGCTTCCATGGGGCAGCTGGCTGCCAGCGTGGCCCACGAGATAAGCAATCCCCTGGCCGGGATCCTTACCTATCTCAAGTTGATCCGCAGGAGGCTGGAAAGCGGCCGTCTGGCGCAGGAGCAATATTCCACCATCAGGCAATACCTGGTTACCATGGAGAAAGAGACCGAGCGCTGCGGCCACATAGTCAAGAATCTGCTGGATTTTGCCAAGAGTTCAGAGCCGGACCTCAGGGAGATAGATATCCATAGGGTCCTGGACGATACTCTGTTTCTCCTGAATTTCAAACTTCTCATGAGTGACGTGCTCCTTGAGAAGCGCTACGAGGATGTGCCCTTGGTGGCAGGGGATTTTGGCCAGCTCAAACAGGTCTTTCTGAATGTTATGATCAATGCCATAGAGGCCATGAAGGGGGAGGAGCGGGTTCTGAGCATCCACACCCAATTCCACAGGGAATCAGAGACTGTACTGGTTGAGATCCAGGATACCGGGGAGGGCATATCCGAGAAGAACATCTACAGGGTGTTTGATCCTTTTTTCACAACCAAGAAAGGCGGCACAGGAATGGGGCTCTCGGTGGTATATGGAATTCTGGAAAAGCACAACGCAGACATAAGCATAGACAGCCAGCCAGGAAAGGGCACCAAAGTCACCATCCAGTTGAACGTGGCCAACCCCCAAGGCAGGCTTAGAACACAGCAGGAGAGCGTTGGTTAAGGGGTGTGAGGATGAAGGCGGCCCAGATACTTGTGGTGGACGACGAGGAGATAATGCGGGAGTCTCTTTGCGCGTGGCTCCAGGAAGACGGATTCCAAGTGGAGGCCATTGCCACAGGGGCAGAGGCCATGGATGCGGTGAGGCAAAAGGTGTATGACGCCATCTTGCTGGACTTGAAGCTCCCAGACATGGATGGCTTGGAGATCTTGCAACAGGCCAAGCGCTACCAGCCCAACACACCTGTGTTGATGATGACAGCCTACGGAAGTGTGGACACGGCCATCAGGGCCATGAAACAGGGGGCAACCGATTACATAACCAAACCTTTTAACCCAGAGGAACTCTCCCTTACCCTGCATCACATCCTGGACGACCTGGCGGTGAGAAGGGAGAACATATATCTCAAGCTCAAACTGGAAAAACGCTATGACCGTCAAGGGATCATAAGCAAGAGCCACAAGATGGAACAGGTCTTCGATCTCATTTCAACCATTGCAGATACCCGTTCCACTGTTCTAATCCACGGGGAAAGCGGAACCGGCAAGGAACTCATAGCCAGAGCCATTCACTACAGCAGCAACAGGGCCCACCACCCCTTTGTGTCAGTCTCCTGCGCTGCCCTGGTGGAAACTCTTCTGGAAAGTGAACTTTTCGGTCATGAGAAAGGGGCCTTCACCGATGCCAAGACCCTCAAGAGGGGCAAGTTTGAGCTGGCAGACGGAGGATCCCTTTTCCTGGACGAAGTGGGGGAGATTAGCCCCAAATTGCAGTTGAACTTGCTCAGGGTGTTGCAGGAAAGGGAGTTCCACAGGGTGGGTGGGGAGGAACCCATTAGGGTGGATGTGCGAATCATAGCTGCCACCAACAGGAACCTGGAACAGGCAGTTCGGGAAGGGAGTTTCCGTGAGGACCTTTATTACAGACTCAATGTCATCTCCATCCACGTGCCTCCCCTCAGAGAGCGCAGGGAGGACATTCCCCTGCTTGTGGATCACTTTGTGGAGAAGTTCAACATGGAGTCAGGGAAACGCGTGGAAGGGGTCAGCGAGGAGGTTCTGCGCATCCTGATGGAGCACGACTGGCCGGGGAACGTCAGGGAGCTGGAAAACGTTGTGGAGAGGGCTGTCATAATAAACAGGGGTGGAGTGATCTTGCCCGAGGATCTTCCCCCGTACCTATCCAGACCTCAGGCATTCATGGAAGCCCAAGAGCCCCTGTTCCACCCGGCCCACTTGGGCCAGTTGACCCTCCAGGAGGTGGAAAGGGCCCACATCCAGAACATCCTGGAAGAGACCGGCTGGAACATAAAACGCACGGCCAAGATCCTGGGAATAGACCGCTCCACCCTCTATGCCAAGATCAGACGTTATGGCCTGCGGCCAGAAGAAGAGCAGGAGAAAAACGGTACCCGATGATCTTGTATGCCAGTTTGGCTGCTATGAAAGAGGAAGACTCCAAGCCAGGTCTTGGGCAGAGCTCCACTATGTCTGCCCCCACCACCTGGAACCTCTGGAATATCTCGCGCAACACCTCCAGGATTTCATACCACCCGAATCCGCCCGGCTCCGGTGTTCCCACACCCGGCACCAGGGCCGGATCCATGACGTCCAAGTCCAGGGTGAGGTACACCGGGCCTCCAATGGGCTCTAGCGCCCTGTGAAGCCAGAGCGGGTTGCGGCGGCGTTCTATGTCTAGCACCAGGGGCCATCTCTTCTCCCTCACCAGTTGCATCTCCTCCAGGTCCATGGCCCTTATGCCAATCTGTAAGGCCGGACATATTTCCCTCACCCTCCTCATAACACAAGCGTGATTGTACGAAGATCCTTGGTACTGGTCCCTGAGATCCGCATGGGCGTCCAACTGGATAACCGTGAGTTTCGGGTAGAACTTCCTGGCTGCCCTCACCAGGGCCAAAGTGACCGTATGCTCCCCACCCACGCCAAGGGGAAACTTTCCCTCCTGGAGAATTCCCAAGGCAGCCTGCTCCATGGCCGCTAGGCATGCCTGTGCCGAGCCATGGGTCAGCTCCGGAGGATCCAGAGTGTGGATACCTGCCCGGAAGGGCTCCCAGTCCAATTCCTCGTCATAAAACTCCAGTGCGGCAGAGGCCCGAAGAAATGCCTCTGGGCCCCATGAGGTGCCCTTGATAAAAGTGGTGCTGGCCTCATAGGGCAATGGGAGCACGACTGCTTTGGACTCCTTGTAGTTACTGAAGCCCTGCTCTAGGGCGCCGAAACAAATCCTTTCCATGAATTCCAGGTCTCGCATGACTTTGGGCTTGAGGGAGCGAACCGCCCCCTTGTGCTGGAAAAGCTTTCTGTCCTGAAAGCATCGGCCGGTTATTGGAAGGCCTTCTCCAGCCCGCTTGGGGAAAAGCCCTTCTCAAGGCACGTAGATGGCCCCTGCCACAACAGTGGTCCAAAGACCGTTCTTGTCCCCAATGGCGGTCTGGGTTATGTTCATGGACTTTACTATCTTGCCGTTGATCTTCCAGATTTCTTTCTTCTCGTCGTAGCTGGCATCCGGATCGAAGTCCACCCCCAAGGTGGTGGCCAACATGTAGGCCGCCAAATCTTCTGCATAGTCCCCGGCCAGCTTGGTGGTCTGACCGAAGCTCTTGTGCTCCGAGAGATAACCATATTGCTCCGGATCCTTGGGGATGGCCAATCCCACCGAAGCGGCTATGAGCCTGTGGGGCTCGTCCGTGGCGTTCTCGCTGAGCACGCAAAAAACCACCTGGCCGGGCCTGAGAAGGGAAAGCCCTTTCTGCACCGATACCAGCCGACAGTGCGGCGGGAATATACTGGAGACCTTGACCAAATTGAAAGGGGCGATCCTGGCATTTCGAAGAGCGGCCTCAAAACTGGCCAGTTTCTCCTTGTGGCGGCCCACTCCTTTTGTAAGGAATATCTTGCTGGGCACAAAGCTGAGTCCCTCAACCATGGCATACCTCTTGTGCGGTCTTGCTCAAACTAAATTTCACATTTTAATACCCGCTCCCCCCCCAGGTCAAACAAGTTTTCCGCCCCTCCAACAGCCCTACCCCAAGGCCCTCGTCTCTCCCTCTGGAATCAGCTCCTGGAAAAGGAATCTTCCCCCCTCTCTTTCCACAACTTCCCCCAGCTTGAAGCGCAAGGGATGCTCAAAAAGAGGCCCTGCATACACAAAGGTGTGGAACTCACCGTTCTCCCCGCAAGGGTCAACCCCAGATGGAAGCCTTCCCATGAGAGCTTCATCCACCTCCTGGCCCAGGAAGGAGCTGTCCAAGAAGGCTGTATCCACGCAGGTGAGAACAGCCCTGAAGCCTCTTTTCAGGAAATTTCTGACCGCTTCTCGGGTGCCTGTTCCCCAAAGGGGGAAAACAGCCTCCATGCCCAGCCTGGCAAGGTTTCTTTCCCTGTAGAGTCTGAGCTCCTCCAGAAAAATGTCTCCGAAAGCCACATGTCTGACCCCCACCCTGGAGAACTCCCTGAGTTTATGGGCCAGTTTGGCCTCATAGTGCTGGTCGGATTCAGCTTGCTCCAGCCACAATATCTCAAGGGGAATGCCAAGGCTGAGGGCCTGCTCCACGAGCAGCTCTCTTCTAACCCCGTGCATACTGATTCTGTCGTACGGGATGCTCACGCTGGTGAGAAGCCCCACCACTTCCCACTGCTGGCTGCCCAGGAGGAGATCCAGGGCCATGACACTGTCTTTTCCACCGCTCCAGGTAAGAAGCACCTTCCTGCCCATTTCCAGATCCCCCTTTTCTCTCCAAGAGATTCGCTCCTGCCTGGGGTTTGGCTGAAATGATCTCACTGTTTGACCGGCATGGCTAGTTTTTCCTGAAGGCTGAAGCTGAGTTCTCGAGAGCTGAGCCACCTTCAGGGTGGACAGGTTCAGGCACTTGCACCAAAGTCACCCTCTTGACTTGAATCCTTCTGGGGCGATTCATTATGCAAAGGGGGGGGCGGTATCCTGGCAAGATAAGGCTTCGGGGTCTCCAGGCCCAGATAAATGCCGTACACCTGGAGGGGTGGCCCCTGATCTCCTAGACCTTGGAAGACAATTTAGCATGAAATACAACTTGGTTTTCCACCTGGAAGGCTTCTTGATGCTCCAGGGCTTAGAGGATAAGATGGCTCGGGTGCCATTCTAAGGCGGATCCTTAATGCACGGGGAAGAGCATATGCCCAGGCTTTGGCTCAAGAAGGGGCGGGAGAAGGGGATCAAGAAGGGATATCTGTGGGTCCACCCCTCGGATGTAGAGCGCATCTCCCCCTCGGCCCAGGATGGGCAGGAAGTGGACATTGTGGATTCCAAGGAGCGTTTTCTGGGCAGAGCTCTGCTTAACCAAAGCTCCCCCATCGTGGCCAGAATCTTCAGCCGCAAGCGGGTGAAGTGGGGAGGGCAACTCCTGAGGGAAAGGCTTCTCAAAGCTGTCCAAAGGCGCAAGGCATGGGGTTTGGACCTCAATGCCTGCAGGATCCTCTTCGGGGAGTCTGATGGGACCCCAGGCTTGGTGGTGGATTCCTTTGGGGCTGTGGCAGTTGTTCAGATCTCCCACCCTGCCTTGGAAGCTATGCGGGAAGAGCTGGCAGGGCTTCTGGAACAGACCCTAGGGGTTAAGGCCGTATACGAGAGAAGCGATACTCCCAGCAGAATTCAGGAGGGGCTGGAACCCCGTTGCGGGATCCTCCTGGGGGAACTGCCCTTTGAGACATGGATCAGGGAGGGGGATCTACTTCTCAAAGTGGATGTGGAAAAAGGACAGAAGACAGGGCACTATTTGGATCAGAAGCGCAACAGGCTGAGGGTGGGCCCCATGGCCGCTGGGCGTGAGGTGCTGGATCTGTTTTGTTATACAGGGGGCTTCGGGCTGCAGTGCCTGGCAGCAGGGGCCTCGAGTGTACTTTTCGCTGACTCCTCAGGCCAGGCCCTGGAGATGGCCAGGCTTAATGCGCAGAGATTGGGTGCTTCTGAGCGCTGCCAGTTCCTGGAATGCAACGTTTTCGACCTGCTTCGCCAGATGGAGCGCCAAGGGAGAAAATTCGACATGATATGCCTGGACCCACCTGCTTTCGCCCACTCCAGGGCTTCCATCCCAAGCGCCACCAGGGGTTACAAAGAACTAAACCTGAGGGCCTTCAAGCTGTTGGAGCAGGACGGGATCCTGGTGAGCTCCTCCTGTTCCTCCCACTTGCCCGTGGGGCTTCATCTCCAGATCCTGCTGGAGGCCTGCACGGACGCAGGCCGGGAAGCTTTTCTGCTCCACCAGTGGGGACAGGACCTGGACCATCCGGTGCTGGCGGGCCACGCTCCTTCCCGTTATCTGAAGTGTCAGGTAATGCAGGTCACGGATCGATTCTGAATCACATACCAGATTGTTCAGGCAAACCCACCAGGAAGCTATCCCATCTAGAAAATCCCGGGAAACCCCAAAGCGCCATAGCCTCAACCCCCCTGTGCCTCTCAGGCCGTGCCAGTGAATGAGGCCTCTGAACTCTCCAGAGCCCGGGCGACTTCGTCCCGCTGGAAGCGAGGGAAAGGCCTTTTCTCACCCTTCTCCAGCATAAAAACCTCCCCGACATCCCCGGTTACCTCCCCGATTTCATAGACCTCCACCCCTTTGGCCAGGATGCTCTCCCTCACTTTTTCAACACTGGAACTCTCTACGGCCAGCAAGAGGGCCCCTGAGGCCAAAACACCCATGGGATCCAGCCCCAGGGTCTGGCAAACCCTTTCAGTTTCCCTATGCACAAAAATAGCCTCTTTTCGAACCTGAAGCCCCACGCCGCAGGCATGGGCCATCTCCCACAGGGCGGTTGCGATGCCCCCTTCGGTGGGGTCGTGCATGGCACACACCCCTCCTGCCTTACATGCAGCCAGGGCTTCTCTCACCACGCTTATCCCGGGGTTGCGCAAGAGGTTTTCACAGCGCCGGAGCTCCCCTGGACTCATTTTTTTTCTCAGGCCCTGGTGCTCCCTGGCCAGCACAGAGGTGCCTTCGATGGCAATGCCCTTGCTTAGAAGAAGCTTGTTGCCGGCTTTGGCCCCGTCCGACCTGACAAGACCCCAGGGCCCCACCTGTCCCAACATTGTGCCCACCAGAATAGGCCTTTCCAGGCCGATGGTGATCTCAGTATGTCCACCGCACAAGCTTGCGCCCAGCTCTGCACAAGCCTCGTGGATCTGGGAGAAGATTGCCTCCACCAGAGCAACATCAGAAGTCTTCTCTGGAAGCAGCAGCGTGGCCAGAAACCAGCTGGGAATCCCACCCAGGCAGGCCAGGTCATTGGCATTGACGTGAACAGCGTACCAGCCGATCTGCTGGGAAGCAAAGGTGATGGGGTCGCTCTTGGCAACCAGAAGTTCCTCACCAAGCCTGAGCACAGCCGCATCCAAGCCTATCCCGGGGCCCAGTATCAAGGCGGGATCCCGGCTCCCGTAACTCTTGAGTAATCCCTCCAGCAGCTCCCCGGAAAGCTTCCCAGGGAGAAGCCGCTCCTGGTGTCCTGTCCTCATACCCCTGCCCTTCCCTTCCTGGGCCAGAAGCCAGGCTTTGTGCTTACACGTTTGTGGTGTAGGAAGGAAGCCTCTCGCTCAGCAAAGCCTCTGCAGCTGTTGCCAGCAGCTCGTCAGAGTCATGGTCCGGAGCCATGATTCTCATCTTTATGATCCTGTAAGGCACGTTCTCCAGCAGGGCGGCCATGGTCTCCTGCTCCACGCGGCCTGTGTTCTGGTTCAGGATCCAGAATGACTGCTGTGGATCCAGGGGGTTGTCGGGTCTGGGATCGTGGGAGGCCAAATCCACCACGAACCTCACGCTCCTGGCCCCATCCGGGAGCTTCTCCCTCACCAGGGACTCTATGCGCCTTCGGTTCTCAGGATCCCTCCTCAGGAAGAGGTCGGCCAGGGGGCTACTCCTGTCCCTGGCGTCCAGGTAGAAGGTGCGCTCGTAGGATGTGACCCACTGCCTTTTTCTTTGCAGGATGGCGAGCCAGGCCTCCCCCAGGCTTCTGAGTCTGGCTGTTCTGCTCTTG
Organism: Desulfarculaceae bacterium; assembly: GCA_037443445.1. Lineage (GTDB taxonomy): Bacteria > Desulfobacterota > Desulfocorpusculales > Desulfocorpusculum > Desulfocorpusculum > Desulfocorpusculum. The sequence continues at coordinate 135,168 of JBBIOJ010000001.1, read as the reverse complement.
GCCCACTGTCGCACCGTGTGAAAGAGGCAGTACTCTGTTAGCTCCAGGTAGGAGTCCGGGTCCTCCAGGGGGGAGCTGGGTAGCAATTCCTGCAGAGTCCTGGCAAAGATGGCCTGGATGGACAGATCCAAGGCTCGGGTTGTCCTGTGGTAGTATATGGCCTGGAAGAGGTTGATTCTGGCCTGCAAGAACTGTTGCAGGGCTGGCAAGCCGTAGGAGCTGAAAGTGACCCCTTTCTTGCTCACAAAGGTGTAATGGAGGATCCTCTCCATGTCTATGGGATCCCGGGACAGCCCGCTCATGTAAGCGTCCCTTCTGACAAAGTCCAGACTGTCCACAGTGAATATCCCGCTGGAGAAGAGCACCCTGAGAACCTGAAGCCAAGCCGGAAGTTCACCGTCCTGCTGGCCAGGGCCCGGCCGCTTGATGAGAAAGGCCACCCACTGTGGATCCAGGGTCTCGGCCGCTTTGAAATTCCCCGAAGGGGCCCGCCTTATCCCCCTTATGATGGGGGAGAGCACTTCCCTTATGAGAAACCCCCCTACCACCTCGTGGTTTATGCCCCAGCGGGGCTCCAGGTACTCGGAATCGAACATGTGGCTGAAGGGCCCATGACCCACATCGTGCAAGAGACCTGCCACCCTCATCAAGGACTCCACCAATGGCATGGATGGGGTGCCCGAATAGTTTCGGCTCAGCCCGTCCCAAAGCTGACGGGCAAAGCGGCCTGCCACGTGCATGGCCCCCAGGGAGTGCTGGAAACGGCTGTGCTCGGCTGAGGGATATACCCAGAAGGCGCTTTGAAGCTGATGGATGTACCTGAGGCGCTGTACCCAGGGGCTGTCCAGGAGGCTCTCCTCGGTAAAGGGCTCCTGGGAGGCCGCCGCCCCCCTGCAGTAGTGGATGTAACCGTGGAGGGCATCTGAGATTATCCCTATCTTGTCATAGGGCTCCTTGCCCCGGTTCTCTCCCAAGTGTTTCATCTGAGCCTGCCCTCTCGAGCCGGCCAGGACGCCTCAGTGGCCACCACCAGGAAAGGCTTTATACCCTCCAGAGTCTTCCTTGGAATTCCTTTCACCCTGGCCAGGTCCGAGGGGGATAAAAAGGGACCTCGCCTGCTCCTTTCCATCACGATCCTCTTGGCAAGGCCTGGTCCTATCCCTGGCAATATCACCAGATCCCGCACCCCAGCCCTGTTCAGATCCATGGGCTGGCCCAACAGGTACTTCACGGACTCTCTCATGGGTCCCACCCTGGGGGGTAGCTTCCCAGAGCTATCCTGGAAATCCAGGCAGGTCCAATCCTGCAGCCCAACCGTATCCACTCCATCCGCCGGAATCCCAACCCAGCGCAGGAACTCTTTGAGATTGGTACGGGCAGGCACCCTGTACACACCCTCTTTCCCATCCAGACCCACCACCTGCAAGTGTATGCAATCCCCCTCACAGATCTCATCAGGGGGTGGGAGCCAGGGCCTGTCCCAGATGGAGGAGGTGGCTATGAGCAGAAGCAATACCATGCCCAGCCAAAGCGCCCCATCCAGGCTCCCTGGGCCCCCATAGCCCTGCCCTCTAGAGCCCATGCGTAGGCCCCATGACCCTGGCCCTCCGGACCACGGCAAAGATGCTGCAGCCCACCAGGATCCCGAAAAACTCCACAAGGCTTTGGAAGAGCAGGCAGCTCCGGGGCATGGCCAGACACGATCCGGCCAGCACAGGGAACCAAGAGCCCAAGGCTCTGGGCCTACCTCCCAGAAGCCTTTCCGCTGCGCTGGTATGCTCCCAAATCACGGTCTTAAGGGTTCCCCACAAGGGGCGGGGCCTCGCGCACAGTGCCCTCCCCCAGACCAAAGGCCTTGTGAAGCACCCTCACGGCCAGCTCCTTGTACTTGGCCTCGATGACGCAGGAGATCTTTATCTCGGAGGTGGATATCATCTGGATGTTTATTCCCTCCTTGGCCAAGGCTGCAAACATCCTGGATGCCACCCCGGAGTGGCTGCGCATTCCCACCCCCACTATGGAAACCTTGGCGATCTCCGGATCCGAGGAGATCCCTTTGGCCCCCAGGCCCCTGGCCACATCCTCCACTATCCTGACCGTGCGCTCCATGTCTCCCTTGGGCACAGTGAAGGTGAGGTCCGTGAAGCCCTCCTCGCTCACGTTCTGAACTATCATGTCCACCACTATGTTGGCCTCTGCCAGGGGGCCAAAGATGCGGGCAGCTACCCCGGGGGTATCTGGCACCTTCTTGATGGTGACCTTGCCCTCGTCAGTGCGATAGGTGATACCGGCCACCACCACTCGTTCCATATCCTGGTCCTCGGCCACAACCATGGTCCCCTCCTCCTCGGAGAAACTGGATCTCACGTGAACTGGCACGTTGTACTTCATGGCGAACTCCACGGAACGGGTCTGAAGCACCTTTGCCCCCAGGGATGCCATCTCCAGCATTTCCTCGTAGGATATACGGGCGATCTTCCTGGCCTCGGGGCAGATGTTGGGATCGGTGGTGAAGACCCCTTCCACGTCTGTGAATATCTCGCACATGTCGGCCTGGAGAGAAGCGGCTATGGCAACTGCCGTCAGGTCCGAGCCGCCCCTTCCCAGGGTGGTGATGTTGCCATCCTGGTCCATGCCCTGAAAGCCGGCCACCACCGCGATCTTCCCTGCCTCCAACTCCTTCATGAGGCGGCTCCTGTCAACGCTCCTGATCCTGGCCGTTGAGTAATTGCTGTCTGTGAATATGCGCACCTGGTGCCCCAGGAGGGATATAGCCTCATATCCCATGTCCCCCAGGGTCATGGCCAACAAGGCAGATGTGACCTGTTCGCCCGTGGCCACAAGCACATCCACCTCCCTCTGAGCTGGCTCGGAGGCGGCCTCCCGGGCCAGTCTGAGAAGCCTGTCGGTCTCCCCGGCCATGGCCGAGACCACCACTACCACCCGATGCCCTTGCTCTCTGGTCTTGGCAACCCGACGGGCTACGTTGCGGATGCGCTCCAGGTTCGCCACCGAGGTTCCCCCGAATTTCTGAACGATGAGAGCCAATTACACCCTCCTATGCCGGATTGTCACCTGCATTACTGACCGCTGGCCAAACACGCACAGCCCATGTTTTTTCCCTTTCCAGGGGGCCCCAATCTTGCATTGAGCTCCACCAGCACTCCACCACACTTCTCTCCAAAGGCCTTCAGGTTGATTTGCCTGCTTCTCCTCCCCAGGATCGCGAACTCCAGTTCCAAACGCTCCTGGGGGAGCCAGGCCAACCAGCGCTCAGCCCATTCTATGGCGCACACCCCTTCCCCATAAAGGTAATCCTCCAATCCCAGCTCTGGATCTGGGACACCCTCTGGAAGCCTGTACAGGTCCACATGGTACAGGGGCAGGCGCCCGCCGTGGTATTCGTGGATCAGGGCAAAGCTCGGGCTGGAGATCCTCTCCCAAGGAGGCACGCCCAGCCCCTTGGCCAGACCTTGGACGAACCTGGTCTTGCCCGAGCCCAGTTCCCCCACAAGGGCCAGGACCGTCCCTGGAACCAGAAGTCGGCCCAGTTCGAATCCCAAGAGCCGGGTGGAAGCCTCTGAGGGGCTTTGGAAGCAAAAAAAGGCGTCTTCAGGCATAAATAGCGCATCCTTCTGCAACAGCTTGGGGCCAATTTCTAACCACTTTCCCTTCCGTTATCCGCTCCAGTGCTCCTGGGAGAAGAGGGAGCAGGTCTGTGGCTGCCAGGCCCCTTTTCCCCCTTGTGCCTGCCCATTCATCCGCCACCATGCCATGCAGGTAAGCCCCAAGGCTCATGGCATCCATTGGATGCAAACCCTGCACCAGAAGCCCGCCAATAATGCCGCTCAAAATGTCCCCCATTCCTCCCGAAGCCATGGCCGGGTTCCCTGTGGGAACGAGTCTCACGCAGCCCCCTGGGTCGGCCAGGACCGTGCCAGCCCCTTTGAGCAGCACGTACGCGGAGCTTCTTCTAGACAACTCCAATGCAGTCTGGATCCTCTCGGACTGGACCTGGGAGCTGCTCCTGGAAAGAAGCCTTGCGGCCTCGCCCGGGTGGGGAGTCAGGATCCTGATCCCAGGTGATTCTTTCAACAACTCCAGGCGGCCCACCAGGGCATTGAGCCCGTCAGCGTCTATGAGCATGGGCAAACTTATCTTTCTGGCGAGCTCTCTGGCCAGCTCCGGGGTTTGGCCCATGGTGGATATGCCTGGCCCCAGGACCACCCCGCTTTTCCCTTGGAGGGCTTCTAGAATCTCAACTTCGGCTGCCATGGAAAGACTTTGCTCGGGTCCTTCGGCCAGGGGAAGGGTCATCACCTCGGTCAGTCTGGCCTCCATTGCCAGATTAAGGCTCCTGGGAAGTGCCAGAGTAACAAGCCCTGCCCCCACCCTGAGGGCTGCCTCGCAGGCCATTACACCGGCTCCTGTCTTGCCTGCAGAGCCTGCCACAACCAGTAGATGCCCGAATTGCCCTTTGTGTGCCTGGGGTGACCTGGGCGGCATGAGCCCGCAGAGCATCTCAGGGCTCAAGACTTCGCGCTTCAATTCCTGCCGCGCAAGTGCTTTGCCTGGAATTCCTATGTCCACCACATAAAGCTCCCCTGAAAGCTCCCTACCCGGATAAAGGAAATGCCCCAATTTGGGAATCCCGAAGGTGACCGTGGCCTGGGCCTTGACAGCTGCACCCAGAGGCCTGCCCGTGTCCGAACAGAGCCCCGATGGGATATCCACCGAAAGCACAGGCACATTGCTTTGGTTCACCTGTTCTATGATGGCGGCCAAAGGATCTCTCACCTGTGCCTTGAGCCCAGTGCCCAGAAGGGCGTCCACCAGCACACCAAAGGAACCACTGGAGAGATCCCATCCCAAGGCTTGGCCAGTGGAATCCAAGTGCTGCAGGTGCCCCCCGCTTCTCAGAAATATCTCCATGGAAAGCCTCGCGTCTCCAGAGAGCTCCTGAGGCAAGCCTGCCAGGAAGACTTCCACGCAAGCCCCTTGCTCCCTGAGATACCTTGCCACAATAAAGCCGTCCCCACCGTTGTTGCCCTTGCCGCAGAGGATTCCCACCTTCTTGGTTCTCCACTGGGGGAAGCGCTTTCTAAGCACGCAAAGCACCCCCCTTCCTGCATTCTCCATCAAGACCAAGCCGGGGATACCCATCTCCTCGATGGTGTAACGGTCCAGTGCTCTCATCTCCTCGGCGCTCACCAAGAACATGGGAACTCCCCTCTTGCTGCCTGGCAGCTCATTCAATACGGCTTCACCCAAGCCTGCCAGGACCGTCTCCGTGCGCTGCCTCAGCGGGAAACTCTCGTGGATCCCCCTGGATCAAGACTACTGCCACAGCAAGGCCTCTGTCGTGGGATATGGACACCAGGGAGCTTCTCCCACCCAGCTCCTGCATGATCCCCAGGGCCCGGCCACCCAGGTTCAGTTGGGGGGGCTTGCCTTGCTCCCTGAGCAGTTCCATGTCCAGCCATCCTATGCCTTTGCTCAGGCCCGTGCCCAGGGCCTTCAGAAAGGCCTCCTTGGCGGCAAAGGCACCTGCCAGGCATTCCGCCCTATTTCTCCTCTGGGCGCATTGGCTTATCTCCGAGGGATGGAAAAGCCTCTTGAGCAACCTCTCCCCGAAACGATCCAGGCTGGCTTGGAGCCGCCCCACATCCACCAGATCCACACCCACGCCCAGGATCATCCCCGCACCAGCTCCAGCATTTCCCTCACGGCCCTTTCCATTCCCACTAGCACGGCCCTGGCAACTATGCTGTGGCCTATGGAGAACTCCTCTATCTCCCTGATCTTCACCAAAGCTGCAACGTTTCTGTAATCCAGCCCGTGGCCTGCATGAACCTGGAGTCCCAGCTCTTTGGCCAATCTGGCCGCCTGCTCTATGCGCTCCAGTTCCAGCTCTCTGGCCCCTGTGGACCCTGCCTCTGCATACCTGCCCGTGTGCAGCTCCACCACCTCCGCCCCGATCTGCTGAGCAGCTCTAATGGACTGTTCTTCGGGATCCAGAAAAAGGCTAACGCAGATCCCAGCCTGCTTCACGCGAGAGGTCACCTCTCTCAGGTGTGTGATCTGGCTTAGCACCTGGAGCCCTCCCTCGGTGGTGAGCTCCTCTCTCCTCTCCGGCACAATGGTCACCATGTCTGGTGCTACCTCCAGGGCCATGCCGACGACCTCCTCCACGGCTGCCATCTCCAGGTTCAGGCGGGTCTTGACAGTCTGTTTGAGGAGCCTCAGATCCCTGTCCTGAACATGCCTTCGGTCCTCCCTGAGATGCACTATTATGCCATGGGCGCCTGCCAGCTCAGCCAGGAGGGCTGCTGCCACTGGATCCGGCTCAGACCCCCTGCGCGCCTGCCTCAGGGTGGCCACATGATCCACATTTACCGAAAGGCGTGCCATGTCATCCTCCCCTGCCCAGCTCCCTGCATACAGTCTCCTCCAGCTCCTGGGCAATGCTCTTGATCAGACTGGGGTCTTCCCCTTCCACCATGACCCGCAAGAGGAGCTCTGTGCCTGAGTACCTCACCAAGACCCTGCCTTTTCCGTCCAGCCTTTCTCGGGCGCCTTCCACCGCCTGCCTGAGGGGCTCCACTTCTTCCAGCGGCCGCCTCACCGAAACCGGTATGTTCTTGAGCACTTGGGGGTATGGCTGGAAGGCGGAGGCCAGTTCCGAGAGGCTTCGACCCGAGCTGCGAAGTAGGCTTAGGACCTGAAGTGCTGTTATGATGCCATCCCCTGTGGTGGTTTGGTCCAGGAAAATCACGTGCCCGGACTGTTCACCCCCCAGGTTGTAGCCCCCTTTTCTCATCTCTTCCACCACGTACCTGTCCCCCACCGCGGTTCGCACGAGCCGGATCCCCCGCTCCAAGAGGGCCCTTTCCATCCCCATGTTGCTCATTACCGTTGCCACCAGGCTTCTTCGAGCCAGTTTCCCTTTGGAGTCCAGATCCAGGGCGGCCATGGCCATTATCTGGTCTCCATCCACAACCCTTCCTTTCTCGTCAGAGAGAACCACCCTGTCCCCGTCTCCATCCAGGGCAATGCCCAGGTCAGCCCTTTCCGCCAACACTGTCTTGCACATAAGCTCCGGTCGGGTGGAGCCGCAGCCGTGGTTAATGTTCTCTCCGTTGGGCTCGACACCTATGGGCACCACCTCTGCCCCCAGCTCCTCAAATACCAGTGGAGCCACCTTATAGGCTGCCCCGTGGGCACAGTCCACTACGATTCTGAGCCCCTCCAGATCCAGTTCGGGCGGGAAACTGTTCTTGAGGAAGACTATGTAACGGCCCCGGGCATCGTCCACTCTGTACGCCTTGCCCACCTGGGAGGCTGTGGGGCGAACCCCCTCCACATCCCCTGCTCTGACAAAACTCTCTATGCGTTCTTCCAGCTCGTCGGGGAGTTTGAATCCGTCCGAGGAGAATATTTTTATACCATTGTCCTGGTAGGGGTTATGGGAGGCAGAAATCACCACTCCGGCATCCGCCCTCATGCTGCGGGTCAGGAAAGCAATACCAGGGGTGGGAAGGGGCCCCACCAGCAACACATCCACCCCCATGGAGCAGATCCCCGAGGCAATGGCGTTCTCCAGCATGTAACCCGAAAGGCGGGTATCCTTCCCTATTACTATCCTGGCCCTGTGGCCTTTCCTGCCCCTGAAAAGAGCTGCAGTCCCCTTGCCTATCCTCAGGGCTGTCTCCACTGTCATGGGCTCCACATTGGCCACCCCACGCACCCCGTCTGTTCCGAAAAGCCTGTTGAGTGGCTTGTTCTCTACCATGCTGGACTCCTCCGGAGAGCCGCCTCCCACTCTCTATCTCAACGGGGCTCCAGGGTCACCTCAACCCTGGCAGGCTCCACCTTCATGACTCTGACTCCCTGTGGGGCCGCCACCGAGACGGCAAGGGTGTGTTTCCCGGCCGAAAGGCCCTGCACGGCCACCGTGGCCTGAAGATCCGTCTCTCTTAGCGTTTCAACCAGGTTCAAGGGGCCTTTCACCATTACTCTCACTTCCTTGGGCTCTACCTCAAGGCTGGTTTCCTGTTGGGCTGCACGCACTGCAACGTTCTCTATTGTCCTCTCCATCTGAAGAGGCACCACTTTCACCTTCACCGAGACCTTTGCGGGAGAGATACTGACTAAATGGAGGCCTTCCAGCTCCAGTCCCACCTTTTCTTCCAGGTCGGTGGCTGCCTGGGCCACGCTCACAGGCCTTGTCCTTACTTCCGACAGCCCTAGCACATCGCTTTCGCCGCCTCGAAGTAGCACCTTGGGCGGCTCTATTGAAACAGCTTCTACCCTGTAGCCCCGTGCCACTTCCCCTGTGAGCTGTGCAACCACTCTCAGATTTACCTCCCTGAGAGGCTCCAGTTTCAGATCCAGGGTGGCTGGGGTAACCCGGATCACCTCCACACCTCTGGGGATGGGCACGCTGTCGGGAAGTATCCTTATGGTTGTCCACCCAATCCCTACGCCTTTGAGGTCCACTGTCCTTCTAATGTCCCGGCCGGACAGAGTCCGAAGCAGGGTTCTGGGTCCCTGCACCAGCACCGAGAGGTTTGAGGGGACCTCACTCACCACCACGGCCTTCTCCGGGATGTTGATAAGTTCCAACGGCACTGTAAGTTGCATCTGGCCATGTTTCTCCCCTATCACCACGGCCCAAAGCACAAAGGCAAAGACCAGGGAGAAGATCTTGGCCATTAGGTTCTCGAAAATGAGGGCTTTGAGCCTCATTGGTTTGCCTCTTGAGAGTTCTCCCCATTCCTTGCTGGGATTTGTTCCTCTTGTTTCACCTCAGGCCTCAGCCTGATCACGTCATAGAGGAGGCCTCTCAGTTCCAGGGGTGTGAGCTCCTCGTGCAATCTGCCGTGCCAGGCCATGGAGATCTTGCCTCTTTCCTCCGAGACCACTATGACAGCCGCATCGCTTCGCTCGCTCATGCCCAGGGCAGCCCTATGCCTGGTTCCAAGTGTCTTGCGGATGCCGGAGGATGTGGACAAAGGGAGGAGGCAACCCACGGCAGCTATGCGCCCTCCCGAGATGATCATGGCTCCGTCATGCACTGGGGAGGATTGCATGAAGATGCTCTGGATCAGTTCCCTTGCCACCTTGGCGTCCAGTGAAACCCCCTTTTCCACGAAATCCCTGAGCCCAGTCTCCCGTTCCAAGACCAGAAGCGCCCCAACTCTTCTTTCTGCCAGCCAGGTGGTTGCGGCTACCACCTCTTCTATGACCTGGGGCTCCAGATATCGCTTGTGACTCCACCACCTGGGCTGGGAACCCACCTGGGCCAGACCCCTTCGGATTTCGTCCTGGAATAGAATGAGTATCACCAGGATTAGGTAATCCAGGAAATGATTCAAAAGCCAATTCAGGGTGAGAAGGTTACCCCACCTGGAAAGGAAATAGGCCCCGCCCAGAACGGCAAACCCCAGGAGGATCTGGGCAGTGCGCGTCCCGCGGATCAGAAGGATGATTCGGTAGATTACAAAGGCCACCAGCAAGACGTCCAAAGCATCCTGCCAGCGGGCAGAGGCAAGGATCTGCTCAATCAAGGCAAGAGCTCCCTCAAGAGATGATCCCCGCCATGGGGGCCTTCATCCAGGGCGGGTTTGCTTTCCGGGAAGGGGCCCTTGTTCAGAACCCCTGCAGGGCCGCCCCAACCAACCCGGATTGTTCACCGAGCTTCACCACATTGGGGAATCAGGCCCCCCAAGCCCCAGGGATGCTTTATTACTGCATGTCCAGGCTCAAGACCCGCGTTAGCGCTTCTCGGGCGGGGGTGGAGCCTCTTCAGGCACTGTCTGGTTACCCCTTTTATGTCCGGGCCTTGGCTTGCACCATGCGCCCCCCCCTGAGCAGTGGAGGCTTATTCTCAGGGCGCCTTGAGCAGGGCGTCTGTGACCCGAACCACCGGGAGCATCCGGGCCACATCATGCACTCTCACGATGTTTGCCCCGTTGTAAATCCCGAGTGCCACAGTGGCCGCGGTGCCTTCCTCCCTATTGTCCACATCTGCGCCAAGTATCTTCCCGATGAAAGACTTGCGGGAGGTGCCCAGCAAAATGGGCCGGCCCAAAGAGCGAAACCTGGACAGGTGCTTTATCAAGCTAAGGTTGTGTTCCAAAGTCTTGCCGAATCCTATTCCCGGATCCAGGATTATCTGCTCCTGGGAAACCCCGTGGGAGACCGCCCAATCCATCCTGGCCTTCAAGAAATCCAAGATCTCTCCCACAACATCCTCGTACTTTGGATCCAACTGCATGTCCTTGGGAGTCCCCAACATGTGCATCAGGACCACAGGGACCCCGTGTTGAGCAACCACCTCCGCCATGCGGGCATCAAAGCGCATGGCAGATATGTCGTTGACCATGGCAGCCCCGGCCTCCAATGCCCTTGCTGCCACCTGAGACTTGTAAGTGTCTATGGATATGGGAACCTTCACCTCATGGGCCAGGGCCTCTATCACAGGAATGACTCTTCTCATCTCCTCCTGGGCAGAAATAGCTTCCGATCCCGGACGAGTCGACTCACCTCCCACATCTATTATGTCCGCCCCGTCCCTGGCCAGCTTCAAACCGTGCTGAATGGCTTTCACAGGATCATAGAAGCGTCCCCCGTCGGAAAAGGAATCCGGGGTCACGTTGAGAACCCCCATCACAAGGGTCCTGGATGAGCAGTCCAGTTCTTGTCCCCTGAGGCGGATCAAACCCCCAAAGCCAGTCAAGACCCCCGGCTCCTCCTTTCTTTTCTGGTTATCCTACCGATCCTTCTCGAGGGCATCCCGGCCGATTCCAAGGTGCCGATCCTTCGGCATTCAGGAACTGACCCCGGCTGCTCCCAGGGCCCCATCCTGGGTGGTCTCCTGTGAGACCTGCACCTGCTTTTCCTCGGCCAGGAGTGCACTGAGCTCTTTGGCATCCAGGACTTCTTTCTGCAAGAGCTCCTCGGCCAGCCTGTGAAGGGTGCGCAGGTGCTCCTTTATGAGTCCCAGGGCTTTCTCATAGCTGGACTCCACTATCCTGCGGACCTCCCGATCGATGAGCCGCGCTGTCTCCTCGCTGTAGTCCCGATGCCTTGCCAATTCCCTGCCCAGAAAGATGGCCTCTTCCTTTTGGCCGTAAGTGAGAGGGCCCAACTCCTCGCTCATGCCCCACTCACAGACCATCTTGCGGGCCAGCTCTGTTGCCCTCTCCAGGTCATTGCCAGCTCCTGTGGTGTGGTCCTCCAGGACTATTTCCTCGGCTGCCCTGCCACCCAAGAGCACTGCAATGCGGTTGAGAAGATACTGCTTGGGGTAGGTGTGACGTTCATCAATGGGAAGTTGTTGGGTAAGCCCAAGGGCACGACCCCTGGGAATTATGGTCACCTTGTGCACCGGGTCGGCCCCTGGAAGCAGGAGGGCCACCAGGGCATGTCCTCCCTCGTGGTATGCTGTGCTGCGCCTCTCCTCCTCGTTGATGATCATGCTCTTGCGCTCCACCCCCATGAGCACCTTGTCTTTGGCCTGCTCCAGCTCCTCCATCCCCACTTTTTCTTTGTTCTTTCTGGCCGCCAGGAGTGCTGCCTCGTTCACCAGGTTCTCCAGATCGGCTCCTGAAAACCCCGGGGTGCCTCTTGCCAAAACAGCCAAGTCCACATTCTCTTCCAGGGGGGTCCTCTTTACATGCACCCTGAGGATTTCTTCCCTGCCCCTCACATCCGGCACAGGCACCACCACTTGTCTGTCGAACCGGCCGGGCCTGAGCAGGGCCGGGTCCAGAACGTCTGGTCTGTTGGTGGCAGATATGAGGATGACGCCCTCGTTGCTCTCAAACCCGTCCATCTCCACCAAGAGCTGGTTCAGGGTCTGTTCCCTCTCGTCGTGGCCTCCTCCCAACCCGGCTCCCCTGTGGCGGCCCACCGCGTCTATCTCATCGATGAAAATGATGCAGGGAGCATGCTTCTTGCCCTGGACAAAAAGGTCTCTCACCCTGGAGGCTCCCACCCCCACAAACATCTCTACGAAGTCAGAGCCGCTTATGCTGAAAAAGGGAACCCCGGCCTCCCCTGCAATCGCCCTGGCCAGAAGGGTCTTGCCAGTTCCCGGGGCACCCACCAGCAGCACCCCTTTGGGAATCCGCCCCCCGAGTTTTGTAAACTTCTTGGGGTTCTTGAGGAACTCTATTATTTCCTGAAGCTCCTCTTTGGCCTCCTCAACACCTGCCACATCAGCGAATGTCACCTTGGCCGGCCCACCTGTCATGAGCCTAGCCCGGCTCTTTCCAAAGGATAAGGCCTTGCCACCTCCTGCCTGCATCTGTCTCATGAAAAAGATCCAAACCCCTATGAGCAAAAGCATGGGGAACCAGGATACCAAGACCGTCATGTACCAGGGGTTGCTCTCTTCGGGTCTGGCCAGAATCCTTACATTTTTCTGGCGCAGGAGGGAAACCAGCTGGGGGTCGTTGGGGGTGTAGGTGCGGAACTCCACCCCGTCCCGAAACTTTCCCAACAGGTTTTGGCCCTGGATGGTAACCTCTTCCACCTGTCCTGTCTCCACGGCATACAGGAAGTCGCTGAAGGCCATCTCCCGTTGTGTCCTTCTGGGTTGATTCCATAGATTCACCAAGAGCACTACTATAAGCCCCACCACCAGCCAGAGGGCCAGGCTCTTGTAAAAATTCTGCTGATTGCTTCGATTGGTCTCCATCTCGCCCCTCAGTTGTTCCTTTTGAGTTTATAGCACATCCCGGGGGCAAATTCCACCAAAGGGAGTCCCTGTGTGAGGATCAAAAAACCAGCCCACATTCTTGAATCGAGAGTCTCCTTGGGGAGGGAGGTTCTCTGGAAGCTCATGAAGTCGCTGGGATTACTCTTGCTCGAAGGAACCTTCTTGTTCCAGGCCCCGGGCTCACCCTCTCGTCCAGCCTGTGCCCCACCACCCACAACACCCCTCTAGCATCGGCCAGAACAGGCACCCTCCACCTCTGCCTGCGGGGTACATGGGCGTCCACGAGCAGGTCCTGCAGCTTCTTGCTTCCCCCCAGGCCTTTGGGCTTGAGCTTGTCTCCCGGGGCAGGACTTCGCAGGAACATGGGCCCTTGGATCTTATCCATGTCCATGAGGAATTCCCCTTGCTGCATCTCAATCAGGCCGTTGGGCACCTCCAGGAGATCCCATTCTATGCGGAGAGCCGCCTCTGGGAGCCAGGTCTGCCCCGGCACCGTGACTCTGTAGCAAAAGCACCTGCTCTGGAATTCAGTGGCCTCGGCCAAGAGTAACCGCTCCCCGGAGACAAGGAACCTCATGTGCCCTGGAAGATCCAGGCATCTTTCCTGGCCGTCTTGGTGAGCCAGCTCATCCATGGCCTCTGCGTGCTGCAGGCCGAGTCCCCTTGGGTTGCCTCTTACGGCCCCGTAGGCAAAGCGAAGGATTCTCAGCCGCAGGGGCTTGGGGACTCCCCTGTAGGCTGCCAGAGAAATGCAAACAGCTCCCTCTTCCTTTTGAGCCATGTCTCTCCACAGGACTCGGGCCTGGGAATTCAAGTATTCCTCCTCCAAGGAGCAGAGTCTGGCTGTTCTGCACAGCACTTGCCTGATTCCTTGATGGAACCTGCTTCTCAGCAAAGGAAGCAGTTCTTGCCTTATGCGAACCCTCAAGTAACGTGGGTCTTTGTTGGAAGGATCCATTCTGAAACTCATGCATTTCTCTTTCAGGTACTCCAGGATCTCTTCCCGGCCCACCTCCAACATGGGCCTCACCATGCGCCCCTTGAGATAGGGCATGGCTGCAAGTCCCCTGAGGCCTGCCCCTCGAATAAGTGCAGCAAGAACCGTCTCGGCCTGATCGTCGGCCTGGTGCCCCAAGGCCACTGCCTGGGCCCCAAACTCCTCGGCCATTTCCTCCAGGAGCTGGTAACGCGCCTCCCTGGCTGCCTCCTGAACGGATCTGCCAGGGATCCTCAAGGAGCCTGGCTCCACTCTCCTGCACAAGAAATCCAACCCCAGGTCCTGGGCCATGCTCCTCACAAAGGCCAGGTCCTCCTCGGCATCCTGACCTCGCAGGCCGTGATGGACGTGTGCCACTGCCAGCTCCCAAGCCCAGCGGGAACGCAGCTCCCAAAGGACCCCGAGGAGGGCCACCGAGTCAGGACCGCCCGATACTGCCACAAGGAGCCTCTGCCCCACAGAGGCAAGCCGGTGCCTCAAGAGGCTCTTTTCCACCCTGCGGGCCAGGCGGGAGAGGCGGCTGTCCGGGCTGTGGGGCTTGCTCATCTCTGCGACCCTCTCAGCACTGTGTCCCTTTCCCCTTGATCAGAAACCCACGCTTTCCAAAGGCAGCCCCAAAGCCTCGGACACGCCAGGGTGTGTGACGGCCCCCAGATACACGTTCAAGCCCTTCTGCAAGGCCCTGCTTCGAGACATTGCCTTGAGGATCCCCCTGTCGGCTATTTCAAGAGCATAGGACAGGGTGGAGTTGGTAAGGGCATAGGTGGAGGTGCGGGGAACTGCCCCGGGCATGTTGGCCACACAGTAATGCACCACATCGTGCACCTTGTAGGTGGGCTCGTCATGAGTGGTGGGCCGTGTGGTCTCGCACATGCCCCCCTGGTCCACTGCCACATCCACTATGGCCGAGCCTGGTTTCATTTTTTGCACCATCTCCTCGGTTATGAGCCTGGGGGCCTTGGCACCGGGTATGAGAACGGCTCCTATGACTAGGTCCGCCCTCAAAACCTCCTCCTCTATGTTGGCACGGTTTGACATGACCGTGGTCACATGTCCCTGCATGATGTCCCTCACGTAACCCAGCCTGCCGGGGTTCACATCCAGGATGCTTACCTGTGCGCCTATGCCAACGGCAACATGGCAGGCATTTGCCCCAACTATTCCAGCCCCGATGATGACCACCTTGGCAGGAGGCACCCCTGAGACCCCGCCTAGGAGCACGCCTCTTCCTCCTTGCCCCACCTCCAAACAGCGGGCACCAACCTGTATGGAGAGCCTGCCGGCCACCTCGCTCATGGGCGCCAACAGAGGGAGGGACCCGTCCTCCAACTGGATGGTCTCGTAGGCCAAACCTATGCACTTGGCCTGGAGCATCCTCTCGGTAAGCTCCCTATTGGCAGCCAGGTGCAAGTAGGTGAAAATGATCTGGTTCTCCTTGAGCAGGGGATATTCTTCAGGAAGGGGCTCCTTCACCTTCAGGATGATATCGGCCTCGCTCCAGACGAGAGCCGGGTCCGAGACAAGCTGGGCCCCGGCTGCCTCATATTGCTCGTCCAAAATGGCGCTTCCAGCCCCGGCCCCCTTCTCCAGCAGCACTGTGTGACCATGGGACACAAAGGCCGTGACACCTGCCGGGGTTATGGCAACCCTTCTTTCTTGCTTCTTGATCTCTTTGGGGACCCCCACTATCATGGCTCGCCTCCTGCCCCGGATTCCGGCTCTGTCTCAGTCTCCCCCAGCTTCGCTTCCGCTGAGGCGGATTTCTTTCCGTATACCCTCAAGGCCTCCTCAATGATCTGTCTTGCCCGGGGGGCCTGTTCAGCACTCACCAAGATGCTCCCCCAACCCCTCTGCAAAACGAAAAGCCCATCATAGGCTATTTCTTCGTGGCTCGTGCAAACGCATGTAATACCCTCCACCTGGAGAGCACCCATGAGGATCTCGGCCTCGAAGTGATCCTCTGCCACGTGGACTTTGACCAAGGTGTTGCCTTGCGCGTCAAGCGACTCTCTCATCTGCTTGTCCAACCTCTTGGGCCGTGATATCTTTGCCCAGATGTTAACACAGTGTGCCTGGAAGGGTGCAAGGAGGATCTGTCATGTGCCCGAGGCTGCTTTGCCTGTCTGGCGCAAAAGGGAAGCTCCTGTTCCTCTGGCTTTTCTGCCTTGGGTGCTTTTCCTGGCTGCAAGGGACCGCCTCTGCGGACCTGCTTTATCTCAAGAGCGGCTCTGTCATAGATATAGGCTGGGACTACTATACCAGCCAAGAGCGGCTCATGATTCAAAGAAAGGAGGGTACAATAGCTGTTCCTCTCTCTGATGTGGACAGGGTGGAGAAGACGCCGCGGGTTTCGGCCCCCTCCTCTCCCGGGGGGCAGGAAGTCTCCCAGCCGCAGCCAGAAGCTGAACCCCGCAGCGGTGATCAGGAGGCCGGCCGTGAGGTTCTGAGAAGGGTGGCTCAGGAAGCCCTTGATTTCCTGGAGCGGTTGGGGCCATCAGAGGAGCCCGGCGAAGAGGCTCGGGTTCAGGGGCAGGAGTTGTGTGAAGCCTGGATCCAGGACGCAAGATCAGCCCTCCAACTGGAAGGTGGCCCCCAGGAAGGGCTCAGGGAGGCAGGTGAGGACCTCGTCAGGCTCTTGGGGGAACTTCAGAGGGATCTAGAGTCGGGCAGGTTGGATACTGGCAGGGATCTGGGAGGAACCCTGCGGGAAATCCTGGACAGGCTTTGAGCAGCCGAGGGCTTTGATGTGAGTGCCTCCAGGGCTTGCCGAACGATCCAGAGCATGGGGGCCTGGGGAACCTTGGAGGCTTTATTTGGAGATCGGATTGTCCTGGAGGCTTGAAGCTTTTTCTCTCAGGGCTCTTTTCAGGACTTTCCCGGTGGATGTCCTGGGAAGCTCCTCCACAAAGAAGTACTGCCTCGGGCACTTGTAACCTGCCAGGCTCTTCCTGCAATGCTGGTCCAGTTCCTGGTGGGAAATGCAATATCTTTGCTTTGCCACGACGTAGGCCACCACTTTCTCTCCCCAGTGCTGGTCGGGAAACCCCACCACTGCAGCCTCCAGGACCCCCGGATGAAGGCTCAGAACTTCTTCCACCTCCCTGGGGTAAATGTTCTCCCCTCCGGAGATGATCATGTCCTTTTTCCTGTCCACCAGATACAGGTAACCATCCTCATCCAGCCTTCCCAGATCCCCTGTATGAAGCCAGCCGTCCTTCAAGGCCTCCATGGTTTCCTGGGGTCTTTTCCAGTAACCTCGCATCACATTGGGTCCTCGAACCAGGATTTCCCCCACTTCTCCTGCTGCAAGGTCCCTCCCCTGCTCGTCCACAACTCTTATCTCCACATACGCGTGGGGCTTGCCGACGCTGGCGTTTCTTTCCAGGAAGTCCTTTCCCGGCAGGGTGGTGCAGTAAGAGGTGGCCTCTGTCAAGCCATAGGAATCCACCACGTCCACCCATGGAAACCTTTCCAGGAGCCTTTCCTTGAGTGCCTGGGGGATGATGGTGGCCCCTGTGTTGAATGTCCTGAGGGAGCTGAGATCCCACTTCTCCAGGTCTGGAATTTGCATGATGGCACTCAGCATGGGGGGCACGGCCGGGAGCCTCGTGATTCTCTCTTCCTGGATCAAGAGGAGTAGCTCAGAGGGATCAAAACGGGGCCTCAATACCACTTTTCCCCCCAGCAGGAGGGTCGCAAAGCAGCCTCCCATGGCTGCGCCGTGGAACAGGGGAAGCCCGTAGTAGACCACATCGCGGCCGGAGAAACCGCCGCTGACCTGACCGTTGATGGCGTTCCAGAGGAAGTTCATGTGAGTTATCACGGCCCCCTTGGGCCTCCCCGTTGTGCCCGAGGTGTAAAGGATGTAGAGGTCCTCCTCCAGCCCCGGCTCCCGGGGAGGTTCTTCCAGGGGAGGGAAGCTTTCCAGCTCCTCCCACTCTCTCATGCCCTTTCCCCCTGCTCCCACACATACCACCTCACGCACCCCTTGGAGGCTTTCCCTGAGAGAATGCAAGACTCTGGCGAATCCTTCCTCGCTCAAGAGGGCTACCGCTTCGCTGTCCTCCAGGATGTAACGCCACTCCGGCTCGGCCAGTCTTGTGTTCAGGGGGACCAGTATTGCCCCCAGCCTAAAAAGGGCCAGATAAGCCACAAGTAGCTCAACACGGTTCAACATCAAGGTGGCCACCCTGTCCCCGTGAGATATCCCCATTGCTGCCAGGGCTCCAGTGAGGGACAGGACCATGGAGCGCAGCTCTTGGTAGCTCACTTTTCTTTCCCGGCTGCACAAAGCCACCTTGTATGGGTACTTCCTGGCGTTTCTGTCCACCAGGTAGGCTATGTGTGCGGGGTTCATCTCAACAGCTCCTTGGCTATGATCATCTTCTGGATCTCTGAGGTTCCTCCTCCGATTTCCACGAGCTTGGCGTCCCTGAGGTACCTTTGCACAGGGTACTCCCTCATGTATCCGTACCCGCCGAAGATCTGCACTGCGTCCAAAGCAGCCCTGGTTGCCATGATGGAGGCATAGTACTTGGCCATGGAGGCCTCCTTGGTCACCCTGGCCCCCTCCTGTACCAGTGGGAAGAGTGCGTAAGTGAAGGCACGGCTTATCTCCAGCCGTGTGGCCATCTCAGCCAGCATGTTCCTGACAAGCTGGAACTCCCCTATGGGCCTTCCGAACTGCTTTCTTTCCTTGACATAGCGCACCGAGGCATCCAGACAGGCCTGGGCTATGCCGATACTGGTGTTGGCCCCAAGGATTCTCTCCAGATCCAAAGTTTCGAACATGGTTTGGAAACCCATCCCCTCGGTTCCCAGCACTTGTTCCTTGCTCACCCGGACATCCTCCATGAACACCTGACCTGTGGGTGAGCACCGCATCCCCAGTTTTCTGAGAGGAGGGCCTGTGCTGAGCCCTTCCATTCCTCTCTCCAATATGAAAAGGGTGGCTCCGCGGCCTCCCTTGGTGCCCTGTCTCCTGGCCACCACCACGAAGAACCTGGCTATGGGGGCGTTGGTGATGAATGTCTTGGAGCCGTTTATAAGAAAGGATTCCCCCTCCTGAACGTAACTGGTTCTTATTGCCAGGGCATCGGAGCCTGCTTCCGGCTCGGTCAGACACCAACTCCCCAGCTCTTCCCCGGATATGACCGGGGCAATGTATCTCTCCTTCTGGGCCTCGGTGCCGTACTTGGCTATAAAGTAGCAGAAGTTATTGGTGCATATGTTCATGGACATGCCAAACCCGGCTGAAACCCTGCACACTTCCTCTTTTATGATCCCATTGGTAAGCAGGTCTGCCCCACCTCCTCCGTACTGCTCTGGTATGACCGAACCTATGAGGCCCAGCTTTCCGGCCTTGCGGTAAACCTCCATGGGGAAGCGCTCTGTTTCGTCTATCTCTTCTGCTATGGGTCCCAGTTCCGCCTCTGCAAATCTTCGGGCGGAGTTGCGTACCATCCTGTGCTCTTCTGAGAGAAAAAGATTCATGCCTTTCCTTTGATCTCCTGTTCAGGGGTTTCCGTAGAGCTGGCGAAGAACTCTTTTCAGGACCTTCCCACCGAAGCTGCCCCTTGGAAGTTCCTCCAAGAAAACAACAGAGGTGGGTTTCTTGTACCCTGCCATACGATCCCTACAGTAAGAGAGGATCTCCTCCTGTGTGAGAGACACCCCTTTGTGGGGGACCACTATGGCCCTCACGGTTTGACCCCAGCGCTGGTGGGGCACTCCTATCACCGCGGCCTCCCGGACCTTGGGGTGACTAATGAGCACTTCCTCCACTTCCCTGGCATAGATGTTCATGCCGCCGCTCTTGATCATGTCCTTCAGCCTGTCCACCACGTACAAGTAACCCTTTTGGTCGTAACGGCCCAGATCCCCTGTGTGGAGCCATCCCCCGCGGAGGGCGGCCCTGGTCTCCCTTTGATTTCTGAAATAGCCCCGCATGAGAGTAGGCCCCCTGACCTGGATTTCCCCCACCTCTTCGGTCCCCACGGGCAGGTCAGTCTCTGGGTCTGCCACGCGCACTTCGGTGCACATATAGGGCTTCCCCACGCTGCTCCAGTGACAAGGCTCGTCCCAGGGTTTCAACACAGTGACCGCAGGGGAGGCTTCGGTCAGGGCATAGGAGCCGTACATCTGGCCTTTTGGAAAGAGTAGCTCTTGGATCTCCTTGCGAAGATCCGGCTCCAGGGGATCGTGGGTGTGCAGCCATCTTTTCACGGAGGAAGTGTCGTACCTCCTCACACGCTGCACCTCCAGGAGCTTGAGCCATATGGCTGTGTTGCCCACGATGAAGGTGGTGCGCTCCCTTTGCACCATGGCCAGGTACATCTCCGGGTCAAAGAGCCTGCTTCCTATAAAGGTTCCCCCCGCGTACATGAAGGCCAGGAACCTGCTCAAGGCGGCTGAGTGGTACATCTGCATGGGGTAGAAGGTGATGTCCTCTGGGCTGGGGCACTGGTTCTCAGTGGTGACGCATATGATGTTCCAAAGGAGGCTCTTGTGGGTCAAAATGGCCCCTTTGGGAACACCTGTGGTACCTCCTGTGAAAAGGATGAAGGCATCATCTTTTTCCCTCACTCTTGAGGGAGGCTCTTGGTCTGAACCAGAAGCAAGGAGTCTCTCCATGTCCGTGGCAGGCAGCTCGGCCTTTCCGCCAAAGCTCACCACCGGGTGTAGCTCGCTGTGGTGAGCCAGGATGGCTTGTGCTACTTGGGTCAGGCTTGCGTGGAAAAATAGTGCATGAGGCCTTGTCAGGCATACCTGTCTCAGGAGCTCCTCTTCCGTGGCCCTGGCGTCCAGGGGGACTGTCACCACACCCAGCTTCAGGTTGGCCAGGTAGACCTGCATCAGCTCTGTGCAGTTGCTGGAAAGAGTCGCGGCCCTCATTCCTTTGCACAGGCCAGCCCCCAGGAGGGCATTGGCCAACCTGTTCACCCTGGAGTTCAGCTCCCGGTAGGGAAGCCTTGTCTCATCGTCCATGACGGCACACTTGAGGGGGTATTTCCTGGCGCTCCTTGCGAAGCAGCTCCCTAGGGTCATTTCCATGGCCCCCCCTCCTTCATGCCTGACACTTTGCCGGGTTCGGTCTCAAAGGAAGGATCCTCCTGGCCTCCTCCACCGTGGCCACCTCGAAACCCAGCTCCCTTATGATCCTCACGGCTTTTTCCACCAGCTCTGCATTGCTCCTGGCCAGGACACCCTTTTTCAGGTACACGTTGTCCTCGAACCCGACACGGATGTTCCCGCCCAGCAGGATCCCGGCTGTGCCCAGGGTGAAGTGGTGACGCCCTATTCCTATGACCTGCCAGGTGTCACCCTGGGGAAGGGCCTCCACCAAGGCCACAAGGTTCTTGATGCTGGGCGGGATGCCTCCCAGCACCCCCATGACCAGGCTGTTCTGGTAAGGAGGGGGCACCAACCCGGGCCTCCTGATCCAGACATCCACGTTCTGGACCATGGAGAGGTCATAGATTTCGAACTCCGGCATCACCCCCAGCTCAACCATGCGTTTGGCATAGTTTTCCATCACCTCTGGGGGATTGGGGAACAGCTTGCGACCAAAGTTCAAGGATCCTGCGTTGAGCGAAGCCGAGTCTGGCTTCAATTCCTCCACGGGCCTAAGCCTCTCTTCGTAGCCCAGCCCCAGAGTAGAGGCCCCACCTCCGGTCGTGATCTGGGTGATTATGGGGCAACGGGCCCTTATCCCGTCCAGATAAGCCCGAAAGACCTCCACGCTGGGGGTGGGTTGCCCTGTTTGGGGATCCCTTGCATGGAGATGCACCACAGAGGCACCGGCATTGTAGGCGCGCACAGTTTCCTCCACCACCTCCTGGGGGGTTATGGGCAGGTACGGAGTCTCCTGTCGCGTAGTCACAGAACCCGTGGGGGCTACTGTCACAACAACCTTCCTGCTCATTCGCTCAGCTCCTTTGCTTGTCTCGGGGCCCTCCCGAGCCTTCAGGCAGGGCAACCCAACCTCAGGTTTGTTTTTCTTGGGGCCGAGTCACCTCTTGGCCCAGGACCCCCTTCAAGCCATGGGTTTGAAGTACGCGATGTCCAAGATGTTGCCCTTTCTCTCCTGACTCAAGACAGCCACGAGCCTCATGCCGATCCGGATTTCCTCGAACCCTACCTCGTCCAGCAGGTGACACAGGCCCGTGTCTGCCCAGTCAAGTCTAATGATGCCCAGAGCATAGGGAGGCTGCTTGGGCTGGCAATGATTGCTGTAGGAGTAGTGGACTACCGTGTAGGCCATAAGGGTTCCAGTCCCGGGGAGCTGAACCCATTGCTCTATGCTCACAAAACACTCGGGGCAGACAGACCTGGGGGGCAGGAAGAGCTTCCCGCACTGCCCGCACCTGTTGCCGAAAATCAAGCCATTGTCCCTCAGCTCCCTAAAGAAACGGCTGGCCACGGCTCCGTGCCAGTTGTGATACGGTCCGTAGAGCCTTCCGTCCAACTCCTGGAGGATTGCCTCGCCCATCTCATGCCTCCATGACGCGAAAGTATTTGATGTCGGTCAATTTTCCTAGCCTCTCCCCGGGCTCCCTGAACAAGGCCTCAACCTTCAGGCCCTCTTTCAGGCTTGATTCCTCCAGATCCTCTGGGCCTAGGTAATGTGTGAAGAGCACCCCTTCCTCCAGCATGAAGGTGCCGTGGATATAAGGCTCTGGCCTGAGTTGCCCTGTTTCAGGGTCCATTTGTGGATATATGACCCTTTCCCAGTCCAAGAGCGTCCCCCTGCCTGAAAGAGGGAACCATCCCAGGGGAAAGGCTGGTGTTTCCGTATAGCACACGGCGCAGACTATTCGTGGTGGCATCAGGATCCTTTGGCAACCAGGGCATCGCACAGCCCACAAGGCTCCCTGCTCCTTCAGGAGGCCCAGGAACCTTCCCAGGTAAGGACCGGCCGACCATCTGAATCTGACCTCCAATATCCTTTCCTGCCCCAGCATCTCCTCTTTCCCTTGCATGTCTCCTCCCAGAACCCCGAGAGCACCAGGGTTTCTAGAAAAACGGTTTCACAGAGCCTTGCCAGCTTGCGCGGCAGGCCCAAAACGCTCCCATGGGAAACCTCATTTCCGGCCCCATCCCGTGGGCAGATCCCTCCTGGAGGACTGGAGCCACCCCAACTGAATCAGGCCTACAATCTGGATTATCCTCTGCCCTCGAATAACACGGCTGGTTCAGCTCCTCATAGTATTTAGACCTTCAGGCTGAATCAGCCTAGTTCTTGGCAGCCGAGAGGAGCACTGCCACGGTCCAGCCACTTCCTCCCCAGGCAGTGGCAAACCCGAGGGTAGGCTTTCTCAGGATCTGGTGTTCTCCTGCATCTCCCCTCAACTGCAGGGCACACTCGGCCACCCTTATGAGGCCTGTGGCGCCTATGGGATTGGTGCACACCACCCCACCAGACGGGTTCACAGGGAACTCCCTGTCGAAGTAGAAGGAGCCTTTTTCCTCCAGGCGCCATGCCTGGCCTTTCTGGCAGAATCCGTATGCCTCCAACCATTCCAGTTCTGCCCAGGTGGACGGGGCATATATTTCTGCCACCGAGATCTCTTCCATGGGTTTGGAGATCCCGTTTCTCTTGAAAAGGCGCGATGCGGCCATTTCCAGATCTGCCACACTGTGTCTACCGCCTCTGATGTACATGGCTTCCTTGTGCACTGTGATCCAGTCCTTCACCCAAACGGGTTTTTGGGGCATTCTTTGGGCCAGATCCTCACATGTCACCACTATGGCGCATGCCCCCTCTGAGGCTGGGCACATATCGGTCTGTCGCAATGGGGGGATCAGGTAAGGGGCTTCCAGGGCATCCTCAACCCTCCTTAGATCCATTCTCAAATGGGCATGGGGGTTTCTTCTTGCGTGCTCGGCCAGCCTTATTCTGACCACAGAGCCCATGGCTTCCGGGGCTCCGGTCTCGCGCATGTAGTACCTGGCCTGCCGGGAGAAATAGCCTATGGCCCCGGTTGTAAGCCACCTGATCCAGAGAGGATCGGATACGGTCTTGAGCCCTGCCCTGGTATCCCCCTCTGACTGTTTCTCGAAGCCCACGGCCATTACGGTGTCAAACACACCCGAGGCCACGAACTCAAATGCAACGCAGGCCAAGGTGGCTCCAGTGGTGCCTCCTGTGGTGACCCGGATGCCGGGTTTGCCGGCTGCCCCGATGAAATCCGCCTGCCACATGTCCTGCACGTACCTTCCTTCAAAGAGCTCCATGTTTCCCACTACGAAGGCCTGCACATCCCCCATGGAGATACCGGCGTCCTGGAGGGCTGCCCTCACGCTTTCTGTGCACAACTCCCCTATGTTCACATCCGGGCGCCTGGCCCGGTGGAACGTCTGCCCAACACCCACAATGGCCGTCCTTCTGGGCATACTAGAACCCCCTCTCCAAGATGATCACGCAATGGTGCTGTGCTGCCGGGCCGTAAGTGCCGTGGGCCAGGGCCACTTTGGGCTCCCCCTGCACCTGTACCCCGCCGGCCTCACCCCTGAGTTGAAGAAACGCCTCCAGGACCCGGTTGGCTCCGGCCACATATCTAGGAACCCCTGAGAGAAGCCCTCCCGAGGGGTTGACCGGCTTCAAGAAAGGGCTTTCAAGCTTGGAGGAGGACCAGGCCTCAGGGCCTTTGCCCTTTTGGCAGATGCCCATCCCTTCAAGCCATAAAGGCAGTTGGTAGGAGAAGTGCTCTGAGATCTCGAACAAGTCTATTTGCTTTGCCAGGTCCCTGATACCTGCCATTTTCACGGCTTCCCTGGAGGCCACGGAAAGGGCAGAGGGACTTGCCAGATCCCTGTCCCCCAGATTGTGCTTCTCGTAGCAGGAGCCGAACCCGGTTATCCAGACAGGCCTATCTGTCAACTGCCTTGCCAACCCTTCCTCTGCAAGAATCATGGCGCAGGCCCCGTCGCAGGGAGGCCTCACCTCCTGGTCCGTGATGGGGAAGGCCAGCATTTTGGCTTTCATGACCTCCTGGAGGGTTAGCTTGTCTTTCTTGAGCATTCTGGGATTGGCAAGGGAGGCATTTCTCTCTTCCACCGCAACCCTGGCCAGCTGCTCCCGGCTGAGGCCGTAGCGATGCATGTACACCGAAGCCTGAAGTGCACCCGCCTGCAAGAAGTCCAGGCCCAGGAGTTGCTGATATGGCACGTGGAACCCGAAATTCTCTATGACGCTAGGATCCAGGACCTGCGTTTCCTTGCAGCAGGCGGTCACCAGCACCTTGCGGGCCCTGCCAGAGAGGATCTTGACTGCCCCCAGGAGAACAGCATTGGCCCCGTCCATGGCCACCTTTACCTCGCCGGGACCAAGATGGGCACCTGCCACCTCCCCATGCTCCACGTCAGAGAGGGTCTTCCCATCCCAGTGATCGGAACTGCAGGTCACTATGAATTCATAGTCTTCCCTGAAACTGAGCCCTGCCCTTCCCAGGGCCTCTTTTACCGCCAGGTAAGTCAGTTCCTGTGGCCTCCACTGGGAGTGTTGCCCGAACTGGGTCTGTGAGACAGCCACTATGCCAACCTTCATGCTCCGAACCTCCCCAACCTGTAAGATTCACTATCCCGGATTGTGAAACAGAGCAATCTTGTTTCCTTGGCACCTGCTCCTCGGGTCTCCAAATCGCTGTGAGTCTCCCCAAAGGCTCCTGGCAAGGTATGGGGGATTCTCATCCCTTCCTCATGCTTTGCGGGACCCAAAGGACCAGTTCTGGAATCAACATGCACAGTATGAGACCCAAGGCCTGTAGGCACACAAAAGGCCAGATGGAGCGGTAAATGTCCTCCATGGTTATGTTCCTTGGCACGACCCCTTTCATGATGAAGAGGTTGAAGCCAAAAGGCGGTGTCAAGTAAGCCATTTCCATGTTCACGGTGAACAGCACCCCGAACCAGACAGGATCGAACCCCAAAGCCCCGACTATGGGAACGAATATGGGGGTTGTGAGCATGATGATGCCTGCTGGATCCAGGAACATGCCTAGAATGAAAAAGGTCAACTGCATGCCCAGCAGCACCACCCATTTCGAAACTGGGAGGGCTGCTATAGCTTCTTTAATGAGGTCTGAAAATCCCATGTAGGCCAGGAGGTGAGTGAAGCAGACCGCCCCTATCATGATCCAAAGCACCATTGCCGTGAGGCTGGTGGTGGAAGCAAGAGCCTGTCTTAGGCCCTTCCAGGTAAGCCTCCTGTGCACTAGAGCACAAACAAGGGCCCCAAAAGCCCCTATGCCAGAGGCCTCTGTGGGTGTGGCAACCCCTGTGTAGATGACTCCCAAGACGCTCAATATCAACAGAAAAGGCAGCAGGATTCCTTTTAGGACCACAAGCTTTTGGAGCAGGCTGTAACGCTCCTGCACAGGGGGACCAAGTCCGGGATCCAGCCAGCAACGAACTGCTATGTAAACACAAAAAAGAGCGGCCAGCAGGACCCCTGGTACGATACCCCCCATGAAGAGCTGCCCTATGGAAACCTCTGCCATGGCCCCGTAGATGATCATGATCACACTGGGGGGAATCAGGATTCCCAGGGCACCCCCGGCCGAGATGGTTCCCACTGCGATCTTCTTGTCGTACCCGCGCTGTAGCATGGAGGGAAGCGCTATGAGCCCCATGCTCACGGTAGCCACGGAGCTTATGCCTGCCATGGCCGCGAAAACTGCGCAAATGATCACGGTGCCCACAGCGAGCCCCCCCCTCAGCCTGCCCATCCACCTGTACACAGCCTCGTAAAGCTGCTCGGCCAAGCCCGAGTGCTGAAGAAGGTTGGACATGAGCACGAAGAGTGGGACAGCTATGATGAGGTAGTTGGTCACCTCTGCATAGGCGGTCTTGGGGATCATGTAAAGACCGTTGGGCCCCCATGTCAGAAGGGTCCCGGCTATGGCCACCCCGGCCAAGGCAAAGGCTATGGGAACTCCCAAAGAGAGCATCACAGCCATGGCGCCAAAGGCTATGAGGCTCAAGAGCCAGGTTTCCATTTTTCTCCCCTGAGGCTTTCAATGGGCCGATTGGGTATCCATTGGATCAAGCCCTCGACCCAAGATCACCAGAATGCCTTGACACGACTTGACCGCAGCCTGAAGGCCCAGCAAGAAGGCCCCCAGGGGCACCAGGGCCATGGAGGGGAAAAGGGGAAACTCCAGGAGGCTCATGGAGCGCTTCCCCTTTCTCAAAGCGTCCCAAGCGAACTCGGAGCCGTGCCAGAGAAGCACTGCACAAAGAAGCAGGATCAGAAGACCTGAAAAGACCTCCACAGCAGCCCTGGCCTTGGGGGGAAGCCTCCTGTGGAGCATGTCCACCCTGACGTGACGCTCTTCCAGGAGGGTGTAACCCCCGGCCAAGAGAGCCAAAGCGGCCAGCAGGTACTGGTTGATCTCCATGGCCCAGGAAGTGGGAGATCTGAGCAGGTAACGACAGAAGACCTCCCAGACCACGATTCCCATGATGAGCAGGTTCAGATAACTCACCCACTGGCCCACCTGGGTGTTGAGCCAGGAAATCCGCTTCAGGCTCTTGTCTATCAAGCTTAGGGCCATGTGGCACCAACTATTTGCCTTTGTAGTAATCATCCAGGATCTGGATGAGCTCTTTGGCCCCCGGGGAGGCCTCGGCCACTTTCTGATAGATTGGCTTGCACAGCTCCTTGATCCTCCTCACTTCCTGTTCCGGGAGGTTCATGACTTTCACGTTTCGCTCTTTGGAGTAATCCACGGCTTCCTGGTCCCAGAGCTGGCTTTTCTGGGCGCTTAGCTGGAAGATCTCCAGCCCCGCCCTTTCCAGGGCCTCCTTGGCCTTGGATGAAAGCTTTTCCCATACCTTGAGGTTCAGCCACACCACCGTGAGGGATGGGGTATGGAATCCGGGCAGGATTATATGGTCCACCACTTCGTCGTACTTGTAGGTCTTGATGGTGTAGTAAGGATAGATGGTGCCCTCCACTGTGCCCATCTTGAGGGCGGTATATGCCTCGGGCCCCACCAGGGCCACAGGGGCCGCGCCTATGGCCTGGGCCAGCTGCCCGTCAACCCCGGTGGCTCTCAGCTTTTTCCCCTGGAAGTCCTCCACCTTGGAGACCGGGAACTTGGTCATGGCCCCCATGGAACCTGTCATGATGGGATAGAGGTAATAGGCCTGATGTTTGGCCGAAAATTCCCTCATTTTCTTGAGATAGCCGTGCTTTGTGTAGATTTCTACCACATCCTGTGGACTTCTCCAGTTGAGGGGGAGCCACTCCACCTTGGACTCGGGTATTGTTCCTCCGTAGTAGATGGCTGCAGCATAGAGGCCTTCTATCATGCCCTTGCCCAGGGCATCCAAGCCCTCCTCGGCACTGACCAGCTGGCCCGGCCAGAAGAGCTTGAACTCCACTTCCCCTGCGCTGTACTCTTTGACCTTCTCGGCCAGGAGTTTGAGCAGCTCAGGCCCGTAGGTCTTCTCCGGGTATACCGACTGAACCCTTATCACCGTGGAAGCCCATACTGGCCAGGCCAACAACAAGGTCACCAAGATTCCAGCCAATCCCGTTGCCTTTTTCATTTTTGCCTCCTTTGTCTTGAATGGCTCACTCTGGCTCTTTTCTCGGAATCCTTGGCCCATGCCTATAAATGTCTCCCTTTCAGGAAAACCATGGGGGAGAATTCACCATGATCAGGACAGACTCCCTGGGGCTTAGGTTTCTCCACTGGTGGGGCAGGCTGGCCTTGAAGTGGATGGTGTCCCGCCGGTTAAGCACGTACACGTTCCCGTCTATCACGAACTCCACCCTGCCCTTGTAGCAGTAGACCAACTCCTCCCCTGAGTGGGACAGAGGGCCTCCTCTTACCTTTCCCCCGGGCTCTATGCGAAGCACGTATGCGTCCATGAGCGGGTCCTTCAGGGGTCTGGCAATGCTCTCTATGAGGGCCCCTATCTCTGGGTTGGCGGACTTTTTCCTTTGCTGCCATCTCACCAGGCGGATTTCCGGAGGGTCTTCCTGGTCCTCCAGGAAATAGTGGAGGGATCGATTCAGGCCCCTGGTTATCTTCATGAGCACCAGGATGGAAGGTACCATCTTGCCGCTTTCTATTTTCTGCACAGTGCTGGGGGCCACCCCTGCCAGTTGCCCGAACTCTTTGAGGGAGAGACCTGATTCCTGGCGCACCTTCTTGATCTTCTCCCCCAATCTCTCCACTATTTTTTCGGCCTTTTCCTTGGACATTTCAGCTTCTCTTTTTTTGGCCGACCTAGAAGCAGCGGCTCAGAGACCCAGCTCCTGGGCTATGATCATGTGGTGAATCTCGCTTGTGCCCTCAGTCACGGTGAAGAGCCTCCCGTCCCTCCAGAAGCGCTGCACAGGATACTCCATCATGTATCCATAGCCTCCGTGAATCTGCATGGCCTCTGAGAGCACCTGCTGGAGGGTTTCCGAGCAAAAAAGCTTGACCATGGAAGCCTCCTTCATGACTCTGGCCCCCATGTCGCTCAGTCTGGCCACCCGATAGGTGTAAGATCGCATTATGTCGATCTTCATGGCCATCTGGGCCAGCTTGAAACGGTTCACCTGGAATTTCCCTATGGGCCTGCCAAACTGGACCCTCTCCTGGGCATACTTCACAGAGGCTTCATAGGCAGCCTGGGCAACCCCTGTACAGCGGGCCCCATAGGTTATCCTTCCAGACATTAGAGTCTCCCTTATCTGGCCAAAGCCCCCCCCTTTCCGGGGGCCTATCCTGTGTGAGAGGGGCACTCTGCAGTCCTCGAAGACCAGTTCTCCTGTCTCTGCCGAGCGGTTTCCAACCTTTCTCAACTTTCGGGTAACCTGGAAGCCAGGGCTTCCCCTTTCCACCACGAAGAGGTTTATGCCCTCGGCTTTGCGCGATGGATCCACCGAGGCAGCAACCACGGCGTAATCACATATTGGTCCGTTGGTTATGAACATCTTGGTTCCATTTAGGACATAGTGCTCCTTTTCTCTCACTGCCCTGGTACGAATGGATGCGGCATCAGAGCCGGCATCCGGCTCGGTGAGGGCAAAGGCCCCTATTTTTTCACCTCTAACGGCTGGATAGAGGAATTTCTCCTTGAGCTCCTGGGAGCCGAAGCGGTAGATGGGTTCGGTGGCCAGCCCGGACTGGACCAGCACTCCCCCTGCAATTCCAGCACAGATCCGGCAAAGTTCCTCCACCAAAATGCACTCTGTGAGCTTGTCCGCCCCCCCTCCGCCTATATCCACAGGGTACCTGACGCAGAGATAACCCAGCTCGCCCATCCTCTTGAAAAGTGAGACCGGGAAGGTCTCCTGCTCCTCGGCCTCCTCCACCAGGGGGGCCACCTCCTTTTCCACGAAGTTCCGGATCGCGTCCTTGAAGATTCTCTGCTCCTCTGTGAGCTCAAATTCCATGGCTCTGGCCGGCCTCCTCGGGGACGAACTTGTAACCGTAGCGGACTATGCCTTCCTGATCGTAGAGTCTCCTGAACACGGCCCTGACCGGAGTGCCAACTCTCACCTGCGCGGAGCCCCAGTCGGTGAGCTGGGCCACAACTCTGGCCCCTTCCTCAAGTTCCACAACAGCCACCAGGATGGGCCCTGTCATGCTCTGCTGCTCGTCGAACTCTGTAGGGGCTCCGCCCCGGGCAATCACGGTGTAAGTGAACACACGGCCACGACCGCTGAGTTTTTCCCACTGGAACTCCCCCCGGCCGCACTCCAGGCAGATCATCCTGGCAGGGGCATTGAGGCTCCCACAGCTCAGGCAACGTGGCTCCTCCAGCCTGTAGCGTTCCCTGAGGCTGGCCGCAAATATGGGAAGGGAAACATACGAGCTCATGTAGGCCTCCTTAGGAAATATCAACCATGAGATCCAAAGCTCAAAAACCCGCGCAGCTTCAGATAATCCCCATAGCTTCTTTCCTGACCGCTTTTCACCATTTCCTCCAGGCTGGGCCCGGCGAGGCTGGAGGCTCTGGCTGCCTCGCCCAGGGCCCAGCTCATGGCATCCACTCCCGAACCGTAAGAAACCGCAAGCAGTCTTTGCCCGGCACCCAGGGTTTCCATGGCCTGCACCATGCCCAAGGGCACAGCTGCGGTGCCGGCATCACCCAGCAGCGGGGTGAGTGAAATCACTTTCTGTCTGTCTATTCCAAGCTTTCCCGCCAGCTTTCCACCGGTGAGCGCGTCGGGGTCTGGCAGCACCACTGAATCGTAGTCAGCAGGAGAAGAACCCAGCCTCTCCAAAAGCCTCCCCACCCCCTCCAGCACGCACCCGTATATCTCCTCCTGCCGCAACTCCAGATCCTGAAGATACTTCTCCCCCCTTCTTCGGAATCTTTCCCCAAAGGTCTCTATGGAAAGGCTTTCGACTCCCTCCAGGCAGGTGGCCTTTTCATCCTGGGCTATCACAAAGGCTGCTGCCGCCGCCCCAAGGGCATGTTCAAGGCCCAGGGAGGGATGTGTAAGGGGGGCATCTGAGGCCACCACCAAGGCAGGCTTGCCCCAGAAGGCCGAAAACTCCAAGGCAGCCAAGATGGCTAGGCCCCCGGCCCTGGGAGATCCTCCCAGCTCCACTGCCCTCACACCAGAAGATCCGCTTATGGCGGACACCAGGGTGGACACGTTGGGTTTCTCCTCATAGGGACCAGAGGTGGTGGCCAGGAATACGGCTCCCATCTCCTCCCCCCTCATCCCGCACCTCTCCAGGGCACAGCGCGCGGCCTCCACCCCCATTGTTATCACATCCTCGTCATAGCCCGGAAAGGACTTCTGGCGTATGCCCGAATTGGTGAGGCCCCCCCAAAAACTTCTGATCTCCTCTAGACTCACTCTGGGACGCGGCACATAGGCGCCGTGGGCGATTATGCCGGCTTGCATCCGCTTCTCCTCCCATAGCCCGCACTTTTCAAGACTGTTTCGTGGCTAAGTTCAAATTCCCCGTTGGCCTGCGCCAAGCAGATCACAGACCTTAAGCACCCCGCTGGATTTTACGTCTTGCCCCAAGAAGGCCAGGGGCACCGAATCCTCCAGCTCTCCAGGGAGAATCTGGGAAAA
Source organism: Desulfarculaceae bacterium (assembly GCA_037443445.1). Taxonomy (GTDB): domain Bacteria; phylum Desulfobacterota; class Desulfocorpusculales; order Desulfocorpusculum; family Desulfocorpusculum; genus Desulfocorpusculum. Next base: position 103,401 of record JBBIOJ010000001.1, on the reverse strand, counting down.
GTCTCCCCTGGGGGCTTTCCATACCAGCCAAGCCAGGCTGCTCTCTCATTGGGGCCCTCTCAAGACGTGTACCACTGCGGTTCCTCCCGAGCCTCCCACGTTGTGTGTAAGTCCCAGCCTGGCCCCTTGCACCTGTCGTCTCGGCTCCAGCACGTCACCTCTTAGCTGGTGCACCATCTCGCAGATCTGGCCGATTCCTGTAGCACCAATGGGATGCCCCTTGGCCTTCAGGCCCCCTGAGGGGTTTACGGGTCTGGGCCCCCCTATTTCCGTGATCTTGTCTCTGATGAGAAAGCCTCCCTCACCGTCCTTGCAAAAGCCCAGATCCTCATAGGCCATGATCTCGGCAATGGTGAAGCAGTCGTGCACCTCAGCCACTTGAATTTCCTCGGGCCTGACTCGCGCCTCCTTGTAAGCCTGGGAGGCTGCCTTGCGTGCCGCGACAAGACCGGTCAGATCCTTGCGGTCATGGATGGCCAGGTAGTCTGTACCTGCTCCTGAGCCCAGGACCCATACTGGACGGTCTGTGTACCTGGCCGCGTCCTCTCTTCGGCATAGAATTGCCACAGCAGCCCCGTCGGTTATGCCGCAGGCGTCGAAGACAGTGAGGGGATCGGCTAACATGGGCGCTTGCAAGGCTTTTTTCAGATCCAAAGAAAAGCGGAACTGAGCCTTGGGGTTGTGCAAGGCATTGGCGTGGTTTTTCACGGCCACCCCGGTGATCCACTCCTTGGGTGTGGAGTGTTCATGCATGTGCCGCCTGGCCAGCATGGCGTAAATCCCAGGGAAGTTAGTGCCTGCCAGCCTTTCCCACTCCACATCCCCAGAGACCCCTAACCAGAGGCGATTTCTTTCCCTGGGCAGGTCGCTCATTTTTTCGATACCGCCTGCCAGGGCCACGTTGCACACCCCGGCGCGAATGGCCAGCACAGCGTTGCGGAAGGCGAACCCCCCGGAAGCGCAGGCATTTTCCACATGATGGGCGCTTATGCCCGCAAGCCCGACACTCTCGCACAGCAGGGCAGCTTGGTTGCCCAGCTGGCCGCCACCAGTGCAAAGGGTTCCGATCCAGGCCTCCTGGATATCCCTCGGATCCAATCCCTTTTCCACATCCTGGAGAGCTTCCTGGAAGGCCTCGAAGAAAAGGGATTTCAGATTCCGCTTGGGGAAAAGCCCAAAAGGGGTCTGACCCACTCCTATGACCGCCACCTCCATCCCAATCCACCTCCCCAGAACTTGAATGGGGCCTACTTGCCCTTGAACCTGGGCTTTCGCTTCTGGAAAAAGGCCTCTTTGGCCTCGGCAAAATCCTCAGTCAGAAATGCAATGGCCTGCAGATTGGCCTCCCACCTCAGAGAATCTTCCAAGGCCATGGGAAACCTATCCATGCATTCCTTTACCATTGAGAGGGCCACACTTGGGCCTTGAGCCAGCTCCGAGGCCCAGGAGATGGTCTCCTCCAACAAATTGGGGTGTGGGACCACCCTATTGACCAGGTTCCATTCCAGTGCCTTGGGGGCTTCTATGAGATGGCCACCCAGCATCATCTCCATGGCCCTTGTCCAGCCCACCCTCAAGGGGAGATGGCGCGTCAGGCCCAGGTCAGGAACCAGGCCAACTCTCACCTGCCCCACACCGAAACGGGCCCTGTCCGAGGCCACTATCAGATCACAGGCCAGGGCCAGTCCCAGGCCCGCACCGGTGGCCACCCCATCCACGGCAGCCAAAATGGGTTGGGGCATTTGCCGCATCAGCCTCACCAGCCCACCGACCCTCTGGACTCGCTTCCTCCCAGCAGCGGCCGTAAGACCTTCCATGCTTCTCAAGTCACCGCCAACCGAAAAATCCTGGCCCTCCCCGGTGAGCACCAAGGCACGCACCTCTTGGGCAACCGCACTCGCCTCGAGGGCTTCCCTGAGTTCCTCCCGCATAACAAGATCCAGGGCGTTTCTGCGGGCAGGTAGGGCCATCCAGATCACCCTAACCTGATCTCTGTCCTCCAGCCGGATGCTGCTGTAAGCCATTGCCTAACCCGCTCAATGGGAGTGATCTTACCGGAAAGGAAATTTAAACCTATTATAGGAAACTGTCAAGATATTTTTGTTAGAGCGTCTAATATATTGTTTATTTAAATAAAATCACCTTCACACCATTTTGGTTAAACTTTTTTATGAACTTATTCTTTTTCCAGTATTACCAATCATATAACTCTTATGAAATCAACCGGAGGACCGCCGCCCGTATCTGTTTGAAGCGTAGAGGAGGCTTTATTTCTGGAAAACCTTTGGATTACGTTCACTAGCCACACCCGGGACAGGGCCTGGACTCGAGGAAATATCTTGACGCAGAGGGGGCTTCAGAGTATACAGGGTTAGCCCTTGATGAGTAGCCGGGGGGAAGGCCCTGGAACTTTGGGGCCCCCTGGAGAAAGTCACCTTTGGCAAGGGAGAATCATATGAACCCGCAGCAAGGGCTTTGTTTCCAAGTGGAAGAGGAACTGTACGTTGAACCCACGGCAGGTTCCCCGGGCTTCCACAGCCAAGTGGTGGGATTCAAGGTGTCTCAATGTCTGATCCTGGAGCATCCCTTCACGGATTCCGGTGCACACCAAATCCGCACCAACGATCTATTGTGGGTACGTTGCTTCCGCAACAAGGTGCTGCGCTTCAGGGTTAAAGTGCTTCACATCCTGAAGAGCCCTATGCAACTTCTTTTCCTGGAATACCCAAAGACAGTTGAGGAGATAAACTTAAGGGAGAGCAATCGCAAGAAGGTTTTCCTCCGGGGGACTTTCCTGGACCTGAAGGACAGGAAGCGTGACAGGTCCTGGGAAGGCTATATTCTGGACATAAGCGACTCGGGCTGCCTCATGTGGGGAGATTTTGTGCACCTGGTGGACAGGGACGTGCTACTGAATTTTAGAATCCCCTGGACTGGGGAGAACATCCGTGCCAAAGCCAGGGTTGTCAGGTGTGAGGTCACGGACAAAGGCATGCGCTCGGGTCTCAAGTTTATAGATCTGGACGAGGGGACCCGCTCTCGCCTCAGAACACTTCTCAAGTCCCTGGAAGGCCAGGAAATAAAGAGCATTGTGGCAGAGCCGGAGCCATGAAGGAGACAGGACAAGCCGGAAGGCGGGAATCTGTTGAGCGCAGCACCAGGATGCGAAGAAGCTCTGACCGCCTCCTGTTGGAAACCATAAAGGTTCACCGGACACTTCTGGAACTGCTTCACGGCAAAAGCGCCAATCTCTCAGCAGCCTTGCGGCGCCTGGAGGAAATGGGGCTGGATCTGGGCAGAAGAGAACAGGACCGGGAAATGGGAGAGGCCCTCACAGGAGGGCTGGAAGCAATTGCCAGAAGGCTCTTGGAGCTGGGTATCATCGAGCAGTTGCCCCGCAAGGTCAAGGTGATCAAGGTGCTGGGCAAGGAGAGCTCCGCTTTCCCCGTGGGGACCGAGCGGGTCGGGTGGGAGATGGACCTGCCCAGACCGGGCCAACGCTACTGCCTGTACCTGGAGGACGGAAGGGTTTTTCGTACGGGCGAGGTGACCGAACTGGGGCAAAATCATTTCCGCACAGGCAACTCGGTATACGAACTTCAAGTCCTGGAAGAGGATTCGGCCGGCTCTGTTTCTCGGGAAAAGGAAGCTTTCCCCCAAATGCCCCCAGACAAAATTCCCAGGGGCTCTCCCCAAAGATAGGCTGTTTGAGTTGAAAAGGATTGTTTTCCCCCTGGAGGAATGGTACAAAACCCCTACCCTTCAGGCCAACACTTGAGTTGGCGGGCATGCCCGGCTTTGGTGACCCCAGCAGTTAGCTGGAAGCTTCTTTTGAAAAAGCAGATTCCAGAGCCCGTCGGCCTGTGTGGGTTGCCGAACCGGATCAATCCCAAGCAGGGCCGTCTGCCCGCCAAAACCTTTAGCTTTCAGGCCAGAGCAGTTCAGCCGGAGAGGCCCAGGAATTAGATCTGGGGCAAGAACACAGGACCGTTGAACTGGATCGATTCCCCGCAATACCTGAGAACGAGGATTTCGAGTTCCCTGGGATGCAACCCCCAAGAGCTGGAGCAAGTCTCCCGGCGCCAAACAGCCTCGGTGCTGCTTCCCATCCAGTGGGAACAAGGCTCCTGTTCAGGTCCCGTGGTACTTCTGAACAAGCGTTCCCAGTTGGTTCGCCAGCCAGGGGATTTGTGCTGTCCCGGGGGCAGGGTGGACCGGCTCACGGATAATTGTCTGGGATGGATCTTGAGGTTACTGCCCTTGGCTTCCCTGAGGAGTAGGGCCTGGGGAATGTGCAAGGCCCAGATCTCCCCCAGAAGCAAGAAAGCCTTGGCGGTTTTTTGGGCGGCCTGTCTTAGGGAAAGCTGGGAGGAAATGGGGCTTTTCCCATGGAGGGTTGAGTTTCTAGGGGTGCTCCCCTTGTACAGCCTGCGGCTCTTCCCAAGGCAGATACTTCCCATGGCTGGCTGGGTGCACGGCCAGACCCGCTTCAGGCCCAACTGGGAGGTAGAAAAGATCATCCCCATTCCCCTGGAAGGCCTTCTCAACCCCGCCAACTATGCCAGGTACAGGATCAGCAACCACCCCCGCAGCGGGGAGAACGTCTTTCCCGCTTATGTTTATCAGGAAAGGGGGGAAAGAGAAGTTCTCTGGGGGGCAACCTATTGGATCGTGGAATCCTTCCTCAAACTGGCCCTCGGGTTCCAACCACCCTCCATGGAGCTGAGACCACTGGTGGAAGGTCAGCTGGCCGAGAATTACCTCACAGGTGGAGGAAAAAATAAAAGAAGGAGCTAAGAGATCTGCTTGCCACCTTGACATTGGTTTGGGGCCAGCTAATCTCTGAAAATAGTGAGAAGAGGATTGCTAAAGTTGACAGGAAGAGCATCTTGGTTAATCCTGGCCTTGTCAGAAGAAGTTCATTTTGGAGCTTTGCCTCATGGTGTTGGGATTTTCCAGAGGAGTTGATGAGTAAGCTTGAGAATCACTGATCGTACTGAGCTTTATCATTCAACAAGGTTGGACAATGCAGCAATGGATTCACTTTCACCAAAGCGCTCCCAGTCAAAAGCACCCTGCCTCAGGGAGAGGGGCTGAGAAAGGCTTTCAGCTAAGGAAATGTTAAACCATCACGATGGGTTTGGGGCAGTGAGCCCACAAAGTGCTGGAGCCGGGCGGGCAAGCCCGGCTGGGTGAAGAGCCTACTTGGAAAGCCATTCCCATGGGACTCATGAAAGGTGTTTGGAGCAGGCGGGGATTCCTGGGGCTTGCCTCTTGCTCTTGGCTCTTGGCATCTGGAGCAGCCAGGGGGAAGGGAAGTAACCTGCGGATTCCAGGGCAAGAACTTCTAACCCACCTCAAGGAGGAAAGCACCATGTATCAAGCCAAGGACTACAGTAAACTCATCGGAATGCAAGGGTTTAGCGAAACTCTTCTCAAAAACCACTTTACCTTGTACCAAGGCTATGTCAGCAACACCAACAAGCTCCTGGAGCTCCTGGGGGAGCTGGCCAAGGCAGGCAAGGGGTCGAGCCCTGAGTTTGCTGAGCTCAAGAGGCGCTTCGGCTGGGAGTTCAACGGGATGAGGCTCCACGAGTACTATTTCGAGAACCTGGGAGGCAAGGGCCAGCTGAACCCTTCCTCCCCCCTGGCTCAGAAACTCAGCCGGGAGTTTGGCTCAGTACAGAGCTGGGAGGCGGATTTCAGGGCTACGGGTGCCATGAGGGGCATCGGCTGGGTGATTCTGTACCAGGACGATTTTTCAGGGAGACTTTTCAATGTCTGGGTAAACGAGCATGATGTGGGCCACCTTGCGGGATGTCGCCCTGTTCTGATCATGGACGTGTTCGAGCACGCCTTCCTCACAGACTACGGCCTGAAAAGGGCTGATTACATCCAGGCCTTTTTCCAGAACATAGACTGGGAGGCTATTGAAAAGCGTCTGTGAGCCCAGATAGCCTCAGGATGCCCCTCCAAGGGGCATCCTGAAAAACCTGTGCGTACCCCAGGCCCTCGCCCCAGTCGCCCCCACCAGGCTCCAGCCGGATCCTTCACCGAGGCAGACCAGAAAAGGGGCCTTCGCCCCCAAGCCCAGGGATACCTGGGGGTGTCCGGACTCAAGCCCCTTGCTCGTTCTTGTGGCAGGGGAAAAGTGGCCCCCGGGACAGCCCGGTGACTCCAGGCAGGCCCGGTTCCCGGCCTGCATTATCCCCTGCCCCCAATACTTGAGGATCCGAGGAGCTGCTGGGAAGAGACTCTTGTAAATTTCCTACATTTAAGGGCTCAGGTGTCTCTTGATTCAGGGTTGGCCGGGGGTCACCTCACACAGACAAGCACCTGCGCCTTCAATCCACCCCAGTCGTCCTCCCAATAGAATCTGGGCTGGGCGGCCTTCCGCAGCTTTGGGGGCGCTTTGAGCCCTGTGCAGCCGGGACAATTACTTCACCAAGAGCGCTTCAGGCCGCTTCTCAAGCCTCAGCCTGAAAGACTCTTCCCTTTGTTGAAGGGCTTGGACTCCCGGGCCCAAAAAACAAGCTTGACAGGAAAGAGAAATGTAGTAAAGCTACAAGGCCATAAGGGGGGTTTTCAAGCTGGCTGACACTCTCTCCCTCATACGTGCCTCTTTGGAGCTGATGCGCAACTCAGAGCGCAAGGTGGCCAATTGCGTGCTCGATGACCCTCTTTCGGTGGTGGGCTCCTCCATAACCGAACTGGCCGAGAGGGCTGGCACCAGCGAGCCCACGGTCATAAGATTCTGTCGTAGGCTGGGATTGCGGGGCTACATGGATCTGAGGCTAAGTTTGGCCAGGGACCTGCCTTCCCACTCCGGGGTCATTTTCCAGGACGTGGAAGAGTCGGATCCCGTGGGCGTGATTGCGGCCAAGATACTAGCTGCCCACCAAAGGGCCTTGAGTTCAGCAGGTTCGGAGCTGGATCCAGAGGTTATTTCCAAAGCAGTCGAGCTTCTTGCCAAGGCCAGGCGTATAGAATTCTACGGGGTGGGGGGTTCGGCCATTGTGGCCAGGGACGCCCATCACAAGTTCTTCAGGCTCGGGGTTCCCTGCATCGCCTATGAAGACCCTCACATGCAGGCGATGTCGGCTGCGCTCTTGGGGGCCGGGGATGTGGTGGTGGCCATTTCCCACAGCGGCTCCACCAAGGACATAATAGAGAGCGTCAAGATCGCCAGAGGAGCCGGTGCCTCAGTAATAGGCATACTGGGAGAAGCCAAGTCTCCCCTTTCCAGGCTCTGCCACGTGCCTATCACGGTGCACTCCAGGGAACCGGCATTGCGCTTGGCTCCAATGACCTCCAGGCTTCTTCAGTTGGCCGTGGTGGACGTGCTTTTTGTGTCAATGGCCATGAGACAGGGGGAAGGCATTACCCGAAGACTGGATCGCGTGAAGAGGGCTTTGGTGGAAAAGAGGTTCTGAAGAGGGTCGGCTGCTTCCTGGCTGGCACTTCCCAGGCGGTTCAGGGGCCCCTCTCAGGACGGGTGTTCTGAGCCGAGCTTTGCGGGCAAGGAGATGTCAATCATGGGAGGAGATTCTCATCCAAGGGCACTGGGCAGGCTGGATGCGACCCTTGTAGGGGTCAACCGGTTCTGTGTTGGAGTCATGCTGGGGGTCATGTTCGTGCTAGTATTCGCCAACGTGGTCACCAGGTATTGCCTGGGGTTTTCCATAGCCGCTGCAGAGGAGATCTCCACCTTTCTCATGATCTGGATCACGTATCTGGGAGCAGGCCTGGCCCTGAGGGAAGGCAAGCTTGCCTCCATAGATGCAATTCAGGACAGACTGCCCTCCTGGCTGCTCAAAACCCTCAGGAGCCTCTTGGGCCTGATCAGCATGGTTTTCTTCGGGCTGCTGGTCTTCTATGGGATCCGGTTTGTTTCCCTGGGGTGGTCCCAGGAGACCTTTGCCCTCATGATTCCCCGTGGGATTCCTTATCTGGTCCTGCCCGCAGGTGCCATGCTCTTTGTGCTGCACTTTGTCTTGTTTTTCGGCAGATGGACAAGAAGGGACTGGGAAAGACCCCAGGCACAACAGGACACAGGCTTCACCCAGGGGGAAGGGCCATGAGCCTCGTGCTCTTCGCGGTTTTCTTCTTGACCTTGGCTGCAGGGCTTCCCGTTGCCATATGCATGGGAGTGGCCGGAATGGTGGCCGTGCTGGTGGACGGCAGGTTCCCGGCCTTGGTGGTGCCACAGCACCTCTTCAACGGCATAAGTTCCTTCCCCTTGATGGCAGTACCCTTCTTTGTGTTGGCCGCCGATCTCATGACCGCCTGCGGGCTTACCGCTTCCCTCATGCGCTTTGCCAACAATCTGGTGGGGCATATAAGGGGAGGGCTTGGCCACGTGAACGTGCTGGTGAGCATGCTTTTCGCCGGGGTAAGCGGCTCGGCCCTGGCAGATGCGGCTGGTCCAGGAGCCATAGAAATGAGCATGATGGAGAAGGCCGGCTATGACAAGGCCTATGCAGGAGCCTTGAGCGCCACCACGGCCACCATTGGTCCCATAATTCCCCCGAGTATCCTCATGGTGGTCTATGCCATATCCGATGCCAGGGTGACTGTGGCCGGTCTTTTCCTGGCAGGGGTGGTGCCCGGTGTGCTGCTCGGAGCCGCCCTTTCGGCCACGAACCACTGGGTCTCGGCAAAACACGGGTACCTCTTCAGGGCCAGCAGACCCAGCCTGGGAGAGCTGGGCCGGAGTTTTCTGGGTGCAGTTCCTGCCCTGGGACTCCCATTCATCATAATGGCCGGGATCCTGGCAGGAATATTTACTCCCACGGAGGCTGCTGCAGTGGCTGTGGCCTATTCGCTTTTCCTAGGTTTGCTGGTAACCCGAAACTTGAGGTGGTCGCAGCTCTTCGATGTACTGGCGCAAAGCAGCACCACCTCGGCAGCAGTGCTCCTTATAGTCTCCATGGCCTCGATTTTTTCCTGGCTCCTCACCCTCCTTCAGGTGCCTCAATCCATAGCCTCTGGGATCTCGGCTTTCACCAACAGCCCTGCGGTGGTGATGGTGCTGGTGGCCCTAGTGGTTTTCATCTGCGGCATGGTCATAGACACCCTGCCGGCCCTCATAATACTGGTGCCGGTGCTGGGTCCCTTGGTGGATAAATTTCATCTGGATCCCCTATACTTTGCCATGACCGTGGTATTGAACCTCACCATCGGTCTGGTAACCCCTCCTGTGGGACCGGTGCTTTTCGTGATCTCCACGGTGGGGGGAATCAGGTACGAAAAGCTTGTGAGGGCTGTGCTTCCTTTGTTGATGGCCGAGGTGGCGGTCCTGGTGCTGGTGATAGCCTTTCCACCCATCAGTACGACCCTGCCCAGGCTCCTTGGTTTCACCCGTTGATTGGGGGCATGTATCGGGGTCTGAGCTCTGCAGGCTCATTGGGGAATTCAGGCTGAGGAGGAAAGATTTTTAAGGTGGGTGCAAGGAAAAGGGGAGCCTGAGTCTGCCATGGGAGCACATTGGGGATCTTGGATCGGGTGATTTTAGGCCAGGGCCGAGTTCCGGGCCTTGAGCAGAGAAGGCCAGGCTTCATGAGCAATCAGGGCTAGAAGCACCAACTTCTGGAAAGGAGGGAAGGGAAAATGGGTGCAAAGGTGATTTTTCTGAGGGGTTTGGTGGGAGGGCTTGCCTTGGCTTTCAGCCTGGCTGGCACCTGTCTTGGAGCAGCCAAGGTGATGAAGTACGGGCACTTCCAGCCGGCCAAGCTGGACCAGCCCAAACACGCTGCGGCCTTGGCATTCAAGAATTACGTGGAGGCCAACACCAAGGGATCGGTGAAGGTGGAGGTTTACCCGGCCAGCCAACTAGGAAACGAAGTGACAGTCATCGAGGGGCTCAAGATGGGCACCATAGAAATGGTGGTGCTTCACGATGGGCCCATTTCCACCTTTTATAAGCCCTTCATGGTCTTTGCCATTCCTTATCTTTTCGAGGACCAGGCCACGGCCTGGAGCGTGGTGGACGGGCCATTCTTCCAGGAGATGGCCGAGGACATGAGGAAAACCACAGGGATCCGCATGCTGGCCCTGGGGGACAACGGAATACGACACTTCACAAACAGCAGGAGAGCCATCCGCACCCCGGATGACATGAAGGGCCTCAAGATCAGGGTCATGACTGGTCCCATCTGGAGCAAGCTGGTGGAATCCCTGGGGGCCAGCCCCTCCCCCATTCCCTGGACCGAGCTGCCCGCAGCCCTTCAACAGGGGGTGGTGGACGGTCAGGAAAACGGGGTGACAAACATATTGGCGGCAAGCCTTCACCAGAGCCAGAAGCACATTAGCCTGGACGGGCACGTTTACAGCTGGCACGCTTACCTCATGAACGACAAGTTCTTCGGGAGTCTCACCCCCGAGGAGCAAAAGGTGGTCCTCAGAGGCATCCAGATAGCCAAGTGGATCCACAGGGGCATGACATCAGCCCAGGATCTCAACGCACCCACCATCCTGGGAGGAGTTGGAATGGAGGTCACCCCCCTTTCCCAGGAGCAGGTCTCAGCCTTCAGGGCCAAGGCCCAACCAGCGGTGAAGGCTTGGGTGGAAGAACAGGTGGGTAAAGAATGGGTGGAGAAGCTCTTCAAGGCCATAGAGGCTTCCAGAGCCAAGTAGACCCCGAGCAAAGAGCAGGGCCTTCCTCTTGAGGAGGGCCCTTTTTCATGCTGGATGGCAGCAAAGGAGGTAGGAGACAAGACCATGTATGCCGAAGAGACTCTCAAGGGTTTCATGCGGGTGGCCACTGCCTCTGTGGCCGATGCTGTGGACAAAGTGGTTGGGAAAAGAGGCTACATGGACCAAGCCATAAAGCCCAGGATCAACGAGAAAAAGATCGTGGGGCCGGCAGTTACCATTCTGGAGGGGCCCACAGGGGAGTTACTTCCCCCAAAACACGCTTTGGACGCCATAGACGAGTCCCCCCAGGGCAGCGTGATAGTAATAAGCCTCTGTTCAGGGCCTGATCCGGATGTGGCTTTGTGGGGTGGCCTCATGGCAGCAGGGGCTGAGGTGAATGGATTGGCCGGAGCTGTGCTGGATGGAGGGGTGAGGGACGTGACAGAAATTCGAAGGGACTCTGGTTTCCAGGTGTTTGCCAGAAGCGTTTCCCCTGGCACCACCTTGGGAAGGTACAAGACCCTTGCGGCCCATGTGCCTGTCATGTGCGGCTCCATCCTGGTGGCCCCCGGAGATCTCATAGTGGGGGATCTGGATGGGGTGGTGGTGGTGCCCAGGGCACATGTAGAGGATGTGCTGAAGGTCGCCCTGGAGATAGAGGAGAGGGAACTGGAGCAGGCACGTCTGATCAGGGAGAGCCGCTCCTTGAGGGAGGGCTTGGCCAAGTACGGAAGGATTTGAGGAGTTGGGAGCAATGCAGCCGGAAATAGTCTCCATGGGTGAGCCCCTCTTGGAATTCAACGCCGAGCAGGAGGGTTCCCTGGCAGAGGTGAGTCGATTCCTCCTGGGTTGGGGGGGGGATACCTCCAATTTCGCCGTTGCGGCAGCCAGGCTGGGGGCAAAGGTGGGCTATGTCACAAGGCTGGGCTGTGATGAGTTCGGGGATTGCTTCTTGAGGCTCTGGGGAAAAGAAGGGGTGGATACCTCCAGGGTGGAAAGGGACCCCGAGGCTCCCACAGGCATCTACTTCATTTCGCGCAGGGCAAATGAGCACTTCTTCACGTACTACCGTGCTGGTTCGGCTGCCAGCCGCATGCAGCCCCAGAACCTGCCCCTGGATTACATAAGAGGGGCCAGGCTCTTCCATGCCTCGGGGATCAGTCAGGCCATAAGCACCTCGGCCTGCGACGCGGTGTTCCAAGCCATAGCCGCTGCCAAGGAGGCAGGAGTGCTGGTCTCTTACGATCCCAACTTGAGACTCAGGCTCTGGCCATTGGAGAGGGCCAGGGCCATTATCCACAGGGCAGGGGCCATGGCGGACATCCTGCTTCCCAGCCTGGAGGACGCCAGGGTTCTCACAGGAAGAGATGACCCCGAGGAAATAGCCCGGTTCTACCTGGGGATGGGCCCAAAGGTGGTGGTGCTCAAGCTGGGCCCAGAAGGGGCCCTCCTGGCCACCTCCCAGGGGATGAACAAGATTCCACCTTATTGCGTTGAGGTGCTGGACACCTCTGGAGCCGGAGATGCCTTTGATGCAGCTTTTGCGGTGGGCTACCTGGCAGGCTGGGACCTGGAGAGATGCGCGAGGTTCGCCAACGCGGCCGGAGCCCTCACTGCCACCGGCCTGGGGGTGGTAGGCTCCATCCCCAGGCTTGAGCAGGTGGAGGCCCTCATGGCCGGGCAGGAGTGAAAGGCTCCCACGCGTAACCTTGTTTAGGAGGAGGTGCCCGATGAAGATCTGGCTTTGCATGGCTCTCCTGGGGTCAGCCCTGGGAGCAGCTCTGGGCTGGGCTCAAAGCAGCGGTGTGTCAGATGTTTTCCCCACTTCCCAGGGGGAGCTCACCGTGGAGTTCGTGGGGCACGGTTCTTTGTTCTTCAGGTTCGGCGGAAAGGTGATCCATGTGGATCCAGTGGGCCAGTATGGGGACTACACAAAAATGCCCAAGGCTGATCTGGTGCTGGTGACCCATGAGCACAGGGACCACCTGGATCTTAAGACCATAGAGAACCTGCGCATGGAGAACACCCAGATCCTGGCCAACAGGGCCTCTGCCCAGGAAATTCCAGGGGCAGTTCCCATGGAAAACGGTCAGGTGAGAGAGCTGCTGGGGCTGCGGATAGAGGCGGTCCCGGCATACAACCTGCTGCACATGAGAAGCCCTGGCATCCCTTACCATCCCAAGGGACAGGGAAATGGCTACATAATAAGCTTTGGCGAAAAAAGGGTGTACATCGCAGGGGACACCGAGAACACCCCTGAGATGAAAGCCCTAAAAGACATTGACATAGCATTCCTGCCCATGAACCTTCCCTACACCATGACCCCTGAGATGGTTGCGGATGCGGCAAGGAGCTTCAAGCCCAGGATCCTGTATCCTTATCATTTTGGAGAGACCGATCCGCAACGCCTGGTGGAGCTGCTCAGGGACACACCGGGGGTGGAGGTCCGCATAAGGCCCATGCGCTAAGAGCAGGCCTGGGATGCAAAGGGCCGCCGATCCCCCTGAAAGCAACACACAAGGGACTGGAAACTTTAACTACTTGCTAGCCTCTCATCATTTCTTCCAGGATGAGGGCGGCCTCCTCCACATACCCGGGGCAGAGCTGGGTAAAGAGCTTCTTCTGCTCGGCTTCCTGGCGGCCCTGGGGTGTGCCCAAATCCACCCCGCCCAGGAGTTCCCTGCACTGGACGCTCCCTCTCCTTTGCTGGAACTTGCTTATGAAGTCCCGCACCAGGTCATAAGTGCGGTACCTGGCCGCCTTCTCTTCCTGGGCATCGCCCACCCAGAGCCCCAAGACCAGGAAGGCTCCTGTCACGGCCCCGCAGATCCCACCAAAGCCCATTCCTGCAGAGAGACCCCTGCTGAGCCTGAAGGCCGTCTGCCTATCTATTCCCAATTCCCGGCCGAAACTGGCCAGAATGGACTGCGTTCAGGCATAACCCTTTGCAAACAGATCCAAAGCTTCTTCCCTTGCGTTCATGCGGCTCCTCTCCTTGGCGCTTTCCAGTGCCCTATTGTCTTGCCGGGGCGGGCCTTGCTCAAGCCAGCCTGTAGCCCTTTGGTATGGGGAGGCCGTCATAGTACAGGGTTCCCTCCTGGTCCATGGCGAACCTTCCCAAGGCCAAGTCTTCCAATGTCCTGGGAAGGACCACCCAGTCGCCCCTTTCCTTGAGCCTGTCCTGATTGAAATTCTCTGCCAAGGCCAGGTGTTCTCTCTGGCCCAGGTCCCAGGAGTCTTCCAGCACCACCTCCACCGGAGGGGAGATCATGAGAAGCCTTCCCCCGTCCACCACCGGCTCCACCAGGTGAGTTGAGGAGCGTATCCACCTCTCCCCAGCCAGGATGGCATCCCTTACCGCGTGATCTCCTGTGTAACAGCGTCTCCCATCCGCATGCTCCAAGGAGAGGTCTGCAGGATGCACGTTCACCCCCAGGAAGCTTTCCATGAGGGGCCGGGTGGCTATGCTCATGTAGCCGCCGTACGCCGCCACATGCGCCCCAAAAGGGGAAAGGGCCCGCACGGTTTCTGAGTCGAACTCTTCCCTGGCCCTCAAGTCTCTCCTGGGAACACCCCTCCTGGCACAAAAACCTTCTAGGTCCCTGGTTACCACCGGCAGATCGTAATCCTTCCCGATTTGTGTGGCCCGGCTGGAAGCCCTGTCGCTGAAAAGGGCCACCACCAGAAAGGGACTGTGGCCCTGCTGGGCCTCAAGGCGCCTTTGGTGTTCAATGATCCTCCTTATATTGGAGCCGGAGCCGGACATGAGTCCCACCACCCGCATGGGCCCTGTTGCCGGGTCAAAAAGGGGGGTCAAACACATGGGACGTTTCTCCCTCGGCCAAGGGTGCGTTCCGAAGCCGTGTCTTGGGCGGATCGGGCCTTGCCCCAAGTCCAGGCGGGCTCAAGAGAACCCTTCTCAAGACCGCTTCTCTGAGCGGCCCGGTCCGGCTCCAGCAAAGCGTTTTCTCATCCTGGGTTACTGTCCGTTCGTGAAAGAATGCTGGGCAGCCCCAACCTACTGGTTTCCGAACGGTCTTTGTCTTCCGCAGTCAGGGCAGGTCCAGAGAACCTGATTGCAGCTCATGCCCCAGAGGTTTTCCCCCATGCAAGAGGGGCAGATCCGAAAACCGCAGGGACACCTCCAGCAAAAGGGGCTCTCCCGGCCGCAGTAAGGGCAGACACATCCCTTTTCCCTGCTGGGTCTGGAGGTTTTTCCAGCCAACCTCTTCCCCTCACAGAAGGGAATCCTCCCTGTACACGAGGGCCTCTCCCTCCTGGTATCCCCCCTCTTTCCACTTGAGCCCGCAGATGCGGCAATAACCTTGTTCATCCACTGTGCCCACACAGGAGTCGTCCGCACAGCAGACCCTCTCCCCCTCCTCCTGGGGCTCCTCCTCCCCTTCCAGCTCAGAGCTTGGCGCTGCCTGGGTCCCCTCTCTCCCAGGCAAAGGGCATGGGCCGGGCTGTAAGGAAACCCCTGGCCTGGCCCCGCACAGCCTGCAAGAGCCGCTTTCCCCGAGAGTCCCCACGCAGGACTCGTCCGGACAGGGTATCCTCTCCCCTGCTTCCTGGGCCTGGGTAGGCTCCTCGCTCTCAAGGCGCCTTAGGTCTTCCTGGATGCTGGCCCACGGATCAGCCTGCCTTTTGATGCTCACGAGTCCTCAACCCCCTTTCCCTTCAGGCTCCTGCTTCAATTTCCCTGAAACCCGCCTCAGGCGATCCACCACCCTGGCCTGTCCTATGCACACCAGCACATCGAAAAGGCCAGGGCCCACTGTCTGCCCAGTCACGGCCGCCCTTACCGCATTGATTATGAGCCCCGGCTTCACGAACCATTCCTCGGCCGCCTCCCGGATCACCCTCTCTGTACTCTCCAGGCTGAAGACCCCCAGGCTCTCCAAACGCCCGGCCAGCTCCATGAGCCATCCTGGAATCCTTGGGTCGGCCTTCAGATTCCTCTCCCAGGCCTTCTCATCCATGGCATAGTCTTCTGAAAAATAGGCCCTCCCCTGTCTCGAGAAATCCTCCAGGGTGAAGTACCTGGCCCTTATTAGCTCCACGGTGCTCTGGAACCAATCCCTGAGATCATCTGCGTAGGAGGGGTTCCAAAGCCCCTTGAGCCTGAGCTCCTCCTCCACGAAGGGAAGCAGCTCCTTGAGGGGCATGGTCCTTATGTAGTGGGCATTTATGTTCAATGCCTTGGGATCGGCTATGAGCTTGGGATCCTCCGGATCATAGTTAAAAACCGAGTTGGAGCGGGAGAGCCTCTCCAGGGAAAAGGCCTCCAGGAGCTCCTGGCGGGAGAGTATTTCCCTGTCGTCCCCCGGGGACCATCCCAGAAGGGCTATGAAGTTGCAAAAGGCCCATGGAAGAAACCCTCTTTCCCTGTAATACCTCACAGTCACCACATCTCCATGCACGCGCTTGGAGATCTTTCTTCTCTTGGGATCCAGGGTAAGGGATATATGTGCAAAAAGCGGTACCTCCCACCCCAGGGCCTTGTACAGGAGCACCTGTTTGGGGGTATTGGCCCTGTGATCTTGGCCCCTTATGACATGCGTTATACGATCCCTGTGATCGTCCACCATGTTGGAGAGAAGGTAGATGGGGGTGCCATTGGACCGAAGAATGACGAAGTCCTCTATGTCTTTGTGGGCCTTCTCCTCTGTGCCGAAGACTGCATCCTGCCAAACAACGCTTCCTTGGTCCCTGGGGACCTTGAACCTCACCACAAATGGCTCGCCCTTGAGCTCCCTCTGCAGGGCCTCCTCAGGGGGGATATCCCTGCAGGTTCCGTCGTACTGATAAGAGAGATGAAGACGCACCGCCTGGGCCCTTTTTGCCTCCAGTGCCTCCTTGCCGCAAAAGCACCTGTAGGCTTGCCCCGAATCCAGGAGCCTCCTGGCAACCTCCTTGTGTTCAAGGGTGTACTGGGTCTGAAAATAGGGGCCTTCATCCCAGTCGAGACCCATCCATCTCAGGCCCTCCAAGATCTCTTCCACTGCCTCAGGGGTGGAGCGCTCCACATCCGTGTCCTCTATGCGAAGCACCAAGACCCCGCCGTGTTTTCTGGCAAAAAGCCAGTTAAAAAGGGCTGTCCTGGCCCCCCCTATGTGCAGGTACCCTGTGGGGGAAGGGGGGAAGCGGACCCTGACCTTCTGCATAGATGGCCTCCTGTTTCCTGATGACCGGCTGACACATGTGCCTCTTTAGGGATAAGATTGAAGTCTGTATTTTAAGGCGCCAAAGAACTTAACTCAACCATTGCCTCAAAGAGGAGGCCGTTTCTCGTGCCCCAAGCCCCTTGGCTGCCCTTTGGGCACCAGACCATTCAGAGGATTCCATCCAGGTGCAAGAGAGTTCTGTCCGGGATGATTAAAAGGGGGGGGGCAGTATCGCGTCATTGAGAGCAGGACCCAGGCCTGATGATCCAAAGCATCGGGGCGAAACAGGCTTGTAATGAGTGCAAATTCCTTGAGGAGGTCCAATGAAAAAGGCTCAAGTACACAAGATCCATGGGATCCATACGGGAAGGGTCTTCAGTTTGGTCCAGGAGGAGATCACACTGCCCAACGGCTTCACCACCACCTTGGAGGTGATCCGCCATCCCGGGGCAGCTGCCATGGTAGCCCTCTTGGAGGGGAAAGAGGTTCTTCTCATAAGACAATACCGCCACGCCGTGGGCTCCTACATATGGGAAATCCCTGCAGGTACCCTTTCCCCTGGGGAAGAGCCTCTGGAGTGCGCCAGAAGGGAGTTGCTGGAGGAGACTGGTTACCAGGCCTCGGAATTCCAGCTCCTGGGAGAAACCGTGCCAGTGCCCGGCTACTCCGACGAGCGAGTGCACATATTCTTGGCCAGGGGGCTCACTCACCATACCCAGCACCTGGAGCAGGACGAGGTGCTGGAGGTTCACCCGATTCCCTTGGAGCAGGCCCTGGAAATGGTGCGAAAAAGCCAGATCAAGGATGCCAAGACCATCGTAGGGCTCGCCCTGGCCAGCATGTCCCTGGAGGTCGAAAAAAAACAGCTCTGAGCTTTTTCTCAAAGCGGCTTGAGACCGAATTCCCCAGCCAAGGCCTCCCAGGCCGGCACAGAGCGCTCTATCATGTCCATGGGCACGCTGTAGGCTATGCGGAAATGACCTGGGCAACCGAACCCAGTCCCCGGGGCCACCAGGATATGCCTTCTCTGGGCTGCCTGCACAAAGGTAATGTCATTGGCTATGGGGGAGCGAGGAAAAAGATAGAAGGCCCCTTGGGGTTTCATGGTTTGAAAGCCCACTCCGGTGAGCAGCTCGTAGAGTCGGTCCCTTCTTCTCTGGTAAGAGGCTATGTCTATGCTCACACCCTGGAGGGAAGCCACAGCCAGTTGCATCATGGCAGGGGCATTCACAAACCCCAGGGTCCTGTTGGCAAACACCATGGCAGCCATGAGCCGCTCCAGATCCGCACAGCGCGGGCTTGCCACCAGGTAGCCTATTCGCTCCCCTGCCAGGGCCAGGTCCTTGGAGTGGGAGGTGGCTATGATTGCGTTGTCCACATGCCTGAACACGTGGGGAAAGCTTATCCCGTCGTAGAGGAGCCTCCTGTAGGGCTCGTCCGAGAGGAGATAAATGTCCCTTCCCAAAGCCTTGCCCTTTTCCCTGAGAAGCTCGCCCAGTGCTCTTATCTGTTCCTCTGAATAAACCACCCCGGTGGGATTGTTGGGGGAATTCAAGATCACCGCCTTGGTACGCTGGTTGATGGCCCTGGCCAGGGCCTCCAGGTCCAAGGAGAAGTCCTCGGAGCTGCTGACCACCACGCTTTCCCCCCCGTGGTTGTCCACATAAAAGCGGTACTCCACGAAAAAGGGTGCCACCAGAACCACCTCTTCCCCCGGGTCCAGGAGGGCCTTGAGAGCCACGTTCAAGGCGCCACCTGCGCCCACGGTCATGACCACGTGCTGTGCCTCCACAGCCAGGCCCGACTCTGCAGCCACGCTCCTGGCCACAGCCTCCCTCACCTCGGGGAAGCCTGCGTTGGGCATGTATCGGTGGATCCCCGGCCTGTCCAGAAGGGACCTTATCTCCTCAAGAAACTCCCTGGGAGGCTCCTCAGGGGGATTCCCCAAAGAGAAGTCGTAAACGTTCTGCTCCCCGAATTGCGCCTTTAGCCTGGCCCCCTCCTCGAACATCTTCCTTATCCAGGAACCCTTCTCCAGATAAGAGGCCACCTTTTCAGAGATCCCCACCTTGCTTCCCTCCCCTCTTTCCCTTTCCTGTGAACGAAGCTCCCCTTGCCCTCTTGTGTCTTTTTTCCCCCGGTTCTGTCCAGACCGCGCGTTCCCTGTTCCCTCAGCCAAAAGCCCTTGGGATCGGGCTCTCACGCCACGGCCAAAGGGGTTCACCTCTGTCCTGAATCACTTCCCAGGCCCCCTGGCCCTGCATCTTCACTTCTGTGCCTGCAGCCTTGACCAAACAGGCCCCCTGATCTTCACCGAGTCAGGGCCGGACCATGTAAGCCTCCACTGGGTGTTGCAGTGGGGGCACGGCATGGTGTCAGTGCCTGGAGCTGGAGCAAACCTCTGGAAGCAGTTGAGGCAGCGCACCTGCTTCTTGCGGTCTTCCTTGCCAGCCATGGATCACCTCCTGGATTCTGGAAACCCATGGGGAGGGGTGGTGAGAGCCCGGCGAGCCCCCCTTTTCCCGATTAGCTCGGATCGAAGCTAACCCCAACGGGCCTTCCTGTCAACAAGCACTCGAGCTGCACCACTGGAGAGCAGTGCACAATGCAGGCAGGCAACTGAATGCACCCGCATTGAGCCAAGTCTGCTCGAAAACACCTGGCATGTGCCCTATAGAGCGAGAAATGGCCCTGGATCCGGATACCTTCCCCAAGAAAAATCCTGTCAGCTTGAAGCTCAGAGCCCCTGGCTTCTCTGATCATGCCCTCGGCTGGCAGGACCGAAACCCAGCCTGGCCAGTTCACGCTCCAAGCCCCTTAGGGGCCAGAGCCTGAGGCTGCATTGCCCTGGCCCCTCAAGCCTTCCTTCCGGAGACTTCAGACCCAGGCTTCCCCCCTGGAGCATTATCCGGAGAATCCCTCCGATTCTCTCCACAGGGCCCAGCACTTGGGCCCCCATTATTCTACCCTCCTCCAGAACAACACCCATGGCATTGCCCCAGGCATCCTTGCTGAAGAGAAATTCAGCCCCCCTGGCCTCCAGCTCCGCCCAGGTGGAACCTACCGAGGCCACTGCTTTTTGGCCGATTCGCACCGTGGTCACGTTGAGGGCCCCCTGGAAGCTTCTCTTGCCCCCGGCTGCATTTGTGCCGGCTGCCCTGCCTTGTTGCACCGCGTTGCCCCAAAGCATGTTAAGCCCTTTGCGGCCTGTTGCCAGATCCACAGATTCGACGCAGTCCCCGCAGGCCCAGACCTGCTCTGCCCCTGTAGCCATGGAGAAGTCCACCAGGATTGCGCCGGAGGCCCCAAGTCCCAAAGAGGCCTGGGCTGCTATCTGCACCTCGGGTCTCATGCCCAGCACCAAGACCACCCCATCGGCCTCCAGAGAACTGCTGGAGGTCCTAAGTCCTTCCACCTTTTCGTTCCCCTGGATTTCCAATACCCTTTCACCTGTCAGGATCTGGATTCCCTTCTCCTCCAGGAGAGTTTTCACCATTTGGGCCAGGGGTTCATCCAACAGACGGGGCAGCACCCTAGGAAGGAGCTCCACCAGGTAAACACCCGAGCCCCTGGCCGCCAAAGCCAGGGCGCACTCCAGGCCCACTGGCCCGGCACCCACCACCACGGCTTTCCTGGGCGGATCCCCGGCCAGCCTGTCTGCATCGGCCAGAGTCTTGAGGAAATGGACCCCCTTGAGTTCTGCCCCTGGAATGGGAGGTAGCACAGGCCGGCTCCCTGTGGCAATCACCAGAGAGTCATAACGGATCTCCTCTTGGGCCAAGAAAAGGAGCCTCTTGGAAAGCTCCAGCCCCACTGCCGGGCTCTGGGCGCGGAACTCTATGCCGGCCCTTTCATACTCTTGGAGGCCTGTCAGGAAGACCTTCTCCCTGGGAAGCTCCCCAGAGACGTAATCAGCCAGGATGCAGGCGCTATACAGAGGGTGAGGCTCTTCCTGAAAAAGCAGGACCCTGCAACGGGGATCCTGCCTGCGGGCTGCCCAGGCGGCCTCGTGACCTGCTATGCCCCCACCCACCACGGCCACGGTGCGCATCTCAGCCTCCTGCCACCATGAGCATGAAGGTGATCCTGTCCCCACTTCTCAAAGGTGTATTCAGATCCTCCCTGGACAGCCATTCCTTCCCATTTCTGAGAACCTGCACGCTTTGCTCCACACCCAGGCCATTGGCATCCAGCAGGTTCCTCCTGGCTATGAGCCCGTGGCGGCTGACCAGTTCCTTGAGGAGTCCTCCCAGGGTGGCCTCCTGTAGCTCCATGGGGAGCTCCTTTGCCCCAGCAGCTTTTCTTAGCTCTGGAAGGCCTATGAACTCAACCCTGACCAGCATTTCTCATGCTCCCCTTCCCAAGGTGAGCAGGGCCTTGTGGAGCCTCTCTGCAGCCGCCCTTTTCCTCAGAAGGGCCGCCTTGTCCGCATCCACGAACTGTATTGCCTTGGTCTCGCAGTACTTCACGCAAGTGGGATCCCCGTGACAGAGATCGCACCTCAGGACCTTTTTCTTTTTCTCGTCCCATCCAATTGCCCCAAAGGGGCAAGCCGAGATGCAGGAGCGGCAGCCCACGCAGCGCTCCTTGTCAACCCTTACCCTCCCCACGCTCTCGTCCCTCTGTATGGCCCTCACCGGGCAGACTGCCGCGCAAAGCGGCTCTTCGCAGTGCTGGCAGAACATGGGCACGTAAAGTCCTTCCATTTCCCACTTGATAACATGCGTGCGGGCCCGGGAAGGATCGCTGGCCCCCTCCTTTTTCACAGAGCAGACCATCTCACAAAGACGGCAACCAGTGCACCGCTCGTGATCCACCACCATTATCTTGCCCATTTCCCTTCCTCCTGGTTCCCGTACCCCGGTTAGATCTCAAGGCAGCGGCTCTTGGGGGTGACTCTCTTGAAACAGCTTCTCCACCTCGGGGGAGCCCATGTCACCAGATGGGACCCCAAGGCGGACTCAAACCTCCCAGCTCTTGGGTCTGAACATGTCCGAAGCCTCCTGGTCCAAGCCCAGCCTGGAGAGGGTCTGGGGCAGGGGCCTGCCCTCCTGGTCCCAGCCGTGAAGCTCATAGTACTCATCCAGCATATGCTCGAACTTGGACCGATCTATCACCTTTCCCTTCACGGCCTCAAGACCTGCAGGCGTGGGTTCCTGGAAATACCGCTCGGGCAGGTTGTCGTCTTTTCTCCTGATGCCCTCCCTTATGAGGAACATCCTCTCCAGATTGTAGATGCGCTCTCCTATCTCCATGAGTTGCTCTTCTGTGAAGCTGAGTCCCACAACTTTCTCCAGTAGCTTTGCATACTCCTTCCACTTGGGCATATTGGGGGAGAGAAACACGGTTTGAAACTTGCAAATCCCTAAGGCATCCACCAGGGCATAAAGACACTCCTGCCAAAAAACCATCCAGGGCTTGCCTCGGTATTCCCTGTAATCGCTGGTCATGCCATTTTTCCCGTATATTTCATCCAGAACAGCCTCGGGCAGGTGGTAAAGATCCACTGCAGGGCGGCTCCTCAGATGGTCGGCTCCACGTGTGGCGGTTGCTATACCCAGGGCTAAGGCCGGTGTGGGCCTCTCATCGGAGTGCAGGTTGCTCATGCCTTTAATCTGGATATTGTAATAAGCAGTCTCAGGACCCAGTCTCTGGATGGCCAACCTGGGGCCGTCTGCCAAAACGTCTCCCAGGCCCCTTCTGTAAGCTATGTCTTCCACCAGTCGCAAGACTCCTTCCATGTTTCCCCACTCCAGGTTCAGGTCCCCCACAAGCTCCCTGGGGAGAAGCCCCTTCTCGTTGAGCTCCATGGCCCAGGCTATCATGCTTCCTGTCTCCAGGGTGTCCATGCCGTGCTTGTTCACCAGGTAGTTACCCTCCAGGGCCCTGTGCAGGCTGTTGCTTCCCACCTCGGTTCCGAACGCCCCCAAGGTGGTGTATTCAGGCCCCTCGCAATACTGGCCCTTCCAGGCCCCCTCCCTGAGCAGGTACTTGTGCCTGCAATGCATGGTGCAGCCAAAACAGGCTGTGACCCCGGTGGAGTAGTGCTCTATGGACTCGCATTCCAGCTCCTCAGAGTCAGGCAACTGGTTGGACTGGAAATTGCGGGTTCGCACTAGGCCTGTGGAGTTGGTCACGTCGTAGATGAACATGGTGCCCCACTTGCCCATGATCTCGGCGTACTTGGAGGATTGTATGAAGTCTATGAGTTCCTTGTGGTAGGACAGCGCCCCCTCAGGGTCTGAAATGGGGATGGGAAGGGTTCCCCTCACAGCAATGGCCTTCAGGTTCTTGGAGCCCATGAGGGCGCCCATGCCCGTTCTGCCCGCAGCGTTCTTGGGGCCTGTGCGCACGTTGGCAAAGCGCACCAGATTCTCCCCGGCCGCCCCGATGGTCAAGACCTTCAGGTCAGGGTCCCCCAGCTCCCGCCTCAGCAGCTCCTGGGCTTCCAGGGAGTCGCTTCCCCAGATCTGCCCTGCCCTCCTGATCTCTATCTCGCCATTGTGGACCCAAAGATAAACCGGCTCTTCGGCCTTACCTCTTACCACAAGGTGATCAAAGCCCGCAAACCTGAGTTCAGGGCCGAAGAAGCCACCCATGTTGGAGCTTCCTATGAGCCCGGTGAGGGGGGACTTGCCTGCCACGTGAGTCCTGGCAGCAGCCGGGGCTGGGGTGCCGGTCAGAACTCCGGCACTCACCAGGAGCACGTTCTCAGGGCCCAGGGGGTCCACGCTAGGGCCCACCAGGTTATAGAGCAGGTACATGTCGATCCCTCTGCCCCCCAGGAAGCGCTCACGGAGTTCCATGGGTATTGGCAGAATCTCCACAGTCCCGGCCGAGAGATCCACAAAGGCCGCCTTTCGATCCCGCAACATGGCTCCTCTCCTTCTCGATTTCGTTCAGAATGATGTCTTTTTTGATTCAGGCTAGCAGCTGGTATTCCCTTTGTCAACAAAAAAATGTTGACCAGAAGGGAAAAGGCCCTTATGCTATCTTCGTTCAGGATAGTGAACATATGACTCGTGAATATGTACCAGAATCCATCCTGAGGGCGGCCAGGGTATTGGAGTTCCTGGCAGAGAACAAGGCCCCTGTGCGCCTCTCCGAGCTCTCCAGAAGACTCGGCATAAGCAAGAGTTCCCTCCTGGGGGTGCTCTCAGCCTTGGAGAAGCTGGGCTGGCTGGGAAAGGAAGCCACCACCGGGGCTTACAGACTGGGGAAAGGTCTTCTGGAGCTATCCAGGAAGGCTTTTGGGGATTGGGACCTGCCACTCCTGGCCAGGCCTCTGATGGAACAGCTGGCTGAGAAGCTGGGAGAGAGTGTGTTTCTGGGGCTGCTCCAGGAGGAGCAGATGGTTATCCTGGCCTGCGTGGAAGGCAAAGGCCAGATGAGGGTCACCTCCCCTCCGGGCACAAGCCTCCCTGTTTTTGCTGCGGCCATCGGTAAAGTGCTACTTGCCTCCATGGAGCCAGAGCAGGCCATAGAGCTCTTGAAGGCCAAGCCCCTGCCCAGATTCACGGAACGCTCCATCTGCGATCCCGTGAGGTTCGTGGAAGAGGCAAAGAAGGCCGCAATGCTCGGCTATGGCCTTGACGATGAGGAGTACCTGAGGGGAATAAGGGCCGTGGCAGCCCCCTTGGTGCGTTGGGGAAGCACCATAGGGGCCATGTGGCTGGTGGGTTTCTCCTCCAGCCTGTCTTTGGAGGGTCTGCATGAGGCAGGCAGGGAGCTGGCTCGAACCTCAGGGCTTCTCTCCAGGATGATCTCTTCCCAGGCCAACGGATAAGCCAGGCCGTGCTTGGCTGCCCACCCTCACGAGGCCACAAGGCACATTCTCGAGAACCCTACCTCCCCCGCAGCTTCCTGGCCGGGCAATCCACTTGGGCCTAAGGGCCAAGGCTAAAGTTTCACTTGCCAGGGCCGATAAGTTCAACTGAGAGTTTTTGAATCCATGGGGAAGACTCACAGGCTGCGAGGGGGAGATGGGAAGCCTGCCAGGGATACAGGGAAGCTCTGTTTCGGCATGCCTCCAGATTCCGGACCTATCTGAAACGGACTTCCTTCGTTTTAGCCGTTTGGTTTACGAACAGGCAGGGATAAACCTCCACCAGGGCAAGAAGGAACTCCTCAGGGCCAGGCTGGCCAAGAGGATCCGGGAACTGGGGTTTCATTCCTTTGCCCAGTACTATGGGCACCTGCTGAAGGACCAGAGCGGGGAGGAGATCGTGCAGATGCTGGACTGCATCGCCACGAACCTCACCAGGTTCTTCAGGGAGGAGCCGCACTTCCAATTCCTGGCCCAGAGCGTGTACCCGGAGTTCAGCAAGGCCCTGAAAAACGGGGGCGGGGATCACTACTTCCGGGTGTGGAGCGCGGCATGTTCCACAGGGGAAGAGCCTTACTCCATAGCCATGCACCTGAGCCTACACTGGGGATGGGATTTCCATGTCCTGGCCACCGACATTTCCACAAAGGCCCTGGAGAAGGCCCAAAAGGGCATTTACCCCACAAGCCGTCTCTCAGAGGTGCCTTCAGGCATGGTCAGCAGATTCTTTCTCAGGGGCCATGGCCCCAGGCAAGGCTATGTGCGCCTGAAGCCTGAGATCCGCTCCCGTGTGAGCTTCCAGAGGCACAACCTCATGGACCCCCCGCCATTGCAGGAACAGATGAACGTGGTTTTTTGCAGAAACGTGCTCATATATTTCGATCGGCCCACACAAAAGAGAGTGGTTGAAAGCATAACTGAGGTTCTGAAGCCCGGAGGCTATCTCCTGGTGGGACATGCCGAGAGTCTGAACGGAGCCGTGCCCCACCTGCGCTACGTGAAGCCGGCTGTGTACAGGAAGCCATGAGGCCATGAGACAGAGAATAGTGGGAATAGCCGACATGCAGGTCAGCACAGAGGACTCAGAGGTACTTGTCACCTACTCCCTTGGCAGCTGCATCGGTCTGGCCATATATGACCCAGAGGCTAGGGTGGGAGGGCTGCTCCATTTCATGCTCCCAGACTCTTCCCTGGATCCTTCCAAGGCCAGGCAAAAGCCCGGCATGTTCGCCGACACCGGCGTTCCCCTTCTTTTCAAAACCGCCTATACCATGGGCCTCCAGAAGCAGAGGGCCAGGGTGATCGTTGTGGGAGGAGCCCAGATCCTGGACGACTCGGGATACTTCAACATAGGCAAGCGGAATTACGCCATGCTGCGCAAGATCCTCTGGCGAAACAACGTGCTCATAGACGCCGAAGATGTTGGAGGAAACCTGAACAGGACCCTGTATCTGGAGGTAGGCACAGGCCGGGCCTGGGTCAAGACGCCCGGGCAGGAGATGCGTGAGCTATGAGCCCAGCAGAGCCCATACTGGAAGCCATGGACAAGGTGAAGCCTTTCCCTCAGGTGGTCCTCAAGGCCCTGAATCTCCTGCAGGATCCGGAAGTGCCCGCCTCAAAGCTCCTGGAGGTCATACAGTACGACCCGGTCATAACCCTGAGGCTCCTTCAGGTGTGCAACTCTGCCCTTTTCGGTTTCAGAAGAAGGGTGGAGTCCCTGCAGCAGGCCCTGGTGCTGTTGGGTAACCAAGGAATGGTAAGGCTCCTAGTCACCTTCGGGGCCCTTGAGCTGCTCAGGGACCCGCTGCCGGGTTACGGTCTGGAGAGAGAGGAGCTCTGGCACCACTCGGTGGCCTGCGCCACCCTGACCCAGACCCTCCTTAGGCAGGTGAAACATCCTGAGGACACCATGGTGTTCACAGGTGCCCTGCTCCACGACGTGGGGAAAATTCTCCTCAACGAGTACGCCGGGAAAAAATACCTGGAAATCAACCTCCTGGTGGCTGAAAAAGATCTTTCGGCCCTGGAGGCCGAGAAAGAGGTCCTGGGAATAGACCATGCTGAGCTGGGAGGTTTGCTGGGGGAGCGCTGGAACCTGCCTCCCGGCATAGTCTCCATGATTGCCAGGCACCACGAGCCGGTCCACCCGGGGAAAGACCCCATGGCAGTCTGCCTGGTGCACCTGGCCAATATCGTCTGCGTGCAGATGGGTATCGGGGCCGGAGCCCGGGGGCTGGCCAGCCGACCCGCTCCGGATCTGCTGCTGGCCTTGGGATGGTCTCCCCGCACCCTGGATGCCTGTGTCTCGGATTGCTGGTGCGAACTGGAGCGGATAAGAACCCTAATAGGGATTCCGCAAAACGGGAGGGCATGACAATGGGAGTGCATGCCTTGATTGTGGACGATTCCGCAGCCATGAGGGCGGTGGTGAAGAAGGTGATAGCTCTCTCGGGCGCGGATGTTTCCCAGTGCCTGGAGGCCTCCAACGGGCAAGAAGCCTTGGAGCTGCTCTCCAAGGAATGGGTGGATGTGATACTCACGGATATCCACATGCCCGTGATGGACGGTATGGAGTTCCTGGAAAATCTCCACGCTGACGAGCTGCTGAGCCGGGTTCCGGTGGTGCTGGTGACCACAGAGGCCAGAAGGGAGTTCATTGAAAGGGCAGCTGCCCTGGGGGCCAGGGCCCATGTGAGAAAACCTTTCCAGCCCGAGACCATAAAAAAGGTGCTGGAGGCGATTCTAGGAGAGGAGTTCGCCCGTGGAAGAAATGAGAGCACTGAGGGATGCGATTTCTGAGGTCCTGGAAACCATGTGCTTCATGTGCCCGGTGCCCCTGAAAGAGCCTCCCAAGAACCCGGATCCGGAGGAGCATTGGACCGTGGTGGAACTGGGGCTGGGGGATAGGGGGGCCGGGAGTCTTAGAATATATTTCCCCTGGGCTCTGGCAGTGGAGATGGCAAACGGGCTCAAAGGCGAGGCAGACCTGATTCCAGAGGCGGATGAGATCCAAGACGTCTTAAAGGAAGTGACCAACATGGTGGGCGGTAGCCTTCTCCACAAGCTGGATCCAGAGGCCAAAATCTCTTTGCAACTCCCACGGGTCTTGGGGGATATGCCTCCCTGGGAGACCGAGGGGGCTTTGGCTGTGGAGCTGGACGGTAGGGTAATCCTGGCCAGACTGGTCTGGAACCAGGGGAACGCCCAGTGAAAATCTCCTTCCCCTGGCTGCAAGCAGGGGGCTGCAGCCAGGGCAAGCCAGCAGAACCGGAAAAGGAGGCTCAAGGTGAGCGAAAAAAGAGCCCCTGAGGACCGCATAAAGGTGCTGGTGGTGGATGACTCGGCCATCGTGAGAAAGCTCCTCTCAGAGCAGCTTTCCCGCTCTCCCCATATAAGCGTTGTGGGAACAGCCCCGGACCCTTATGTGGCCAGAGACAAGATAGTGGCTTTGGAGCCGCACGTGCTCACCCTGGATGTGGAAATGCCCAAGATGGACGGCATCACCTTTCTCAAGAAGCTCATGCGCTATTACCCGCTTCCGGTCATAGTGGTCAGCTCCCTTACCCCAAAGGGCAGTCAACTGGCCATGGAGGCCCTGGAGGCCGGGGCAGTGGAGGTGGTGCCCAAGCCCGGGTCTTCCTACTCGGTAAATGAGCTTGGGGACATTCTCATAGATAAGATCCAGGCCGCTGCCCAAAGCAGGGTACCCCGGGGGGCCTCGCGGAAAACCACTGGGGAGGAGCAGGTCTCAAGAATCGACTTCTCCAACCTGAGGTTCACCACTGACAAGATCATAGCCATGGGGGCCTCCACCGGAGGCACGGAAGCCATTCGCAAGGTGCTGGTCCAGATGCCCCCTGATGCCCCTGGAATAGTCATTGTCCAGCACATGCCCGCCCAGTTCACCTCGGCCTTTGCCAGAAGGCTGGACGAGCTTTGCAGGATCCGGGTCATGGAAGCCCAGGAGGGCGAGGCCGTGGCCCCGGGCAAGGCCCTCATAGCCCCTGGGAATTATCACCTGGTTCTCTCCAGGAGCGGGGCCAAGTACCAGGTGCATGTCAGGACAGGGCCCAGGGTCTATTACCAGCGCCCCTCCGTGGATGTGCTTTTCCACTCTGTGGCCAGGGAGGCTGGCCCCAACTCGGTGGGGGTGCTCCTGACCGGTATGGGTGCGGACGGGGCCAAGGGCCTCTTGGCCATGAGGCAGGCTGGTGCAAGAACCATAGCCCAGAATGAGGAGACCTGCGTGGTTTTCGGAATGCCTAGGGAGGCTATCCAGCTGGGGGCTGCCGAGAGGGTGCTCCCCATAGAGGACGTAGCAGCAGAGGCGCTGCGCATGAGCTCTGAAACTGCTTCCGCAAAGGGGGCTGCCTGAAAAACCAGGATTACCAGGAGGTGCCAATGAATGTGGAGTTCATAAATCCTTTCATCAACGCCACCATAAATGTGCTGAGCACCATGGGTGGTGTCAATCCAAGGCCCCAGAAGCCTCACCTGAAAAACGGAAGCCGCTCCTACGGGGAGGTGACCGGCATCATAGGCCTGGCCGGCAAGGAGGCCAAGGGCTCCTTTGCCGTGAGCTTTTCCAAGAGCTGCATAGTGAAGGTGGTCTCCAACATGCTGGGGGAGGAGGTGCAGGATCTGGAAGGGGACATAATGGACGCTGTGGGAGAGATCACCAACATGATCTCCGGGGGGGCAAGGGCAGAGCTGGAGAACAAGGGCTACTCCTTTGAAATGGCCATTCCCTCAATCATCTCCGGAAACGACCACAGGATCGTGCACATAACCGATTTCCCCATAATCGTGGTCCCCTTTGAGACCGATCACGGTCCTTTTTTCGTGGAGGCGTGCCTGAAAACAGGGAAGTGAAGAGCCCTCTCAACCGGCCGGGCCGGGTCTTTGGGAGGTGGCCAGATTTGGAGGGCCTTTTGGCCGGCTCCATGCCGGGGGCTTGGAACAGGGAACTTTCTAGCAGGCTGGGGAAGCCTTGGAATTCATAGGGAGGTTGGCATCATGCCGGACTTGAATGCTCGTATCTTGGTAGTGGACGATTTTTCCACCATGCGCAGGATAGTGAAGGGCATCCTGAAGAGGCTCGGGTACAGAGAAATAGATGAAGCCGAAGACGGCCAAATGGCCCTCAAGAGGCTCAAGGAGAGCAAGTACCAGCTCATCATTTGCGACTGGAACATGCCGGTGATGACCGGTCTGGATTTGTTGAAGGCGGTTCGCTCGGACGAGGAGCTGAAGGCAATCCCGTTTCTGATGGTTACGGCAGAGGCCAAGAAGGAAAACATTCTGGAGGCCATTCAGGCAGGGGTCAGCAACTACATCGTGAAGCCCTTCACAGAGGAGGTTCTCTCCAAGAAGCTGGAGGACATATTCAAGAGCAGAGCTGCCTGAGGGGCCTGGAGCAATAGGCATGGGAAAGCCCACAGTTGTGGTGATAACAGAAAGGGAGTCTTTGAGGGGGCTCCTGCGGGCCGCTGCTGGGGCGAATGTCTCCAGCCTCGGCTTTGCCACAAGCCGTTCCGACCTAATGATTCTCCTGGGCCGCGGGGACATAAGGGCAGTAGTGGCCGATGCCTCGGGCCGAGGCACTGGGGCCTGCGCCCATCTGCTCTGGGTCAAGGAGAGGCAGCCCTGGGTGAGGCTGGTACTCATGGCCAAGGAGGATCCCTGGGATCTTCCCGAGGCCAGTCAGCTAAGGGAGTTTGCCACCCTTGTGAAGCCCCCCTCAGGCCTCTCAGAGGCCAGGCAGCTTCTGCGCTCTTTGTTGAGCCAGGAGCCGGGCCAGGATGCACCTGCCCCTGGCCTGCCCCAAGACCTGGAGTGCGAAAGCGAGGATGTGGATCAAGAGATAATCCTGAGCGTGACAGAGCTCATTGATCAACTGCCCGCCCTCCCCCTGGTGGTTCAGAGGATCCTGAATCTCCTTGGCAGGGAGGACAGCTCCCCGCGCCAGATAGCAGATGCCATATCACTGGATCCAGCCCTGGCCGCCAGGGTGCTGAGGCTCGTGAACTCGGCCCTTTTTTCCCTGGCAGATCCGGTCACCACCGTGCAGCACGCTGTGAGGCTCCTTGGCTTTGCGGAAATCCGCAATCTCACCATGGGCCTCAAGATAATGGAGACCTCCTTTGGTCAGGCAGAGGGGATCCTGGACCGCTCCAAGTTCTGGGAACACAGCCTGGCCTGCGGGGTGTGTGCCAAGCACCTGGCCATGGGATTCCCAGAGATAGACCCTGAGGAGGCCTTCTTGGGGGGTCTGTTGCACGACATAGGCAAGCTGGTCCTGGATGGCTATTTCCAGGAAGCCTGGTCCGAGGCCATGGAGAGATGCCAAGGCCTGGAAAGGCTCCCACTGGAAATGGAAAAGAAGATGGTGGGCCTGCCGCATACTACCATCGGCAGGATGCTGGCACAGCACTGGAAAATCCCAGAGCTGCACCAGGCAGCCATAGAGCACCACCATCAAATGCCTACACGGGAGCGATCTGAGGCCGAGTATTTGTTCTGCGCAGTGGTCCTGGCGGCGAATCTGCTGGTGCGTTGGCTGGACCTGGGTACAAGCGGCCCCAGCCTCCTGCTTCCCATCCCCCAGGAGCTCATAAGACTCCTGCGTCTGGAGGAGAGAAGGCTCCAGCATGTGATGGCATCCACCCTTAAAGAGGTCAAGGAGTGGAAGCTCACCTTGGGGCTTGGGAAAAACGAGCTCCTTTCACAGCCCTCACAAGAGGAGCCCCAGGAGCAGGGAGAACCCCCTCGGATCTGGGTGATCTCCCCTGCCTTGCACCGGGTGCCTTCCCTCTCCCAGATCCTGGAGGTCTCTGGCTGCCCGGTGGATCGCTCCAGCTGGGGCGAAAAACTCCTGGAAAAAGCCAGGAAGGTTCAATGCCAGGCCCTCATAATGGACTTGAGGTCAATCAAACCCGAGCCCCAAAAGATAGGGCTTTTTCTCAGGGCCATGCGAGGTAGAACCCAGGCTCCAATACTGCTAGTGGGCATAAACGGAGTTGATTTCCCGCCTCAGAGCATCCCGGAGGGGGTTCACCTGGTCAAGGGGCCCCCGCACCGAGGGGTACTGCAGAAATGGCTGAGGGAGGTGACAGTGCGGGAGGGAGAAAAGCCTATCTGCCTTTCCTGGCCCGACTCATGAGCTCATACTGCCTGCTCATGGTGTACCTCAGGATACCTTCCCTGTCAGGCTCGTTTATGGAGACAAAGCGGATGGCCGTCTGGTAAGGGCAAACATCTTCGGTGTCCCGGCCTGTTTCCAGCACGTGGACCACCTCGCCCACCATGCGGATCACATGGTTGGGGGTCACGGGAAGTTCCACCGAGACCTCGATCTGATCACCCACCTGGAAGCGTTCCTTGGTGGGAAAGCGCATGCCGCAGCCGCTGATGTTCACGAAACAGGGCTTTAGGCCGGGCCCCGGCTCCGGAAGCCTGTGCCCCAAGAGTTCCATCATTCTAGCCAACTCAAGCTCCAGCCTTCCCAGTCTGGAAAGGATCTCCCCCAAAAGCTGCTTTTCCGAGAGATCCAAAAACGGGATGGGCTCAGGGGATGTTCCCTCCACAGGGCTCTCCAGGTCCTCTTCCCCTGGAAAGGAAACCTCCTGGGAAGTGCCGGAGTCCTGGGGATCCTCCAGTTTCCTGTAATGCAGCCGGACGTGTCCCTCCACCCTGAAGAATTCCCTTCTTTCTCCCTGTAGCCCCTGGCTCCACATCTGTCCCCTGCTCCTCAAGTCCCCTTCAGGAAGCCGCCCTGGGTTCACGGCTCCGGGTGGGAAAGGCCCCTAGCCGGCTTTCAAGGCCTGCTCAGGGCCCCAGACCTGCGTTCTTGGAGGCCTCGCAGAGCTTGTCCCCGGCACCTGCAATTTCCCCCATGGTCCGGCTGCGGCGATTGGCCACCTTCTCGGCACATTGGCCCAAGACCTCCCTGAACGCTGCCACCACAGCCGGATCGAACTGAGTGCCGCGGCATGCCAGGATCTCTTCGGCTCCTTTCTCCACGCTCAAGGCCGGGCGGTAAGGCCGGTCAGAGGTGAGGGCGTCGAACACGTCAGCCACGGTTAGGATCCTGGCCAGAAGCGGGATCTTTTCCTCCCGAAGCCCGTCGGGGTAGCCTTTTCCGTCCCACCTCTCGTGGTGATGCCGCACCAGGGCCCTCTCCTCTGGCAGGAAGCCTATGGGGGCCAGGATCTCCTCCCCTATTACCGGATGGGCCTTTATCTGGTCGAACTCCTCCGGGGTGAGGGGCCCGGGCTTCAGAAGCACCGAATCCTTGACACCCAGCTTTCCCAGGTCGTGCAGGTAGCCAGCCACCCTCAAGGTGTCTATCTGCTCCGGGGTGCAACCCATGTGCTCGGCTATTATCACAGCTATGTCCGTCACCCTTTGCGAATGTTGCTTGGTGTAAAGATCCCTGGCTTCCACCGTTGAGACCAGGGAGCGAAGCGTGGACATGAGCACATCAAACACGCTCTCGTACAGATACTTGTTCTCCAAACCCAGGGCAGCCCGCTTGGCCAGCTCCGAGACCAGCAGCAGGTCGTGCCGGTCAAAGTCCCTGCCTTCCAGTTTTCCTGCCGCGTAAAGCACTCCTATGACCTCCCCTTTTATGACCAAGGGGACCACCATCTGGGAGAGATTCTCCCTGGAGAACCCCCCTGCAGAGGAGGGATCGCTGGGCAGGAAAAGCCTGGGACCCAGAACCGGAGTCCTCAAACGGATGGCCCGGTCCAGAAGGCTCCTGGGCAGCTCCGGGGCCAAGGCCACCTCGTTACCTTCTGGCTCGTCAGGGCTCTTGGCAAGGGTCATGACTCCGCTGTCATGTGGCGCCAGGAACTGGACGCACATGGCCTGTACAGCAGTGCGGGTTTCATTTACCAAGGAGCGCAAGATGGCATCCCTGTTCAAGGGAAAGGCTGCTATGGTCTGTCCCAGGGAGCACATGGCAGACATCTCCCTCACCTTGCGGTTCAACTCCTCGTTCAGCCTCTCCAGGGCTTTCTTGTGCTGGACCTGCTGCCTGAGTCCCTCGTTGTCATCCAGGAGCTTCTTTTCCCTTAGGGCCTTCTCCAGGAGCACCTGTAACTGGTCCAGGCGGAAGGGCTTGGTCACGAAGTCGGATGCCCCCTCCTTCATGCCCTGGATGGCCACCTCCAGGGATGGGTAACCTGTGATGAGTATGACAGGCACGTTGGGCCGCTGTTGCTTCATGGCTTTTAGCAGGCTGAGCCCATCCATGCCAGGCATCCTTATGTCTGAGAGGACTACGTCGGGCGCTTTTTCCCTGAAAAGCCTCAAGGCCTCCTGGCCGTCCGAGGCCTCCCAGGTCTCTGAGCGAAGCACCCTTCTGGCCATGTCCCTGAGCACCTTGCGGATATTGGGCTCGTCATCCACGATCAGGACTTTGGGAGCTGTCTGGGATTGCTCGATCATGAGCTTCCTTTGCAATACCTGGCTGCAAGGAGGCATGCCAAGAGGCGTCTCGCCCCTCAGCCTCCGGCAGACTCTATCCTTCGCTGGAGCTTCATCCACTGCTCTTGGGTCAAAAGACCCTGATCCCTGAGCTCTTTGATGAGCTCCAGTTCCTCCTCCATGGAGCTTTCAGGCTGCCATTTCCTGTACCAGGAAAAGGCAGCCTTGGCATTGGGGGTCTTTTCCATCACGCTCAGCTTTGGGGATCTCTCCTCCGAATAAATCGGCTTGGGGCCATCCTGACCCACTAGAAGCCTGCGAAGCTGCTCCAGCTCCCCCATGAGGGAGTTCCGCTCCAGGAGCAACTCATCCCTTTCCCTGAGCAAGCTCAGATGAGCTTCTGCCCTGGCCACTGCGAGGCCCATCTCTTCCAGGAGAAAAGGCTTGGTCTTGTAATCAAAAGCTCCCTGGCTCATGGCCCGCACGGCAGTCTCTATGGAGCCATAGCCGGTCATCAGGATGACCAGGGTCTGGAAGCCAGATTCCACCACCTTCTGGAGTACCCCCAGGCCGTCCACCCTGGGCATCACCAGGTCCGTGACCACCACGTCCAGCTTGGAGGAATCCAGTATGGAGACTGCCTCGGCACCGTTTCTGGCAGTGAGTATCTCCCGCCAGGGCTTGGCCAGGTATGTGGCCAGGGCCTTAAGGAAACCGGCTTCGTCATCCGCTATGAGGAGACGGATGGGAGGCTGGCCGCTCATGCGTCTGAAGCCTCGGGGTCGGGATCCGCCTCTGTCTGGGGGAAGGAGTCCTGTCTGATTCTTCTTAGGACCTCTTCGGCTGTCCTCTGGTAGATCTCCAGG
Organism: Desulfarculaceae bacterium; assembly: GCA_037443445.1. Lineage (GTDB taxonomy): Bacteria > Desulfobacterota > Desulfocorpusculales > Desulfocorpusculum > Desulfocorpusculum > Desulfocorpusculum. The sequence goes on along the minus strand of JBBIOJ010000001.1, from coordinate 68,476 downwards.
CGCTTGGCCTCGGCCGAGATGACCACACGATCCTCCCTCTTTTCCCCTGAAACTCCATGCCTGCCCCTGGCCTCGGCCAGCTTTGACTGAACCTGCTGGCGGTGATAGGTGCTGAGCAGACTTTGGATCTGGTCAATGGTCACGCCCATGGGATCTTGTACCTCTTGTCCCCTAGAGACCCTCTTTGTGCGTTGGGTGCTGATTCCTTTCCCGAAAAAACCCCCGGGCCGGTGTCAGCCGCCCATTTCCACCTGTGCCTGGCGCTCTCGGATCGCAAGAACCTCTCAATTCTTTTATCGGCACTGGCCGCAAAAACTTTAGCTTCCAGGAGCCCCAGGCAGGCTCAGGCAGGAGAGGGCCAGGGTTGAGCTTGGGATCCCAGGGAGTGCGCAACCCAGGCCCTGGCTCAGCCCTGGATGTCTGCCAGCCTGGCCCCTGGCCTTCCATCCGCAAGCTGTGCCGAGCGAACCCAAAGGGCCATGCGCTGGGTTTCCCTGAGCTGGCCCAGTGTCCTGGATCTTGCCTCCAGGAGGCCAGCCCGGGAGTTCTCGTCCATGTTCAGGCTCTTTCCCAGCTCTTGAGCCGCAAAAGAGGCGCTTTGGGTCCCACCCAGGAGCCTTCCCAACTCTGGAAGCAGCCTCTCCCTTCTCTCCAGGGCCAGGAGGGCTCTTCTCCAATCCTCTGAGGCTACGGCCCCTGCCAACTCTTGGGTGGCTGCCATGTATTCTTCCAGGAGGCTTTGGGCTGGAGAGCCTTTCATGGCCTCATCTCCTGCCAGGAAGAAACGGGGTTGGGCTCAACCCTTGCAGGGGCCCTCACCTTCCCATCCGAGAGTTCTTCCCAGGCTTCCTGAAGCTGGGCCAGGTGGGATCTAACCTCTTTCAGGGCTTTCAAGTCCTTTTTGAGGTCTGCCTGTAGCAGCCTCTTTAGGAAGTAGGTGTAAAGTGAGGAGAAGGCCTTGGCGATTTGCCCGCCCTTGTCCATGTCCAGGGCGGCCAGAAGCTCGGAGACCAGGCTCATGGCCCTCTGGATTTCCTCTGACTTGAGCCTGTAGTCCTTCTTCTCCAGGGCCAGGACAGCTCTGTCCAGGGCTGCCACGGCCCCCTGGTAGGCCATTATCACCAGCTTGAGGGGGTGAGCGGTCTCCACCGCTACGTTCCTGTAAATCTCCACGGCCTGCTGAAATCTCATATGAGGCCCCTCCTTACTTGTTCCCGAGTGCGCCTATCTGCTGGCCCAGCCAGCTCATCTGGCTTTGGAGCTTGCTCAAGACCTTTTCCATCTGGATGAACTGGCTCGTCATGGAGGCCTTTCTCCTCTCCAGCTGGGCCTCCATGCTCTGGATCTGCTCATCCAGCCTGTCTATGTAGCTCTTGAGGGAGTCCTGCTTGTTGGTGATGTATCCCTCGAAGGAATCCACCATCCTGAAAAGGCTCCGGTAAAAACCCTCTGCCACCCCCAGGGTGAGGGTGACGCTTCCCACCTCCCCTGTGTCAGTGCCGCTGTAGATTATGGAAAGCCCCTCCACGTTGGCTGCCCCCGAGGCGCCGGTGAGAGTCCTGCCCTGGCCTGTGGCAGCCTCCCCGTTTATGGTTCCGGCCACATCCTGGCCGGCATACTCCCCGTCCAGCCCGGCCCCCAGGACAAGCCCGTTTTCCTGCTCAACCGTGAAAGTCCGGGAGCTTCCATAATCTTTATGTGTCAAGACCAGATTCCTACCGTCAGAGGAAGCCGATGCCTCCACAGGAAGGGCGTACCTGCCCTCCCTGCTCCCGTCCGCTCCTGTGGGGTCCACGTCTATGCTGCCGAAGCTCAGGTTGCGGCCCGAAGGGCCCGTGACACTCAGGGAAAGGCTGCTGGTCCCAACGCTCTTGTCCGTCAGGGTGATTCTGCCGAAGGAGTCCAAGGCGGCCACCACCTGGTTCCCGAAGGCAGTCTCTATGGCCGAGAGGAGCCCCTTGACAGTGTCAGTGTCAGTGTCGGTTATGGTGTATGAGCCGTTTATGATCCTGCCTCTTCGGTCCGTTCCCGAGAAGGAGATCACGTCATTGTCCTGCAGGCCTGCGGACTGGCCCGAGCTGTCGTACACCTGCGCCCAGGGGGTGGATTCCGTAAGCGGGCTCGAGGCTCCGGGGTCGCTGTAGAGGCTGGCATCTCCCACCAGCTTTTCGGCGTATACAGCCTGGAGCTCCTCCTGCAGGGCAGAGACCACCTCCTCCAGGCTCATGCCCGAAGAAAGGCTGACCCTGGCTGTGGCGCCCCCCGAGGTTATGGTGAGCACATCATCCCCGGAAAGACCCGAGCTCAGGTCAGCCGTGCCGGTCAGGGAAGCCCTCGAAGCAGCCTGGGTGATGTTCACCGCGTAAGTGCCCGGGTTGGTCTTGATGCCGTAGGAGACATAGCTTAGGCTGCCGATGCTGGTTGTGCCCCTGGGCCCGAACAGGCTCTGCACATCCTGGAAATTGCTGGACAGGTAACCCCTCAGGGTGCTCTCGTCCATGGAGAGCTTTCCCTGGTTGTCCAGCTTGATCCCCACCATGGCTGGTATGGAGAAGCTCTCCGACACCCCCCAGACCTGGGAGACCAGGTTGGCCATGAGCTGGCTTTTCACAGAGGAAAGGGTGCCGTCCCCGAAGAGAACCCCTCCGGTTTTCTCCTTTTCTTCGTCGTAATTGCTCTGGGCTATGATGAAATCCATTACAGCATTGTATTTTTCCGTGAAGTCCTTGAGCTTCTTAAGTATTGAGTCGAAGTCCCTGTCCACCCTGAGGGTGATGGTGGTGCCCTTTTCGGCTTTGAGCAAATCCAGGCTAATGCCTGGAAGCACATCCTCCACTGTGTTGGAGCTCTGGCTCACGTACCCGCCGTCTATGCTGAGCAGGGCATCCCTGCCTGCTGCCACCTCCATGCTGTAGCCCTTTTGCACTGCCTCCAGTTCCCCCAGGTCCAGGTCCCCTCCCCCCTCGTTGTTGGACCTGAGGCTCAACGAAAGTGCGCTGGCCCCTGCCACATTGTCCGTGACTTGGATCTTTCCCTCTGCGCTGATGGATGCGCTCACGTCCCCGAAGGCGGCCTCTATGGCCTCCAAGAGGCCTTGGAGGGTGTCCGTGGTCTTGTCCGTGATGGTATAGGTGGCGCTCACCTGGGTGCCGTCATGCTTGGTGCCAGTGATGGTTATGGTGTCCCCGTCGGAGATGTTGTTGGAGCCTCCCCCTGTGTCCAGCTCTGACCAGGTGGTGGATGCCTCCGCAGCCCCACCGCCCAGCCTGGATAGGGCCGTGTCACTCCTGTGGGTCTCCTGAACGCTCCCAAAGCTGTTGGAGAGAACCCCCAGGGCATGGAGCAGGTTGTTCTGGTCCACAAAGGAGGTGGTGCCGCTTATCTCCAGGCGGTATGTGGTGAGCCCGTCCTGATCTGTCTGGCTTACCACCTGGGCGCTCACCCCGCTGAGGGCGTCTATCTGGGAGGCTATCTGGCTCAGGCTCCAGGAGAGATCCAGGCTCACCTGCTCCCCCCCTATGCTAACAATGCCTTGATGGGTGCCAGAAAGCCCCAGCAGGCCTGAAACAGAGCTCGTGGAACTGGAGAATTGAGCGGAGCTGGCCCCGTTGCTGGTGGGGATCCGGAGCTGGCTCGTGGAGGTGGTGAGACCCAGGGCTGCCAGGAGGTCCCTTTCCCCCACGGCCCTCAGGTCCATGCCATGGGAGCCCTGGCTCTGGCTTGTGAGCACCAGCCTGTGGTCAGTGGAGGAGTAGGAGACTATGGAGGCCCAGACCCCGCTGTTCAAGAGGTTGATCCTGTCCCTCAGGCTTTCCAGGGTGTCCTGGGCCTCAATGCTTAGAAGCTTTCCGCCTATGAGCAGGCTTCCGCTATAGTCCTCTCCCAGGGCCTCCTTTCTGCTGGAGAAGCTCTGGCTTGAGAGCTTCTGGGCCTGGGCTGTCTCCAGCACCTGGATCTCGTGGGTGCCCGGCACTGCATACTGGCTGGCGCTTGCCACCAGGATCTCGGAAGCGCTCGTGGAGGAAGAGGAACTCAAGGTGGTCTTGAACAGACTGAAGGCGGTGGTTTTCCTTAGCTCCTCGGCGGCAGACTTGAGGGACTGGAGCTTGGCTGTGAGATCCTGCCAGGCCTTGAGCTTGCTTTCCTGTGTGCTCTTTCTGCTGGAGACCAGCTCCACCCTCTTGTGGTCCACCTTGATGAGCTGGTCGATCATGGTGCGCCAGTCCACACCTGAGGATAGCCCGCTGAAGGAGACCGATCCCAAGCTCATGACTTTCTCAGCCCTCCTTGCGGTCGAAGAGCACCCCCATCATCTCCAGGAGCCTCTCCTGCATCTTTCGGATCTCCTCGGGGGGGATCTCCCGCACCACCTGCCCCTCCGAGTCCAAGACCCTGACCATGAAGTCCTTCCCCTTCCCGTCCACAACGAACTGAAGGGAGTACTTCATGTTGCGCAGGGCCTCGTTGACTGCCTCTGCAAGGTGCTCGCTGAAGGCCTGGATGTCAGAGGAGTGTTCAACGGGCTTCACCCACTGCAGGTGGGAAACATCCGATGCAGCAGGCCCCTGCCCTGCCATTGAGGACACCTGTGCCCTGGCCTCCTCCCGCAGGGGGGATGACCTGGGCTCCACACCGAAACCAGAGACGGGTCTCACATCCATGACCCTCTCCTTTCCCGGGGAGCTCCCGGACTAAAAGAGGCCCTCACCCCGGAAGCGCCCGGGGCGAGGGGAAAAGGGGGGAAGGTGCTCCTCCCCCCGGAAACCCTTACCGACCCAGCAGAGACAGGATGTTCTGCGGGGCCATGTTGGCCTGGGCCAGCATGGCAGTGCCGCTCTGGAGCAGGATCTGGCTCTTGGTGAAGCTCACCATCTCCATGGCCATGTCAGCATCCCTGATCACAGACTCGGACGCGGAGAGGTTCTCGATGGAGACCTGGAGGTTGGCGTAGGTGTACTCCAGCTTGTTCGCGATGGCTCCTATGGATGCCCTCACGTTGTTCACATCCGTGATGGCATCATCTATTACGGTTAGGGCCGCCTGCGCACCGCTCTGGGTGGCCAGGGATATGCTGTTGATTTGGGTCCCGCCGTCTGTCCCGATGTCATCGTAATCTATGCTGGTTATGGAGAAGCTGACCTGGCTGTAAGTGTCATTCCTGTCTCCTACCTGGAAGGCCGCACTAGTCCCGCTTACAGTGATGGTTCCACTGAAAGCAGTTGCAATGGTTCCTGCTGCAGTAAGTGAGAATGCTTCCGTCGTTTTCAAACTGATGCCGAAGGTCGAGAAATTGAGGGTCTGGGCACCGTTGCCTACGCTTAGGGTCTGGCTCACACCAGAGCTGTTGGTGATGGTAAGGGAGCCGCCCGCGGCAGGGGCAGAGATCGTATAGCTGCCGGTGGCAGCCCCTGAGACATCGAAGCCATAAGTGTTTGCCGCGGTGAGAGTGGCTGCAGTTTTTACCCCGAAGCCTGTGAGCAGATTCGTACTCAAGTATTTGGTAGCATTGGCGATACGGTTGATTTCCTCTTTGAGCTTCGCGGCCTCGGCGTCTATGTCCGAAAGGTTGGCCTGGTTGTTGTAAGAGGCGGCCTGGGTGGCAAGTTCCTTGAGCCTGAGCAGCATGGAGTGGATCTGGTCCGCTCCTCCTTCGGCCACCTGCAGGAGACTGGAGGCCTGGGAGGCGTTTCTGCTGGCAACTGTGAAGGAGCGCACCTGGGCGCTCAGTTTCTGGGCGATGGCCAGTCCTGCGGCGTCATCCGCAGCCCTGTTGATGCGAAGGCCTGAAGAGAGCCTCTCCATGTTCTTGGCCATTCGGGCATCTGTGAGCTCCAGGTTCCTGTGGGCGTTGAGTGCCGCTATGTTGGTGTTGATCCTAAGTCCCATTTCTTCATCCTCCCTGATGGGTTTTTCTCGGGCATCCTTGCCCTGAGGTCTGAGAGCCTCTGCGGGCTTCCCGCTCGCTCTTGGGGCCTTTCGCCACTCCACCTCCTTCCCTGAGCTTTCCCGGCTCTGAGAGTCTTTTCGGAAACACCTGGAAAAACTTTAGCCCAGAAGACCCTTCTGAGCTCAAACACAGGCCTTTCACCGCCGCGCTGAAACAGAGACCGGGACCTAATTTTTCAAAACCCTTCAAAACCTTTTTGATATGTCTGGATCCATAGGGTAGAATTGGCTGGAAAGCATCAAGAATGGAGCGGACAAGCGCTATGCTCTCAACCATAGAGGCCGTGACTGAACGCATCGTGGAGCGCTTCGACCCTGAGAGCATAATTCTTTTCGGCTCAAGGGTTTCACAGGGGGAAGAGTGTGGTTCGGACATTGACCTCCTGATCGTAAAAGAAACCGATGATGATCCAGCTTCCAGACGCGCGGCATTAGAAAGGCTGCTCCAAGACAGAGCGGTCCCCCTGGATATCCTGGTTTACACACCCGGGGAAATCAGGATGCTTTTTTCCATGGGTAGCCCATTCATCGAGGAGATAATGGAATCCGGGAGGTTGCTTTACATGAGAAAGGCAACTGAGCGCTGGTTGGAAGATGCCAGGGAAGAGCTGGAATCAGCTCTAATCCTCCAGGAGCACGGGAAACACAGGGGATCCTGCTATCATGCCCAGCAATGCGCAGAAAAGGCTCTCAAGGCACTCCTACTCGAAAAAGGCGAGAGGCCTCCAAGAACACACGACATAATCCAGCTTCTCAATAGAGCAAGAGAGCTGGGATGGGAACTCGACTTGGAGATGGAGGAGGCGGTATTCTTGAACAGCATATACAAAGGCCGTTACCCTGCCGAGGAGGGGCTCTTGCCCAAGGGCGAGCCAAGCTTTGAGGAAGCCCGACGGGCCGTTGATTCAGCTAAGAAGCTCTTGCACTGCCTTGAAAAACTAAAGTCTCCGTCTTGCGCCTAGGCTATCCGTTGCAAACAGCCATTGCGCACAGGGCTGCAGACTGGGCCAGCCCAGCCGGATCCCATTCAGCCTAAACTCCCAACCGCCATGCCACATCCCTGCCTTCAATGAGGCATTTGTCGGCATCTTGGTAACGCCAGGATCCAAATCTCCCTATGCAGTAGATCCCCAGGGTCTCGAGCTCCTCCAACACGGCCTTGCGTTTTGATTCCAACCCGATTGTGTGAAGTGGATATGCATAGGCCAGGTTGGCCACATGGCGAAAAACCACCCGTTCTCGAGAATTCAAAATCCCCACATCTTGGAGTTTCTCTTCCACCGCCTTTGGATCTGCCTGAGGTTCGGTCACCTCGGCTTGGATGAGATGATGTCCCCCAGGGGCCACATCCGCTGCGAAGAAAGAGGGGATTGAGACTCGCAGGAATGGGATCTCCCTTTGAGGATAGTAGGCCCAGTGAAAAGATGCCTCGGGCTCTCCCTCAACACCAAAGCTCATGATCCTCACACCTTGTTTTTCAAATAAGTTTAGATTGCGCTCCATCCCTTCCGAAAGCCCCTGGGTCATCCCCAGCAAAGAATCCAAGGCGATGGTGGATACCAACAGCTTGTAACGAACGACCGCCCCACCTTGAAAGAAAACAAGCCTCTCCTTGGGTTCGACCTTGACCACCTTGGCCGAGAGATGGATCTTTGCCTTTTTCTCCACTCGGGCAGCCAAGGCATCAACCAGGGACTGGAATCCCCCATACTTAGGGTACCTCCAGCGGGGATTGTGCCCGTAGGTCTTTCTAGGGGGAGCCTTGCTCCCGGCCGCCATTTCTTCCACTGAGGGAACGGGGTTTTTCAAATGGAACTCCCTTGCGTCCAAGCGGGCCAGATCCACACCGTATTTTTTCTCGTTGTAAGGGATCATGAAGGCTTCGGCCATGGCAGGGCCGAAGGAGGCTATGAGCCAGTCTTTGTACGTGCGGATTTCTCTTTGAGCGTTTCTTTCTCCTTTCAGACTCTCCAGGAACAGCAAACGGTCCGGTTCAGGGACCTGCCAGAGATTGGCCTGAAAAGGAAAATCCACATAGGCACCACGGTAGTAGATGCGGGCTAGGCTCTCTTGGCTGTTAAGCCGACCTTCCAGCAGCTCCTCATAAAGGTTTGACACGTAAGGATCTGAGGTAAAAAGGGTGTGGACGCCAAGATCCAGGAGGTAACCGCCTACCCGCAGGGTGCGGCAAAGTCCCCCCGGCTCTTCGGCAGCCTCGTATATGGCGGCCCCTCCCCTTGCGTGATAGGCCACGGAAAGGCCGCTTACCCCTGCCCCCAGAATCACGAGTCCCTCATCCACGGCCTTCGGCCCTCCTCCCGGACAGGAAGCCCTTCCCTGCCTCCCGCAGACACTCGGCCACGTGTTCCACCTCTTCCTTGCTGAGGTCGGGGTAAAGCGGGAGGCAGAGGTGATTGGAGCAAAGGAACTCAGCCTTGGGACATTCAGAGCCCTGATACGACCCTCCGTAAACCGGTTGGAGATGGCATGGGAGCCTGTAAACCTCACCAGGACAGACCACCCCGCGTGTTAAGAGGAACTCCTTGAGCTGCTCCCGTGGGAACTCTGTCAAGACAGTGTACTTGTAATGGGAGGAGATTACTCCCTGCGAAGGCCTCACAGGTCGGGCCCACGGTAGGTCCGAAAGTAAGGAGGTATAAAGATCCGCCACACGGGCGCGAGCAGCCCTGTTTTCCTCCAGATGGCGCAGGTGAACCAGCCCCACAAGGGCGTTTAGCTCGCTCATACGCCAGTTGTTGCCGTCGTAGGTGGTCACGTTGCTGAGAGAATCCTCCCGACCGAAGCTCCTCAGAAGCCTGGCCTTGCGAGCCAGGTCATCATCGTCCGTAGTGATTATCCCCCCCTCACCCGATGTCACCACCTTTGTGGGGAAAAAGGAAAACGCTGCCGCATGCCCGAGGCTCCCTGCAGGCTGGCCCCGAAATGAGGCCCCGTGGGCGTGGGCTGCATCCTCTATGAGGATCAACCCATGGAGCCTGCAGAACTCCTGGATATCGGCCATGCGGGACGTGATGATCCCTCCTATGTGCACTACTATTACGGCCCTGGTTCGGGGGGTAAGCTTGCGAGCCAGGTCCTCCACGTCCAGACAGAGGTCCTCCTCGTTGGCGTCCACGAAGACCTTCCTGCCGCCGGCCGCATCCACGGCTACGGCGGTGGCGATGAAGGTGTTGGTGGGTACAAGCACATCCCACCCCTTTACCTCCAGCGCCCTGAGGATCACCTCAAGGGCTGCGGTGCCGCTGCTTACGGCCACGGCATGGCGCGTGCCGGTGACCCGGCAAAAGGCATCCTCCAATGCCTCCACCCTGGGGCCCATGGTGAGAATGCCGCAGGAGAGGATCTCCTCCACCCCCTCTTTAACATCCCGGATGTCTTCCTGGGAGAAGTTGAGCCGAAGTGCCGGGATTCTCATCACCTAATCTCCTCTTTCAGTAGACCGTACCTTATCACATCGTAATACTCGCCCTCGCGGTAAGTCTCTTTTCTGAGCAGGCCCTCTTTGGAAAAGCCTGCGCCCTCGAACAACCGCATAGACGGCTGGTTGTAAGAGAATACAGTGGCCCAGAGCTTGTTCAAGTTGAGCGTGTCGAAGGCATATCTAACTAGAGAGTTCAGGGCCATCTTCCCCAAGCCCTTTCCTCTGCACCTCCCAAGATAGATTCCCACCTCGGCCTTTCTGACCCTCCAGTCGATCTGTTTGAGCCAGACCACTCCTGCTAATTGACCGTCCCTATCCACTATCCCGAAATAGGCCCGGGAGGGATCTCCATGCAGCCCCTCGAACCAGCGCCTGTGCTGGTACATGGAAAGTGGCTCGTAGGAGTCCAAGAAGCGCAAGATATCAGGATCGTTTCGCCACTCCAGAATAAGGGGCAAATCCTGCTCCTCCAGGGCCCTCAGACAACCCCCAAATGACGTAGCCGGTGGGCTCGAGCTCATTCGAAGACTCCTCCCAGAGGGTTCTGCACCTGATTACTCATGTGTCAGAGAAACTCCGAGTGCATGAGACCTTTGGCCAAGGCTGCCTCAAGGATCCTGTTGTAACCATCGTACTTAAGGGAACAGCGGCTCCTGCACTCCATGCTCTGAATCCTACCTCGTACATCCATTCTCTTTTTCCCGTACCAGACCCCTCTGAATCCGTCTTCCAGCACGCTGCCCATGTCGAACCTTTCTTGGCCTTTTAGATCCAGGCATGCATACACGTGGCCGTTAGCCGACACCACAGCCACGAGATCAGAGGCCGGGCAAGAACGGATGGGAGCTGGCCGTCGGATCCCCCCCGCGATCACCTTGAAACCAGGTTCACTGAGCCTGGCCGCCTCCTCAATGCGGGCCGATATCTCGTCCTGCACCTCTCGAAAGGATGAGTCTTCCAGACCGTGACACGCCAGATCCACACCCCTCAGGGAGATGTTGTCCACACCAAGTGCCCGTGCCAGATGGGTGGCCTCCAGGATCTCGTGGAGGTTGTTCTCATCGGCGCTGAATTTGTAGCCGATCACAAGGGGCTTGCCCAGGGATCTTTTCATGGCAACCAGTTCCCGAATGTTATTGATAATCTTTTCGAAATCATCATCCTGGACAGGCCTATGAATCCTCAGGTGGGTCTCGGAAGTGGCCGCGTCCACACTCACACGCACCCAGTCGCAACACTCGGCCACTGCCCTGGCTTTGTCCCCGGACAGCAGGGAGCCGTTTGTGGTAAGGGCGGATCTGATACCCAAACGACGCAGCAGATAGAGCATATCTGAGAGGTAGGGCACCAGCGTTGGCTCACCGCTTCCCTTGACCACCACCCCTTTGACCCCCATCCCGGCCAGCTCCTCTATGAGGCTCTTGACCACATCCCAAGCAAGGGTGTCATGGCACTCCTCGCGGAATTGCTGGTCCAGGCACCAAACACACCGATGATTGCATAGGTTCGTGGGGTCCACCTCCACGGTGACAGGGGGGACAATCCTGCCCTCCCTCATGCCTTGGATACGGTCCAGGTGTTGGAGAACCTTGAAGGCGGAGAAGGCCTCCAGCAAGCTGTTGCCATTAGAGGAAGTCAGCATGTTTCTTTTCCTCCAAAACCATATAGTTCATGAGGCGGTTCTGGGCATCGAACCAGCAAGGAGGGCATTGCCTTGGGTCCAGCCTGCGGGAAAAATCTCTGCGCTTGGGATCATTCCATGCCTCAGCAAAAGGTCTTTCCAGAAGGCTTGCCATCTCGAAGCCCTTGAAGTAATTGAGCACACAGCAGGGATAAAGATTCAGATCAGCCCCAAGTATGGGATGGAATTCGTGGTAGATACACCTTGGGTAATCCTTTTTGTTCTCCAGCATGTTGCGAAACCTGTCCACCGCGCCCAGAACGGTTAGAGTCTCACTATCGTATTTCTTGGCTCTCTCGAACTGGGTCTGAATCTCGGCCCAAATGGGAAGGTACTCCCTTCCCTCGTGCTTGGTGTGTACTGGAGTGAATCTGATGTAGGTTGCTCCCATGCCAGAGGCCAAAGCTGCTGCGTCCTCGATTTCCAAGTAGTTCTCCTGTTGGACCAAGAAGTTGATCCCAAGATCCAGTCCTTGGTGTTTGATCTCTTTTACGTTGTCCAACACCCGGCCCAAGGTCCCGCCGTCTCTGGGCCTGTGGAGTTCCTGATAGGTCTCTTCATGGGCGGCATCCAGGCTCACTCTTATAAAAACAGCCTGGCGAAGTAACTGGGCCAGTTCGGGATCCAACTCTAGGTTCAAGTTGGTGATGATCCCCAAGGCAAGCCCCCGCTTTAATATGCGGGAGACCACTGCGACAATTCCCTCATAGATCAGAGGTTCACCACCTCCACAAAGGGTGATCGCCTTCACCCCACAGTCCGCCATCTCATCTATCAGTCCCAGGAATCGATCCAGGGGAATGTCTGTGTCTCTTGTGTAGGCCAGTTTCAATCTCTTCTTACCGGGGATCTTGGGGATCACTGCAGCGCAGCGTTTGCATCGGTGATTGCACCTGGTGGTGGGATGGACCTCCACGTGGACAGGATAAGTGGAGGCCCCATCCCTGTACGAGCAAATGCGTTCCCAATGGTTTATGGCTTTGAAAGGGCTGAGCCAGCTGGTGTTTCTCACGCCGAGACCTCCTGGGGAGCTGGATGGGATCCGGCCTGTTGGCCTTGGACACCCGACAGGAAGCCACGAACAAGCTTCACCATCTCCTCCATTCTTCTAGCAAAGGTATGTTCCCTCGTGACCCTCTCGCGAGCGGCAAGGGAAAGGGCCCTTCGCTCTTCCTCAGATGCCAAGTAATGATTCACTTTATCGATGAGTTCCTCTCGATTCCTGAAGGTTGGGACCTCCCCATGGGGAAATAGACCTAAGACAGCATCCCTGTGCTCCGCCAAGACAAACCCACCGCATGCGGCTATGTTGAAGATCCTCTCGTGAGCGACGTCCCTAAGCTCTATCTTACTCAGGACCAGATTCACTCTCGATCTTCTGTAGATTGTGGCCTGCTCTTGGAAAGGCACCAAGGGAGTCTCTCCCTGCCCTGGGAAGATCTGCGCCCATTCTTTCCCACCAAAAAGTTTAAGCGGAACCCCAGCCTCCAGAAGCCACCCTATGGTCCTTACCATGGCCAGTCTCGCAGCCTCTATCATCAGGTGCATTTCCAGGGAAGCCCCGAGAAGCAGATGAACGTGCCGAGAAAAGCCTCTAGCTATTTCGTCAAAGGCCTCCAACTCCACAGAGGGGTGTCTCTCCAGAGAAATCAAGGCATGCTCTGTCAACCTTGGGAGGATCTCGGTGCCGAAATGAACAAGAGTCCTTTCCTGCCTGATCCTCAGCGATTGAGATACGAGTCGGTATATTGCCTGGTTCGACCAAGCAGGAGGCAAGGCCACCTTGGGCCTTCCTATGAAACTCACCTGATATGGATGAGCTTCCTGGTCTTCCTGGGAGGCCCGGAACCACTCCGGGGTGGCCGCCAATGGAAGATACGCGGCCTGGTGACCCATGGCGCCTATCACCCGGGCCGTCTCCGGGGAAATGGTCAAGTTGTAACATCTGTGACTTCCCCTGAGTTGAAAATAGGACACACTGTCCAAGCTGCCCGATGCCAATGGGTTTTCGGTGAACCAGGACACATGGGGTATCCCATTAGCACATAGGAATTCCTCTATGTCCGCGCCATGAGGATTGAAACCCCTGTCCATGACGCGGCGATTTCTCATCAGGCAGAAATCAGGTTGTACTTGATCCAAGAGTAGGAGAAGGCGATCTGTACTGAGACTATAGTCGTCAGGCCTCTCAGGCAGGAAAACTTCATGTCCGTTTTCCCTCAACCCAATGGCGGCCTGCTGCATTATGATGTCATTGTTCAGGATTAGAATCTTCATCCTCGGCCCTTATATGAAATTTATGTGCAGGTGGTTGTCATCAAAGATCTCGTCCATAATCTGGTTGTAAAGATGCCACCTGCAGTCATAGAGATTGCACTCATCCACGCGAAGTGCCTTCAGGACACTCCTATGTCTCTTCCCGAACCATACCTCTTCCACGGGGTTGTCGAACAAATTGCCTATGAGCATCCGCTCGGCCCTGTACTGGTAGTAACAGCAGGGGTAAACATCGCCCATCGGATCCACCACCAGATGGATCGGTGTGAGCCAGCATTTTCTGGAATAGCTGGAGCCTGTCGCACCCCCGTAGACCAGGATCCCCGGGGAATTTGACTTGATGCCATCAAGGATGTAGTTGGCTGTATCGATCTCCGTTGGGACCAGGCTTTGAGGGGAATTTCTGAGGGGCTTGAATTGCACGTAGTCGAAACCCACATCCCTGCAGAACCTGACCATCTCCACCAAGGACCCGTAATTCCGACGGGACAAGAGCACTTTTGCACCTATGGTAAGGGGGGTCCTTGCCTCGTCCCTTGCCCTTCTGAGGTTTTGAACGTTTTCCACAACCCTTTCTAATCCGGCAGAAGGCGATGGCCTTCGGATCTCATTGAAGAGCTCCGAAGTGTGACCGTCTATGCTCACTCTCACATAGGTGAAATGTTCCACCAAGGTCTCCAGGATGGGCCCCGAGATCATGGTCCCGTTGGTCAGAAGCCCCATTTCCAGGCCCTCGTTGGCCATACAGTGCGCCAGTCTCACGAACTTGGGGTGAAGCGTGGGCTCCCCGCCCCCCGAAAACTCCACTGCCCTCACCCTCAACGAAACAAGGGATTCGACTAGCACGGGAAACCTCCGTGCCTCCATTATCACATGGTGGCATCGGTTCCACTCCCCGTACAAGCAGTCATGGCAGTTGTGATTGCACACGTAGGTCGGATAAACAATTGCCATCCTGGGATAAGGCAACTTCCCTTCACGGATCTGCTTGGCCTCGCTGTACATGCCGAGGATCTTCATTTTCTCAAAAGGGGTCACAAGGCCTTTGGGGGAAGGCAGAACCCTTTGAGCATGGGGCGCATACCCCTCCTGCAATGACCTCTCCTTGGACTTGTCGTCTGTTAGTTCCGCGGTCACGCTGAACATGGCTCCTCCATGAGTTTCTCCAGATGGACCCGGTTCTCCTCGAAGGCATGATCCAAGGACAGGCAAAGCTGCCCCAAGGTGCAGAAGAATTCCCGAGCCATCTTCAATCTGTAAGCCAGTCCCCAAGCCTCATCCTGGAAGCGCTCCCCCACAACCTGCCATTCACAGGCAAAAGGAATTCCGCATGGTTGTAAAAGGTATTCCCCCAAATACCTGACCGGACCCGGATCCCAAATTAGCTTGTCCAGAATTCCAGCAACCCTGTCCACGGCCTTTCTCAGGGACGTCTTGGCTGGAGTTGGGATCCTATCCCTTCCTTTCAGGGCTATGCCTTCGGCCTCGGCCAACGGCACTGCAATGGCTTCGAGGCCTTCACGGCACCACATGAGTGTTTGGGCGCTGAGCTGTTGGATAAAGCCGAAGCCTTGGGCGAATTCCTTTTTTTTGTGATCTTGCGGCTTGCTCACCCTGTCAAGCAAAACCTCTCTCGGGGCGAAGGCCTCCGTGCAGAAGCGCTCTATGGCTTCCGAGAATCTCATGACAGCCGTGCCCTGGATGAAGGCCCCGCCTTCTGTTGCGTTTATGCAGGTGCCTTGGTACTCCATCAGGTGTTGCTCGTATTGTTTGAGAAACTTGTACCATGTGCCGCAGGTCTTTACGCTCGGCTCCAGGTTTCCGGGCACGTCCAGTATCCGGTCCTCATGGAAGAAGACCTGTCTTTCGCCGTGCACGCAGCCATGAGCATGTGTGGATCCCTCGGGATCAAATGCCAAATCCTGGCCAATCAGGATTATGGGGTTGCATCCCATGTGGGCGGCTATCTTGAAGGCCATGTGCGCAGTGGAATTGCCCATGGGAAGGCAGTCCTCCTCCATGCCCAAGAGGTGGAAAAAATTGTAAGCGCGGTTCACAAATAGTCTGGGGCCATCATAAGAAGCCAAGGTTTCTGGAAAAATAAAGGAGACCATGGCATAAACTGATTTCCCTTCTCTGCTTAGCCCCTCCACAAACCGGTAGGTCCCGGGGGTCCTCTCCACAGAGGTGACTATGTGGGGCTGGATTCCCAAACTGTCCAGGATCCGCCAGGAGGCATCCACTGCCAGGATCACAGCGCGATCCTCCACAAGCCTGAGCAGGTGAACGTTCTTGTTGAGAGAGGGGCCGCTGGCCACCACCACAGCCGGGCGTCCAAGGAAAAGGTCTTTGACGCTGCTAAGCCTGGGGCCTCGCAACACTTCCAGGGAATTTCTTAGGAAATGCTCGTACGCCACCAAAGTGTCAAAGGGGTCGTTTCCGAGGGTGCCCATCCAGGTGGAAACCGCATCAGTGACGGCTCTTTTTGCTTCCTTGTAGTAGTCGGGATAAGAGGCCAGAGCACCTGGCCATGGCAGAAACCGAATTGCCTTGCAGTGAAGCATCTCAGGCCAAAGGGCTTGGAGAAGTCTCGAAAACAGATCCTCCAGGGGAACTCCAACCAACATTTCCAGGTTTGGGCAGGCCAGTAGTTCTCTGAAGTCTCCCAACTCCAGGGCAACACGAAAGCACTCGAGATCCTTTTCCACCAGTATGATTTTGCGAAGGGGAGCCTGGCCTGCAAGAAGCTGGCTCACTTGTGAGAGCCCGTAGCCCAGGCCCACTCCCAACCACACAAGAAGGTGAGCCTTGGCGGGCTCCACCGCCTTTGTCAATGATTCGGCGTGGCCTGCTGGATCCTGCGGATCATAATATAGAAGGGGCGGCGCACCGGGTATGATGTGCAACAGATTGGGGACCCCAGGCTTTTCTGACTGGACAATCTGGTAATTCCTGGAAGGTAACTCTCTCAAGCTCCTGGCAAGCTCAGGATCCCGCCTTGCCAGGATTTCCAGGTTCTTCTCCAGGATTGATCTCCCCTCCATTTCATCTCCTAACCGAGCCGATTTGCTGCTCTTGGACCGTTTGGGACAAGACCTCCTCAAGTTTTCCGGCCGAAGCAAGCAGTATGCTGTTTTCCGAAGAAAAGCCGCGCTCCATGAGCGCCCGGCTCACCTTTTCCAACATCCCCACCAGAGAGTCCAGATCCTCCCGGACCACTACCTCGCCCACCTGAAGTACCAATGCCATGTCCTGGAGGGCAAACAGCCCACTCCCCAGGGCTCCGACAGAAACCAGGAGAAAAAACCTAACGCATTGGGCCAGGAGGGACGACGGGTCCGCTTCCAGGGCAGCCTCCACGAGATCGGTCGCCTGAATAAGATCCCCTGAGAGGGCTCTGGCCACTGCCTGATAAGAGAGAAATGAAGCCCTCTTCGTGACCTCCATTGAATCTACCAAGGCTTTTTCCCAGTCCAGCTTCTGGAGCTCCTCTAACCTTCCCTGTTTACAGAAGATGCCGGCCAGGCCGAGAAGAGCCTCCCCGGATGAAGACGGACAAGGCAGCAACTCCCTGTACAGGACCTCGGCTCGCTGGAGATCAAGGCTTTCCATGAAACGGGCCAGTTTGAGGCAAAAGGGCCAGACAAGGGGCTCCTGCCCGAATCTGTCATGTAACAGCCAAAGCCATTTGAGCAAGCCCTGTGTATCCCCTGCCGAGGCGTAATCACCCACTGCGGCCAGAGCAACCCGTAAGCTTGGCTCTGGGATGGCTTCATATATCTGGAGTTTTCGCTTGACCCTCCAGGCCCTGGAGAATGGATCGTGGAAGACCGTGATATCCGAGGCCCCCACATTGGCTAAAGGAATTCCTAGCTGGGCCAAAGAGCTTTCGATCTCCTCCTCTATTCGCCCTCTGTAACGTGCGCCGGCTTCTCTGGGGAAAATGCGCACCGATTCCTTTTCCAGCTTGGGGTTAATGGCCCTAACAAATACCAGCCAGTTGTGACGAGTTTGAATATGTGCTATGGGCACACGGAAGGCCAAGGGCCTTTCTATCGGCAGGAGCGCCTTGAACACATACAGATTCAAGAGATGCTCTGGGGAGATGTACTCGTCAGCATCCAGCATGAAAACATAATCGCAAGTTGCCTTGTCCAAGGCGAAATTGCGGGCCTCGGAAAAATCCGCATGCCAGGGGATTTCCTCCACCCTGGCCCCGTAGGAGAGAGCTATGTCTTTGGTCCTGTCGGTTGAGCCCGTGTCCACGACCAGGATTTCATCCGCCGCCGTGCGTATGGAGGAAAGACAGCTCTCAATGCTTGCCTCCTCATCCCGGGCCAGGACACACACCGAGAGGGTGGCCCTTTTCTTCCCGTTTGCCTCTATACGGGATGCCAAATCCTCCAGAAAGGACTTGTCCTCACCATGACGGCCCTTTTCCTCGGCAAGACTTCTCAGATGTTGGAGGGCTTCTTCCTCGCGGCCCAATACCAGTAGCATCTTGACCTTGTTGAGCCTGAGGGAGAAAGACTGGGAGGAAGGCTCGTTCCCATCTGCAAGAAGATGTTCTGCCTCTTGGGTGCGGCCGGATACCAAGGCCACCAACGCCACAATTTGAGACAGGCCCGGGTGATTAGTTAACCAGAGCTCAGGGATCTCTCTTGAGAGTTCGTAACCCTCCTCATACTGACCGAAGCGGATAAGATAAGAGAGAGCCTGGGCAGCCATTTCCGGGTTCCCCCAGCCTTGCTTCATGCCTTTTTCCAAAGCCGGGATATGCTCCTGACGCATGGTAAGATAGCTGGTCCAAGGCCACTGGAAATGGGCACAGAAACGGGTATCATCAAAGTGCCTGGAATGGCCGTCCAAGAAGAGCTCCCGGTCAGATGGTCTCTTAGAAAGTGGGTTGGTTTTTTTCTCTTCAGCCCCTTTCCTCACTGTTATGAGAGAGGCTCTTCGCTCCATCTTCCTGGTTTCCGCCCGGATGGCCGCTTGCAGAGCCTGTTTGGGAACCAACCGGGGCTCAAGCAGGTAGCTGGTCCGGCCCCTGTAGCCCAGGATCCCGCACATGTCTCTGGTGGTGACCCAATCAAATTCAGTGAGGATATCCTCCTCGAGAAGACGCTCCACTGGCAGATCCCAAATACAAGATGGCTGTCTGGAAGTCATCTCTCCCAGGGCCTGTAAATCTTTGGGGTCAAGTTCTTCTCCTGCTTTCATGAGGAATAACCAAGGTGTGGTGCACTTCAGCAGTAAAGAACCCAAGTCCTTCAATTCACTCGGAGAAGGGTGTTCTTCGTGGAGGGCCAAGCATCTTTGAATCAAACGGAATTCATGGCTCCCAATTCTAATGACGGTCAGATCCATCAAAGAGCCAGGCACCACAGGCCCCTGGCCTGACAGTATCAGGCTAAGACGTTCCTTGATGCCGGAGGGTAGGCCAGTTGCCCTTTTCATCAGGTGTTTGCCTCTCAAGACTGTTTTTCCTTCTTCTGCCATGCTGAGCCCAGAAAGAATTCCTTCATTTTCCTGGCCAAGAATATTTCGGTCTTGGCCATGGACTCATACGTGGCCCCCCCCAAATGCGGAGTCAGAAGAAGGTTAATGTTTCTTCTCGCATAGCGCACCAATCTGGGCATTTCCTCCCAGGGCTCCCCTAGCCTGGGTTCCCTGCAAAGCACGTCTAAGGCAGCCCCCGCGATTTGACCCTTCTCCAGAGCCTCCAGTAAGGCTTCCTCATCCACCACGGCTCCCCGGCTGGTATTGATCAATACCGAATCAGGCCTCATCCAGGCCAGTTCCTTCTCTCCCACCAAACCAACCGTCAGAGGATTCAGAGGCACATGTAGAGTCACCACGTGTGACTCTCTAAAAAGTCTTTCCTTGGAAATCAGTTCCACCCCGGCTTGGGACACCCCTTCCTGCACGTCAAAGGCCGACACCTTCATGCCCAAGGCCATGCCGTAAGAGGCCACGAGTTTTCCAAGCCTTCCCAAGCCGACTATTCCCAGCTTCTTTCCGAAGAGCTCATAACCTCTAAACAAATCCCTATTCCACACACCCTCAAGCACTGATGCATGCGCCCACGGAATCCGCCTCAATAGAGCCAAGGTGAGGGCCAAGGTGTGCTCGGCGGTGGCATGAACCGTGTCCAGGAACTCCCTCTCACCTCGCAGAGACAGTACCTTTACCCCTCGTCTCTGGGCCTCGGCCACGTCTATGTGGTCCAAACCCGTGGTTGGGGTTCCTATGACCCGGAGCTTTCCTTTGCGGGCGAGAAGCTCGGCTCCAATGCTGTAGCCCAGCCTAAGAATAACGCCATGGTACTCCCCGATTCTTGCTGCCAACTCACGGGGAGGAACGGCTTTTTCCTCTACAGTTGCAAATTCTTCCAAGACAGCCTTGGCTTCCGGACTGTAGCCTTCAGGCTCAAGATTGAGGATTCTGAAATGTTCAAGCATTCTCGAACTCTTCCCCTCGAGTTAGAGCTCCCCGCCTGAGCTGCGCTTCGGCCTTGGCGAAGTCTTCTTCCGTGTCTATGCTTACGGACCGGCATTGAGGCATTTCATAAAGAAGAGGCCTTTCCCCCACCACCCTGCTGCCATTCACCACAAGCTCCCTCCTGGTTATGTACACAGCCCCGTTGCGCCAGAAGACTTTCTCCCACTCCTGCCTCCTGCGGGTGTGGTTCTGACCCGGCAGGAAAGGTCGAAGCCAAATTCCATCGCCATGGTAAAGGGTCAGGGGATGCATGTGGCCCACCTCACAGGCGGAAATCAGACAGTCCGCCTCGGGCTGCGCTTGCAGGTAGATCCTTATGGCCTCCTCTATGTCTTCGGGCATCCTAAGAGGGGTGGTAGGCTGCAAAGTAATTACGCTGTGGACAACCTGGCCTGTGAGCTCCTCGTAGCGATCTATTGCGTGTTTGAGGGTACACCAGGTGGGGGATTCATCCGTGGCCAGCTCAGCCGGCCGCAGGAAAGGAACCCATGCACCGGCCTTCTCGGCCACACGGGCTATTTCCTCTGAATCTGTTGAGACCAGAAATGCATCCATGCCCTTGGCTTTTTGCGCAGCTTCAATGGTATAGAAAATCAATGGCCTTCCCATAAGAGGACGGATGTTCTTGAGCGGAACTCCACGGGACCCGCCCCTGGCCGGGATCACCCCCAGAATGTGGCCGCTTTTCGTGGTTGGTTCCATGAAGCCCACCTCGCCACACAGAGCTTTTTTTGTATGGCCGGCTCGTACTCTGCCAGGATCCTTGCTATCCGTTCCCCTGCACGCCCGTCCCCATAGGTGTGATCTGGGGCGTACTTGCCGTGATCTATTTGCCGCTTGATGGCCCTCAGTATGTCCTTCTCCTCATAGCCCACATCCACCACATTGGGTCCCCTTTCCCTGCCCTGCTGGCGGGTTCCCACATTCACTGCAGGTATTCCAAGGAAGGCCCCCTCCCTTATGGCGCTGCTGCTGTTTCCCACGATACAAGCACAATTGTTGATGAGTTTCAGGTAATCCTCGGGGGAGAAGTTCCTGTAAAAATGTATGTACTCGGGATTGTGCTGCTCGCGAAATACCCGCAGCCCCTTGGAGATGTCGTCCGAGCCGGCATCCACGTTGGGCCACAGCCAAATGGTCTGCATTTTTAGCCGGGCGATTGCCCTTAAGGTCTCCCATACCTGGTCCCAGGCCCTACCGTATTCCGTTGTCACAGGATGCTGCACCACAACCAGATAAGGTTTGGATGGATCCACTGGGGCCCCGACCCCGGTATACCGGTCGAAGAGTCCATTGAGGCTAAGGTCGGTGGTGGGGATTAGATCCAAGGAGGGGCACCCGACCCAGAAAACGCTCTCTGGGTCCTCCCCCATGTCTATTAGGCGTTCCCTGGCTTGTTCGGTTGCCGGGAAATGGATGTGGGCCAGGCGGGTGATGGCGTGCCTCACGCTCTCGTCAATGGATCCCGTCAGTTCGCCCCCTTGGGTGTGTGCCAACCGGATGTTCATGTAGCTTGCAGCCACCGCCGTGGCAAGGGTCTCATAGCGATCCGCCACTGTTATGACTCGGTGGGGTTTGAGGTTCTCAAACAAGGTTGCAAGCTCAATGATGGCCATGCCAGTGGACTTGGCCATGGTGGTGGGCGTCTCCCCCTCCACCACGCAGTAGACTGTGGCCGAGGGCTCAAACCCGTCGCGTCGAATCACATCTATGGCGCTTCCGAACCGAAAGAGCAAAGCCGAGGCCCCAACCACGAGCTGCAACTCCAAATCAGGATGTTCCTTGACGGCCTTGAGCACGCTCTTGATCCTGCCGTAATTGGCCCGACTGGCCACCACAACCAATATTTTCTTCTTCATCTGTTGTCTCCCCACTTGCCCACGTACAGTGCCCTGAGTCTAATCTCCTCATCCGACAGGCCCGGGTGCGCCTCACCCCTCATCTTTTCCACCAAGGCTGCCCATTGCACCAGACGGGCGAACTCTTCCGGCGTGCTGGACATGGCCTGGTCTTTGCCCGGAAGATTGCGACTCAGGGTAAAGTGTTTCTCCACCATCTCGGCCCCCATGCCTATGGCCAGCATCGAGGCCTCCACCCCCAAGCTGTGATCCGAGAACCCAACATTCACCCCAAAAGACTTGAGCCAGTTCATGCGCTCCAGATTCACCATGTCCAACGGTGTCGGGTACAAGGAAACGCAGTGCAGAACCGTGATATTGTGACCCCGGGTGTGCCGGATCATTTCCTCCACTTCCTGGTCCGTGGCCATGCCAGTGGAAATAATGATGTGCTCGAATTTCGCCATTAGCCGATCCAGCAACCTGAGGCTTGCGCAGTCAGGGCTTGCTACCTTGATGGTCTTGAGGCCCAGACTTGCAAGAAAGTCCACCCTATCCAGATCGAAGCAAGTGGTGAGGAACTCAACTCCTTTCTCACGGCAAACTTCCAAAAGGTGGTAATGGTCCTCATCCGACAGCTCTGCCGAGAGGTGCCTGGCAAAAGTTGCCTGGTAATCGGGGAAATCCGGACGGAGTTTCCTGGCATGCCAAGACTGGAACTTGACCATGTCCACACCTGCATCAGCAGCCGCAGCGATCATCGCCTCTGCCACAGCCATGTTCCCCATATGATTCGAACTCATGTCAGCGATAACGCGCGTCCTCACATCCCCTCCGTGGCATCCCAACCTGCTGGAGCTGGTGGTTTCTTGGCATCCCCCCTGGGTTTAAGCCAAAAGCATGCCAGTCAGAATGCGTGTTAGAAGACATTTGCCTGTGCCTCCTGGTGGGCCTGTGTTGTGGAAAGACCGGACAGAGCGAGGGAAGGAGGCTTTTCCTGAGTGACGCTACCAGGTCACGGATGTGACATCTTGTCCGTGTGCGGCCATTGACGATGGGAGCTGGATTTTCCCAGGGGGCATTGGCATCATCCCTAGGGGCCAAAAGCCTCGGCTGGCAGCTGCCAGCCCCACCAGGATGAAAATCTCACGGGTGGACGCCAGCCTGGAGTTGGGCTGGATGGGTGAGTTCGTGTCTGATATCGTACCCAGAGCCCAGAAGTATGACCTGTTTGCCTCGCCTATTTCCGGGGTTTATGACCAAAGGGGCCATCAGGTTGGCAGTTATGCTGGAGCGTTCCCTCTGGATGTTCACTATCACGAGCACAGCTGCCTGGGTTGCCGCCTGGATTTCCAGGTCTGCCAGGGCCTCCCCTGGGATGGCATGAAGGTAATTCTGGTCCAGGAGCAATGGGTCCATGACCACAAAGGCCAGGGCCCCGTCGTCCACGCTTTGGAGCCAGTGAAAAGGGCTTTCATGGGAGTGTTCCAAGAGAGCAAAGCGCCTGGCCTGGGGGAAACCAGGCAGGCCTTCCTGGAAGCACACGATTCTTTCCTCATCCACCTCTATTGTGCCGAATCTGGTGGTCTCAAGAAGCATCTTCGCTCGCCTTCCCCGGCTCCCGCCTCCGGAAGAGCCCTGCGGCCAGGTTCAAATCACTTAGCCCTGCCCGGGCAGCCTCCCTGTTTTCCTCCTGGATGCGCTGGTATATCTCCTGGCGGTGCACTGATGTGTGGCCAGGGGCCTGGATGCCCAGCCTCACCTGTTTTCCCTTAACATCCAGTATTGTTATCACCACATCATCGCCGATGGCGATGCTCTCTCCGAGCTTCCTGGTAAGAATCAGCATGGGCACCCTCCCTGGCGCTCTTCCCGAAGGCCTCCTGCCCTCGAAGCTTTCCCCCTCTTTCCCTAGCTCAGGAACTCTACCAAGCTCAATTTGGTGATCATGGCCGTGGTCCTGAGTGCAGCCTCGTAGGCTGTCTGCTGGTTTGCCAGCTCTGTGAGTAGCCTGGCCATGTCCGCATCCTGGTAGTCAGAAAGTGTTCCCTCGAGGTTCAGCTCGAGATCCCCCATGTTCTCTGAGTTGGACTCCACAGCCCTCATCCTGGAGCCCACTTCCCCACGCAGAGCCAAAAGGGCATCCTGGCCGCTGTCCAACCCATCCAGGCTGGCTCCGATGGCCTCGGCATCGTTGTTCTCCAGAGCTTGCAGGAGCCCCCTCAAGGTGTCCAGCACCTGACTGTCCCTCAGCAGGCCTGTGATCCCCACGTTCATGGCCACTGTGCGCCCCAGCCCCACACCCACCTCAATGGATTGCTCGTTCCCGTTGAAGCTGGCCTGGTAATCCTCATCCCTTTCCACAGGTGCCACCAGGGTTTGGGTGCCTCCAAAGATGTACCTGTCTCCCAGCCGGGTATTGGCCAGGGCCACCATCTGATCGTAGAGCTGACGCACCTCCATGGCTGCCCCGGCCCTTGTCTCCCTTGTGGCTGTGGCGCTTCGCTGGGAGAGGGCTATTTCCTTCGCCCTGAGCAGCACCTCCTCCATGTTCTGAAGAGCCGACTCGCTCAGGGAAAGCCAGGAGTTCACGTATTGGCCCTTGCGCTTGGCAGGCTCTATCCTGGAAAGCTCGTTTTTCATCTCCAGGATACGAGTGGCCGAGACAGGGTCATCAGAGGGATTCAAGACCCGCTTGCCCGAGGCGGCCTGCTGGAGCAGATTCAGAAGTCCTTCCCCGGCCTTGTTCAGCTGCTGGTAAGTGGACTCCATAAGAAGCTTCTGGCTGACCCTCATGGCCCATCCCCTCAGCGCATCATCTCGATGAGGCTCTGCATCATGTCCCTACCGGTTTCTATGAGACGGGCAGCGGCCTGGTAAGCCCACTGGTACTCCAGGAGCTTCACCATCTCCTCGTCCAGGTTCACACCCGAGACAGAAGAACGCTGCTGCTCCAGCTGCTCCACCACCTGATCCTGATAATCCATGACCCGGTAAGTCCCCGAGGCTTCCACCCCCAGGCCTGAGACGGCCGTGGCCCAGGCCTGCTCCAGGCTCTCCCCGTCCAAGAGGGGGCTCTCTCTGAGGGCAAGCACAGCCAGGGAAGCGCTGTTGTCCCCAGGGGCGAACTCCCCTGTCACATCCTGGGGACGACCTGCCCCGATGAGCCTGTAGTCCTGCATGACTGTGCCCGCCACCTGGATGTCCAGGCTGCTAGAGCCTGTGAAGAGGGTATTCACCTCCAGGGCAGCCAGGGCCCCGGAGCTGTCCATGGAAATGGCAAAGCCGCCTCCTCCCGCAGCCTGGAGGCTGAGCCTCCCCTCCGCTGTTATGGATGCCTGCAGCCTGCCTGCGTTGTCCGGATCGTTTTGAATCTGGTCCACCAGGTCCTGCAGGCTGGTGGAGCCTGCCAACACACTCACTTCTATGCGGCCCAAGGCAGAGGGGGGGTTTCCCCCGTCGTACAGCCAGATATGGATTTCCCCGTCCCCTACCCTGTCCCCAAAGGCCAGGCCAGAGTCTGTGAGGGGCTGGGAGGGATCGCCCACAGCCTGGCCCTCCAGGGAAGTAAATGGGCTCCTGCCCGAGGCAGTGGAAAGCTCCCGGTTCACGCTCCAGATGAGTTCCTGGGAAAACCTATCCAGCCTCCCCAGTTCCCTGGAGACCACCTCCTGCCCCAGCCTCAGCATGCCTCCTATGGAGCCGGATGCGATCTTGTCTGTTATTGATACCAGGAGCCCTGAGGAACTCTCCCAGTAAACCTCCTCCAGGCCCGTGGCCCCTGTTTGGCTTGTAAGTTCCCAGTGGTTGGGGCCTTCCACCAAGGCCACCCCTCCGGGGCCCACCACAGAGAAACCGTCCTGGGTTTCCCAGAACTGGATCTCCATGAGGCCTGCCATCTCATCCAGGGCCTTGTCCCTCATGTCCCTGAGGTCATTGGCGTTTTGCCCAGAGCCCTCGCTTCTCTTGATCTGGATGTTGAGCTGGGCAATGTGCGAGGCCAGCTCGTTTACCCTGTCCAGGGAAACTCCTATGGAACGGTTCAACTGTTCCTGCAAGTTCACCAGTTTTTCTCTGAGGCCCCTTATCCTGGAGGCCACCTGCTGGGCCGCCTCCCTGACCCCCACCCTCTCGGTGCTCCCTTCTGGATGGAGTGAAAGCTCCTCCCAGGCGGACCAGAAGGTCCTCAGCTCAGAGCCCAGGTCCGAGTCGGAAAGGCCAGAGAAAATTGACTCCAATTGCTTGTAGTAGGAGGACTGGGTCTGGAGACTTCCCTTGGTGCTGAGTTCCCTCCTGAGCTGGATTCCAAGGAAGTTGTCGTAAACCCTCTGTATGCTGGCCGGCCTCACACCTCTGCCTATCTGACCTGGCTGATAGTTCTCAGGGGTTGCCGGCTCCAGGATGAGCCTCTGGCGGCTGTAGCCCTGGGTGTTCACATTGGCCACATTGTGGGCTGTTACAGCCATGCCCAACTGCTGTGCGTGGAGGGCCCACTGGCCTATGTCCAGAACAGATTGTATGCCTGCCATGAAGTGCGCCTTTCGGCCTTTTCAGCCTTCTTTTAAACCTCTTGCAAGAGCCTGCTCCTGGGGAGGCCTGCAGCCTCGATCCTCCCCTCCATGTTGTATTGTTTGAGCCCCTTTTCCTGGCAACCCATCAAGAGCCCCATGGCCCCTTCTATGCGCCCCAGGGTGGAGCGTATGAGATACTGGTTTCCTGCGCTCAGGTACTCCACCTCCCCCACCAGCTTCTCCAGCTCCTCTCTGGAGTCGGCCAGCTCCTCCTTGCAGGAGCCTTCCATCAGGTCCAGGAGTTTTTGAAAAACGCTCTCCCCCTCTGCAACCTGCACCGCACCCTTTACGCGCTCCCTCATGGCAGCCCTTGACTCCTGAAGGATCCTGCCCTTGAGCTGGAGCGTCTCTTTCTCTTTCAAGACCTCCAGGATCCCCTCCAGGTCCTGACGGATGAGACAATCCCTCTCCTTGAGAAGCAGCTCCCGCTCCTCCCTGAGGTGATTCCTCTCAAGCCTCAGCTGACCCAAGAGATCCCTTCCAATCTCAACCCCGCTCATTTTTCATCCCTTATCAGAGGTCCCCCAACAGGAGGGCCTCCAGGATCCGGTCCGAAAGCTTCTCCAGATCCACCCTGTACCTTCCCTCCTGAATAAGGCTTTTGAGTTCTTCCACCCTCTTCTCCCTCACCTCGGGCATCTGCTCCAGGATTTCCTTTAGCTTTTGAATCTCCCTGGCCTGGGGGGATATCTCCACCTTCTCCCCAACGGCTTGGGATTGGCCCTGGGGCTGGGAGGGCCTCATTTCCTGCTCGGAACGCACCCGCTGAATCAGGCTTTGTATGGGCGTGTAGCCGCCGCTTCCGTCAATTTTCATCTGCTTGCTCCTATTCCTGGACGGTCTCAGGGATTTGGGTCACACTCCTTCTCCTGATTCCTTATCGGCAGGAACAGGTGAAACTTGAGCACCCAGTGGGACTCCCTGCGCCAAGGCCCTTTGCTCCAGACTTCCCAGGAGCAACTCCTTGAGGCCCAGGCCCCTTCTTGCCAGAGTCCTGGAGACCTCTTCGTCAAAGAGGCTTCTGTAAATGGCCTCCTGGCGGCTTTCAGACCCATGAACCGTTTGCCTCATGGCCTTGAGCATCTGCTCTATGAAGATAGCTTCGAATTCCTCGCAGGCCCTGGCCAATCTGTCTCTCTCCCACGGCGAGCCCTGTGTTTCCTGCAGCTCCTCTGGCACGGGACCGGTGCCTAGCCTCAGGGGAAGAGTGGTTCCAAGACCCGAAAAGGCAATCCAGTCTGCCATCACATTACCTCCAGATTGGCATGCAGGGCGCCGGCCTTGTGAATGGCCTGCAATATGGTGATGAGTTGCCTTGGGTTGGCACCTATGGCATTGAGGGCCCTGACCAGCTCTGCTATGGTGACACCGCCTTGAAGCAGAGTCACCCCCTGAGCCTTTTCTTCCACCTTCACATCGCTCCTGGGTGCCACCACGGTCTGCCCCCCTGGGGCCATGTCCGCGCCTGTGGTGGGGCCGCTGGAAGGCTGAGCCCCTTGAGGGGCCTTGGGGGAGAAGGGGGCAGCAGGCACCACCTCTGGGGTTTCCTTTATGATCACCGTGAGGCCTCCCTGGGCTATGGCCACGGGATCTATACGCACCCTTTCCCCCATTATGACAGTTCCGGTCCTTTCATCCAGGATGACTTTCCCGGAGGCATCCGGCTGGATCTCCACTGCCTCGGCAGCCGCAAGAAACTCGGCCTGCCTTCCCTCAAAAGAGCCGGGCAGAACCAGCTCCAGGGTGCGGCCGTCTACTGTCCTGGCCACCCCTGGCCCCAGCCTGGCATTGAGAGCCCTGACCGCCCTTTGAGCCGTTGTGAAGTCCTCCTGATGGAGCACCAGTCTGAAGATGTCCTTTTGACCGAAAGAACTTCTCACCTCCCTCTCCACCGTGCCACCGTTGGGCACTATCCCCACTGTGGGATGGTTCTGCTGAACCCTTCCTCCGGATGCCCCCCCGAAGCTGAACCCCCCCACTGACACAGCCCCCTGGGCCAGCACATACACCTGCCCGTCAGGACCGTGCAGGGGGGTGAGCAGCAGGGTACCTCCCTGGAGGCTCTTGGCATCCCCGATGGAGGAGACCTGCACATCCAAGCTCTGGCCCTGCCTCACAAAGGCCGGGAGCTGGGCTGTGACCATGACCGCTGCCACGTTTTTCACCTTCACTGCCTCGGGTGGGACCCGGATCCCCATTCTCTGGAGCATGTTGGCCAGGGAATGAACAGTGAACTGGGTGTTGTTTTGGTCACCGGTCCCCTGGAGCCCCACCACCAGTCCGTAACCCACAAGGGGGTTGGATCTCACCCCTTCTATGGAGGAGATCTCCTTGAGCCGCACAGCCATGGCCGTTCCCTGCAGCCCAAGAGCAAGGAGAAAGCAAATAAGGAAGATGCGCGCCATGAGCTTCATCCATTTCCTCCTCAGAAAGGCCATATGTGGTCCAGGAGGCGGCCCACCCAGCCGGGCTTCTGCTTGTCGCTTACCACCCCCTGGCCTGCGTAGGCTATCTGGGCGTCTGCTATGGAGGAGGAGAGCACCATGTTATCCGAGGAGATGTCCTCGGGTCTTATCACCCCCCTGAGTATGATGTACTGCCTCTCGTTGTTGATGAGCACCTCCCTGTAGCCCTCCACCCTCAAGAGGCCGTTGGGCATAACGTCCACCACCTTGGCGGTCATCGTGGCAACAAGGGTGTCCTTTCTCTGGGTTGTTCCAGAGCCCTCGAAATCGTTCTTCAAAGAGCCCGAGGCCTCAGGCTTGAAGCCTCCTATGTTGAGGGGCGCCCCGAAGAAGCTGCTCATGGAAGCAGAAAGGGAGCTGTCCCTGGAGGTCTTGGTGCTGGCGCTCTTGAGAGCCTCTGCATTCTCAACTATCTTGACGGTCACCACATCTCCCACATGCCTTGCTCTGAGATCCGAATAGAGATCCCCCAGTCTGCTCCCCGGCCTCCAGAGGCTTCCCTCAGCAGGGGCTGCCTCGGGGGGCCTGGCCGAGGCAGGCAAGGCGTTCCAGGCAGGAGGGGGGGGGAGAGTGGGGCTGCAGCCCCATACCCAAAGCACCAACAACCCTAAGCCTGCGATTCCGAACCCCTTTCTAGGCATTCCCTGCACCCCTTTCCGCGCTAGAACTCCACCCTGACTCCGCCTGCATGCTCCACCCTGGCCAGAACCACATGTTTGGAAGAGAGGTTCAAGACTCTTATCTTCTGGCCGGCTCCCCCTTCTTCCAGGGCCTCGCCAGGGGCCACTATCTTGAGACCGCCTTTTTCCAGCAGGATCTCAACCTTCTGCCCTTTGCGCAAAATGGGCTCGGGCTTGAACTGGTCAGCCCTAAGCACCGTGCCTGCCTGCAGTGTCCTGACAGCCCTCATGCCCATGAGCGGGGATGGATCCTCCATGGCACCTGCTGGAAGGCTTCCTTTGGGAAGGGGCTTCCTGGCAAGATCCCCAGGGCTCAGCACACCCCCCTTGGGGATGGAGCGCGAGAGCACCCATACCGATTCGCTCTGGCTGGAGTCCCCCCGGGGGGTTCCTGCCCAGGCGGCGAGAGAACACCCCAAAGAGAGCCCTGTCAACACTGCCGCAAAGCACTTCAACCCTGTCTTTGGAATCCTCATCACGGCCTCCTTCTAGAAGCCAGCTTCTACCTCTTTAGGTTGTTGACCATCTGGAGCATGTCGTCAGAGGTTTGAATGGCCTTGGAGTTGATCTCATAGGCCCTCTGAGCCACGATCATGGCCACCATCTCCTCCACGATATTCACGTTGGACATCTCCAGGAAGCCCTGGGCCAGGGTGCCAAGCCCCTGGTCCCCTGGGGTCCCCTCCACCGGGTCCCCAGAGGAATCGGTGGGCATGAAAGCATTGCGGCCCACGGCAAACAGGCCCGGGGGATTGGGGAATCTGGTGAGGGTGATGCGACCCACCTCCGAGAAGCCGGTCTGGCCAGGCCGCATCACAGAGACCGTCCCGTCTGCGCCCACGGAAATGGCCGTGGCATCCTGCGGAATGCTTATGCCCGGCTCCAGCCTGTAGCCCTCTGAGGTGACAACCTCCCCCTGGGCATTCAGCTTGAAGGCTCCGTCTCGGGTGTATGCGCTTTCCCCGGAGGGAAGAATTATCTTGAAGAAGCCTTGCCCCTCGATGGCTATGTCCAGCTCGTTTCTGGTGAGCTGGAAGTCCCCTTGGCCAAAGAGCTTGTGCACTGCAACGGGCCTTGTCCCAAGGCCCACCTGGAAACCCGTGGGAAGCTGGCTTTGGGCCGAAGAGGCAGCCCCGGGATAGCTCAGGGACTGGTAGAGCAGATCCTGGAAATTCACCTTGCTCTTCTTGAAGCCAGTGGTGTTGGCATTGGCCAGGTTGTTGGATATGACATCTATCTGAAGCTGTTGGGCCTCCATGCCTGAAGCCGCTGTCCAAAGAGACCTGAGCATCTCAACCTCCTCACCGGATTACCAGGGGATTCATGCTGTCCTGCTGAGTTCCTGCACGGCCTTCTCTCCCAGCCTGTCCAGGGTTTGAACCATTCTCTGGTTCATCTCGAAGGCGCGCACCGCCTCTATCATCTGCACCATGCACTTTATGGAGTTCACGTTGGACATCTCCAGGTGCCCAGGTAAGAGCTCTGCCTTGGAGAGCTCCTCCATGGAAGCCCCATCCGGCAAAGCATAGAGCCCGTCACCCAAAGGCACCAGCTTCTGGGGTTCTCCAACCCTCACCACCTTGAGCTTCCCAAGGGCCGCACCCCCTGAGCTGACATTCCCATCCCGGCCTATGAGAAGCTCCCCTGCGCCGGAGCGAATCTGCCCGTTTTCTCCCAGCACGGGCATGCCCCTCAGCACCAACCTGCCTTCCCCATCCAGGGAGAAGCGCCCATCCCTGGTCAGCCTGAGGCCCTCAGGAGCCTCCAGCACAAAGAAGCCTTCCTCTCCAATGGCCACATCCAGAGGCTCCCCGGTGTATCTGATCTCCCCCGGGGAGAAGTCGGTCCTCTTCTCTGCCAGCCTCACGTGGCTCGGGGCATCGGACCTTCCACCCGGGATCTCCACGGGACGCTCCTGCAGCACCACCTCGCCCATTTTGAATCCCACGGTGTTGGCATTGGCCAGGTTGTGGGCCAGCACGTCTATCTTCTCCTGCCTTACTGCCATGCCAGAGGCTGCCACATAAAGCTCTGCGAACATGCCCGCTTCCTCCCTCAAGCGGCCCGGGTCAGCACTTTGGATCCAGACCCAGGGGCCGAACCCATCTCATGCAACTCTCATACCAGTTCCAGCCTGTAGCCCAAGGCGCCTCTCCCGGGCTTCGGGAAAAGGCTCAAGAGGAAGCAGTTTCCCCTGAACCGGCATTTCTTGCCCCTGTTGAAAAACGCCTTTCCCTAACCCTGTACACAAAAGCCAGCACCTCTGCCACAGCCCTGTAGAGCACTGGAGGTATCTCCTGATTCAGGTCCAGCTCTGAAAGGAGTCCCACCAGGCAGGGGTCCTCCTGGACAGGGATATTGTTGGCTCTTGCTATCTGGATTATCTTCCTGGCTATCTCACCCCTGCCCTTGGCCAGGATCCTGGGGGCAGCATCCACTCCTGTGCGATACCCCAGGGCCACTGCCTTGCAAGGTTTTTCCACTCCAGGAAGCTCCGTGGGATGCTCCTTTTCCCTCACGCCACAACCCCCACCAGACTCTCAGGGAGTTCCAGGTCTTGCAGGCACCAATCCCTGCCCTCATCCAGGGGCCCCACCGAGCATTCCACCATGGAGGGCCAAAGCCCCTGCAATCCTTGTTTCAAGGACTCCATCTCCTCCTGGATCCTCTCCTGCACATCCTGCCTGGAGGCCTTTAGCTCGCAGCCCAGGAGATCTCCCATGAGGAAGACCCTGGCCAGGATTCTGCCCATCTCCTCCATCTCCAGGCGAAGCGTGACTGACCAGCCCCTCTTGGGAAGGCCGTCTTTACCCTGCACCCATTGCCTCAGCCTCAAATCCCCCCAGCTCCCCCTGGGCATCCACCAGGGAGGGAGGCTCAAGACCAGCTGCAGACTCCCACGCTCTTGGCCCAGAAGCGCCAAAGACTGGGCTCCCCGGAGCATTTCCAGCATTTGCTCAAGGCTCCTTTGCAGGGCGGGGGAATGCCTGGGCATTTGAAGCAGGGCCAGGAAATCCGCCTTCAGGTCCGGGAAAACAGAGGCCTCATCCTGCCTCCCCAGGGCCACCTCCTTGAGTTTGGCCTCAAGGAAGATCCCGCTTGCCCTCAGAACTTGCCCCAGATCCCAGCGGCCGGCCTGGCTTTCAGAGCCGCTCCCGGGAATAGGCACCCCAAAGCCCCGCAGCTGCCCTGCGGGGCCAGCCTGTTCCATTGCTTCCTGGACCTTTCTGAGAAGGAGACCCAGTGTCTCCCACTCCATCAATGAAAGAGCTTTTCTCACACAAAGGGCCAGGAGGGATTGAGAGTCCCATGGGAGAGGCTGGACAGATCGCAGCAGGATCTCCGGTCCGAGGGCCTGGACCTGCAAGCTGAGCACCTGCCCAGGCCGTGCCTCTATGGAGGAGCTGGCCCAAAGCTCCTGCCCGTCTATTTGCACCAGGAGTCTCCCATGGCTCCCTGTTGCAAGCACCACTGCCTGCAGCAGCTGCCCCAGGCGCAACTGCAACCTTTCGGGTCTGGCCTGCGAGGCACCGGCCCAAAGGATAGCAGAGGGCCCATTGGTGCTCTCCACCTTCATGCTTGAGCCCTGTTCCTGGAGCCCAACTGTTGAATCAGTTGAAGCTCCCCTAGCCCCAGCCCACTCCTGCGAGCCACTTCGGCCGCAGGGAGACCTTGACTCAGCCATCTGAGTGCGGTTTCGTAAGAGGCCTCGCTGCTGCGGAAACCTTCCTGGGCCTTGTGCAGCCTCTCCAGGGTCTCGCAGGCCCTGATCTCGGCCCTGTCCAGTTCCTCTGCGGCCTCCTGGAGCTTTTGCACACGCAACTCCAGCCCCTCCATGAGGTGCCTGGCAATGTCCTGGAACTGCTCTGCGCGGGCGTCTATCTCCTTGAGAAGAGCCTCTTGTCTCTTGGAGGAAATCCGGGAGGTGCCGCCTGCCCGAAAAACGCACCAGAGAATCAGGCTCCCCAGAACCAGGTCAAAGGCAAGTTGCAGAACCGTCATGAGCTTGAGATCCACCTCCATGCCTCCTTATAGGTAGCCCCTCAGATCCTGATGTCTATCCTGTTCTCGGAATCCTGTGGCTCTGCACCGGGTTCCCTTTCCTGGCCCTCAGGCTCTAGGCTCTCCCCAGGACCCTGTTTTTTTTGCTCCCTGGCAGGGCGTGCTTTTCCATTTCTCGCCC
This sequence comes from Desulfarculaceae bacterium, assembly GCA_037443445.1. GTDB lineage: Bacteria > Desulfobacterota > Desulfocorpusculales > Desulfocorpusculum > Desulfocorpusculum > Desulfocorpusculum. Next base: position 34,892 of record JBBIOJ010000001.1, on the reverse strand, counting down.
TCCCCTGGCCGAGCCTTTCCAGGGGACCCAGGATGGCTGACGGTCCGCCGCTTTCCATGCTCACCTCCCCGGCGGGAATTCCAAAGGCCTGCTGAGCCTGAAATCCCGCCTTGGCCCGAGCCCGGGATATGCATCGAGAGCCCCTTCTCCCCCATGGGAAAAATCTTTCCTGAACTTAGCCCCCTCCACCCATTCTGGATCAAAGAGCCTGAATCCTCCTGTTCTGGGCGGCTTCCCTCCCTGTGCATGGGACTCTCCTTTCTCAAAGGAGCAGGTACTGCAGAAACCTGATACCATCCTTCCTGAGCGAAGGCCATCTGGAGCTTAGCTTCTCGGCCATGGAGGCCCTCAGCCTTTCCATGCCTTGGGGCCCTGAGAGATCCTCCGGGTCCATCTGGCTTATGAGCTGGAATAGCTCTTTTCTCAATTCCGAGCTCTGCAGGCCCGTGGGGTCCAGCTCCAGGGAGACTGACAGGATCAAACCAGCCCTTCCTTGTCCCAAGGGGACCATCAGCTCCAGGAGCGTCTCTGGAGAGCTCACCTCCGCCTCCTGGGGGGTGGGGCCCGGCTGGGGCTTGAGGAAAACCCAAAGCACAGTCCCCAGAGCCAGGCAGAGTACCAAGAGAAATACCCCCAAAAGGAGCAAGGGTTTCCCTGCCGGGCCTTTTTCTTCCAGGTAAAGACGCACGCCTGCCAAACCCAGCCACCTGAGCTTGCCGGACTGGAGCCAAGAGGGTTCAACTGCAGGTGCAGCCACCCCATCCTCCGGCTCTCCCTTGGTCTGGCTTTGGGATGGAAATTCTTGCAAGACCTCTTGGGGAGAAGCAGCCTGCTCCCCTGGAGCAAAGGGCTGGGGCTCGTGCTCCTGTTGGAGCCCCATCTTGCGCTCCCACTCCTCCAGGGCTACCTCGTCCATCTGGTCCTCGAACAGAAGGGCCTCCTCCACTTCCCTGCCCTTTCTTTTCAGGACCTTGGGTTTCTTGGAGCCTTCCTCTCCCAAGCCCTAAGCCTCCTTCTCAGACCTTGTCCTGCAGATGCGCCTTGAGCTTCTTGAGGGCCTTGGAATGTATTTGACACACCCTGGACTCTGTCACCTCCAGGATCATGCCGATCTCCTTCATGGTGAGCTCCTCGTAGTAGTAGAGTTGAAGCACAAGCTGCTCTTTCTCCGTGAGCTGCCTGAGACTCTCCATTACCTTGCCCCTGAGCTGGCGCATGCTGCAGAGCTCGTGGGGATCCACTTCCGAGCTGAGAGCTGTGCGTTGCTCCCCCAGATCCCCCTCCAGAAGATCCTCTATGGATATGAGACCTGATCCTTTGGTCTCCAGGAGCATATGGTGATAGCCATCCAGTTCCATTCCCAAGAACTCGGCCACTTCCTCCTCGGTGGGGGGACGCTGGAGTTTCCTCTCCAGCCCCAGCTGAGCCTCCTCCAGCCTTTTCATCTTTTCCCTTGTGGTCCTGGTTGCCCAGTCCATGGAGCGCAGCTCGTCCAGTATGGCCCCCCTGATTCTGAACTCAGCGTAGGTCTTGAGCTGGGTGCCACGGCTTTGGTCGAACTTCTCAAGCGCATCCAGCAGTCCCAGGATGCCTGCGTGGGTCAAGTCCTGCACATCCACGTAGTGTGGTATTCTTCCCACCAGCCTCAGCACCTGGTACTTGATGAAGGGCAGGAAAGCCTGGATCTGCCTCTCCCTCTCCGAGAGACTCTCTGCAATGCCGGGATGAGCCGCAGGGTCCGAACTCTCGTTCAAGAGGATTTGTCCTCTCATGTCCACCTCACGAATAGGGTCCGAACAAGACCATTTCCGAGCAGGAGCCCTCGCGTCCGGCCATCTCCTTGAGCCTTGTGCCCACCTGGAGCAGATTCAGGGTGGCCCTGGCCTCAGGATACAGGTGCACAAAGGGCTTCTGGCTTCTCACCGAGTTGGCCACTGCAGAATCCCAAGGGATCCAACCGAGGTCTGTGAGGGAAAACCTGAGAAAGCGCTCCACCACCCTGTTGAGTCCACGGAAGGTCTCCTCAGCCTCTGCCTTTGAGCGGGCAGCGTTTACCAGGATCCAAAAATCCCTTCTCCTGTAATGCATGAACATCAGTTTGATCATGGCGTACGCGTCGGTTATGCTGGGGGGCTCAGGGGTGACCAACACCATCAGCCTTTCGGCCATGGCATTGAAATGGAGCACATTGGGGGACACCCCGGCGGCTGTGTCTATGAGCACCAGGTCGTGTTCGTAGCGCAAGTCGTTTATCCCGGAGTAGAGGCTGAGCCTTTGCTCCCTGGTCAGGTTGGTCAAATCCAGCTGCCCAGAGCCCCCCGGCAATATGCCTATGCCCGAGGGACCTTTGAGCAGCACCTCCTCCAGGCTGCAGCTGCCTGCCAGAAAATCCTTGATGGTCTTCTCCGGGGAAAGGCCAAAGAGCACATCCACGTTTGCCAAACCCATGTCCCCGTCCAGGAGCAGCACCCTTGTGCCCATGTCTGAAAGGATGCAGGCCAGGTTGGCGGCCAGGCTGGTCTTTCCGACCCCCCCCTTGCCGCTGGTCACGGCCAGGCTCCTCAAGGGAAACCTGGCCAGCCCGGTCTCCATGCTGCCTCTGAAGCGCATTTCCCGAAGCGTAGTGCCTTGGTCTCTCACCAAGATCATTTCCGAAGGCCTCCATGCAATGAGATTCAACCCGCGGCCTGTGCCGCCTCTGCCTGGGAGTAGAACAAGGGCAGTCCCCACATGGTCCAGCAGGCCATGTCCTGCCTGGTTGCGGATCTGATATCCTCTGGAACCCTTTGCCCAGTGGTGAAGAACGAAAAGGGAAGTCTCATCTGTAGAGAAAGGCTGAACAGAGCCCCGAAATGGGAAGCCTCATCCAGCTTGGTGCCGATCAGGCCCACTGGTTTCAGGGGTATGAAGCGTTTCACTGCCCTTTCCAAGGCCGAGGACTCGGTGGTGCCGCTCACCAGCAGGAGCGTCTTCACCCTGGGATCAGAGCAGAGCAGATCCCTCAGCTCCCCCACCTGAGTGCCGTCCAGGGGGCTTCTTCCTGCCGTGTCTATGAGAATCATGTCTTTGTCCGAATGGGCGTCCAGGACCCTGGAGAGTTCGCCCGGCTCCAGGACCACCTCCAGGGGAACCCCCATGATGCGGGCATAGGTCCTGAGTTGCTCCACCGCCGCTATCCTGTAAGTGTCGTTGGTGATCAGTGCAACCTTTCTTCCTCCCTCCAGGGCGCAGCGGGCTGCAATCTTGGCCACGGTGGTTGTCTTGCCCACCCCTGTGGGACCTATGAGGGCCAGCACGGCAGGGCCCTGGGAGTGATCGCGGGCCAGGGGATCCTCAGTTCTGGCCAACCTGGCAAGCAGGCTCTCCACCATGGGGGGGAAGGCATCCTCCTGGATCCTTGCAGGGCCGACTTCCGTTTCGATTCTCATCACTATTTGGACTGCATGGGATTCTCGCATGCCGTTTCTCAGCAACCTGAGCAGCATGGCATTGCCCGGGGCAGAGGATACCTGCTGATTCCCTGCCCTGGCATGCTGGAGCATCCTGGAAGTCCACCACCTCAACTCCTCCAGCTCTGACTCCAGCCTCCAGTTCATTTCCAAGGCAGGCTGCCTTGCTGCATTGAGCACCTGCGCCAATTCCCTCCTGAGCTCCCCAAGCTCCTTCTTGACCGACTCCATCGCCCCTGCCTCCACTTCCTCTGTCTTGAGCCCATCTGGGCAAGGCCCAGGACTGCCGGAGCTGCCTGGTCCGTCCAATGCTGCCGTGACCTCCACCATTGGCCTGCCCAAAAGGCCAAAGGCTCTTTTCCCATCCACAACCTTTCTGGTGGACAGGATCACGGCCTGGGGACCCAGCTCCTTCTTGATGAGGCGAAGGGCTTCCTGCATGTCTATGGCCTTGTAAGTCTTAACCTTCATGGCTCATCCTCACGTTGTCCAATGGGTGGATTGTGACCTCGGTGTCCACCTCCTGGTGGGACATCACCGTCAAGGCGGGGATGTAACGCTCGGTGAGCTGCTTGAGGTGAGGCCTCAGTGCAGCGTCACAAAGCAGGACCGGGGGCTTCGGGTTGTGCAAGTGCGGCTCCAAAGCCTTTTGTATGGCAAGGATGAGGCGGCGAGCCGTGTCCGGATCCAGGGCCAGGAATGACTCCAGCTCGTTTCTCCTCATGGAGCCCAGGAGCATCTCCTCCAGGGCAGGATCCAAAAGCAAAGCCGGCAGGCGACCGTTCTCGTCCAAGTGTTTCCTTGTGATGGCCCTGCCCAGGGAGCAACGCACATGTTCTGCCAGGATCCTGGGATTTCGAGTGTGGGGGGCCCAGTCTCCCAAGGTCTCCAGGATCTGCACCAAGTTCCTCACCGAGACCCGCTCCCGCAGAAGATTCTGGAGCACCCTGTGCACCTCCCCGATGCTCAGCAACTTGGGGACCAGTTCCTCCACCACTTTGGGATGCTCCTTGGCCACGTTCTCCAGGAGCCTCTGGACATCCTGGCGGCTGAGCAGCTCATGGAGATGGGAGCGGACCACCTCCGAAAGATGGGTTATCAACACAGTGTCCGGGTCCACAACCGTGTACCCCAAGGCCTGGGCCCTTTCCTTCTGGTCGTAAGGGATCCACAGGGCAGGAAGCCCAAAGGTGGGCTCCTGGGTGGGAATCCCCTTCATGGGGGTCTTCACCGAACCTGCATCCAGGGCCAGGCAGTGGCCCATCATCAGCTCCCCGGAGGCCACCTCGACCCCGTTCAGCTTTATGCCGTACTGATTGGGTTTGAGATGCAGGTTGTCCCTGATGTGCATCAGGGGGATCACAACCCCCATCTCAAGGGCCACCTGCCTCCGGATCATTCTGATGCGCTCCAGGACAGTGCCCTTCTGCTCCGAGTCCACCAGGGGGATGAGGGCATAGCCTATCTCCAGTTCTAGAGGGTCCATGGGGAGCAGGGCCTCCACCTCTTCCCTGGAGCTCAGAGCCGGCTGTGGGGGAGCGGCTGCCCGGGCGCTCTGCTCTTTTTGCTTTTCCGACTCGCGAATCCTCCAGGCCAGTACTGCCGCCCCCAGGGACAGGGCCAGGAAGGGCAAGGCGGGAAGGCCTGGCAGTAGGCCGAGACCCAGGAGAATGGCGGCTGCCATGGCCACGGCCCTGAAGTTGTGGATCACCTGTCTTAGCAGGTCAGTGCCCAGAAAGGAGTCAGAGGCTGCCCTTGTGACCACCAAGCCCGCTGCTGTGGAGACCACCAAGGCAGGGATCTGGGAGACCAGCCCGTCACCGATGGTCAAGATAGTGTAAGTGCGAAGCCCCTCCAGTATGGGCATGCCCTTCTGGCCCACCCCGATGAGAAGCCCTCCAACTATGTTTATGAAAACTATGACCATGCCTGCTATGGCATCCCCTCTGACGAACTTGCTGGCACCGTCCATGGCGCCGTAAAAATCCGCCTCCCTCTCTATGAGCCGGCGCCTTTCCCTGGCAGTGCGATCGTCTATGAGGCCCGCATTCAGATCCGCATCTATGCTCATCTGTTTCCCAGGCATGGCATCCAGGGTGAAGCGGGCGGCAACCTCGGCGATCCTGCCCGAACCTTTTGTTATGACAATGAAGTTGATGACAACCAGTATCAGAAACACCACCATGCCCACAACATAGTTCCCGCCCACAACAAAGCTCCCAAAGGCTCTGATGACATGCCCGGCAGCATCGGGGCCTTCGTTCCCATGGAGCAATATGAGCCTGGTGGAGGCCACGTTCAGCGAGAGCCTGAAGAGGGTGGCCACAAGCAACATTGTGGGGAAGACCGAGAATTCCAGGGGCTTCACAATGTAGAGGGCCACCATCATGATGAGCACCGAGATGGTTATGTTGAAGGCCAGGAGAAGATCCAGGATGGGCTTGGGAAGTGGGAATACCATTACCAGCAAGATGCCCATGACTCCTGCTGCCAGGAGCACCTCGCCGCTTTTCAGAAGCCCTCCCGCGGATGGGATTGCCAATCTTTGCGTGCTCACCTGTTGTTCTCCCCCTCAGTTTTTCTCATTCCATGTACCGGCACCCGGGGCTTGTTCCAGCAGGCTGCCTCCTGGGCGGCCTATATCACCGGGGCCCGGAGCCGCCCTGGTTCCAGTGGTTTTTCCTGGAGTACACGTGGGCCAGGATCTCTGCCACAGCCCTGTAGAGCTCCACCGGGATCTGAGAGCCCACCTCCACCATCTTGTACAGGGCCTGGGCCAGGGGCTTGTTTTCAACTATCTCCACTGAGTGTTTCTTGGCCACCTCCTTGATCTTCTCAGCCAGGTAACCGGCCCCCTTGGCCACTACCGTGGGAGCGGCCATGCTGTTTTTCTGGTACTGCAAGGCCACGGCCAAATGCTCCGGGTTGGTTATGACAACGTCGGCCTTGGGCACCTGAGCCATCATCCTTCGCCTGGCCATTTCCCTCTGCCTTTGGCGGATCCTGGCCCTTATCTTGGGGTCCCCCTCCCTCTGGCGGAACTCCTCCTTCACTTCATCCTTGGTCATTCGAAGGCTGCGTTCGTGTTCCCACCTCTGGTACAGGAAATCCAAGACGGCAAGCCCGGCCAGGACCATCCCGGCCCTCAGAGCTATGTTCAGGATCCCTCGAGCCATCTCCGAGCCCATGGCCCAGGCAGAGACGCTGCCCATGGAGGCCAGGGTCTCCCATTCCGACATGACTGTTTCCCATATTACCCAGGCCACAATCCCCATCTTGAGAAGCCCTTTGAGCAGCTCTGCCAAGGCCTGAAGGGAAAAGATCCGCTTGAAGCCCTCCACTGGGTTGATCCTGGACCACTTGGGGCTTAAGGCCTCGGTGGCGTTCAAGAAGCCGAACTGGGCCACATTACTGGCTATGACCACCATCACCAAGACTCCCAGGATGGGCCCTGCAATGAGCCCTGTGCGGGCCAACAGCTCCATCAGTACCTGGCCGGTTCCCTCTGCTGTGAGCTGGATTTCCCCGCAGCTGGATATCAGTCCGGCCATGGTATTCATCGCAAGATTGCTCAGGCCTCCCCCTGCCAAGACCAGAAACCCGGATGCAGCCAAGAGCACTGCCGCTGAGGAGACTTCGCGGCTTTTGGCCACCTGTCCACGCCTTCTGGCCTCCTCCCTGCGTCTTTGGGTTGGGGCCTCTGTGCGCTCCTGATCGCTTCTAGGGGGCATTCTCAGCTACCTTCCACTGGGCACCCGGCCTGGGCAGGTCCTCCTGGGCAAAAACCCCTGGCCTGCACAGCTGAGTGCAACTCCTCCACCTTTCACTGCCATGGGAGGCTCCTGTACGCTCCCAAGAGCCAATCCAATCCCTTTTCCGACCATGGACCCAGGATTCCGAGGCCCAGGCCCATGCAGGCCAACCCCATCCCGATTTGAACCGGCGCGGCCACAATGAAGATGTTCATCTGGGGCATCATTCTGGCCAGAACCCCGAGCCCTATCTGTGCAAAGAGAAGCAACAGCAGCGCGGGTGCGGCCAAAGAAAGGGCAGATCCGAACAGGAGTCTTCCCAGCTCAGGCACTCTCTGGGCCAGGCCCGAGACCCCCGTGAGAGGGACCTGGCCGGGGCCTTGAAAAATGACCCATATGGCCAGGTGATGCCCGTCCAGGAGGAGGAAGAGCCAGAGGGCCAGAAGTTGCAGGAACTGGGCTGCCACAGACATGTGCTGCTGCCCCACCGGGTCCATGACATTGGCTATTCCGAGTCCCATCTGAAAGCCCACTACCTGGGCGGCAAGGGGCGCGGCTGCAAGCACCAGTTGTGCAAGCCAACCCACAAGGAGCCCGAACAAGGCCTCTTTGAGCACAGCCAAGCTCCAGGAGGCCATATCCGTGGGGACTGCCCCAGGGGACAGGGGCAATATGGGCAACATGGCCCAGGAGAAACCCAGCACAAGCATGATCTTCACATACATGGGCACCGCCCTGGCCCCCAGAAGAGGGAGGCTTAGGCTCAATCCCGCCATCCTGGCCAAGACAGGCCCCAGCATGGGAATCCTTTCCCACATGAGACTCAGCGCATCCACAGCTCTACATCTCCCATGATCCTGGTGGTGAATTCCATGAGCAGGTTCAGCATCCAAGGAAAGAACAGAACCAGGGCCAGCACCACAGCCAGGAGCTTGGGCACAAAGGTGAGGGTCATGTCCTGAATCTGGGTCACGGCCTGGACCAGACTCACGGCCAGTCCAGCCACAAGACCCAGGCCCAGCATGGGCCCGCAAAGCAAGATGGTGAGTTGCAAGGCCTCCCTACCCAGGGCTATGACAGTGGCCTGATCCAAGATCCCACCTCGCCTTTTCTTTTCATGTGAAGCTCCTAACGAGGGAACCCACCAGGAGGTTCCATCCGTCCACCAGCACGAAAAGCATCAGTTTCAAAGGAAGTGAAATCATCACCGGGGGCAGCATCAACATGCCCATGGAAAGAAGAAGACTGGAGACAACCAGGTCCAGGATCAGAAAGGGCACGTGAAGCACAAAGCCTATCTGAAAGGCAGTCTTCAGCTCGCTGATCATGAAGGCCGGGATCAGGGCCCTCATGGGGATGTCCGAAGGTTCCTTGGGATTCTCTATTCTGGCCAGGTCCAGGAACAGCAGGATGTCCTTTTGGCGGGTCTGTTTGAGCATGAACTCCCTTACAGGCACAACAGCTCTTTCCAAGGCCTCTTTCTGTGAAATCTGCTCCTGGAGGTAAGGCTCCAGGGCTTCCTGGTGGACCCGACTCCAAACAGGGGTCATGACAAAGACCGTCAGGAAAAGGGCAAGGCCTATCAAGATCTGGCCCGGAGGAAGCTGCTGGGTCCCAATGGCCTGGCGCAGCAGGGAGAGCACCACCACGATCCTGGTAAAGGACGTGAGCATCAGCACAAGGGCCGGAGCCAGGGACAGAGCCGTGAGCAACAGGAGAATCTGAAGGGCAGGGGCCATCTCCCCCCCCTCTCCCAACCTTATGCTCAGCTCCGGGCCTGCCCAGGCCCTGCCGACCAGGAGCATGCCCAAGGCTGCCAAGCATGCAAGCCAAGACAAGGGCCTGCTCACCTTTTTTCCTCCTGCTGAGTTGAGGCGCTTTGCTCCACAGCCGAGAGTCTGGCCAGGAGCTCCAGGTTTTCTTTGCCCGAGCAAAGCAGGAACCTCTCACCTTCCACGTCCACCACCAGAAGGGTTCGCCCTTGACCCACTGCCTTGATACCCCTGATCTGTATGAGGGAGCCTTGCACCCCAGGGCCCTGCGGCAGTCTGGAACCCATGCTCTTGATTCCCCAGGGCACCAGGAAAGCCAATCCCATCACTAACAAGATCCCGCCCAAGGGCTCCAGGCCTTTGGGAAGGCTTCCAGAAAAGCCGCTGCCCACCCCCCAGAGCACAGCTCCAAGGCCTGCCAAGGAAAGGATCCAGGTAAGGGCACGTTTTCTATCCGGGGCAGCCTGGTTCATGCCATTCTTTCCACCCTTTCCTGGGGGCTCAGGATCTCGGATATGCGGATTCCGAACTTCTCGTTCACCACCACCACCTCGCCCCTGGCTATGAGTTTCTGGTTAACGAATATCTCCAGGTGATCCCCCACTGTCTTGGACAGCTCGATCACAGAGCCCTGGCTCAGCTGGATCACGTCTTTTACGGGCATCCTGGTTCTGCCCAGCTCCACGCTCACCTGCATGGGTATGTCCAGGATTCTGTCCAGGGAACGGATCTTCTCCTCCAGATGCTCTTCGGAGTGCTCTGGAGCCTTTGCAACACTGACTTGAGAGTTTTCTGACATGTGCCAACTCCCTCCCCATCTGGGATTCAAGAGCCCAGGGATTTCTGGGGCCGGGGCTCACAATTCCTGACCGGCGTCAGTTGTCTATCCATCAAATCATGCCAGCTATGCGAACGGCCCTTTTTCCGTTGGATTCCCCCGGCTGGGCCATAAACTTTGGAACACCCTCCACCCTCACGGGCAGGAGGCCTCCCTGGCCCCCCTCCAGCCAAAGCGTGTCGCCAGCCTTGAGTTCCAGAATCCTGCCCACCGTAGTCCAGGAACTTCCCAGCTCCACCGAGAGTTCCACCATGGTCTCCTCCAGGTGAGCCAGGATTGAACCTGCGTGGCTCTTCTCCTTACGTTCCCTGTCCAGCCCCCAGCCGGGCAGCCTGTCCCTGTAAGGTTCCACCATTCCCAGGGGAAGGCACAGCATCAGGAAACCCCGCGCCATCTCCATTTCCAGCTCCAGCTGAATGCACAGCACCTGGTCAGATGGAAGCAACACCGCAGCGAACTGGGGATTCATTTCAGACCTTTCGTACTCCACCTTCACTGGCTGAAGGGAATTCCAGGCTCTGTTTAGATCCCCCAGGGCCTCTCTCACCAGCCTCTGGATGAGGCGCACCTCTATGTTTGTGAAATCCCTTCCTTCTATTTTCAGGCGGCCCTCTGGGGTGCCTCCCATGATGAACTCTATGAGCAGGTAAACCAGGTTGGGCTCCAGGACCAGCATGCCCACTCCCTGCAAAGGCTCCACCCTGAACAGATGGATGCTGGTGGGCATGGCAAGCCCCTTGAGAAAGTCCCTGAACTTCTTCACCTCAGAGGAGATGGGCGTCACCTCCACCATTCGTCTCAAAGCCGATGTGAAGGTGCCCATCAGGTGATGGGCAAATCGGTGTGTCATCACGTCCACGGCAGGTATTCTGCCCTGCACGATGCGATCGTGATGGGAGAGATCGTAGGGCCTGACTTCCTGGGAATCCTCCGGGGCCTCCTTGGAAATGGGAACCTCCCCAGAGGAGATCCCCTGCAGTAGGGCATCTATCTCTTGCTGGCTAAGGATGTTCTCCACAGCTAGACCCCGTCCTTCACTGGATTATGAATTCCTTGAAAAATACCCTGCTGGCCGTTGCAGTCTGGAGCCTGGTGTTCACCCTGGAGATGATCTCCTCTTTGAGCCTGTCCTTGCCCTCGATGCTGGCCAGGTCCTCGTAGCGCTTGCTGCCCAGCAGGACTATTATGGCGTCGCGAAGCTCGGACATGCGGCTCTCCAGCTCCTTGGTCTGGCTACCTGGCCGCAGCTCCAGGTCGAACTCCAGTTTCAGGTAACGGGGGGCATCTGCCCCGCCCATGAGGTTGACCACAAAGGGCTTGATGGAGACAACAGCAGGAGGAGCAGGAGGAGGCGCTTTCTCAGGGGCTGGGGCTCCTCCTTTCAGGTGGTTCCAGCCCAGGAACCCCCCTGCTCCGAGCAGGACCACCGCTCCCAGGAGGATGAAAATCAGCTTGCTACCCCCCTTCTTCCCAGAACCGCTCTCCTTGGACTGCTGATCTCCTGAGGTCTGCTCTTTCTCAGCCATGGCACCTCCCCTTGCACTGCAAACTGGGCCCGGTTCCCGGGCTCCTGCCCTGGAAAAAGCAAGGGGTATGCCAAGAAAGCAAGGCCCCCCTTTCCCCTTCCGGGCAAACCCCAGGGGTCAAGGGGCTCTGGCCTGAAAGGCCTGGGCTGGAAGCGGTTTTCCAAAGCAAAGAGGAAGGCCCCAATACCAATTAGTTGGAGAGGCCTTGAGCCTTGGGAACCGGGGGTTCAGCAGCTATGGTGGGTGGGAAGGGATTCTTGAAGTGGGGCTCATTTCCCCGGATACACAAGATCCTTTTTCCCAGAGCAGAAACGATGAAATTCCCGCCTGTTCATGGACATGACCCCGTGGCCTGGAAGCCACCTGCCGGCATGCCGGCCAAATACAGCCGAAGCTGCCTGTCACGGGATCACAACCGCCCTGTCACCGCAATGACAGGCTTGGGGCATGAAAGGAACTCTTGGGCAGCGGAGGAGTGTTGATGCGAAGGCCCATGCCGTGGTACTGCAGGAGTCCGGAGTTTCCACGGCACGGGCCTTGGGCTTTTGTGTTCTCTAGGTCCCCCCTCCAGTTCTTACCTCTTGAGGTTCACTATCTCCTGGAGCATTTGGTCGGTGGTGGTGATGATTCGGGAGTTGGCTTGAAAGGCCTGTTGGGTCTTGATCATCTCCACGAATTCTGTGGCCAAGTCCACGTTGGAGAGCTCCAGGGAGTTGGAATTGATCTGCCCCAGCCCCGAGGAGCCTGCCTCACCCACTATGGGAGGACCCGAGTGGGTTGTCTCTGCAAAGAGATTTCCCCCGATACTGGTAAGCCCCCAGGGGCTGGTGAAACGGGCCAGGGCCACCTGGTACACCTGGCGGGATTGCCCATTGCTGAAGACCCCGCTTACCACCCCCTCGTTGTCTATCTGAATGGAAATGAGGTTCCCCTGGGTGTAGCCGTCCTGGCTCAGAAACTTGGTGGTGGACCCACCGGCGAATTCCGTGCTTCCGTCCAGGCCAGTTCCACCCTCGTCGATGCTGCTTCCAAAGTCAAAGTCTATTGACTGTGGGCCACTGGTCCCGAAGAAATGGGCACTGAAAGGCGTGCTGAGGGTCTCTGTCTGAAGCTTCCCATCGGTGAAATCAAGGGTACCTGTGGCCACCTCCTGGTTGCCAGGCACACCCCCTTCCAGCTCGCCTCCATCCAGAAGAGCGTGCCACTCCCAGGTATCGTTGTCCTGTTTCCTGAAATAGACGTTTACAAGGTGTCCATTTCCCGTGGCATCGTAAACGGTTATGGGGGTCATGTAGCTGGAGGTGTTCACAGGATCCGTGACATCAAAGGGATTGGCAAGGATGGCCTCGTTCACGTCCAGGTTCACGTTGATCACCACGCTGCTGGTGGCCCTTGGAGCCGAGGAGATGTTGGAGAGGTTTATGTCCTGGAGGGTGCTTGTGATGGAGCCCTGATCATCCAGCATCCAGCCCTGCAGGGCGTATCCCCTGTGATTCACCAGGATGCCCTGCTCGTCCAGGTAAAACTGCCCGGCCCTGGTGTAAAGGGTGGTGCCGTCCCTGGAGACTATGAAAAACCCATCCCCGTCTATGGCCAGATCCGTGGCAGAGCTGGTGGTCTGGAAAGTGGACTGGGAAAAGAGCCTTTGCACAGAGCCCACCTGCACGCCCCTGCCTATCTGGAACTGGCCTGTGGCACCCACCAGGCTCTGGCTCAGGATGTCCTCGAAGGAGATCCTGCTGGCCTTGAAACCCACTGTGTTCACGTTGGCTATGTTGTTTCCGATGACACTCATGGCCTGGCTGTACGCATCCAGGCCGCTTATCCCGGTGTAAAGAGAAGAAAGAGACATGTCATCACCTCCTGGGGTGTCTTGCTGCGCCTTGAGAAGGCGGAACTTTGCTCTTGGGAGCAGATGAAAGAAGCTATCCTCTTACCTCCAGTATGCTGCCGATGGGCACAGGAACATTGTTTACCAGGAGGGAAGTGGCCCCTTGCCTGAAGGTGGCACCCTGGACTGTTCCCCTCAAATACTGCTCCACCTCCAGGCTCTTGCCCTTGGCATCCTTGGCCACCACCTGGAAGCTGTAGGTGCCTTGGCCCAGGGCCCTGCCCTGTTGGTCCAGCCCGTCCCATGAAATGGAGTGCTCCCCGGAGGATCTCTTACCCAGATCCAGGCTCCTCACCAGCCTTCCGGCCGGGTCGTACACATGCACCTGGGTCTGGGCACTTTCTCCCAGAAGCCGGAAGCAGAGCTGACCCACCCCCGAATCGCTGATAGTGACCTTGTCGCCCTGGGCCAGGATCTCCTTGCCTATGAGGCTTACCGCCCTGGCATTGTTGGCCGAGGTCTCGTAAAGATTCAGGGTTTTCAACTGCTGGTTGGTCTCCAGAGCTTGCTCCACCAGGCTGAACTGAGCGAGCTGGGCCGTGAATTCTCTTGCGTCCATGGGGTTCAAGGGGTCCTGGTGCTGAAGCTGGGTCACCAGAAGTCTAAGGAACTGCTCTTTGGTGGCATTGGCCTGTCTGGCCGAAGCCGACTCTGAGAGGCTTTCCGCGGTGTTCCTGTTTGTTGCAACAGTGGTGATCACGGCCCACCTCCTGCTCATATTCTAAGATGGAGGATTCCCTCCTCTTGCCTGCTTGGGAAGCCCTCCTGGGCCATTTCCCCGGTCTTGTCAGCCTGGGGGGAGTGCGGCCCCAAAAGCAGGCCTGGCTCGGTTCTCTCCTGGAACATCCAGTGGGCCCCACCCCCTCCCACGTCCACTGCCAAACGCTGGTTAAAAAACCCCTGCTCTGCGAGGCTGTGGCGAAGCTGATGCAAGCCCTGCTCCAGGGCTGCCTTTTGCTCGGCCCCCTGGGTCAGGAACAATGCCTCCACCCCTTCTTTGTGGACCTTGAGGCGGACTCTCAGGACCCCCAGCTCAGGCGGCTCCATCTGCATGTGTAATACTTGCAGGTCCCTGGCCTGGATGAAGTGGGGCTCGCCCCTGGAACCTGGAAACTGAAAGGCTGCTCTGGGCTCCTGGGCCCCTCTATCTCTTGAAGGCTCAGGGGAAGTACCAGAGAGATGGATCCAAAATCCTGAATCAGGAGGAGTTTGATTCAAAGCGGCTCCGGTATTCTCTTTGCCCATGAGAGCCCCTGAGTCCCAGGAAACCTGCCCAGTCTTTTCCCTGGCAAGGGGGGCCTCCTGCGGACTGCCAAGAAAGCCCTGATCATTTGAGTTGGAACCCTTGCCCATGGAGGGATTCCCGTCCCCATCAAAGGGCCCTCCCTTGGCTTCCCCCGGCGGTCTCACAGAAGCCCCTGAGCCGGACTCGGAACCGCAATGGCCTGTATCGGGCACTTTCCAGTGAAGTAGCACTCGGGGCGAGGCACTGTCCGCGGCCCCCTGGGCCTGCTGGATTCCCCTTGCTTCGAGACCTTGGAGGCTGAATTCGCGAGGAAGACCAGGGGGAATCCGGCCTGCATCTCCCTGGGGCCCCTCTCCTGTCAAGATATCAAGAGCCTTGGAGGCTTCAGGGGTGTCTTGCCCAAGACCCTCCAGGAACTTTCCTGGCCCTTCACTCAAAGATTTGGGAAGGCTGGAAGTCCAGGCAGGGAAGCTCTCCCTCTTTGAGAAGGAAGGATCCTGCTCTGCTTTTAGCCTCTTGGGGCCCGACTCCTCCCTAGGCTCCACAGGCTCGGGAACCAGCGGCCAGGCTTGCTGGGAAGCTGAGTTCCCCGAGCCGGGTCCCAAGGCCTTCCCCGGGATCTGCAGGAGCTCTGAGGCAGGATCCCTCCCCGCAAGGCTCGATCCCTCCTCACAGGGCTGACCAGGCATACAAGAACTCTGTGTGCCCTCCTCTTCTCCCCTTGGCCCTGATTTGATTGGGACTGTGACTGCCCACAAGATTCCCTCGGGCAACTCTCCCAATTGGCCCGGATCTGCTCCCCATGCCTCTGGGCCCTCTTGCTCCTTTTCTGTCTCTTGGCCCTTTTCAGGTGCTCCCTCAACAAAGAGGTCCTCCTTGCCTGCCAGAGATGAAGGATCGAGTCCTGGGGCCTCGGATCCGGGTGGAGTTCCTTGGAGCGGGATGCCCCTTTCTGTGTCTGCCCATGGAAACCCCTGCCAGGCACATCCCCCCAAGCCTTCTTGGGGCCTCAAGGCCGCATGGACCAGGATCCGGAGCAGGGAGGAAGAGGTTTGTTCCAGGCTTTTTTCTTCTGGCAGCGCTCCTCCAGGACCGAAACCTCCCGGCAAGGCACCCTGGAGAAAATCCAGAAAGCCCGGGGAGGCTTCCTTGGCAGCTGCGCTGGAAAGCCCCAGGACCTGAAGCTCCATTGCTGTGGGTAATCCTATCTTCATACCTTGACTCCCTCTGGCCGCAACTTGAAAGCAAAGCAGGTGCCATGCGAATTTGTTTTGACTTTGATTAATAAAATCAGGTGGTTTTGAAAACTGAGGCCAGAGGCGTGCAATACATCAGGCAGTTTTTTCCTCTGGGAGGGGTTCTTTTTGCCTGCCCTTTTCCTCAGGCATGATGGCCCATTGGCCGCCTGGCTGGAAGCAAAGAGGCAGGCCTTTCATGCAGTGGCTTATTGTCCTGATCAGGGAATGTAGGAGAAGGTTTTTCTTGGCAGAAGACCTCAGTGGCCCCGCAGGCCCAAAAGCTGTGGTAGCCCGGCCATGGCGTATTTCATGCTGCTAGCTCTTTAGCCAGTCTGCGAGCACCCAGCCCATCATGGCCAGGCATTCCATGTCCAGGTACTTCTCTGCTCTTTTCTCGAAGAGAAGGGAGCATTGGGCTGGGAAATCCTCGTCCTGGTCATTGAAGAGCATCAAGATGGGCACTTTTGGCAGGGCCGGGAAGCAAAGGGCCAGATCAGCACGCACTTCCGTCTCCACGGCCTGGGCGGCAAAGCGCTTTGCTGCTTGCAAGAGTCCAGGGAGATTCCCGGCAAAAGCTTTGGCTATGGGCTTTTCAGCGTGCGTCAGAAAACCCCCTACAAATGGGGCAGCATCCTTGAACTCCCTGTAGGTCACCCACTCAGAGCCGGCAGGCTCCGTCTCAGGGCAGAGAATCAGATATTTGGAAAGGATCACGCACACCGAATGAATGGGTCTTTTCCCCTCCCAATTCAGGATTCCTTCAGCCGAGACTTTGTGCGCAAGGCGGAAAAAAGGCACAATCACCCGGCCTTCCTCCATGGAAAGCCCAAGCCTCCTGCATGCCCGGGCCAAGTCCACTCGGGCCAGTTGATCCAGATAATCCCGATAGATCTCCTCAAAGGCTTGGATTCTGTCCATGCTTGCCCTCCCTTGAAGCCTCCCGGATCATATCCCGCAGAATGGAAGAATTCCCAGGATCATCCCAGGAATCAGACAAACCCCGGCGGGCTCAGCGCCTCCCCTTGATCAGGGCTTGGCTCACCAGGAGGGCCTTCTCAGGCTCCATGCTGGCCAGAAGGCGGCCGGCCTTCTTGGGGTTCATGCGGGATATGACTTGGGCTGCCGTCTGCGGCTCCAACCCGCCAAGCAGCCTGGCAGCCTGTTCCGGGGCCGCCGCCTCAACCATTTTGGCAAGCTGGCTTATGCCCTCTCCTGCCTCTTCTTTGCTCTCTTGGGCCTTCTCCTGGGAGGCCTTCAATTCCTTCTCCCTCCTGTCCACCTCCCGAGATAGGCTTTCCAGCTCCTGCTTCAAGGCGCCCAGACGCTCCTCCTTTGTCCTGACTTCCTGCTCCCTCAGGAGGATCTCCTGCTCTTTTCTGCGGGCCTCCTCCATCATGCGCACTGCCATGGAGGCAGGGCTCTCCTGGTATGATACAGGCTTGGGAGTTGAGAGTGCAGCCTCGCTGCCCTGCACAGGCCTCACCCCCATGGCCGGCAGAACAAGACAAGCCATTCCCCCTAGGATCAGAGCAAACCCCTTGCCCATTTTCTCAACCTCCCTCCCCTGAGGCCTCCGGGCTTGCGAGGCCCCACGCCGAGCTGGCCTCGGCCAGGAAAAAGCCCCGAAGCCCGACCTCATCCAGTTCCCTGAGCTCTGCCCTCTCCATTTTCCCCAGAAAATCCCTGAAGGCCCTCTCCCTGAGCTTGACGAGCACCTTCTTGGCAGCCCGGGCCTGAAGCCATGCCTCGTGTGCCTCTTGCACCTTCTTGTCCCATTCCTCGAGGAGCTGCTCTTGGCGCTCCCTCTGTAGAGCGAGCCATCTCCAACGCCGGCCAAGGAGCAACAGCTCCTGGGGGTTCACCGGGTTTCCCTTCAAGCCCTTGAAAAACCCCCTCACCTCTTCCAGCTCCCTGTCCAGGGCAAACAAGCCACTGGAGACCAGATCCCTTTGGGCCTGAGTCCTAGCAAAGGAGAGCAGGGCCTGCCTTTCCTGCTCCTCCCTGTAACGCAGGACTCTCTCCAGGCGAAACTCAAATCCCAATTCCCGCCTCCTCAAAGAGCAGCCCGGGCCCGGGGTCTGCTTGGGAGCCCTTCAGGCTTCCTGGAATTCATGAGCTCAGGACCCTCCCCAGTTCCTCCAGGGATTCAGCCAGGTTCGCAGGCTGATCTATGGGCTGGGAGAGGTAGCCCAGCAAAGCATGGATGCATTCCATGGCCCTGTCCACCTCCGGATCGCTTCCTTTGGTATAGGCTCCCAGCTGAATCAAGTCCTCGGCCCTCTTGTAAACGGCTAGCAGCCTCAGGAACCGGGAGGCCATCTGAACGTGCTGCTCACCGACCACATCCCGCATGACCCTGCTTACGCTTGTGAGCACGTCTATGGCGGGGTAATGTCCCCTGTTGGCAAGATCCCTGGAAAGTTCTATGTGTCCGTCAAGCACTGATCTGACCGCGTCGGAGATGGGCTCGTTGAAGTCATCGCTTTCCACCAGCACAGCATAAAGCCCGGTTATGGACCCTCTTTCCTCCCCGCAGCCAGACCTTTCCAGGAGCCTGGGGATCATGGCAAATACCGAAGGGGGATACCCCTTGGTGGTGGGCGGCTCCCCTGCCGAGAGCCCCACCTCCCTTTGAGCCATGGCAAATCTGGTGAGGGAGTCCATGACCAAGAGCACGTCTTTGCCCTGGTCCCTGAAGTACTCGGCAATGGCTGTAGCCAGGAAAGCCCCCCTCATCCTTACCAGAGGAGGCTGGTCGGAAGTGGCCACTACCACAACACTCTTGCTCAAGCCCTCCGGGCCCAGGTCCCGCTCCAGGAACTCCCGGACCTCCCTACCTCTCTCCCCTATGAGAGCTATCACGTTTACGTGGGCCCTGGTGAAACGGGCCATCATGCCCAGAAGAGTGCTCTTGCCCACCCCGGAGCCGGCAAATATTCCCAGCCTCTGTCCTTTACCGCAGGTCAGAAGTCCGTTTATGGCCCTTATGCCCAGATCAAGAGGCTCCTGAATCCTGGACCTCCTGAGGGGGTGGGGGGCAGGCCGGTAAAGCGGATACCAGGTCTTGGAGAGAATCGGCCCCTTGCCGTCAAGGGGTTCCCCGAGTCCTCCCACCACCCTGCCCAAGAGCTCATCCCCCACGCGGCAGGCCGCAGGGGTTCCGCAGGAAATTATGCGACAGCCCGGTCCTATGCCTCGTGTCTCCCCGTATGGCATGAAGAGCACTTCCTTGCCCCTGAAGCCCACTACTTCAGCCAGAACGGGCGAAGACCCGGGTTCCTTGGGATGGATCTGGCACTGGGAGCCCACAGTAGCCCCAGGGCCGTGCCCTTCTATGAGCAGGCCCACCACTCTGCTGACCCTTCCGTTGAGGGGAACAGTGTCCATCTCATCCAGGATCCTGTGAAATTTTTCCAAGCCTCCCAGGATGTTCATTACGTCCCCGCCTCTGAAACCTCCCGGCCTGAACAAGCAGGCCTTTTCTCCTCCTCCAGGAGCCTTTCAAAGGCCTGCTCTATTTCCCTGAACTGCCTTTCCAACCTCAGGTCCAGCTCCCCCATGGAGCATTCCACAAGGGCCCCGCCCCTCTCCACGCTCTCGTCGGCTTCGACCCTGATGGAGCGCACCTCCTCCAGCTCCCGAAGAAGCTCTGCTTTGGCCTCTGAAATGCTCTCCATATCCATTGGATTCACTCTGATGATCACGTCCTCCCTGACCCTGGCCTTGGCCAGGGCCGCCTTTACCACATTGAGCACAAGAGCCTTGTCCAGGCTCACCTCCCTTTGAAGTATCTTCCTGGCCACGGCCAGGGCAAGGCGCACCACCTCTGAGGCGATTTCACCTTTTCTGTCCTCCAGGATGAGATCCCATTGGGCCACGGCCTTTTCCAAGGCGCGCATGCTCTCCCCCATGGCCCGCTCTGCCATCTCCCGACCCGCCCTCTCTCCCTGGGAGAAGCCTTTTTCAAAAGCCTCTCTCTGGATAAGATCCGCACGCTCCCGGGCTTCCCGGAGTATCTGCTCGGCCTCCTGCCGAGGGTCCTGGGAGTCCTGAGTTGCGACTCTCCTCATCAACTCGAATTTCTTGGCCCCTTGCCCGCCCACCAAAGGCAGGAAATCTCTCCTGTGGGGCCCGGCAATGGGTTTCCAATCAGACAAAGACATCCTCCTCCCCTGCCCCGCTTACCACTATTCGCCCCTGGTCCCTCAGGTTAAGCACCACCTTGATGACTTCCATCTGGGCGGATTCCACTTCCGAAAGCCTCGTGGGCCCGAGGGATTCCATCTCCTCCTTCAGGACCTCTGCGGCACGCTGCGACATGTTTCCAAAAATCCTCTGCTGCACCTCCTCGTTGGCAGCCCTCAAGGCCTTGGCCAGGAGTTTCATGTCCACTTCCCGCAGCACCTCTTGTATGGCCTTGTCATGGAGCTTCGCCAGGTCCTCAAAGGTGAACATGAGCTGCTGGATTCCTTCCGCCAAAGCAGGATCCTCCTCCTGGAGCCTTTTCAGGATGTCGTTTTCCACGCTTTTCTCGGTGTGGTTCAAGACGTCGGCCACCTTTTTCAGGCCGCCCAGCTCTTCTCCACCTGAAGCCATGTTCAGAAGATCGTTTTGGAGTGCATCCACGATCTCCTCCAGCACCGCGGGGGATACGTCTTTCAGCTTGGCCAGTCTCAAGACCACCTCAGTGCGCACCACCTCGGGTAGCTGGGATAGCACTTTCCCTGCCACCGAGGGTTCCAAGTGAGCCAGGATGAGGGCGGTGGTCTGAGGGTGCTCTGCCTTGGTGAACTCCGAGATCACCTTGGGGTCCACCTTGTTGAGGCTCTCGAAGGTCTGGTGATCGTTGATGGCAACCGTTTCCATGAGTCTAGCGGCAGAGACTTTGTCAAAGGCCTTGGAGATGACAGCCTTGGCAAAATCCTCTCCAGGCACCAGGAACCCCCCCCTTCCCAGGAGCATCTGGGTGAACTCCTCTGCTATGGCCCTGGCTTCCTCCATCTCGGCGGGTCGCATCCTCATGAGGGTCTGGGTCATCCTGTGAACCTCCCCCATGGGAAGGCTTTGGAGGATCTTGGCAGCGGTCTCCTCACCCATGAGCTGCAGCAGGATGGCAACCTTCTCCAAAGGGGTTCTCTTGACTTGGGAAGCCATCTCAATCTCCCTGCTTCATCCAGGCTTTCAGGGCAGCAGCGAACCGCTGGGGATCCATCTCGGCCATCTGCACCACCTCAGCCGGCAAAGGCGCTTTGGCAGCGCCAGGGACCTGCCCCGAGGCAATCAGTTGTTTGCCTGCCTGGCCCGCTGCCTCCAGTTCACCCACTGTCCTGGGAAGCTCGGCAGGGAGCATCTTGGGCTTTGCCTGGAGGGCCGTGACTACTCCCCTGGCAAAAGGTCTCACCACCCCCAACAGGAAGAGCACCCCCAGGACCAGGACTACCGCGTGGCGCACCATGGGAGCGGAACTCCATTTCTCTATGACCTGGGGTATTCCAGCTCCCTCCTCTGGGGCTTCCTTTACCCTCTCGAAAGGCACGCTGGCCACTTGCACCACATCCCCTCTTTGGGCGCTGAATCCAACAGCCTGTTTCACTATCTCCTCGTATTGCTTCAGTTCTTCGGCAGGCCTGGGCACAATGGTTTCCTTCCCATCTGACCCGGCTGAGGCCTGTTTGACCCCGTCCACCAGTACCGCCACCGTGATGCGCCTGAGTTCCCCTGCTGCAGCCACAACGCGTCTGGTAAGACGGCTCACCTCATAGTTGACCGTCTCGTTCTCACGCTGGTACGCCGAGGAAGATTGAGAGGAGGCCTGGGCCCTGGAGTCCTGGAGGTTGGACATCACTCCCGGGACCCCTCCAACCCCGCCGGTGTTCCCAGAGGAGCGCTCGGTGCTGCGTTGCTCGCTGCGCACAGCCGCCTTGTCAGGGTCGTACTGCTCCTCTGTCTGCTCCACCTGCCTGGGATCCAGGTCCACATGAACCCTGGCCACCACCTTTTGTGCACCCATCACGGGCTCCAATATGCCCAGGATCTTGGCCTCCAGCCTTCTTTCCATCTCTGCTTGCCGTTCCAGGATGCGGCCGGATGCCATCTCAGCTTCCTGCCCTTCCACAGGGGAATAGAGCACCTTGCCTGTGGTGTCCACCACGTGCACATCCCGAGGCTGCATGGACTGCACGCTGCTTGAAACCAGATGCACGATGCCCTGCAGCTGTGATTGCTGCAATGTGGCTCCTGGATGGAGCTGCAGCACCACAGTGGCCTGCGGCCTCTGGGGCTCTCTCACAAAAAGAGAACGTTCTGGCACGCTCAGGTGCACCCTTGCCTGGGCCACCTGGGGGAACTGTTTGATGGTCCTGGCCAGTTCTCCCTGGAGAGCCCTTTGGAGATTCACTCTTTGCACGAACTCGGTGGCTCCAAAAGAGTTCCTGTCAAAGAGCTCGAAGCCCACCCCTCCTCCGATGGGAAGGCCCTCGGTGGCCAGGGCCAAACGAAGCTCATAGATCTGCTCCTGGGGCACCTCCACAGAGCGGCCACCATTGCCTATTCGGTACGGTATCTTTTTCTCCCGGAGCCTCTCCACTATGGCTGCGGCTTCCTCCTCCCCCAGGTTTGAAAAAAGAGGACGATAACTAGGCCTTCCTCCCCAGAGCAGCAGCAGGGCAAACCCTCCCAGCATGAGAAGCGTGACCACTACAAGAGCGCCTCTTCTGGACGGGCTCAGGCCTCCCCAAAGGGATTGCCATTGCTTCAAGAAAGCCTCCAGGGGTGGAGCCATTGTCTTTCACCTCCCTTGATAATGCTCCGGCCAAAGGGGATTGGAGCTTTGCGCCTCCTCAGACGGGCATGCGCATTATCTCCTGGTAAGCGTCCAGGAGCTTATTTCTGACCTGCACCATGAGCTTCAAGGACAACTCGGCCTTCTCCATGAGAATCATGGTCTTGTGCAGGTCCTCGCTCTGGCCCGTGGCCAGATCCTGAATGGCCTGCTCTGCCTGCCCCTGCAGAGCATTGACTTCCTCCATGGATCTCTGGAGCACTTTTTCAAAGGAGCCCTCCTCTGAGTGTCTTGGTCCGGTTGGTTTCAGAGTTCCCTGGGCTACCTGGACAGAGTCCCCTAAACGAATCCCCTCCATGAAACCTCTCCTTTCAGATTCGGCCTATCTCCAGGGCCTTCAGAAGCATGGCCTTTGCCGCGTTGAGCACCTCCAGATTGGCCTCATAGGAACGGGCAGCCGCTATGAGGTTTACCATCTCCTCCATGGGATTCACGTTGGGCAGAAGCACGTACCCGGACGGGTCTGCGTCCGGGTGACCGGGGTTGTACACCGACTTGAAAGGCCTGGTGTCCTCCACTATTTCCTTCACGCGCACGCCCTGCTGGCCTGTTGCGATTTCCCTTCCCAGAATCTCTGGGAACTGGCCACTTGACGGCACAAAAACCACGTCCTTTCTTCGGTACGGGCCTCCCTGGGGAGTGCGGGTAGTCTCTGCATTGGCCAGGTTGGAGGAAATCACGTTGAGGCGCCATCTCTGTGCTGTCAAGGCCGAGCCGCTTACAGAGAATATCTTGAAGAACTCTTTCATCTCCTGCCTCCCTCTGTGATAGCCTCCCTGAGATTTGCAAAGATCCTGTTGAGGGCTTGGGTCAGGGCCTGGAAACGGATCTGGTTTTCTGCTGACTTGGCCAGCTCCTCCTCAAGGCTCACCGTGTTCCCGTCTGCCCTGAGCTCACCTTCCTGCTCGAGCCTGTAGCGCACTGGGAACAGTGCCCCGGGAAAGGAATCCTCCAGGTGCGCCCGGTGGGTTCTGGCCAGGAGCACCTCTCTTTCTCCTTTGATTGAGGCCAAGACCTGATCGAAATCCAAATCCGCAGCCTTGTAATTGGGGGTTTCGGAATGGGCCACGTTGGAGGCTATGAGCTTGCCTCTTCGAATGGTGGCCTCCATGCTGCGCTGGACTAGGGTCAAGGTGTTCTCCAGGCTATTGGTTTTCATGGAGAGCCTCCTTGCGCTTCGGCCGGGAGGAGCCCCTCCCGCCTGTACTCGTGGAGTTTGTTGCGAAGAGTCCTTATGCTTATGCCCAGCTTTGCCGAGGCTCGGGTGCGGTTCCACCCCTCCTTTTCCAGGGTGCACAGGATCAGTTCCCTCTCCACATCTCTAAGTGATCCATTTACCTGGAATTCTGGTAAGGGCGTCTCCTGGAGATGCTCCAGGAAGATCTCCTCCTGCTTGATCACCTCGCCTTGGCACAACAAGACAGCCCTTTCCAAGACGTTTCTCAACTCCCTCACGTTGCCTCTCCAGGGATGGCGTTGGAGTTTCTCCAAGGCCTTGGGCTCGAGTCCTGAGACCTGGCGGCCATGTTCCTTGGCCGCACGTCTGAGGAAGTGTTCTGCCAGCAAGGGGATATCCCCAGGTCTTTCTCGCAGCGGGGGGAGCTGGAAGGGGATCACGTTCAGGCGGAAATAGAGGTCTTCCCTGAACTTGCCCTTTCGGACGCATTCGGCCAGCTCGGCGTTGGTGGTGGCCAGCACACGCACATCCACCTTGACAGGGGAATTCCCACCCAACCGGTCCACCTCCCATTCTTGAAGTACCCTCAGGAGCTTGGCCTGGAGATTCAGGCTCATCTCGCCGATTTCGTCCAAGAGGAGGGTCCCTCCGTTGGCTTGTTCGAACTTGCCCAGCTTACGGGCCGTGGCTCCTGTGAAGGCCCCTTTTTCATGGCCGAACAGCTCACTTTCCAGGAGGTTTTCGGGGATGGCGGCGCAGTTCACTGCCACAAAGGGCCTTGTGCTTCGTGGGCTCAGGCCGTGGATGAACCTGGCCAGGAGCTCCTTGCCCGTGCCGCTTTCACCTTGGATGAGCACGGGCACCCTGGTGCCAGCAACAGCCCTGGCCCTCTGCAATATCCTCAACATGGACTCGTCTCTGGTAAGGATGCCGCAGCCAGTGTCAGGGTGATCCACAGGCAAGAGAAACTCCCTGGTATCCAGAGACCTCCTAATGGCCCCTCGCAGCTCCTGGAAGGAGAAGGGTTTTTGGATGAAGTCCACGGCGCCGGCCTTCATGGCCTCCACGGCTTTCTCCACGGTCCCGTAGGCCGTGATCACGATTACCGGCGTGAGCCTTGAGCGTCTTTTCACCTCTTCCAGGACCTGCATGCCTGAGCCCCCTGGCATTTTCAGGTCGGTGAGGACCAGGTGGTACGTGCCCTGATCCAGTTTCCCGCAGGCTTCTGGCAGGTTGGCGGCGCCTTCCACATCATGGCCATCCTTCCTGATGGCAGCCACAAGACCGCTCATCATGTGGGGATCATCCTCAACTACCAGGATCCGGGCTCTTTCCATGGATGCTCACTCCTGCAATTTCTCTTGCCCGAGTCTGGGAATCCTCAGCCTGACTCTGGTGCCCTTGCCCTCCTCGGAATCGATCCAGACACTGCCCCCGTGACACCTCAAGATGTTGTGGACCAGGCAAAGCCCAAGTCCAGAGCCCTCCGAGCGGGTGGTGAAAAAGGGGTCGAAAACCCTGGGGAGCACCTCCGGGGGGATACCCACCCCAGTGTCTTCCAGATTGATCTCCAGGAACTCATTGTTCTCATCAGCCACGCCTTGCTCTTCCTCCTGCAAGGCAACCCATGCATGTACCGTGCCGCCTGTGGGGGTGGCCTGAAAGGAATTCAGCAGCAGGTTCAGGATGGCCTGTTTGAGAAGTTCAGGATCCGCGGAGATCCTGATGTCAGAGTCCATGCTATCCAGTGAGAGTGCTATTCCTTTTTGCCTGGCCAGGGGTTCCACAAATCTGAAACACTCCTGCAACAACTCCATGGGGCTCAGGATTTGCGGGCAGACCCTAAGGGGCCTGGCCAGGTTCAGCAGGTTTGAAAGGAGCTGGTCCACGGATTTAATGGCACCTTGGATCTGTTCCATCATCTTTCTCCGCTGCTCGGGAGAGTCCTCCTCTGCCATCAGGCATGCAAAGAGATGAACGCTTCCAAGGGGGTTTCTTACCTCGTGGGCTATGGAAGCTGCCATCTCTCCCATGGCAGCCAGCCTCTGCCTCCTGGCCATTTCTTCCTCCATGGCCTTGAGCTCGGTCAAGTCTTCCAGGGTCAGGAGCCCCCCGAGCTGCCTGCCCGACTCCTCCTTCAGGGGCACCCCGTGGAACCTAAGCCAAGGCCTGGAGCCTTTGGCTTGGGAACTCACGCGGTGCTCCAGTTGGAAACTCTTGGCGCAACCCACCGCACTCAGGAGTCTGCTGAGAAGGGTCTCGGGCAGACAGCCTTTCAGAAACTCATTGATGGAGCCACTCCCTTCCCAGGTCTCCCTGTCCAGGAGTCTTCCCGCAGTGGAGTTTACCCTCATGAGATTCCCTTCAAGATCCCAGACCAGAACTCCCAGGGGCAGCCCTTCCAGGATGCGTATGAGGAGTTCCTGAAGCCTTTCCCTTTCCTGAAGGCTTGCCTCCAGAGCCCGGTTTCTTGCCTCCAGGGCCGTATCCAGCTCCTTTACTCTCTTTTCCAGGGCCCGGTAAGCCAGGATCAGTTCCTGGCTGGAGCGCTCCCATCGGGAAGCCAAGTTCACCCATCGAATGGCAGCGTTGGAGATCTCCTGCCCCTTGTCTGGCTCTGACACCAAGAGCTTTCCTCCTTGTGGGTTCATGAGGAACCCCTTCTCGAGTGGTTTTCCCCTTGCTGTTTGCCTTGCTTGAACTCTTCGGCCAGGACTCTCCAGGGGCTCCCCGGGGGTTCCCTGCGCAGCCGCTCCAGGTAGGGCAAGACCGAGCTTTCGTTGTTGTTTGCGGCCCGGAGCTGAACCAGGCGCAGTGCAGCCCATTTCTCGGTATCCCCCCATTCTGAATGGCCGGCCACCTTCTCATACCACCTGGCAGCCTCCTGGTGTTTGCCTGTGCAACTCAGCAGCTCCCCCATCAGAACCTGTGCCTCTGCTGCAGAGGAGCTCCCCTGATCCTCCAGGGCTTCCAATCCCCAGCCCAGTAGCTCAACAGCCGGGGCACAGACCTTCGTCTCCAGGGACAGGAGCCCCAGGGACTTGGAGGTCTCGGCAGTGGGCTTCCCGCGGGAGGTCTCCTCCAGGAAACGGGCTGCCAAGTGAAAACCCCTGGGGGATGAGACCTGGCGGGCCCACTCCAATATGGCAGCCTCTTTCCCCTTGCCCGGCGTTAAAGAAGGCTCTTGATGCAGGGCCCTGAAGGCTTCTTCCAGGCGGCCTGCTGCC
Organism: Desulfarculaceae bacterium; assembly: GCA_037443445.1. Lineage (GTDB taxonomy): Bacteria > Desulfobacterota > Desulfocorpusculales > Desulfocorpusculum > Desulfocorpusculum > Desulfocorpusculum. The sequence continues at coordinate 7,935 of JBBIOJ010000001.1, read as the reverse complement.
AGGTGCGAGCGAATAAGGCCCAGGGCAGCTTCCCGGGCCTGGCCACCCGGTCCCACAAGCACCCTGGCCCTGCCGTATAGATCCGCGGCTGTGGCAAAGAAACCCAGGGCTTCGTGCGCCCTGGCAGCGCTCAGAAGGAGCCCAGGCTCGTTCCAAACACCCGGAATCCGCTCCAGCATCCAGTGAAAAGCTTCCAAGGCCATCTCGGGTCTTCCCGATTCGGCAGAGCTGGCCACCAGAGCTGTGCCTGTTTTCCAGGTTGCCTTTCGTAGTTCAGGCCATATGAAATCCTCCTGCAGTCCTCTTTGGAAGCTCTCCAGCAGCTCCCACGCTTCCACGGGCCTCTCAGAGCTTGTCCAGCACTCAGCCAGCTCCCCCAGGGCCGCCTGAAGATCCCTGTCCCAGGGCTGACGGGCAAAAACAATAGCCTTGAGTTTCTCGGGGCTATCCTGTCCAGAGCCCACCCGGAACAAGGCAGGCTGTTTCCCACAAGGTGCGCCAAGGCTCATGAGCATCAATGCGGCCAAATCCCTTTCCCGGCATTGCCCTTCCCCATCCAGGAGCTTCTCCAGGAGCAAGCCGGCCTGGAAAGACTTGGACTGGAGCTTCATGGCCCTAGCCAGGATCAACATCCAGGAGCTTGACCTGGGATGCTGAGGATAAAGCCCCAGTGCGGTCATGGACATGAAGGAGGCCTGGGGGAAGTCTGCCCTGTCCAAAGCCATTCTTGCCATGTTCTCGAGACTTTCTGTGGGAACTGATCCCCAGGGGGGATTCAGTCCCTTAGCCCTCTCGTACCAAAGGGCGGCCTCCTTTTTTTCTCCCAACCAGAAAAGGCAATCCCCCCTCCTGAAAAAGGCCCAGGCCATATCCCTCTTCTCCTCCAACTCCTGAGCCAGCACATCCAACAGCTCAAGGGCCTGCTCCAGCTCCCGGCTCTGGAACAGGGCTTCGGCCAGGGCAACCCTTGCGGCCCTTGCCAAGGACCCCTGTGGAAGTTCCTTTGCGAGCCTGGACCAATACGCCCAAGCCTCCTGGAAGTGTGCCATCCGATGGTACCCTTCTGCTATGTGCCACAAGGCCTCGGTTTTCCTTTGGGGGTCATCCCCCTGGGCCAGTTCCTCCATGAAAGCCTGGATGGCTTTGTGAAAGTTTCTGCCGAGAAGTCCATTTTGGAACTCCCTGTGGGCAAGCCCCAAAGACTCTGAGAAGGCCATGCCCAGAACACTCCAACCCGATCTCTCTTGGCTCAAGAACCAGGGAAATACCTGGATCAGGGAGTGCTGCCTTGAGGCAATGCACGGGCCCTGAGCCCAGGCGTTGAGGGCCCATGCCATTGCAAGCAGCCAAGACGGGCCGATTCCCATCAGAAAACTGGATTTCCTCTTTTGAGCCCTATTTTTCATCAGGGTCGCCCACCCCCCCCAAAGGGGTCGATCATTCCAGATGGGATTGCCCTCGCGGCTGCTTGCGAGCCTCCAATGCTTGGGCCTCAAAAAGAACTTTGGGCAGCCATTGCACCCTCCCTGTTGAAAGCAATCCCCATGCCAGAGGATTTAGCCGGAGCATTTGCCGGGGCCTGGCAGATTGGGGGGCTTGCGCCGCCCGGGCCCCAGGGATGCTTCAACAAGTTCCAGGCCCAAATCCTTTGTGAGCCTGAATGGCCCAGACAGGGTGCCTTCAAGAACAGTCGTTTTGGCCTGGGGGAATCAAGTAGTTGACCCATATCCCCTGCTGCTATTCAACCAGTCGGGTTTGGAACAGCGGCTTCTTCCCCTGTTTCCAGGAAGTGGAAAGCCTTGCCCAAGAGGGATGGCACAAACCCCTTCCCTGGGAAAACATGGATTATGACGCTTGAGGGCAAGCTTCTTTTGGGTCCAGGTTGGATACTGCCCCCGAGAAACTCGACTGGATAACGGATGGCCCTTGCCTTCTTGCAGTGCGATTGTGTGGGAAAACGGCAGTGACAGGGTGTGTCACAAACTGGACCCTGTAGAATTCACCTGGTCCTCAAAGATGATATTGTTTCGTTTCATCTTCTGTATGAGGGTTGTGCGCTTCATTCCCAGGAGGCGGGCTGCTTCTTTCTTTATTCCTCCTGATCTTTTCAGTGCCTGGAGGATAAGCTCCTTTTCCAGCCTGTGGACTGCTGCATCCAGCTGGATGCCCCCTTCTGGAAGAAGGATCTTGCCAAGCTCCTCCTGGGAAGCAGCCCCCCTTACCTTCTCGGGCAGGTCCTCCAGGTCTATGGTGCCGGCCCTTTTTAGCACCACCAGCCTCTCCATGAGGTTCTCCAGCTCCCTCACGTTCCCGGGCCAGCCATATTGCACCAGTGCCTCCATTGCCCTGGGAGTGATGCCCTGCACTTCTCTACTCTTTTGCCGATTGAAGTTCTCCAGGAAATGCTCAACCAACAAAGGAATGTCTTCCCTTCGATCCCGAAGCGGAGGGATCTGGATAGGAATGACGCTCAGCCTGTAATAAAGGTCCTCCCTGAACTTCCCCTCTTCTATAGAGGCTTCCAGGTTCCGATTGGTGGCGGCGATGATCCTCACATCCACCTGTATGGACCTGATCCCGCCCAGGCGCTCAAAAGAACGCTCCTGGAGAACCCTCAAGAGCTTGACCTGAAGCTGGGGGCTCATCTCCCCCACTTCGTCCAGGAACAATGTGCCTCCGTTTGCCAGTTCAAACCGGCCCACCTTGGTCTTGTGAGCACCCGTGAAGGCCCCCTTCTCATATCCGAAAAGCTCGCTTTCCAGCAAGTCCGCTGGGATGGCAGCGCAGTTGATAGGCACTAGGGGCTTGTCCATGCGGTCGCTTCTGTAATGGATGGCCCTGGCAACCAGTTCCTTGCCTGTGCCGCTTTCCCCGAAGATGAGAACGGTGCTGTCAGAGTCGGCCACCTTCTCTATAAGATCCAGTATCTGCCTCATGGACTCGCTGTGCCCGATGAGGTTTTGAGGACTGAAACGGCGCTGGATCTCCTGGCGGTACCTACGGTTCTCCATGTGAAGCCTTTGGTACTCCCTGGCCCTCTCCAGCACTAGCTGCAGCTCTTCCAGGTTCACAGGTTTCAGAAGATACTCGAAGACCCCCAGGCGCATGGCCTGGATGGCGTTCTGAATAGTCCCGTAGCCGGTCATAAGAATGCCTAGGGTCTGGGGCGAATGCGGTTGGATGGCCCGAAGTATTTCCATGCCGTCTGTGCCAGGGAGTTTGAGGTCCGTGAGCACGAGGTCGTAGTGAGTCTCGGAAAGAGATGAAAGGGCATCCGGCCCGTTGGAGACCTCGGTCACCTCGTATCCTAGGTGCCCCAAGAACTGGCTGAAAGAAGAACGGACCGAGCTATCGTCTTCTGCCAGGAGTATCCTTCCCTTCTCACCCATGCGCTGCCTCTCTTGCCAGCTGGTGACCAATTATGTGGCTTCCCCCAAGTGCTTGTCAACCATGTGACGCAGCCTGAAAAGCCTTTTTCATCCAGCCCTTGGGCACCCAGGGTCTGCAACAAAGGCGGAAACTGGCTGGGAGGGGCTTGGGGCTCAAGGAGTATTGAGGCATCCAGGAAGCCTGGGGACACAAGCTCCCCAATTTTGCCGGACATGAGCGACTCTTCCGGAACCCTTTGCCGCGGATCTGGCACCATGCGGGATTCTTTCAATTCCACCCGGCTCAGGCGAGCCAAGAGATCCGGTTGAGCTTTCTATGGCGAGGGACACCCGAACAGTCGAGGTAAAGCTCCGATCCGTACCCTCCGACAAGAATCCTGGGGCTGAGTCCTTTTGCGCCGGCCCCGGGCAGGTGGCACTGTGGAAGGAAGTCGGGGTCTGACTCAAGATCTGAGGGGAATCTCCGATAATCATGATAGTCCGGGAAGGTTGTCTGGGCCGGGTGAGCCGGCTCGAGGCATTCCAATGGAATCCCGGGAGGTGTTGGAAGCCAGGGCCTCGGCAGTGTCCAAGGAGGCTCCAGGTGGCTGCCTGAGCAGGAAAGGCTTCTTGTATCAATTGGGCCTTGTGGGCGGGGGCCAGGAGGCCCGCTTGGCAGTCAGGAGCAGGGGGAAGGGACAGGACTTGGAGTTCTTGGAGAAGCCATGCTGGCTGCTGTGGGGATAGGTGTAGTGTTTGTGGCTGTGCTGGGAGGGTTCCTGGTGGAGAAAGGGAACCTGAGTGTCCTCTTCCAACCTGCAGAGGTGCTCATAATCTTTGGCTCGGCCGCAGGCTCCCTGATCATATCCTCCCACGGCAAGATGCTGGGAATGATAGCCGGGAACCTGGCCAGAATCTTCTCCTCGTCAGCCACCAGCAGGGAGACCTATCTCGAGCTCTTGCTTCTGCTTTACCAGCTCTTCACCAAGGTGAGAAAACAGGGGCTTCTCTCCATCGAGGGGGATGTGGAGGATCCTGGCAAGAGCGAGGTATTCTCCAGGTTTCCCAAGATCTTGGCTGACAAGACGGCACTGGATTTCATCTGCGACAATTTCAGGGTGATAGTCTCCACCAACATGCCCCCCCACGAGCTGGACTCTCTTCTGGATATCGATATCGAGGCCCAGCAGCATGAAGCCATGCTTCCCTCCTCCTCAGTGGCCAAGGTGGCCGACGCCCTGCCGGGCCTGGGAATCGTGGCCGCTGTCCTCGGGGTGGTCTTGACCATGGGCAAGATAAGCGAGCCGCCGGAGGTGCTGGGCCACAGCATAGGGGCGGCCCTGGTGGGGACTTTCTTGGGGGTTCTTTCCTGCTACGGATTCGTGGGTCCTTTGGCCACCCGCCTGGAACACATAGCCAAGGACGGGGAGATCAAGCTCCAGGTCATCAAGACGGCCTTGGTGGCCTTCCTGGGGGATGCGGCCCCCCGAATAGCCGTGGAGTCGGGCCGAAGGGCCATCCCCAACGGTGAAAGGCCTAGTTTTTTGGAACTCGAAGAGGCCATAAAGCAATGGAAGCAAAAAACATAATAATAAAAAAGGGCAGGAAAAAAGGGCATGAAGGAGCCCACGGGGGTTCCTGGAAGGTGGCCTATGCTGACTTTGTCACAGCAATGATGGCCTTTTTCCTGCTGCTTTGGCTCATAACCATGGTGGAACCTGAAAAAAGGGCCAGGGTTTCCAACTATTTTAAGAAGTTCTCCATTTTCGAGAAAAGCGGGGAATCCCTCTTTGACACAAGTACCCGCAAGGACTTGACAGATGTCATGAACGAAAAAACAGTCAAACCTTCGGAACGCTCCATGCCAGGTCAGCAAAAAAATGGAAAACGGCTCTTGAATCCCGAGGACTTCAAGGAAAAGCTCAAGCAGGAGATAGAGACCCGTCTCGCTGACGTGAAAGACCAGGTCCTGGTGGAAACCTTTGAGGGGGGAGTCCGCATCCAGATGATGGACAAGGACGGCAATCCCATGTTCGCGCTTGGAAAATCGGATCTGACGCAGGATGCCAGGAGAATCCTGAAGGTTATAACCGAAACCCTCAAGGAGAATGAGAACCCTGTAGCCATAGAAGGTCACACCGATGCCCTGAGTTACCCTACCAACCGCTACACCAACTGGGAGCTTTCCACCGAGAGGGCCTCAGCTGCCAGGAGAGAGATGGAGGCCAACGGCCTGGCTCAGGAAAGGCTCGTGAGGGTGGCCGGATTTGCGGCAACAGACCCCCTGGTCAAGGATAACCCTTACGATCCCAGAAACAGAAGGATCAGCGTGCTGCTCTACACCCAGAACGGATCCCAACCAGCCGCGCCTTCTCCAAAGTCAGCCCACCAGGGTTCCTCTGGTTGAGAAAACGTGTGCGAGGCAAGGTGCTCTAAAGTTTCAAACGGGATCCACCGATAAGTGGCTGCAACGAGCTTGCTGGTCAGAAGTTGTCTAGAAAGTGGAGAAGCGAGTTCTCTGCAAAAATTCAGGCGAGGAGGTGGGTTATGAAGAGATTCAACGTGTTAGCTTTGAATTTGCTTTGTGTTTTGATCCCTCTTGTTTCGATCGCCGCTGAGAAAGGGACCAAGGATGAAGCTGTGGCCATGGTCAAAAAGGCAGTTCAATACGCCAAGGCAAACGGTAATGAAAAAGCTTTCCAGGAGATAAGCAACCCCAAAGGCCAATTTGTGGATCGAGATCTCTACGTGGTCGTCTATGACATGAACGGAAAATGTCTTGCACACGGGGCGAATCCTAAAATGATAGGCCGCGAATTGATAGACAACAAGGACATAGACGGAAAGGAGTTCATGAAGGAAAGGATTGCCTTGATGAAGGCCAACAACGAAGCCTGGCAGGAGTACAAGTTCATGAATCCCGTCAGCAAGCAGATCGAGCCTAAGCTGATGTATCTGGAGAGGCACGGAGAGCTGATCTTTGGCTGTGGTGTATACAAATGAATTTCGGAGCCGGGCTCCTGAATTGGAGCCCGGTTTGAATCCGGCTAGCAAGCTCGGCCCCGGGATTGGACGTCCTTGTGAATCGGAACTCAACTGTTCATCGGAAGAAAGGACCTGCCATGAGACTATCGCTAAGGCTTAAAACGGGCTTTGCCAGCATGACGGTCTTGGTCGCGGCCATTGGTCTGGGTGGCTTCCTTATGTTGGACCGTATCAGAGGAAACGTGGACCTGATGACATCGCAGAGCCTGGCCGGCGTTCGCTTGGCGGTCAATGTGGAGAGATTGGCCTTGCTAAACCGGGTTCTGGCCGACAAAGAACTAAAGGAATTTTCCACGGAAAATCAAGGCAACACCGTTAAAGAAAAGTTGCAAGAGCTTGGCTCTAATATACATGATATCAAAGTGTTGTCTGAGAGGTCCGAAGACATCGAACTTTCATCCAAAGTGCTTCAGCTAGAGAGTTCGGCACAGGATTTGAGAGCCCTATATGACTCGGCTAGGGAGACTTTGGCTGCAAATCGAGCTAAAGAATTTCGCATGGATGAAAAGGGAAAAGAATTGGACGCCATAATGGAAGCCTTCATGACCGCCAAGAAAAAGGACTTCCAGGAGGCATTTGAAAGCCTCGGTTTGGTCAACGAAGTTAGGTCACTTGTGCTTGAAAGCCGCCTGAGGGAAAAAAAATATCAAGATATCCAAGATCGTTTCGACCTTCAGGCACTCGAACGTAATGTGAAAACTGCATTGGAAACTCTTGACCGATTGGAAAAACTGAATCCGTCAGAAATTGAGGCTAAGCAGATCCTGCAGGCCAAGCAAGCATTGTCAGACTACTTTCAGGCTTTCATGTCATGGGTTAATGAATTTGGAGAAGCTGCAAGGCCAGAAATCCTATCTGAAGTTGCCAAGACAATGAACCGGACAGGAGATACTCTTGATCAGTTCACAGATGAATACTTGAGAGCGAAGCAACCATCCGTAGAGAGAATTATAAACTCAGTTTTCCTTGTAAGAAAAATAGGGGAAACAGCCTTGAAAGCCAGGGAACTTGAAAAGGCATTCCTGGCCCATCAGAATTCGGCGCACTGGGAGGAAATGTATAATTTGGTATCCTCCCTCCCAGGTATGCTGGAAGAGCTAAGAAAACTGTCGCCCACTGCCCAAGAAGCAAATAACATCAACAGGGCTCTGGAAGCTGTGCAGATTTATTCGGAAGCGGCAAACGAATGGAAGGTGAACTATTCACGCCTGAATTCAGAAATCCTTCCGGCTTTGTACAAGACCTGGGATCTCATTCTGGCCCTTGCCCAAGCGCTTCAAATGGAGTCCTGGAATCAAAGCGACCTTGTGACGGAAAATACGAGGGGAATCGTAGCCACCTCCAACACCTTCTCTCTGATCTCAATCGTGGCTGGGCTTATACTGGGAGGTTTGTTGGCCTTTTTCCTCAGCCGTTCGGTCCTTCGGCCTATCAACCGAGCTGTGGCTGGTTTGAAGCCCGCCTCACAGCAGGTGGCTTCCGCAGCTCTACAGGTCTCCTCTTCCAGCCAGTCCTTGGCAGA